>JAGPVL010000001.1 GCA_018067045.1 Gammaproteobacteria bacterium
ACAGACCATCAGCACCTGCTCAAATACAGACTCGATGGCATCGGGGTAACTGCTAATAAAGCTGGCGATGCTGGTAAAGTGTGGAACCGTGTCGCAAGACAGAGCCTTAAAGATAATGTTGTGCTCACACTCCCACTGAATATCGCGGCTAGAGCGAACTCCTTTAGAGTAAGCAAATAGAATGATTTTAAGCAGGATTGCAGGGTCGTAGGCAGCTCGACCACCGCCTTCATTGTTGTATTTATCGTAAAAGGCCGACAGATCGATATGGTCTTCAATCAGATGGTGCAGTGTGAATTCAAACGTATCCGGGCGAAGCTGCTCTTTAAAATTGACCACTACCATTGCGGTTTGGTCATAAGAGTATCTCTTGAAATTTGGCATAGCTACAGTCCGTTTAGCGATGCTGAAATTTAGCAAAAAACGTCGGCTTTTAGGAGTTTTTCTACAGCCTCAACGCTTTAAGCAACGGCGCGGAAGCGTCCGATGCCTTTACTTGTTATGTGAGCCGACTTCTTAAGCACTGTTACTCCTGACTCTTGGCTGGGACCAAGCGGACAAGAATCTCGCTTTTAATGCCTGCGCCAACACAGAATGCCAACGCAGATATAAAGCCTAACGCAGAACCTATCTTTGTAGATGGGATAGCATGCTTTGTTAGAGCTTCGTATTCATTTCCTAGTTGAGGGTAGAAATTCAAGGAGTAAGCCACATAGGCAAGCGAAATAGCGCCTGCCAGGGCACCGAAGAAAGACACAATTTCTGCATTTAGCAGATTGGCTTTCCGCAGAAAAATAATACCCGGCACCCCCAAACATAAGGAGGAAAAACTTGTAATTAATAATCCGAATACAAAAAGCATCGTTCCGATAAATACATCGCCGGATACAGCGGGAATCACAAAAGCCACCGTCGGAACAAGAAATATACTGGCAAGAAAGCCCATCGAGAGAGGCCTAGTATGTTGATGTTTTCTCATATATCCACATAACGCTTGAAGCACGCGCCCAATGCCGGAGCTTGGGTTTTGTGCGAGTATTTTCCCGCACAAAACTCAGGCGGAGTGTATTGGGTCGCGTGCCTTCACTTGTTATGGCGACAATTTTCGCTGTTTGTGGCAACCACACAGCAGCAGCGATGACGCCAAATATGACCACCAAGAAAGAAACTACCAGATATGTGCGTTGAGTAAACGCTACAGAATGACTGGCCTTTCCGTGGCACTGACTTTCAAATTACTACTTATCTAAACAGCCATGAGGCATTGGCACATAACGCCTGAGCTCAGGGGTGTTTGAGGCGGCGGCTATTTTGCGGAAGCAAAATGGGCGACGGGTCAAACGTCCCCTGCAGCGATTTGTTAGCCCGATCCTCACGGCTCCCACTGCCAGCTTGAACAATAAATGTGGATAGTCTGGCCCAGAAACTTCCAATCTTTTCTCTCCCACATACTCTCGTTGTTCTTGCCGCCGAACTTTGAGGACTCATGCATTGCGTTGTACACGGATGCAGTGATGAATGAACTGTACGGTGATTCCCGAAGGTCGCTGAGCTTCGCCGCAAGATTTGGTGCACGACCTATCCAAATAAGGTCATTACCGCCTCGGGCACCTGCCCGAACCGCGAGCACCGTGCCTGTATCGATGCCCACACCGTGAGAAATAGTGAATGAAGCGTCTTTGACGGTTGGGTACTTGGCTTCAAACTTGGGTCGTATGATCTCCGCAACTGCGTATTTGATCTGCAAGGCGCATTTCGCCGCCGATGTGTTTTTATTGGTGCCGTAAAACACACCAAGAATCCTGTCGCCATCGAAGCTGACGATGGTTCCGCCGTTATGCCGTACCAGCCGAGCTGCAGTAGCTAGGAAAGATTTCAAAATCTTTGCTGCTACACGACGGTCTAGCTCTTTCGCGATCTTCGACGAATGAGCCAGGTCTGCGTAAAGAAAGGTTGCATCAAGCTCAACCGCACCGCCAGCCAAGGCAACGTCAGAAGTTGACGGAACCTTCTGCCCTTTTCGTATGCTCCACTGTTGGTTAATAGTGGATCAACCAACAACCAACTCAGGACACCCATAACTTTCTTCAGAAAAAACCACATCGCCTATACGTCAAATCCGACAACGTCTGCAAAAGGTCGTGGGTATCCTTTGCTTCTGTTTCCCATATTGGACGGAACAGTTCGGCAAATTAAAGATGACGCCGGACCAGCTTACCGTTTCGGCCAGCTCTTCGTCCGCCTCCAGGTTGCCGGTGAAACGCCGTACCAGCGCCGGAAGGCGCGGCCAAAATTGGGCGGCTCTGTATACCCGAGAAGGGTGGCGATTTCGGCTACGCTGAAGCCAACATCAGCAAGTAAACGCTCCGCATATTCCTTGCGCAACACATCTAAAGTGCCCTGATAACTTTCACCTTCCTGCTTAAGTCGACGTATCAATGTGCGTGGAGTTACCGCCATCCGCTCCGCAATAACCCCCAGTGTGGGCGGCCTAACAGGCACATCCTGCCCGGCAAGGCTAGCGTCGAGATAGGCTCGCAACATAAAACTGACCATACCCGCTGCCCCAGAGAAGGCGTTGCTCCGTTCAATTAACCGCTGGCACTCGAGCATGTTGTCACGATAAACCGTCCTTTCGTGAAGTGGAGATGGCATGTTTTTCCAACTTGCCGGTATGGCTATGCAATAAGCCTCGGCGCCGAACCTAACCTTGGCCCGATACATCCCTCTAATCAGGCTAGCATCTGCATCTTTTGGCCTAGCCAACGAGACCTTGATGGCATTGTCAGGAATCGTGCCCAGTATCGCGACCAACAATGATTCCACCACTTTCAAAATAATCAGCGCAACACGTTCCGAAAAAACCGGATCACCGGTGACATCGCAAACGGTAAGCTGCAAGTCCTGCTCCACTTCGCAAAGCGTCATCTCCACCGTAGTAATACGGGCACGGTAATAGGTGGCCATCGTCGCCATGGCATCACCCAAAGTGGGCGCAGTCAGTGCAGCAAAACCAAGCGCACCGTGAGAGGTAATATTGAGTCGTTCGCCGAGCTCGGCAAGCCAAACAGAGGAGCCGGCCTGTACATGAAGATTTTCGAACACTGCTGCCAGAGACCGCCAAGAGACAAACCCCGTATCCCCCAACGTTTCTTCGCTCAGCCCTGAACCTTCAAGTAATACCGCCGGTGAAACACTCCCACCTTGCAGAATCAGGCGCACATACGCCGCCGCGACGTCGTAGTCTGCGGCTGGCACAAAATCAACACGGTTATCATCGGATTCAATTGTCACTTAATGATCTCTCATGTGTCATTAAATGAAATAAAGGTTGTTCCACTCATGGGTTACAGTCAAGTTAGATTTTAATGTTGAGGAATCCATCATGAACGTAACCTATCGACTAGATCACCCCGAAAAGGGCCTGATTCAGTACACAGACAAAAAACGACACCTCTGGATCGCATCCTTATTCCTACCCTTGCTGGCGCTCACAGGAATAGCCGGCTATTTCGGCATGGGTGAGAATCCTTATATGTTGCTGGCGCCGCTCATCTTTATCTACGCTGTTGTACCACTGCTCGATCAGGTATTCGGCTCCGACGAAAATAACCCGCCGGAAGAACTGGTGCCCCAGCTCGAAGAAGCTAACTACTATCGCATACTGACGTGGCTGACTGTGCCGCTGCACGTGATGGTGCTGCTCATCACCGCTTGGTTTGTCGGCACGCAAGAGTTGTCCGCGTGGTCAGTGTTAGCCGTGACGCTCACCGCAGGTATATACAGTGGGCTTGGCATTAATACCGCCCACGAGCTGGGGCATAAGCGGAGTCGATTCGAACAGGCACTGGCTCGGATAGCGCTCTCTGTCAGCACCTACGGACACTTCTGTGTCGAACACAACCGCGGCCACCATCGCGATGTGGCTACACCAGAGGATCCAGCCAGCTCACGCATGGGCGAGTCCATCTATAAGTTCATGCTGCGCGAGATTCCAGGCGCCTTTGCCCGCGGCTGGCACGAAGAAAAGCAGCGCCTAGAGCGCCTTAACAAGAGCGCATGGAGCCCGCACAACGAAGTGCTCCAGTCCTATGCACTCAGTATTCTACTGCAGGGCAGCCTAATCATTCTGTTCGGTTGGATCATGGTTCCTTTTCTGCTCATCCATAATTTCTGGGCATGGTTCCAGCTGACCAGTGCCAACTACATCGAGCACTATGGGCTACTTCGCCAGCGCAAAGAAAACGGCCGCTATGAACATTGCCAGCCCTATCACAGCTGGAACGCCAATTATATTTTCAGCAACATCCTGCTGTTCCATCTGGAACGCCATTCGGATCATCATGCCAACCCAACTCGGCGATACCAGAGCCTGCGAAACTTCGATGACATCCCAGAACTGCCAAATGGCTACTTCGGCATGTTCCTCGTCGCCTACATCCCTTGGCTTTGGTACCGAATCATGGACAAGCGGTTGTTGGCATTGCCCCACATCCAAGGCGACCTGAGCAAGGTCAACATCGACCCAGCCAAGCGAGACAGTATCGTTGCGCGCTACGGCAATCTGGAGGAAAACCATGTCTAACTACCGCTGCAACGGTTGTGGCTATGTTTTCAATGAGGCTGTCGGAGATAAACATGAGGGGTATCCACCCATGCCCTTTATGGACCTGCCCGAGGACTTCACGTGCCCCGGCTGTGGGGTGCGCTACAAGGAAGACTTTAACCTCATGCCACCTCCGGGCCAGTAAAGCCCAATTAGTGATGTCTTCAGAGGGGCCAGATTATTCTGGCCAACAACACCTGACACTTTAGTGAGAGATAAGTAACGTCAACCATTGAGGTGTCAGCTTAATTTGGCCACCTAAAATGAGGTGCTATCATGCACCTTAGGCTATTAGGTGCCACAATGAGCAAGAACAGAAAACAGCATGTTTCCCCAGAATTTCGTCTTGAGATAGCGCAAAATCCGCGAGCTTGAGAAGCGCGTCAAGCTGCGTGAACTAGAGAAAGACATTTTAAAAAAACCTCCGCTCTTTTAATATCAGACAGCCTGAACGGTTTGCGCTGATCAAAGCGCTGGGCTTATCTGGCGGTTGTTTTAGATTTATTTGCTCGCAAGCCGGTTGGATGGGCGATGTCGTATTCGCCGAATAGCGACTTGACTTGTCGAGCGCTGAGCGTGGCATTTGAGCAACGCGGCACGCCCAAAGGGTTGTTGTTTCACTCGGATCAGGGCAGTCATTATACGAGTCTTCAGTTCCGACAAGCGCTTTGGAATAAGCAAATCAAACAGAGCATGAGCCGACGCGGAAACTGATGGGATAACGCGCCGATGGAACGCTTCTTCCGCAGCCTTAAAACAGAATGGGCGCCAACGCTAGGCTACGTGTCGTTGATTGAAGCACAGGCGCATATCTTTCGATATATCACAGGCTATTACTCGCAGCTTCGGCCGCATACGTTTAATCGGGGCGCGACCCCGAATGAGAAAGAGGCTCGACATAATCGAACCTCTTAAATCGAGGCCAAATTTAATTGACCACTACAGTTAAATGGCTGAAGCGTTTTGAATAGCTTCTTTATTTTTAAACTCGTCAAGCAGTACGCCTTGATCGCCAAATAGCTTCTCTCGCCATACATTTTCCAGCTCGGTTGTGTCATGAGCCTTTGGGTGGAACCTTTTGAAGTTAAACAGCGGCATTTTTGGAAGAATTTGAGTGACGAATCCGCGCCGGCCGAACAGCATGTTCAGACCTTTCAGGTTGTCGGAAAGGCTGCCAAGCTTGCCTTCTTTTGCCACCATCCACCCCCATGTGACGGTAAGCATGGGCAGCAGCACTGCGTTGGAGGCGACCATTGCCAAGAAGCGTTCCATTTGGCTATTGCCAATGGTTTCGTAAACGTCATAGGCGACGTTTTTGTGTTCAAGTTCTTCCAGTGCATGCCATTGCCAGATTTTGATCATTTCTGGGTCGGCCTTTGCCTGGAACTCACTGTCATTAAGCAGTTGCTCACCGAGCAAAGCGGTGAAGTGTTCCATATAGGTTGTGGCCGCAAGCTGTGTGCTGGCGGGCAGTTTTTCAAGAATGGACAAACCCATTTTGACGAATTTTTCTGGGGCTTTCATGTCGAAGCCGCGTTCGGCGAGTAGCTCATTCAAACGATCATGTTCGCGGCCGTGAATAGCTTCCTGCCCCATAAATCCGGATATTTCGGCTTTTAACGTTTCGTCATCAACCTGATCGCGAAAGTTGCGGACTGATTCCATAAAAAATCGCTCGCCTGGTGGAAAAAAGGCGGACAGCATGGCAAAGAATAGCGTGGCAGTGGCGTTGTCACCATAAAAATAGCGCGGAGCGGACTCGTTAATATTAAAATTTATATGCCGCGCAGGAATGCCCACTTTAGCACCGGTTAATTTCTTTCGCACAATGCTGGAAATAGAAGCTGTCATAATTTTTCTCTCTTTAAAAAGCTATTGATCTATCCTGAACTTACGCTGCGATATTGGTTTTTTTGCTAGTGATATTGTATGCGCGCCAGAATCGACGTAGGCAACGGCTGGTTAACGATGGCACTTCGAGCATGGGTAGGTGGCCTACGTCGCGCAACAGCTTTATCTCTGCATGGGGAATAAGCTGTGCAAACGTTTCGACGCAAGAAACATCGATGATCCGATCACGGTCACCCCACATGATCAGTGTTGGTGTTTGGATGTCTTTTATGGACGGCTGTGATTGTGAGGGTGGGCTTTGCATTAACTGTATAAACATATGTTGATTCACCTTTTTGCGGGGAACCATCATTTGTGACATAAGCGGAGTGAGCGTTGCTGTAAGAACGGCTTTATTACGATGTGTGACGGCTTGTATGACTTTGGCGACATCAAGGGTGCTTTGCGCCACCAACGTATTTTTGCCGCGCAGCAGTGCTTTTTCAAAAGGGCTCATGACGGCGCCCTGAACGCCTGCTGCATTCATAAGCGTTAACGAGCAGAGTAAATCAGGGTGGCGTGCCGCGACGAGTGCGGCAATGGTGCCGCCCATTGAGCTACCCACCAAGTGTGCGTGCCCTGGGAGGACAGCAGACATCCACTCGGCAACACGCTCTACCTGGGCGTCAATGGAGTAGGTTTTATCATAGCAAAAATGACTTTCGCCCCAGCCAGGGAGATCCGGTACGTACAGTGAATAACGTTGCGTTAGTAATGGCAGCAAGGTGAGCCAGTTTTCTTTGCTGGCACCAAAGCCATGCAATAGCACCACGGGCGTGCCCTTAGGGTTGCCGCCCTGTAGCCAGACGACGCGCTTGCCGTCGATTATTCGAGTGCGTTTTCTTAAGCCGAGAGCGCGGCCTTGAATATCTCGTAGCATTGGCCACAGAAGCCCACTAGGGCGCCATGCACGCAAGGTCTTCTCATTAGGTACATCGGCGCGGGCAAGGAACTCGCTGCCAACATTATGAATAAAGTCCAAGGGCTCTTTGTGCATAGGGGTACACCTTAAAATCGCCCTTTCTTCTGATCGGGCGCGTATGTCTTTAGTCTAATCTACACGGAATAATTTGGTCATCCAACCAAAAATTGGTAAAAATGAGTTAAAGAAGAGAAAATGGCTCACTTGAACGGATGGCATCTAAAACAGAAGGCGAACAAAGGGACATCCATAAACGGCCAGCTTCGGCGTTGCCAGCTATCCGACGGCGCTCGCTAATGACCTTAACGACCTTTTGAAGGCGGCCGGCATACGAAGCAAAAGCGGCTGGGCGAAACTGCGTGATGCAAGCAAAAGCGGAACAACCGAACGAGCAGACAGTCTCGGCGCCGCTTAGCCCCACCTTAATCTAAGCAGGCTCTAAATAACGCAATGCGCTCTCTGGCGTTCAGTCTGGAGCGCAACAGAGACGCCTTTTTGAAGGCCTGCCGGAGCCTGTCGAAAAAAGCAACGAAGGGTGCGCACCAGACTGAACACCCCGAAAAGCGAGGCGTGAAGCGCGCACTTGCTGCGCTGGCTTCGTTGCTCAAGGCAAGGCCATTCAAGCCGCACACGCGGCTATTCATAGCCCGGGATGTCCCGTAGTCTGATAAAATGACCCCCACATCTTGTGTAGGACATGTAACCTGTTAGAATTTGGTCGAACAACCAAACGACCATACTGGAAGAACACATGAACTTGGATTTCACCGAGGCAGAACGTGCGTTTCAACAAGACGTGCGCCAATGGATGGCCGCAAACATCCCACCCGAAGTCACAGAGCGTACCGCCCGCGGTGAAATGCTGGACAAGGCACTGCAACAACGCTGGGAAAAGAAGTTAGGCAGCAAAGGCTGGCTGGCTGTCACTTGGCCTGATGCTTATGGCGGCCCTGGCTGGAATGCGACTCAGCGCTATATATTCGACCTTGAGAGAGCCTCTGCCGGCGCCCCAGCTGCGAGCCCCTTCGGTGTTTCCATGGTTGGGCCGGTACTGTATTCCTTCGGCTCTGAGGCACAAAAATCACACTACCTGCCCTCCATATTGGATGGCTCGACGTTATGGTGCCAAGGCTACTCCGAACCCAACGCCGGCTCTGACCTCGCCTCACTGAAAACCAAAGCAGTACGCGACGGCGATCATTACCTCGTCAATGGCCAAAAAATCTGGACCACCCAAGCACACTGGGCCGATATGATTTTTTGCTTGGTGCGCACCGACTCTGAAGTAAAAGCGCAGCGAGGCATCTCCTTCTTGCTCATCGACATGAAAACGCCCGGCATTGAAATACGCCCAATTCGTTCCATTGATGGGCATCACCACCTTAATGAGGTGTTTTTCAACGACGTTAAAGTCCCCGTTGAAAACCTCGTCGGCGAAGAAGGCATGGGCTGGACCATTGCCAAGTTCCTGTTAACCCACGAGCGCACCACTATTGCCGGCGTCGCCGATACTAAGCGCGAGCTTGAACGGCTCAAAAAAACACTCAAATCAACCCCCTCAGGAATGAACGCCTCACGCTGGGATGATGCCGACTGTCAGCGGCGCGTAGCGGAGCTCGAAATAGAACTAACCGCTCTGGAATACACCAACTTTCGTACCGTTGCCGCCACCGATGAAGGTCGGCCCTTCGGCCCCGAGTCATCGGGGCTGAAAATAAAAGGAACCGAGTTGCAGCAAAAGGTCTCTCAAGCATTCGTAGAACTCGGCGGACCATTATCCCTTACTTGGGACAACGACGACGAAATCGGCAGCACTGCCTTTAACCGTGCCACGCGGCGCTACAATTTCTTACGTGCATGTACTATTTATGGCGGCACAAATGAAATTCAGAAGAATGTTATCGCCAAAATGCTGCTAGATCTCTAAATAAGCAGGCTCAGCGTTACAGGCTAATTTTCCATATTGTCTAGGAAGGCCCCATGGATTTTAAATTTACGTCAGAACAGTCTCAGCTCGAAGATAGCGCCCGTCGCTTTTTAAAAGATCAATACAGTTTCGATACCTACCTGCAACAACTCGATGCAGATGATCAAATCGATAATGCCCGCTGGCAACAAATGGCCGAACTCGGCTGGTTCGGTTTGCCCTTTGCCGAAAGCACCGGCGGCTATGACGGGTCATTGGTGGATACTTGCTTAGTGACCAAAGAAATTGGCGCTGCGCTATCCATTGACCCTTATATCGATCGCGTTCTTATGCCGGGGAAACTATTAGAATACGTTGACACAGATGCGAGCAAAACATTACTCAGCGCACTGATTGAAGGCGACACCTCTATTGCCCTGGGCCTGTACGAAGAGAGCGCTCACTACGATGTGTCGGCGCCTGTCAGCACGCTTAAGAATGGCCGATTGAATGGCAAAAAACACTTCGTTTCACACATTAACGACGACAAGCACGACAACAAAAATAAAGTTATCGCGTTAGTCACGCATAACGGCGAGCACGCCCTTGTTCTGGTCTCTCTTGCTCAACCGGGTGTTGCTACCCAGTCATACCGCATGCTTAACGGAACGCGTGCTTCCAGCATTACTTTTTCAGACACAGAGGTTACCGACAAGGCTATTCTGGCCCGTGGGCAAGCCGCACACGATGCCGTCGAGAAGGTACTGGATTACAGCCGCGTTACCGAGTGTGCCTATATGTACGGTGCCGCAAAAGCTGTGTATGAGAAAACACTTGAATACGCCCGTATGCGCCGACAATTCGGCACCAGCATTGGCAGCTTCCAAGTTATCCAGCACTACCTCGTTGATATGTTTATCGACCTGCAACAGCTTGAATCCATGCTTTGGATGATGGCCGTCAAAGGCGAATCTACCGATGCCATCACTAGGAAAAAAGCCGTTTCCTGCGGCAAGAACTATTTTGCCAAAACGGCCGTGCTGATAGCTCAGCAGGCCATTCAAATTCACGGTGGCATCGGCGTTACCGAGGAGCTCGATATCGGCCACCACTTTAGACAGATCACCCACCTTTCTTTAAGCAACGGTGACGCAAACTTCCACCTTCAACGCTACATTCAATGCGATCAACAGGAAGCCTCTAATGACTGAGTTTGACTATATTATTGTTGGCGCCGGCTCCGCTGGGTGCGTGCTTGCCAACCGGCTTAGTGCCGATCCAAAGAATCGTGTTTGCGTCCTTGAGGCTGGGCCGGAAGACAGCAGCCCTCTCATTCATATTCCGTTTGGCGTTATCGGTCTCATTAAGCAGGGAAAATATAACTGGGGTTTCGACACCATCGCGCAGGCAAAACTGAATAACAGAGCGCTTTATACTCCACGGGGCAAAACACTCGGCGGCAGCAGCTCAATTAATGCCATGGTCTATATCCGTGGCCACAAGCAAGATTATGACGACTGGGCGGACCTCGGCAATGAAGGCTGGTCGTGGAATGATGTACTGCCAATATTCCGCGAGCATGAGCACAACGAACAACTTGAAGATGCCTATCACGGAAAAAACGGCCCTCTGAACGTCACCCGTGTAGACGAACCCAACCCCTTGACCGCACGTTTTATCGAAGCGGGACAAGAGCTCGGCTTTCCGCTCAATAGTGACTTCAACGGATCTACTCAGACGGGTGTCGGCCCTTATCAATCCACCCGAAAAAGCGGGCAAAGATGGAGTGCGGCTCGCGCCTTTTTAAATCCAGCCAAACAGCGTGACAATCTGACCGTTATTACCAATGCATTGGTACGCCGTGTAGAAATTCAAGACAACATCGCCACCGGTGTTGAATACCAAGATGGCAGTGGTGCGATCCATCATCTTAAAGCTAAACGTGAAATCGTGCTTAGCGGTGGCACCATCAATTCCCCACAACTACTGCTACTTTCTGGGGTTGGCGACAAAGAGCATTTAGCCGAACACGGAATAACCTGCGCTCAACACAGTCCTGGCGTTGGCCAAAATCTACAAGATCATTTAGACATGACCGTAATTATGCGGGAAAAGACGCGTGACTCTATCGGCGTATCGCTGTTTTTTATCCCCCAGCTCATTCGCGATCTGTACCTTTATTTTCGCTATCGGCGCGGATTTCTCGCCAGCAATGCTGCCGAAGCTGGCGCCTTCCTAAGCGTCAGTGGCGATACGGATCGTCCCGATATACAGCTGCATTTTCTAGCGGCGCTATTACGCGACCATGGGCGTAAATTAACCCCAGGATTTGGCTGCACCATTCACGTCTGTCAATTACGGCCCAAAAGTCGTGGCACTATTCGCCTCGCTAGCGCCAACCCTCAGACCGCACCCCTTATTGACCCATGCTACCTCACTGACCCAGATGATATGGAGGTCATGCTTAAGGCCCTTAAACTCACCCGACAGTTTTTCCATACCAAGGCGTTTGCCTCGGCATTTCACTCAGAAGACTCGCCGCGTGCCGATCAACAAAGTGATGACGCCTTACGTGAAGATATTCGCCAGCGCGCAGAAACTGTTTATCACCCCGTTGGCTCATGCCGTATGGGAAATGATGCACTCTCTGTAGTAGATCCGCGTTTACGTGTCCACGGCGTTGCTAATCTCCGCGTTGCAGACGCATCCATTATGCCCACGCTTATCGGCGGCAACACCAACGCACCGTGCATGATGATCGGCGAACAAGCGGCTCGTTTTATATTGCAGGATGCAAAAATAAAGGAAGCCTCGTGAAAAACTTTAAAGACAAAATATGCGTTATCACGGGTGCCGCATCCGGCATCGGCTTGGCCCTTGCCACGGAATTAAATCACCGTAATGCACGCCTGATTTTAATCGACCAAAATGAAGAAGCACTGAACAGGGCTACCAAGGACCTCGAAAATGTAGTTCATCTTCGCGCACTCGATATCAGAGATAAGGCCGGCATCGAGTCACTCGCCGAGTATGTGCAATCAAAACACGGCGGCGCGTCGCTGATGATAAATAACGCGGGCGTGGCACTAGCAGAAAACGTTAACGAAATGACCGACGAAGATTTCCACTGGGTCATGGACATTAATTTCTGGGGCATGGTCAACGGAAGCCGCGCATTTTTGCCGCAACTGCAAGCACAACCAGATGCTGCGCTGGTCAACGTGTCCAGCTTATTCGGCCTGATTGCGGTGCCAACCCAGTCTGCCTACAACGCCAGTAAGTTCGCCATCCGTGGATTTACCGAAGCGTTGCGCCAGGAAGTACGCAGCGCGAATGTCACCGTTCATAGCGTTCACCCGGGCGGCGTTAAAACAAATATCGCCCGCAATGCACGCTTTCATCGCGGTCTAGATGGTAAAAATGATCATGGACGCTTTATTGAATTGTTTGAAAAAATTGCGATGACAACCCCAGAGAAAGCAGCCAACATCATTCTTAAGGGGGTCAGTCGCCGTAAACCAAGAATTCTGGTCGGACCCGACGCCGTACTACTCGATCTCATTCAAAGAATTACACCGACACACTACACACGTATCGTTGAGACGCTGACAAAATGGGCATAGCAACAGCACAAGGGGGCCTCCCCGTGAACCAAGATACCAGCGTAGGCTATACCCTCAATTTCACCGGCCATAACAAGATTAAACTAACTGCAGATCGCTACGGTGACCCGACCGCTCCAACGGTTCTATTTCTGCATGGCGGCGGCCAAACCCGTCACGCGTGGGCACAAACCGCAACGCGCCTAGCGAAGCAAGGTTATTGCGCCATCACTCTTGACGCGCGCGGCCATGGCGACAGTGAGTGGTCGAGCGATGGCGATTATAGTGGGCAGGCATTATCAAAAGATCTGCTCGCCGTTCTTTCGCAGCTTCCCGCCCCCCCCCATTATCGTTGGTGCATCTATGGGCGGCCTGACATCCATGGTAACCATTGGCGAGAACAGCTCATCCCGTGCACGCGGTCTTGTCCTCGTTGACATCGCCCCGCGCGTTGAGCCGGAGGGGGTAAAACGCATACTCGATTTTATGGGTGGCCACACGAACGGCTTCGCCTCGCTCGAAGAGGCCCGTGATGCCATCGCAGCCTATAACCCTCATCGCAAAGCAACCAGTAGCTTAAAAGGTTTACAAAAAAACCTACGACTAGGGAAAGATGGCCGCTACCGCTGGCACTGGGATCCACGCTTTCTTGAGCACGCCAACCAGCGCCTAGAGGGCGAGGCGATGTTCGACTACGAACGCTGCAAACAATCGGCCGCCAACTTAACCTTGCCCGTTCTTTTGATAAGAGGCATGCAAAGCGACGTTGTTAGCGACGAAGGAGCAGAAGAGCTTATTGAACTGATTCCCCACGCCAAGTATGTACAGCTGGAAAAGGCTGGCCATATGGTCGCGGGTGATCGCAATGATATTTTTGCTGCGGCAGTACAGTCTTTCGTCGAGGGCATCGAACATTAACATTGCCATCGTTGAGAGTAGAGTCTAGCTGGAGGCAGCACCTGAAAAAAGTGCTGCCTAGAGAGGGAGGTGCTGTTTGGCTGCTGCGAACAGATATGTTAAACGCGATACTTAAACGTGATGCTTAGGCGGTTGCCAAAAGAAGGGCCGTCTTAATGGATGCCCCAAGTGAAACGTTTACTTTTTCACAATCACCGCATCCATAATAATTCGCCAAACGAAGTCGCCAACATCTTCAAGGCTATAGCGGCCATCGCTATGGAACCACGTGGCAACCCAGTTCAATGCGCCAAGTCCCATTAACCTAAGCAGAACCAAGTCGACATCTGGGCGAATGACTTTCCTTTCCACCAGCAGCGTCAACATGCCGGCCCACAGTTGCTCATAGCGATCACGCAAGCGAACAATTTCCCGCCTAGCGTCGCCCTTCAGTGAGCGCCACTCGAACAACAAGGCGTAAACCATATCAGAGTCCGAGACCAGCACCCGTAAATGTGCATTGACGCCATGACGTAACTGTTCCGCAGGCGTATCGGTGGGGTCAAACGAACTGAGCAATGCTTCCGAGGCACGCATAAGCCCCAACTGCATCATGTCGATCAGCAACGCTTCTTTGGAGTTATAGCGGTAATGCAAGCTACCAGGGAGCATGTTGCACGCCTCTGCAACTTGCTTCACGGTGGTCCGCTCATAACCACTTTTCCGGAAAAGCTTGGCCGCCGTTGCCAGCACAAACTCCCTATCCGCCGTGGCAACTGATGTCGTTGTTTTTTTACTTTTCGCCAAGCGCCCTCCAAGTTCTGAAGCAATTCCTTACAGTCGCTTCATGCAGACTGGTTAATCTGCGCCATTTTAGCATATACCACCATTCTTCAACAGGATTTCAGACCAACAGCGCCTCCTCGTGTTGACATTTGGTTGATCAACCAAACAATATGGGGTCATAACATGACTCAATAGTCACCTAGGGCAAAAAAATATGACCATTGCAACGCTCGCCAGCAACTACGATGAAGTGATTCCTAGAGATCTTCACTTCGAAATGACCCCTGAGAATGTAATCCGCCATTGGTTCAACGGCGACCCTTGGACGACACACTGGATGAATGCCATTTTGGCCGCCGTACCAGACGGCGAGCGCTGGGTGATGAACTCAGCCCGACGCCAGCTTAGTCGCCTAACGCACGCGGGGGTCAAACAGGAGGCTCGTGCCTTTATTCGTCAAGAGCGGATTCATGCCCGTGAACATGATGAAATGAATGCAAGCTGCGTTGCTCACGGTATCCCCATCGATAAATGTGAAGCCGTATTCAAAGTAATCCGCGAAACATTCCAACACCGACTCAGCGATGATATGCAAAGCTCGGTCGCAGCAGCCTTTGAGCATTTCACCGCAATCATTTCTTCTGTCATGCTTGATAACCCTGACATGTTCGATAAAACCAACCCCGAGCTGCGTGCCATGCTGTACTGGCACTTCGTTGAAGAAACCGAGCACAAGGGGGTTAGTTTCGATGTTTTTATTGATGCTAGCGGCGGCGGCCTACGCGGTTACACACTGCGCACCAGCGGCATGGTATTTGCCACTCTCGTCGGCCTACCAATTTTAATCGGCAACCAGTCCTATCTTCTTTATAAAGACAAACAGCTCACCAACATTAAATCCGCAATCAAAATGGGCAAAACGCTCTTTTTCAACCCCGGCATCATGCGTAAAACCCTGATGGGCTTCTTCCCCTATTTTCGCCCAGGTTTTCATCCGTGGGATGATGACAACAAGGAAATTATCAACGTCTGGAAGCGCGCCTTCGAACAAACGGGTGACACGCATGAGGCGTTTCGCCGCCTGCACGACCATAGTCTTGCACAGCGCGTTGGCACACAAGAGTCCTCCAACCCATTACGTCAATCTGCGTGATCAAAGGATAATTTATGAGCAGGAAAAAACTTCGCTTATCAACTGGCGCAGCCGCCGTGGTTACCGGCGCAGGCAGTGGTATTGGTCGCAGCTTCGCTTACGAAGTGGCCAAACGTGGTGGTGCCGTTCTCTGTGTCGACATTGATGAAATCAAGGCACAGGAAACGGCGGACATGCTGACGTCTTTAGGCAGCCAGGCCGTCGCCTACACTTGCGACGTTGGCGATGCCAAGCAAATGGAAGTACTGGCTGACAAAGCGGAAGGAATTCTGGGTCGTCCGATTACA
Source organism: Gammaproteobacteria bacterium (assembly GCA_018067045.1). Classification (GTDB taxonomy): domain Bacteria; phylum Pseudomonadota; class Gammaproteobacteria; order Pseudomonadales; family Alcanivoracaceae; genus JARGPN01. Next base: position 16,050 of record JAGPVL010000001.1, read on the forward strand.
CTGATCATTAATAATGCCGGTGTTGGCGCGGGCGGTCCAATAGGGGAAGTCTCTCTTGAAGATTGGCACTGGTGTCTGAACGTCAACTTGTGGGGCGTCATTCATGGCTGCCACTTCTTTGCACCGCGTCTTAAAGCGCAGGGCTATGGCGGCATTATTAACGTCGCGTCGGCCGCAGCCTTCGGCGCAGCGCCAGAGATGACAGCCTACAACGTTACCAAGGCGGGTGTACTGTCTTTGACGGAAACCCTTGCCGCCGAGCTAACCGGAACCGGCGTTAAAGTGACGGCGCTCTGCCCAACCGTTGTACCAACCAATATCGTGAATAATGGACGCTTGCCTGCGGCCCGCCAGGAATTTGCCAAATCGGCGATGACCCGCTTTGCGTTGACCACGGCTGACATCGTCGCCAGAAAAACACTCGACGCACTCGACCGTGGGAATCTTTATATGCTGCCCCAAATTGATGGGCGCATCGCTTGGCGCATTAAACGAATCGCACCGCGACTCTATGCCAAAGTCATTGGTGAAACATATCGATTATTCGCCAGTTAACAGTGGTCACAACACCGACTCTTACGCATTTCATTTTCAATAAAAACAGGGATCGCAATGGCATCCATACCTGCCAAACTTTTAAAAACAGCTCTCTCGCTTGCGGTTAAACATAAGCCTCGCACGCAAGAGCGCCTCAAAAGGCGATTACGCCTGACCATGAATGCACCGCTATTACCCTCTAGTGTGCCTTCCGGCATCTCACTGCGCCCAGCAACCATAGCCGGCGTTCCCGGTGAGTGGCTGGAGCCAGCGGAAAGCACCATGACGATACTGTATTTTCATGGCGGCGCCTTTCTTGGCGGCACATTACGTACCTATCACCGCTTCTGTGGCGAACTGGCGAAACGCCTAAATGCCCGCGTTTTTATGCCCGACTACCGTCTCGCCCCAGAACACCCGTTTCCAGCAGCGGTGAACGATGCCTTCTCTGTGTTTAAATCTCTGAGCGCAGAATGTGGCGCCCGCCAACCCCTTGTTGTAGCCGGCGACTCCGCTGGCGGCAACTTGTCGCTCGTAACACTGATGCGCGCGCGCGACGAAGGATTGCCGGCACCGCTGTGCGGCATTCTTATTTCGCCCGGCACCGATGCAACGGGTTCATTCCCGTCACTTAGCGCAAACAGCGCCTGCGATGTGATGCTCTCCGGTGACATGATTAACATGGCCATTGATATCTACCTCAACGGCGCCGACCCAACCCAGCCGCACGCATCACCATGCCTAGGTGACTTCACCGATCTCCCCCCCATGATGGTCAGCGTCAGCGAAGAAGAATGCCTGCGAGATGATGCCTACCACGTTGTTGAAAGTGCTCGCCGCGCGGGCGTCGCGACAACACTACTGTCGCGCCAAGATATGCCCCATGTATGGCCGATATTTTTTTCGCTGCTGCCAGAAGCAAGACAAGATATGCCGAAATTCATCGATTTTGTGCATGCACAGCTCGCATCCGCGACGAGAGATCTGTACGCATCCATTGATAACGCTGAACGAGCACAATCACCTGCAGCGTAAACATAAATCTGGAGAATAATGATGAACATGCCCGTATTTCCGCAGCGCAAACCTGACCATAAAAACACTGGCGTGCGAAAGCCGGAGCACGAAGTCGTTATCATTGGCGCAGGTATCTCCGGCATCGGCACCGCCATAGAGCTGAAAAATCAAGGAATTGAAAACTTCGTTATTCTCGAACGGGCGGCGGATGTGGGCGGAACATGGCGCGACAATCGCTACCCTGGCATCGCTGTCGATATTACCTCGTTCACTTATTCTTTTTCTTTTGATCAAAAGTCCAACTGGTCGAGAGTATTTGCGCCAGGCGCCGAGCTCTATCAATACACTCGCGGCGCTGCATCAAAGTTCGGTGTTTATCCGCATATTCGTTTTGGTGTAGAAGTCGAAAACACGCGCTTTGACGAGCAATGGCATATCTGGGAAGTCACTCTAAAAAGTGGCGAAACGATTACTGCACGTCATATTGTTTCCGCCTCTGGCGGTCTTATTTCACCGAAACTGCCCGATATCGAAGGACTGGATAATTTTGAAGGCGAAATAGTCCACACGGCCCGCTGGCATAGTGGTATTGATTTGCGCAATAAACGCGTTGCTGTCATTGGCACGGGTGCGACGGCCGTTCAGCTCATCCCAGAAATTGCACAGCAAGTAAAACAACTGGATGTCTATCAACGCACCCCTATTTGGGTGCTCAAAAAACCAGACCGCAACTTACCTGCTTGGCTAAAAAGCGCGTTCCGCCTATTGCCTGCGCTACAGCGCAGCGTGCGCCTCGCGACTGACACCATTAGTGAAACATTGATGGTTATCTCCACCATCTACTACAAGCAAGCGCCTTGGATCGTGCGCCGCTGCGAACAGGCGGCCATCGCCAATATGCAAGAACAGCTGCCGAACAGAAAGGATCTGTGGGATAAATTAACGCCCAAGTATGGCTTCGGCTGTAAACGCCCTACTTTTTCAAACGAATACTTCAAGACCTTCTCAGACGCCAACGTAGAATTGGTCACCACCGGCATAGACCGCATTACGCCGCGTGGCATTCGCACCACCGACGGCAAGCAGCGACGTATCGACGTACTCATATTAGCCACTGGCTACAAAACCTTTGAAAAGGGCAACCTACCCTCTTACGAAGTTTTTGGCCGAGACAAGCTGGAACTGGGCGAATACTGGGAGGAAAACCGATTCCAAGCCTACGAAGGCCTAACCATTCCGAAATTCCCAAACTTTTACATTATGCTTGGGCCCTACGCACTGATCGGCACCTCCTACTTTAAAATGGTCGAAGGCAATGCCATTCACCTGACCCGCTGTATTCAGGAAGCCAAAAAACGCAAGACAACCTGCGCCGAGGTGCGCGAAGACGTCCACAATCGCTACTTCCAAGATATCTTAAAACGGCAGCAGAGCACGGTGTTCCTGAACCACAATTGCGCCCAGTCCAATAGCTACTACTTTGATATTCATGGTGACGCACCCATGTTAAGGCCTTCCACATCCGTAGAAATGCTGTGGCGGGCACGCCACCTTCCAATGAATAACTATGGATTTAGCAAGGCGCCCGGCCTAAAAAATCTGGCCGAAGAATCGATACAAGAACGCATAAAAAGTGCATCAATCACCCCAGACATTCAGCAGCCAATTGAGCCCATTAAGTCAAAATACGGCAGTTAACGCAGACATACTCATAGCCTACAGAAAAACCAAGACATCACAATGTTCCTTGGTTTTTTCGTATGTTCAGTCGTTTCGTTTAGAAACTCTTAACCGGCAAGAATGATAAGGTTAGGTTGACAGCCTGAGGGGGCACTTCTAACACCACCCCCCCCACTTCGTAGTCGAATATCCTGATCCCGGCATTTATTATTAACGGGTCTGGGTTCGACACCGTAAGCAGCAAACGACCGTCTTCAATAAATCGCAGTGGCCCTTCCAAGGTAACATTCTTAATGCGCTTACTGCGTATATCATGGCCTACTTCAATTCCAAACACAGCAGGCTTAAGTTCCGGCGCATCAATCAGAATATCAAAGCTAGTACTAAACCAAGGGCCGCTATCTGTCTCAGTAATATAACCCGTTATCGGGCGTACCCCACCCTCTGCGTCTGATTCATAATCCAACCTCAACACTAACGGTCCGGTATCCAAGCCAATAGTAATAGTAATAATCACTTCTGCTTCTGCTTCCAAATAAACCTGCGTCGTAGTCAAAATACTCGGCAAAACCTCTGCCCGAATAGCCCCTGTTACCACATCAGCGGTATTAGGGTCTCCATCCACCAAACGACGTGTCACTTCAATGCTTGGATCATAGTCGCGCAGTTCTGCCTGTAGAGCGCCGACCCCCAAAAAGGCAAAACGATTCTCTGGGCAATCAGTGCCAATACTGCAGCCGAGATTGCCAGACTTAATGACTCCCGAGGTTGAGGCAAGCTCAAGGCGCAAATAGTTCGGTGGCGCAATTAATTCACTTGAGAGTTCGGGGCCCGGCAAAGGTTTTGCTTCACCCTGGCCGGGCTCATGAATCAGATTGGCATTGACATCCACTGTCGGCAGTGCGCGAAGCGTCACCAAGGTTCGGTCATCATCTTTGGGGATAAAATGATTCACCATATCTGGGCCGCCACCACGCGCAAGTGGCACAGTCTGACTCGTTTGTGATAGCTGCCGGGTCTGCAATGGCGCACCATCCGGTGCACAGATTGCCGTAACACCACAGTCCGCAACGCTGGAACGATGATTGCCATTGGACTTTAATGTGTAACGATATAGCGCGTTGGCGAGCCAGGCTTCATTCGGGCGAAACTCAATACGTTGCGATGTTAACGAAAGATTCCCCGGAACAGGCTGCCACGTAACGCCATCAACATCTCGTCGCTCAACAATAAACGTTTGTCCTTCAATCACCGTATCCACATCGATATTGCGCGAAAAAATGACTCTCAGTGCATAACGGGTATTAATGGTCGGTATTGGCCATAACGGATCGCTATTGGCGCCGCCGACACAACGGCCGTTACGCCAATCCTCCACTGGCCCTGACAACACTGCATTACGAAAGGCACAAGGATAGCCAGGGTATAGTGTTGCCACCATTGGCGATCTCAAATTCGTCTCAGACGATGACGGCAAATAAAGGTCATCCAAACGGATCGGCAAAAAATAATCCTGATCGAGCAAATTCCCCTGCATATCTTTTATCAAACTGCTGAGCTGTATCTCATAGTCCGTATTATGCTCAATAGCAGATCCCTCGATGATCAATGAGGCACCGTCGACACGCATCGGCATTGAACCATCGGTAACTACCACGCTATTTTTGCGAATAGTGATTGCACCTGACTGAAGCACTGAATCAGGAGAAATCGGTTTGGTGAAATTCAATATTATCGCATCGCCTGGACGAGCATTTGACTGATAGTTCTCACCCGGCGTCCACGAATGCAACTGCAAAGGAGAGCTGTCGTTTGTCGGCTGAGGGGCATTACGCTGATCTTTGTATGCTTCCATACGAAAAGATATTAAACCCGACGCTTTCTCAAGGCCGAGCACTTCAGGTTCAACCACACCAACGGCATCTATTGTCAGCACACCCTCCTCTACTATCGCCAAACCAACAATTTGAATGTTTAGCAAGTTTTGGCTGAGGGCAGCATTCGCCTCCAAACCCTGCGCCGTCATCGCAGCATCCATCGTTAACACAGCATAGCGCGGTGCATCATTGGCGTCAGAAAATGGATTAGGCAGCAAATAACCACTGGCATCACTAAGCAACGTAACAATCACGTTGCCCGTTTCAATGCCCGCAGCAGTTTGGCCGACAATATTTATTTCAACTGGCGTGCCGATTAACGTAGACCCTGCTGGCACTCTTAACGGGATGGCATCGACAAAATTTGGTACAAAACCTAAATTCGCGGCGAGATCGCCACTTAACGATGTTGCGCTCTGATCGCCAATAACAAAGGACGTAATCGGGATTGAATTAAGCAAGGCGCCGGTTAATTTCGACTGCACATCAGCCGACACGGAATCAAGCGATCCGACCCTCAATATCGCCGTTTCCCGTGGCGCAGTATTCTGTGGAACCAGACCTTCTCTCTCAATTAACGGTAACGTATCACCAAATAGATTGACGACACCATCAAGCACTAGCCGATACTCGGACCCCGCTTCGAGATCGGTCAATGGGTCAAGCGTCAAATAACGCCCCTGATGAAATAGCCCGACCGATTCTAGCAACGCCCAGGTATCTTCCGATAGGCGCTTTTCAACTCGAATGGTATCGCCATACGTAATGGATCGAGGATCAAGCGGATAATTAAACGCCAACCGGAAAGAAGAAAAGTCGACAAACGGCATCGCACCCAACGTACCGATCGGATCAAGAGGCGCCACACCGATAAGGTCAAAAAACCCTTTACCCAATTCAATTTTTGCGCCAACTTGCAATCCCGCAGTCGTAAAAACAAAATCGTCGAATACTGATGTCTTAACACCCGCAGAGACACCGCTTAAATCACCACCAACCACCCTATACTGCAACGCAGGCGTCAGCGGCTTCAGCGGACGTAGCATGACACTTTTTCGATCCGATGAAACCGTGTGAGTCACGTTAACCTGGTCCTCACCAACAGCCTCAGTGAGCTGTAGCGTATTAGCAATATTGTCTAGGCTCGTCTGATCTAACGGTTCGGAAAAATAAACAATTAATGGCGCTGTAACGGGCACTTCCGACTGGCCGGGGTATGGATAAGCGAAGTAGACAGCCGCCGGATCGCGCCACGGCACGGAGATATTATCTTCACCGCCACAGCCGGATAACAAACCGACGATCGCAAGCCCAACAATAAAGAATGCGCTATTTATTATTTTCATGCGGCTCTCCTAAGTTAAAATCGCAGCGCTAATGAAGCAGACAGGACATGAATGTCGCCATCCACACGTACCGTTTCATAAGGCGCCGGATCTGTAGGCGAATTAATATTGGTTAACTCAAAATCACGTTCATCCAACATTTGAAACTGATAACCTAATCCGACTTCGACCGGCAAAGACATGCCCGGAACCCTGTTAAATCGATAACTTGCACCAACGCCGATTAGCACTTTGTCGACATCAAAATAGTTCACATCCTGAGAGCGATTACCTTTCAGGGGGGAATCTTCTTTCGAAATACCACCAATCAGTTTTAGCCGCTCATTCCATTGATAGCTAACCCCCAGACGCGGAACAGAGATATCTTTAAAGCGCAACGCGGCCTGATTACGTACTGTGTCACCGGAAAATTTTTCGCCTAACTCGGACCACTTTTGCTGCTCTAACGATCCAACGAGTTCGAATTTCCCGACAGGGATCAGGATGGCCGCGCCGATAACTTCTGGTTGATAGCTATCCAGAGTAACAATAACCAGGTCCAGACCCGGGGACGGGACAACACCGGGGATGACCACATTGGCATCGACACTGACTTCATACTCTGCATCGCCGCGCCAAAATAACGCGACCTCCGAATCATTTAATAATTCAGGCAAACAATCCGACGAGCCACAAAAGAGTTTCTGCGGGCGAATATTAACGCCAATGATTGGCGTCAGTGATGGCTCTGCATTAAGCGACAGTGACTCGCTGTCAGTATTACCGGCTAGGTCGCTTACCGCATCAAGGCTGGCTGTTGCGCTCAACGTGAGCCGCGCGCCAATACCCACATCAATACCCCGCAAAAGAGAACGCTTGGCTACGGCCAACGCCAAATATAAAGGTTGCGACTCATACCGCAAAAACTGCCCTTCGCGGGAGGTGCTGGCAGAATATGGAAGGAAATTATTGGCGTGCTCATCTACTCCGATATTCAAGCCAAAAGAGTAGTCATCACCGCCGGAAAGAGCGCCGGAAAGCGTCGTTTTAACACCCAGCAGCAGCAACTGAGACGATTGATCGCTCAGCACATCGCCGGCGCGCGCAAGTGGAGCATTTCCACCTAAGGAGGCAGCACGAAGCTCCTGCTCTCCATGCTGCATGACAACAGCTATTTGCCCCTCTGCTGAGCGAGTCATTGCGGCAGGATTATAATAAACAGCCCAAGCATCAGACTGAAATGGCGAAAACGCCATAGCTGAGCCAACATTGATGGGACCTAAACCGTAGGTTGTTGCAGAATCACCACTTCCAGCCATTAAGACCGTGGAAAGGCTAAGGCATGCTCCAGCCAACAGCGTATAGAGTGTCTGCTTTGTTAAAACAATATGATTGCTAATTTGCAAGCGTAAAGACGTATAACGCATTTTTATTCCTTTAAAAACTGCCACCTCCACCACGACTGCGGCGATGATGATATCCCTAGAATTGGCACTCCGGCCAAACCCACTTGCGACTTAATTCATTGACATTTGGTCGATCGACCAACACAATACCGCTAGATAATACGACGTGCCAATCAGGCTATCGTCTTAAATCTGTATAAGAGATGTATCGCTAAAAAAGAGAAGGAGAAGAAACGTATGTCAGTGCTCTCAGGTATTAAGCCTAGAAAAACCACATTTGACGTAAAAGATGTGCCCATTTTCTGGAACGATGGCGACCCAGTCTTGACGCGCTTCTTCGACGCTCTTTCTGTGCACTTTCCTGACGGCGAGCGTTTCTTTATTGATTCGGTGCGCAATTATCAGGACAAAGTAACCGACCCGACATTACGTCAGGATATTCGCGACTTTATTCGCCAAGAGGGACAGCACGGCATCGTCCACGACACCTACAATGACGTCATGGCCGCTCAGGGCATCAACGTCGACAAAATCATTAAGAATATGAAAGTCGTGCTAGGTATTACACAAAAGCGGCTCCCGAAGAAATTCCAGCTGGCCCTCACCGCCGCGTTTGAACACTTCACCGCCACTCTCGGCGAGGCAATGATGACTGGCGATGCGGATATGTTCCGCAACAGCGACCCGGTAATGCGCGCCCTTTTTATGTGGCACGGCGTCGAAGAGGTTGAACACAAGGCTGTCGCGTTCGATGTCTACGAAAAAGCCGCTGGCGGCGGTTACTTTACCCGCGCCAGCGCATTAATCGCTGGCACAGTAATGGTTCATGTCTTCGTCGCGCCCGTGTTCTGGCATATGCTAAAACGCGACGGCATGAACAAAAGGCCAATGATTCTACTACGAGGCCTTAATCGTCTGTATGGCCCGCGTGGAATGATGACCAAAATGATACCAGCGTACTTACACTGGTTTAAGCCTGGCTTCCACCCATGGGATAGTGGCATACCTGAGAACGTCGCCATTTGGCTGGCCGAATATGAAAAACACCAAGACCCAATGGAAGCCTCGCGCGTTGTTTTTGAAGCCGCTGACGAAGAGAGAAAGGTAGAAAGCGGCGCTGTCGCAGCCTGACGCGGCAATCAGATAGTCCGCGAGGCCTCACCTTGAAAAAAATCTCGCCGTTTAGCTGCGCATCCGCAGCGCCCGAACGGCGAGATTTTTTTATACCCAATCCCGTTATCGCCCAGCGTAGCCTCTCAGCTCACCGCTCTCATCACTCCAGCCCAAAAAACTAATAACTAAGGACTGTAGTGGCGCACTGAATTTGTGATCTTCACCCGATAACACGTAACTTAGGACATATATGACCACCCTGCGTACCGCAAGTAAATTTCACATTGCCTTTTCTCCGTTTAAGTAAACATGCCAGCACAGTCAGAATTCACGGCCATCGACATATATCCGGTATCGAGTACCTTGATGAGATTCATGATGT
>JAGPVL010000008.1 GCA_018067045.1 Gammaproteobacteria bacterium
CCACGACACGAACGACTGAATTAACCCGGTCTGCGATGACATACGCTTTAAAGAAAAGGAATTACCCGAAAGGTGTTCTGTTTCATACAGATCGCGGCGTTGAATACACGGGCGGAGAGTTTCAGAAAATATTGAAAGAGAATAACTTTAGGCATAGTTTGAATCGGCCTGGGCATTGTACGGATAATGCGTTTATGGAGTCATTTTTCCACAGTTTAAAGGCTGAGCTTATTCGAGGTACGATATACCGCAAGGCGACAGAGCTACGGCGTGTCTTATCAACGTACATCAATCACTTTTATAATACGGTTCGGTTACACTCAGGATTAGCTTACGAGTCACCGATAGAATATGAGCAACGTGCAGCGTAGATAAAGTGGTGTCCATTTTATCGGGGGAAGATCACCGCTAATGCGGCTGATTGCGACGTTTAGCCTTAGGAATAATTATGCCCACAGATAAGTTCATATACCCCAAGGTAGGCTTTTGGGGGTATATGTTAAATTTAATTGCAAACTCGGAATTGCTCGCTGCAATAAGAAGAGCCATTCTCTCTCGTTTACCGTTCATGCAGATGGAAAGCGATGTTTCAAATATTATTTATCTGAATTGGGTTATAGAAAGCAGAGTTTCTGTAGAACAAATCCCTCAGGGTGTTAGTCTTATTGAGAAAGATGGAAAAACAATACTCACGGCATTAACTTATAATCATGGTCACTTTGGGCCATCATTTCTAGGTAGGATCAGAAAATTACTCCCTTCGCCTATACAAAGTAATTGGCGATTCTATGTATCAGGGTTTCCAAATGACAATGGTGCAACCAAAGTCGTCTTCTTTATAAAGAACACATTTAGTAGCGTAATTTACTCTGTGATCACTAGAGTGTTTAGTGATGCGTTACCATCGCATGTTGCAAAACTTCTCCAGCATACAAAGCAGGGCGGTGCTTACACTACAAGAATTGAGTCAGGCAAAGGAAGCGCCCCAGAGTTGTTTAGTGTGGTTAAGGAAACTGACAGAAAGGTTTTGCCTCCAGATCTCGAGAGATTTTTTTCGTCATGGGGTGAGGCAGTTTCAGTGTTGTCATTACAAGACTCAGCAATTTGTCCTGTAGAGGGCCTGAGCGTGGTTGCACATGCAGGAATATCACTCCCTATTGAGACTTCAAATATCGTTCCGTTGGAGGTCATGGAGTATGTTCCCGGAGAATATCTAAAATCACTAGGCGCGACGGGCCAGCCATTTAGTTACCTAGTGCCAAATGTTAAGTTTCGTGTGCTTTGGGAGAAATTGCAGTAATGGGCTCTAATAAATAAGTGGTTGTGATCGCCGCACACAGCGCGCGATCACACCTCAAATTAAAACCTTCTTCGGTAAACCCTAAGCCCCCTCGCGCACCGTCTGTGAGCGGCGGAAGTCGCCCGGCGTTTGTCCTGTCCAGCTACGAAAGGCTTTGCTGAAGCTGGCTTGGTCGCTGTAGCCGAGTCGTTCTGCAATATCAATAATGGGTAATGAAGAGTCGCGTAGGTAGCGTTCGGCGTGTTGTGAGCGGACGCCATTGCGCAGTGTGCTGAACGACATGTTAGAGGAGCGCAAATAGCGGCTTAGTGTGCGCGTGCTTGAGCCGAGTTTTTCTGCGACGCGTTCGATTGTGCAGCAGCGCCCTGGATCAAGCATCACTTGGCGTCTGATCAGCAATAGCATTTGCTGGGTTTGGGAATTGGCTGGTAATTCGCCGCCGTCATTGGTGCGTGTATTGGGCACGAATTGGCCATCGGTGAAGTCCCGCATGATGAGTTGGTTGCTAGGATGATTTAGCTTCACTTCACTTTCTGTGGCGCTGGCGATATTTGTTTTGTCATTAGGATCGTCGCTGTCTAGGCAGATGGTGAGAGATTTTCCCATTTGCGAGATAAATCGCACCATGATGCCGTAATAGATATCCAGTACGCGCCGGCGCACTTTGCCGAGGGGCCAGTTTTCGTTTAAATCGACGATGAGGTTGTCGCCGTCAGTACGGGCGGTGAGTGCGACAAACGGTAGTCGCAGAGAAATGTTGCTGAGTGCGAGTTTGGCGATGGCAAAAGGGTTGTCGCGATGGAACAACGGCAGTGCTGTCATGCCGTGGATTTGCAGCCCCCAAGAGAGGCCAAGTTTGAAGGACCAGCTGGAGTCGTTGAGGTGCTGGCTAGCCTTTTCAAGCAAATTTAGTAGCTGATTAATTGAGACATTCCCTTCCGGCGAGGCCATCAGGGTGTCGTTTACGCCGAGTTCCTGTGCAAATGGAAGCAGATCAACGTCATGCTCTCTACCTAGTTCAATCAGTGAACGAATGTATACAATACTGATGGACGGTACGTCCGCGAAGAGCGCTTTGAAAGCATCCATAGCCTGTTATCCCGCATTATTATCATTTTTATGGCACGAGTGTGGAGGTCATTAAAAAGAATACACTCGTCCATTATATCGGTTGTATTACTGCATAGCTGTAAACCGAAAGGCTTTGATTCGGGCTAGGTAGGACGTAGTAGGGGGTGGCGCCAAACAACAACTGGGTGGCGCCTGACGACATTCACGCTTGTGCAGATGAGCGCATACTGGCTCCTCTTGGTGGGAAACCATTATTTAGAACGAATATAGAAGCAGTCGCCAACAATAAAATAACGAGGCGGGCATCATGACTAATCAAAATAATAAAACCTATTGCCGGTATACCGCGCACAAGAACATTAGTACGGAAGAGCTTGCGCGCATGTATGAAGTGTTTCGTCAGTATTACGCCAACACGGACATGCCTACGTTTATTAAAGACTTCAATAAGAAGACCGGCGCGTTCCTGGTGCGCCGTTGCTCTGACGGCTTGATCGTCGGTTTTTCTACGGTTGCCTTGATGGACCTTGAGATGAATGGCCGTAAGGCTAAGGGTGTCTTCAGCGGTGATACGATTATTGAAGAAGCGTATTGGGGCGGCAGAGCGCTGCAGTTAAAGTTTTTCCTTTACCTTGTTCGTGTTGTTTTGCGTCATCCCTTTACACCCGTATTTTGGCTGCTCATTTCTAAGGGCTATAAGACCTATTTGTTGATGGCGAATAATTTTTTTCGTTTTTATCCGCATCCAGAAGCTAAGTTTGAGAATTATGAAGCAATGGCGCAGCAGTATTCTGAGCGCCTCTTTCCCGGATGTTATGACCCGCAGCGTAAGCTGTTAGATTTTGGCGATTCATATCAGCACCTAACGGATGAAGTTGCAGGGATTACACCTGAGATGTGTGATCGTTTTCGTAATATTGCATTCTTTGAAGAGCGTAACCCGACGTGGCGTCGCGGCACAGAGTTGCCGTGTATTGGCAGAGTGGGGTTTTATGATGTTCTGTTGTATGTCTTTCGTTTCGTCAATAAGGCGTTTCTTGGCAACGGCAGCGTGAGTAAGCGTTCTTTAGGTGAGCGTATGCCGCTGTGGTTGCGCATGTTCGGGCCACGCGCATTTTGGCAGCGTATTACAGGATTGGTTAGAGGCGCACAATGACCATAAAGCACCGTCTGGGTCACGGCGCTTTGCGTCGTGTGGTGTCCTGGGGGGAGCGCAGTTTCCGGAAGAACCTCAACAATTTGGAAGCTGTTCAGCGCAGCAAGCATCGGGCTTTAATGTCTGCGGTTGCGGCAACGCCTTTCGCCAAACAATACGATCTTAACGCGAATACCCGCTGGGAAGATTTCAGCGCGCGTGTACCCGTAACGGGCTATAGCGATTGGGCCAGCGACGTCGACAAGTTGCGACGTACGGGCAGTGCCATGATCGATTCCCCGGTTGCTCGCTTTCAGCCGACTAGCGGCAGCACCTCTGCCATTAAATGGATTCCCTACACTAAACAATTTCTCGCCGAGCTTGATGGTGCGATCGCGCCGTGGCTGGCCGATTTATATCGCCAATTTCCACGTATTGCGCGCGGTTCTCATTATTGGTCGTTGTCGTGGCTACCCACGGATATGCGTGATGATGGGCACGCGGAGTTAAACGACGACATGCAGTTGTTGTCTGCGGGTAAGCGAATATTGGCGGCTTCCACGCAGGCGATGCCCGAGGATGTCGCCATGGCGCCCACGTCGGAAGGCGCTGCCTTTGCTTCATTGGTGATGCTCGCCGCAGATCGGCATCTGGCGGTCATGTCGGTGTGGAGCCCTACCTTTGCATTAACCATGTTGGAGCAGTTGAGCCAGTGGCGCGAGAGCGTGGCTGATTGCCTTGATCGTGGTGATTGGGGCAATAGGCAGAACGAACTCGGTTTTTTGAGCTGTCCACGTAATCTGATTCAAGCGCGACTCTTGCGGGATTGGAGCGGTGAACTGAGTGCGGATTTCTTCTCCAAATTTTGGCCGGATTTGGCTTTAGTGAGTGCATGGGATACGGCCTCTGCATCGCGTTGGGCCGGCTTGCTTCAGGAGTACTTACCGCAGGCAAGTTTTCAGGGAAAAGGTTTGTGGGCAACTGAAGGCGTTGTCACGATTCCGTATGCCGGTCAGTACGTGCTGGCATATCAAAGTCATGTGTACGAATTTGAAGACTTGGATAGCGGGGTGGTTGTGCCGTGCTGGTCTTTGCAAAAGGATCAGCGCGTTGCGCCGGTTATTTCGACAGGCAGTGGCTTTATGCGCTATCGCATGGGCGACGAATTGAGAGTCAGCGGTTTTATCGGCCAAGTGCCGACACTAACCTTTTTAGGTCGCGAAGACGGCGTTGATCTGGTCGGCGAAAAGCTTTCTACCATGACGGCGTTAAACGTATTAGATGTGTTAGCCGATCGCTTCAATGTGAAAACCGTTTCGTTGGTTGCGCTTGAACAAAGCAATAGTGCTGGTCGCCCTGGCTACATCGTATTGCTGGAAGAGCCTCAGGGCTCATCTGTCGATGAGATAGAAGCGACGGCTGAATCTATTCTTCTGGAACATTTTCATTATCGTTTGGCGCGATCGCTGAATCAGCTGGCGTCGGTAAGAGTGGTGTGCAGTGAAGACATGCGCGATTTTTACCTGCAGCAATGTCGTTTGCGTGGAATGATTGAGGGCAATATTAAAATCGAGCCGTTACGTCGCTGGGATGGCCCTGTGCCGCCGCGGCTAGCCGATGTGCCGGAGTCCTCTCGCTTGATTCGAGCTGTGGTGTGAGTAGCTACGAGATCCGCGAAGCCCTTGAGGCGGATGACGGCGCCATTCTGAATCTCATTCGTCAGTCGCCGCAGCCTGGGCGCGTGGTGTTAAATTTTGAGCGCGAGCCGAGCTTTCATGCTGGTGCCCGCGTAACCTGCGAACAGCCTGATATTTGGGTTGCGATTGATAAGAAAAGTGGTGAATACGCGGCGCTGGCCAATATTGGCCGCCGCGCACTCTATGTGAATGGCGAGCGACATAATATTCGTTATGCCCATGATCTACGGGTTGCAGATCGCTATCGCGGTACCTTGGTGATGGTCAGAATGTTTCGCGGTCTGAAGACACTGGTGGCACCAAACGAGTGGATGCAAACCGTTATTCTCGCAGAAAATGAAAAGTCGCTATCCACGGTCGGCAGTGGTCGTGCAGGACTACCAAATTATTTCCCATGCGGCGATATCGTTACTCATCTTGTTTTTGCTGCTCCGCTGGTGCCGATCAAACATGACCTTACAATTCGTCGTGCCAATGCGGCGGACCTTCCATCCATGCAGGCGCTACTGGATGATCAAGGTCCAAAGCGTCAGTTCTTTCCCTGTTATGACCTAAAGAAGGTGTTGGAAGGTAATAGCTATTATAAAGACATAAAGATTGAGAATTATTGGCTCGCATGGCGCGGAGAGGTGCTTGAGGGCGTCGTTGGTGTTTGGGATCAAAAGTCGTTTAAGCAAACGCGACTTGTTCAGTATCCGCGAGGATTGTCTTGGCTTCGGCATGTTTATAACGCTTGGACGTTTCTGTTTGGCGGTATGCGTTTACCCGCGGCGGGTGGCGTAATTAGTTACCGCACATTGCACACGGTCGTGACGCGCGGTGATCAGCCCAATGTCTTGGCGGCCCTAGTGGAACCTATAGCACATCGTGCGCGGCAGGCTCGTATTGCGGTGGTCTGTGCATTCTTTTCGAATGATCCAATGCGCGAAGCCATGAAAAAATTTCGTACCCAGACTCTTTCGAGCAAACATTTTTTGATGAGTTTTGATGCAGATCCCCGTGCGGATCTAGATGATCGTATTCCCTATGTTGAAGTTGCCCGGCTTTAGGTGCGTTAGTTAAAACGTCATCTTAAATCACGGTATTTATTGGAGAAGTCATAATGCGCTGGCCAGCTAAGTTGAAGATTAGAAATCAGCGAGATGCATTGATCGGGATTGTGGTCGTAACAGGACTGATCGGTGTGGTTTTGTATGTGGCTCCAAATGGCGTCGAGCGCAGGGTGGCTGAAAATCATAGTGTTGTACTGGATGTGCTTCCTGTTGACGTTGCACCGTCGCGTATTTCTATTCACGCCAATGGTGTTGCGCGGCCAGTGTCAGAAATACCGCTTATTGCCGAAGTAAGCGGCAGGGTTATTTCGGTTGCGGATGGATTTGTTTCAGGTGCCGTCGTAGATCCCGAGGTGGCACTTGCGACGATCAACCCAGAGCCGTATGAGTTGGCATTGGCGCAGCGTAAAAATGAAGTGAGTTCTGCGTCGCTTCATCTTGCCGAAACGCGCGCACGTTCAGTTGTGGCAAAGCGAACGAGTGGTAAGCGGGCGACAGAGTATGCCCGTATGGTGCCGCACTTGGCGGAGGCGCAAACACGGCTGGAAGCGGCAAAAGCGGCATTGCGTAGCGCGAGCTTAGAATTATCACGTACTGAAATTCGCGCTCCGTTTATTGGGCGTCTGCGCGATATTCAGGTGAAGGCGGGACAGTATGTTACTGCGGGGCAATTGCTGGGTTACTTGTATACGCCCAATAGTATTGAAGTGCGTTTGCCGGTACGCGACCAATGGTTGTCATTTATTGATTTACCTTACGATGGGACGGCGCCTGAAAATCCAGTACTGGTGACATTGAAAGCAGATTTTGCCGGCGTGTCACGCACTTGGAAGGGCGAAATTATTCGTCGTGAAGGTGGTCTTGATAAAAACCAGATGGTCGCCTTGATCGCGCGGGTGATACAAGAGGAAGGGCAAATTCCACTAGAGCCGGGCGTTTGGCTTGATGCGTCTATAGAAGGGACGGAACTCGCTGGCGTGGCGGTGTTACCTGAAACGGTTGTGGGTCGAGATAATCGCGTTTGGCTGGTGAACAAGGACCAACGTTTGGAGCGGCGAAACATTTCGGTACTGTATCGCGATGACAAACAGGTTTATGTCAGCACAGGTCTTGCGAATGGCGATCAGGTCGTACTGGCCGGCGATATACGCATGATGGAAGGCACAGAAGTTAAGGTTCGCCAACCTTGGTTGTCTGATATCTCTGAGGGCGACGCTGCGGTGCAGGCGACACCATGAAAGCCAGTATTCGCTGGTTTATTGATAATCCGGCCGTCGCCAATTTGTTGATGGTGATGCTGATATTGGCCGGTTTTTTTGCCATTTCTCATACTCGCCAAGAAACACTTCCAAACGTTCCTCTAGACCGAATTAATATTGTGGTGCAAATGCCACAAGCGACACCGGAAATCTCCGAGCGGCTGCTGTGCTCGCCGATTGAAAATGCGGTGTACAGCGTTGAAGGTCTTTCAGAGGTGATTGGTTCTGGTTATGAGGGATTGTGTTCCGTTCAGATGGATGTGAAGGACGGTTACGAAACCCGTGACGTTGTCGATGATGTAAAGGCGGCCGTGAGCGCGATGGATAATTTGCCGGTGACGGCAAAGCCTCCGCAGGTGACGGAACTGGTTGTGCGCAATCGGGTGGCGCGGATCATTCTGACTGGCGACCAAGATCCACTTTCCTTATATCGTCAAGGGCAGGCGCTACGACAGTCGTTGTTTAATAGCGGCGTCGTGTCGATTGTTGATCTCGATAATTTACCTGAGCGTGAAGTGCGCATTGCGGTGA
The DNA here is from genome assembly GCA_018067045.1 of Gammaproteobacteria bacterium. Taxonomy (GTDB): domain Bacteria; phylum Pseudomonadota; class Gammaproteobacteria; order Pseudomonadales; family Alcanivoracaceae; genus JARGPN01. The sequence continues at coordinate 8,046 of JAGPVL010000008.1, forward strand.
CTCGAGATGACTTGCGCCGCCATCAAATTAATTTACGTGATATCGCCACGAGTTTAAGTACAAGCACAGACGCCATTGGTAGCGGAGTCATGCGCAACAGCTCTGGCGATTTAATGCTGGAGACGGGGGCTGATCCCCAGGTGGCAGAGGATTACCTGCCGTTAGCTGTGCGTCGTGAAGGGCCGGGCGTGGTTCTGCGGGTGCGCGATATAGCCAGTGTTGAAGATGGCTTTGTGGAAGATCAAATTGCGGCGTGGTATGACGACAAGCCAGCCGTGTCGTTGGATGTATATCGGGTTGGCGATCAGCAGGTGATGGCGGTTATTGCTGAGGTTCACGCGCTGATGGATGGCGCTAATTTACCTGGAGATATGGCGCTGGTGTTATGGGAAGACGAAGCGGCGCAATTTAGCTCTCGTTTTGATCTTCTGCAAAGCAGTGCGATACAAGGCCTGCTTATTCTCGCTGTACTGTTGTGTCTTTTCCTCGGCGTTCGCTTAGCGTTTTGGGTGGCGCTGGGTATTCCGGTTGCGATGCTCGGTGCGGTGGCGATTCTGCCTATTACCGGCGAATCAATTAATACCATTTCGTTATTTGCGTTTATTTTGGTACTCGGGATTGTTGTCGATGATGCGATTATCGTCGGTGAAAGTGTCGATGAAGTGCGCCGTGAGGGTATGAAAGGCAAGAAAGCCGCCTTGGAAGGCGCGACACGTGTTGCTAGGCCGATTACGTATGCAGTATTAACCACGCTAATTGCGTTTGCACCGTTGCTATTTTTACCCGGTGCGGAAGGGGTTTTGATGCGGGTGATTCCCCTCGTGGCAATGACGATTCTCGCGTTGTCGCTATTTGAATCGCTGTGGATTTTGCCGTCACATCTCGGTGGCCAAAGTAAACGGAAGTGGCCTACAGAACTTTTTTTTGATCGTGTTAGCCATAAGATAAACAAAAGTTTGGATGACTGGATGTTTGCTATTTATCGTCCGGCAATGGAAAAGCTTTTGGTTTGGCGCGCGGCGGTGGTGGCTGTTTTTATCGCACTTTTCTTACTCTGCATTATGTTGGTCCATAGCGGTTGGCTCGCGGCAGTACTCTTTTCTAAGGTCGAATCTGATCGCGTGATTGCGGAAGTGGTTTTTCCGCAGGGAACGGCGCCGGCCACCATTCGTTCTCAAGTGGTCCATTTGCGCGATAGTGCGGAAGAAATTGCTAAGCAGTATTCCCAAGGTGATGGTATTGGTGCGCCAGGCAGCCCGATCCAGCATATTTTCGCTGAGCAAGGCGTTAGCCAGAAAATTTCGAACGCACGTGATCATGATGCGCAGTATCGTATTCGGGTTTCACTGCAGTTAGCGTCAGACTCGGAAATTGCGGCAAGTGATATGGCGGTTAAGTGGCGTAGCGTTAACGGCGAGATTGCCGGCGCGACGTCCGTGCGTTTTGATGCAAACCTGATGCCGACCAAACCGGATATTCATATCAATTTGTTTCACGATGATCTATCGACGCTGCAAGATATGGCCGCTGAGCTACATTGGATCATGACCAGCTATAGCGGTGTGCATGAGGTAAGCAATAATCTCTCTTCGCAGCGGCAGATTATGGAGCTGAGCTTATTGCCGCAGGCGCTGAACCTCGGTTTAAGTGAAGATATTCTTGCTTCTCAAGTTCGCGATGCATTTTACGGCATTGAGGTTGATCGGTTGGCCGAAGAAGATCGTGAGGTGTCTGTCATGTTGAAGTTGGCGCAAGGTGATGCGACAACTCAATGGGATCTTGAAGAGCTACCGATATACCTTCCAAATGGCGAGTGGGCGCCACTGGGGGCGTTAGCGGAACTGACGGTGCGCCAGTCGCCAGCGATGATTGGTCACTATATGCGTGAGCGCAACGCGACGGTAACGGGCATGGTAGATCATCACCTCGTTTCCGAGGCGCAGATTATGGAAAGCCTGCGCCGCGACTTTCTTGATGATATGAAAGTACGTTATCCCGGCTCTAGTTGGGGTATTGCAGGGAAGCCGAAGGCGGCCCTTGAGTTCGTTACGTACCTTGGCGACAGTTATCTGATCGCACTCTTCGCTATTTTCTTTCTGTTAACCGTTTTGTTTGGAAACTACTCGCAGCCATTGCTGGTGATGAGTGCTATTCCCTTCGGCATTGTCGGCGCGTTTGTGGGGCACTTTATTTTAGGCCATGACATTACGCTGTGGTCGATGGTGGGCGTGGTGGCGGTGAGCGGTGTGGTAGTGAATGACAATCTTGTACTGTTAGATTGCGTGAACCATAACCGTGCCAATGGTTTGAATCTGTTTGATTCGGTTCTTGAGGCGGGGGCGAGTCGCTTTAGGCCGATTCTGCTGACCTCGATTACGACCTTTGCGGGCATGGCTCCGCTGATTATTGATAACTCGTTGGAGGCCCGTTTCTTGGTGCCTATGGCCGTTTCTCTGGCGTTTGGCGTTTTGTTTGCAACGTTTGTGAGTCTGATTCTGGTGCCAGCGTTAATGCTATTGGCGAGTGATACTAAGGAATCGGCGTTGTCTGCGGTTGACACGCTAAAGCAGCGCTGGAAAGCATGGCGTGGATTTCGTCAGCAGAAAAATGATTTATTTTAGCGCTAGCAGGTCCGTTTAGCGCGGGCTGAGCATTGCCGTGAACGAATAGGGCGGGTGCGGGTGCGGGTTCTGAGGCAGAAAGAGCCACCTCGTCGAAACAATCAGATGTCGCTACACTAGAGTCTTTCTTGCATAACGAAGGATGGACTTGATGGCGGCAAAACGTGTTTCGCTTGAACGGGCAGTTGATCTGGTCATCGAGACAACTGGTGGTCACGTGCGTCTGGGCTTGCCACTGGGCCTGGGTAAGCCTAATCAGTTGGTTAATGCGCTGTATCAGCGGATTAAAGCGAATCCCCAGTATTCCTTATCTATCTTTACGGCCTTGTCGTTGGGACGCCCAAAAGCGTCTAGTGAGTTGGAGCGCCGTTTTCTAACTCCCTTTGTTGAGCGAATTTTCTCAGACTACCCTGAACTGGATTACCTCACCGATCTTCGCGCTCGCAAGACGCCGAGTAATATCGAAATTCATGAGTTCTTTTTTCAGCCTGCCAGTATGCTCGGCAATGAGCATGCTCAACATCATTACATCTGTTGTAACTATACCCATGCGGTACGCGATATTGATGCCCGTGGTGTTAACGTTATCGCTCAGTTGGTTGCTCTTGATGCGGCTCGCCCAGGAAAAGTCAGCCTTAGTTGTAACCCCGAAATTTCGCTCGATTTGTTGCCCCTCGTTGAAGCGCGTCGCAACAAAGGCGAAACGATCCTGATTATTGGACAGAGCCACGCTTCGCTACCTTATATGCCCAATGATGCTGAGGTCTCGGAGTCGATATTTGATGTCCTAATTGATCAAGAAGAACTGTCGACGCAGTTGTTTTCGACGCCGAATATGCCGGTGTCGCAGCAAGATCATTTTGTTGGGCTGTATGCGAGCACGTTGGTAGCAGACGACGGTCTGCTGCAAATCGGTATCGGCGCACTGGGCGATGCTTTGGTGCATCACCTGTTGATGCGGCATCACGATAACGCCCTTTATCAGGCTGTTTTGGGCGCGTTAGGCGCGCCAGCGCGCTTTGCTGAGCAGATGACGCATATGGGCGCCGTGGATGCGTTTAAGCGTGGCTTGTACGGCTGCAGCGAGATGGTCACTGCGGGCATGCTCGGTTTGATGGACGGTGGCGTGATCAGTCGACCGGTGCTGGATGATGCAGATTTGTTTCGGTTGTTAGAGAAGGGGCGCATTGGCGAGCAAATTAGTTTGCAAACGCTTGATGTATTATTGGAAGAAGGCATTCTCAGCCGAAAACTCACACAGCCTATGCTGGATTGGTTGAATCAACAGGGCATTTTACGTGAGCGCCTATTGCTGCGAGATGGTCGGCTAAACTTTAACGTTACAGACGCTGCTGTAGAAGGCGGGAAATCAGGAACGTCTGATGTAAAAGAATCTGGCGCAATAGCAACCAGTGTTGTGAATGACATTGAGGATCGCGTGGCGCGTGAGGCACTGAAAGAAATTCTAGGTGACACGCTACAGACAACGTTACTGCATGGCGGCTTTTTTCTTGGGCCGCTCGCCTTTTATCGGCGCCTGGCGGGAATGAGCGACGCGGAACGTTCGCGTATCAATATGACCCGCATTAGTTTTGTGAATAATTTGCTGGGCGATGAGCGACTCAAGCGCATGCAGCGGCGCAACGCGCGTTTCATTAACACAGCATTTAGTGCCACGTTGCTCGGCGCGGGTATTGCTGATGCCTTGGAAAGCGGACAGGTGCTCAGTGGGGTTGGTGGTCAGTATAATTTTGTTGCTCAAGCCCATGAGTTAGAGGGTGCACGCTCTATTATTATGCTACGTGCTTGGCGTCAGCGTGGCGGCGAAGCGAGCTCGAATATATTGTGGAGTTATGGCCATACGACGATTCCTCGGCATTTGCGTGACGTCTTCGTTACGGAGTACGGCGTCGCCGATTTGCGCGGCAAAACGGACGCAGAGTGTATCGCGGCGATGCTGAATATTGCCGATAGTCGTTTTCAATCTGAGTTGTTAGATCAGGCTAAAGCGGCGGGAAAAATCGCAAAGGATTACGCGATTCCAGAACAGCATAGCAATAATCTTCCACACACGTTGGCTGCGGTTTATGAGCAACATCGTGCTGAGTTCCCAGTGTTTCCATTAGGTTCTGACTTTACTTCGGTTGAACAGACGTTATTGGCAGCGCTGACGTGGCTGAAAGAAACCTTGTCGTCTAAAGATTACTTGGAGCTGGGGCGCCGTGCGATCGGCGCTGACGCTGCAGACGGAGAGGAGCGTTACGTTGAGCACCTTGAGCGCATGGGGCTGCGCGATGCTGGCAGTTTGAAAGAGAAGCTGTATCGACGTTTGTTAGTTGCTGCGCTCTACGCAACGGACGGCGCGAAGCCGGTGCCTGATTGAAATGGTGTTGTATGGAAATGCTGTTAGGACGAGCAGCTAATTTCCATATGACGTCCCCAGTCTGGGGGTAGCTCGGCGTAGTGTTGCATGTCGGGTTTTTCTGCGTATGGCGTGCTTAACACCTTATGAAGGCGACGTACTTCGCTAAAATCGCCTTGTTCGGCTTGGCTGATCGCCTGCTGAGCAAGGTAATTCCTGAGTATATATTTAGGATTACTCTGCGACATTAGCGCGCTGCGCTGGGTGTCCGTGCTGGTGTTTTTTTGCAAGCGCTCAGCATAACGTTTACTCCAGCCGTCGAAGGTCTCCGCGTCGAGAAACTCATCTCGCGCACGACTGCGACCAGAGACAAGATCAATCTCTGCTAGCGAGCGAAACGTTCGGCTATAGTCCGCGCCGGTTGTTGCCATCATGCCCAGTAAATCACCTATTAATTGCGAATCATCTTCGCTGACCGTGCTGAAGCCGAGTTTTGCGCCGAGCAAGGTTAAATAATGTTGATGGAATGCGTCATCGTATTCTTGCAGCGCACTAATCAGTTTATCCCGTGATAAGCGTTCAGAAAAAGCCATGGCTAAGCAGTTCAAATTCCACAAGCCTATTTGCGGCTGCTTGTTAAAAGCATAACGGCCTTGATAGTCCGAGTGGTTGCAGATTAGGCCGGGATTAAAACTGTCCATAAACGCGTACGGACCAAAATCGAAGGTATCGCCGACAATCGAGAAGTTGTCGGTATTCATAACGCCATGGGCAAATCCGCTGGCCTGCCAGTGCGCAATCATGCGTGCAGTGCGTATCACTATGTCACGAAACATTGCAAAAACAGGATCGGCGGCTTGAGTGCATGCCTGAAAGTGCGTTGCGAGCGTGTAGTCAATGAATTGATTGAGCAGCGGCTTTTGATTGCTGTGAAAAAGGTGTTCAAAGTGGCCGAACCGGATATGGGTTTTTGCCACACGCAATAACGTTGTGGCTCGCTCTTCCTTTTCACGGTAGACCGGCTCATCTGAGGTAATAACACACAGTGCGCGCGTAGTTGGCACACCCAGATGAAACAGTGCTTCGCTGGCGAGAAACTCCCGAATACTGGAGCGTAATACGGCGCGGCCGTCGCCCATTCGAGAGTAAGGTGTTTTTCCCGCGCCTTTTAAATGCAAATCCCAACGATCACCGTTTTCGTTGACAACTTCGCCGAGCAAAACACCACGGCCATCACCTAGCTCGGGGTTATAGGCGCCGAATTGATGTCCGGCATATTTTTGCGCCAATGGCTGGGCGCCAGGCAGGCTTTGAGCGCCGGAGAAATAGCGGCACAGCGCTTTGTCATCTACTTGTTCGTTGTTTAGGCCGAGCAGGGCCATACAGTCTGTGCTTGTAACGACTAAGGAAGGCGATGCAATAGGGGCTGGCGTGACGGGAGTATAAAGCTCGCGCGGAAGGCGAGCGTAACTGTTGTCAAAGGGCAGCTGAGTGAGTGAGGCCATGGCGTGATTATGCACCTTTTTTGAGGGCTTTGTGTGGTGACTGACTCACGATGTCGTCATACATAAAACTGCAGACACATGTCTGCGGTTTTGATGGAATACGCGAAAGCGTTATCGGCACCTCGGTGCTGGCTTTCCGTACTCTTTAGGTTTCGTTGTTGGTGTCATCCTGAGTGTCGGCGCGATCACTGGTGCGACGTCTACGATTCTCAGGAACTTTTCGTCGAGAAGCGGCTGAAGGCTTACCGGTAATGGCTTTCCAGAAAGGAATCCGACGGGTTACGGCGACCATTTCGTCGACGGTATCACTAATGCCTGATAGACGGTCAACGGTGTCGCGTAAGCCGACCAGCTCGTCAACGTGCTCTGCCATCTTAAAAATAACTAAATAGAATTCCAGCAAGGCACGTAATAGCGAAGCGCACACCAAGAAGGCGATCGGGGCAGCAAAAAATGTTGCGCCTAAACCTAGCCAAAAGTTTTTCATGAATGCGATGCCGCACCAAAAAATAATGGTCAGTACGAGCGCACCGAGGAGCATGCCGTAGACGCCTGGCAGCATCTGAATGATCATGTATTTGTCGAAGCGAAAATTAAACAGTTCGCGCCAGTACTCTAGGCACCAAAATAGGCCGCGCCGGAATTTCTCTTGAAAGCGTGTTAAGCCGTGTTCTTGCTCGCGCGCTTCTTTAGCGGTTTCAGTTTCTTCTGGGTTTACCATTTTGCAAATTGCTCCTCAACAAAGCCGTACTGATCTTTCAACGTAAGCGCAGCGCCTGATTCCAGGGTGATGCTGCCGTTGAAGCGACCAAATAGTTGGTTAAAATTACTCGCAAAAAGGCCGAGGTTAAGTTTTTCTTGGTGATTTCCTTCAGGTATGAAGGTGATGTTAACGGTGTTGTCGTCACTACTGATGTGCCAGGCCTGTTGGAGATCATCCTGGTTGTAATCGAAGCGAACGGTGTTGAGCTTAATGAGTTTTCCGTCTAGCCAAAGACAGTTTTCCGTTTCACTGGTTTCGTTGACGCCGCAGGAAAGGTTAAAGCCGAGCTTGTGGCCGTCGACGGTGCCACTCAGGCAGGCCCAGTTCCAGAACGTTTCACGGCGCATGTAGCCGGCGGAGAAGTCATGGTGTCCGCAGGCATTAAGTTGCGCCAATGAATATTGCTGGCCGCTCCATTGTAGCTCGCCTTGCACGGAAACACCGGCAACTTTATTTGCGTAGGTCCAGCCGTTAATCCCAGTGCGAGTACACAGGGACATAGGTTGATAGTCGCGATCTTCCGTCATGGAGGCGCTGAGCGTGAGTGCGTCACATTGAATGCTCAGTGATTTTGTCAGGCTGTCGCCCTGTTTAGCGTATCCCATCGAGATGGAAATGCCGGACTGAACAAAGCGACTTTCCCCTTCTATTGGGGACTCACTGAGTGTCATGGCTCGTGCAAGTGGTGAGCGCCACGTGTACTCATGGAGTTTGCCGTTGCGGGTGTCATAAACATATAGGAAGGCGAGGCCGATCCATGCCGTATTGGCCAGTGCGCAGCCAATAAGAAGATCATCGCTGATCACGCCAAAGTATTGGAACTGCTTGTAATGGAAGTGTTGGGCAAAGGCAGAGGCGGCACCGCCCATGGGTGTGCGCAGTCGTGTTTCTCTGCCGTTAATGCGGCCGACGGTCTGCGGGAAGCGCCCCAGAGAGGGGCTGCCATCGGCATCAATTAGGGTGTTCGGAGTGCTTTTTAGCGTCACGTGCGTCTACCAGCCAGTTATCTGAAACGATAAATCCCGGCTCAGGCAGAGCATTGGCGTTGTGATATGCAATTACCATCAATGGGCTCGGGGCCGATTGAACATAGTCAACGAGCTGGTTGGTGGCAAGCGTAGTGGTACCTTTGTCTGACACTGACCCAGTACCGATCCAATCGTTTCGACTGAGAGGCTGCCAGCGTGTGGCGGCAGGCAGCTGGGAGATAGTCCACCAGCGCCCTTTATGGTGATCCGGGTGTGCGATCTCTGGTGCACTGATCGTTTGCTCCGCTGGGTAGAAAAGTGTTCCGCGGCTGAGCACTACGCGTTCATCGATACGTGGGATATCGAGCGATAGGAGCCGCTCTTGTGCGAGGGCTGATGCGCTGAGCGGAAACTGATGGCCGAATAGGCGGCTTGCTTTGCGATGGAGGTTGTCGATCGGGTTTGGTCCAGGCCAGTGGTCGGGGCCGATGCCGAGGTAAAATTTCAGCGTCATTTCCCAGTGTTGGTACTTGTCCCGTTGTCGGTCATAGGTGACGAGGTCGAGTTCACCAATGGTGCGAGTGCCGTCGTGCAGCACGATATTGCTGGCAAGCACATCAAGGTGAGCGTGTTCATGCAACACATTATGGGTTAGCCGCTCAAAGCGGCGACCCAATCGTTGATCTTTGTCTGGAGGAGCGGTGTCTTCAGCCGTTTCGCTGCCTGTCTCTATGACGTCCGCGCGTAAGAACCGTTCAGCAAGGCGGGTATCGTTTTGCGACTGTAACAAAGGGGGGGATGCTCTTAACCATTCTTTGAGTTTGTGGTTGAGCGGCGTTGAGTCGCTCACTAAGCGTGGTCAGCGGTTTCAGTTTCACCGAGTAGCGCTTCGGCTTCATTGGCCCAATCAAGCCATGCCTGACGATCAATGATGCCGCGCCTGAGGCTTAGATAGGCTGACTTGTCCGCACGGCTCATATTGTCGTGATCGATGCCCAGCGCGGTTTGAAGTACTTGGTAGTGGGACAATGCTTGTTCGTTTTCCGCGCGATGCAAGCGTAGCTCTTCTAGCAGGGAATCGGTGGGGATGAGGTGTGATGCGAGAATTTTAATGAGTAGGGACTCTCTGACTCGCTTGCCGCCCGCGGGGCGTTGTAACCAACCATGTAATGCTTCGTTGCCGAGTGGCGTAATTCGGTATAGTTTTTTATCAGGCTTATGGCTTTGGTGAACGATCTCAAAGTCGACTTTGCCAGCACGGTGCAGTTTGCCGAGTTCGAGATAAATTTGCTGGTGCGTGGCGCTCCAAACATGATCGGCACTTTGTGCAAAATGACGGGTCAGATCGTAACCGCTGGCCTCTTCATTTTGCAGTAGCGCGAGTATGGCATGTGGTAGGGACACGTCAGAACTCCTTGTCTGTTCTGAAAAATAGTAGACGAAAACTATATTAATGTTCCCCTATGCTGTTCGCCACTGCGCGAGTGGGGTAGTTTTGTAAAGTTGGGAATTTTGGATCACATTGATTTATGGAGTTGTTATGCATAGTTATTTTCGTAATCCATCGCGATCTATTTTTTGGCGCTCTCTTCAGCATCTGTTGCTATTGATAGTCTTGGTTGGTGCGACGGCCGCCTGTGCTAACAAAGGAGCTGTGGCGCCAGAGCCGAGCAATGAGTGGCCACTGGCGTGGCAAGATAAGGATGGCGATTGCCAAGATACGGAAACAGAAATTCTGATCGCGCAGACTTTAGGGCTGATTCAATGGGCGGACCCAGAGGCCTGTTCGGTTGCCTCGGGGCAGTGGCGGAGCTGGGGTAGCGATCAAGCGGTACCAATCTCTTCGGTGTTGGTCGTGATGGTTGTTGTACCGGCAAATGCACAGGCGAGTGGCGCTCAGGATTGGAGCATGGATGAGAAGCTCGCGCTGATGAATGACGAAGAAAACTTGATTATTTTGGATGCAGCGGCGGCAGCAGTGCGGGCCAATTATGGTCCAGACCGGTGGGTGCCGCATAAAAAGTATTGGTGCGAATATGCAACTCGCTGGCGCAATGTGAAACAGCGCTATGGCTTGACGTTAAGTAAAGAGGAAGACGCTGCAACGGCTCACATGATGGCCGTTGCCTGTGAACCGTCGGAGGAAGCGGATAAAAAGCCGATGCCGTAACGCTTTACGGCTGACTTTGAGTGAAGCGAGCTATGACGATGGCGCTGTTTTTAGCAGGCTAAGGGCATATTCTGCAGAGACCTTAGCTTGGTCAGCGTCTAGTTTCGGAATGACTTTATCCACTACGGCATGAGTCGCTTTGCGTGAGGTCGCAATGCCGGCGCCAGCAATTTTGCCGAGAATTGGGCCAAGTCGTAACAGTTTGATGGGCTCTTCGAAATAGCATTTCATGGCGATGTCGGTGATGTTGTGAAAATACTCAATCATCATAGGTAGCGCTTGTTCACGCTTACCGTCTATTGCCATATGAAAACCTTGCTGGCCAGTATGAGAAAGTTGTTCAGAGATGGGGAAGCAAATATACCAAGTACCGTCGAACTCTGCTCGCACGGTATCCATGTACTCGGCCATCTCTTTAGTTTGTTCTGTGTTAAGTTTTTTGACCGTGCTCTTAACGACGACGTGAGAGGCTCTACTGATTGTTTCAGTAGTGAAGCGCACAATACGCATAAGGTTAGGCGACAGGTTAGATAGCTGAGCAGGACGCACCATAAAGGCGTGCAGCGACTCGTCGAGAAAAGCGTGCATAATTTTCTCGATAGTTTGTGGTTCCGGTTGCGGGTTGGGGCCACGCATACGCTGAATAAAACCGTCAGTCGTTTGGTGAAGTTTGTCGCTAGAGGCAAAGGCCACGTAGGTAATAAATTGAGTCATGCGTTTCCCGCTCAGTTTTGTGTTTATTCTTTTTCAATATCGCATCATATCCATACGGTTACCGGTAGGCCAAATCAAACTGGGCCGGAACCTTTCTAGATGGCTATCTTTTGCTGAGATTTTGACCGATTATGCGGGCCTAAGGCGTGTGTTATTGGTTCAGCCTGCCAGCAAGCCCATGCGTGCGGAGTGCGATTTGGGTGCCGTTGAGTCGTTCTAGACTAACGTTTGATCAGTTCATTCTTTTTTACAACCATACAATGAGCAGTGCCGCTGTCGCGTTTGCGTGCGCGGATACTGCCGATGACGGATAAATAAACTGATGTCTGAATTGCTGACGATTGGTGGTGGCGATAGCCGCAGCACGATCCTAGGGGGGTTGGCGGCGGACGGCTATGCGGTGGTGCCGAACTACTTTAGCGCCACCTTGGTGCGAGCGTTGCGCGGGGAAGTGAAGCAGCGGGACGAAGCGGGCGAGTTTCAAGATGCGGCGATTGGTCGCAGTGATGGGCATCACCAGAATGACTTTGTTCGTCGTGACCGAACCTATTGGTTAGATGGTGCAACGTTAGCGCAATGCCAGCTACAGCAGGAGCTAGAGCGTTTACGCCTCGATATTAATCGTGACTTATTTCTTGGCCTGTTTGACTTGGAGTCGCACTTTGCTATTTACGACCCCGGTGCGTTTTATCGTCGCCATTTGGATGCGTTTAATGGCAACAATCAGCGCGTTGTGTCGGTGGTAATTTATCTGAACGATGCGTGGCAAGGCAGTGACGGCGGTTGTTTGCGAATTTGGCCTGAGCCGGACTCGGTGCACTCGGTGTTAGAGGTGGCGCCGCGTGCGGGCACGCTGGTGTGCTTTTTAAGTGAGCGTATTCCTCATGAGGTGTTGGCAGCACGGCGTGAACGGTTCAGCATAGCAGGCTGGTTTCGACGGAATAATTCATCAGCCCTATGCATCGATCCGCCGCGTTAGTTTTACTTTTATTCTGTATCAGCGCCTTCGCCGAGGCGGCTGAGTTATGCGCTTTTCCGGGTCGTGATGGGGATCGGCAGCTACGCGGTGAGGTCAATCGCTGGTTGCCGTCGCCGGATAACGCGGTCTTGGAGCCCGGCGCGCGTACCATCATGGTTGCAGCGGAGTGGCGCGGGCGCGGCGCCCTGCAAAGCGGCGATCTGTTATTGCTGATTCAGATGCAGGGCGCGGATATCGAGACGGCAAACAACAGCGCTTACGGAGCTGTCTCTGTTGATGGAGCGGGCACCGGGGATGTTGCTGTAGGGCATTTCGAGTTTGTGCGGTTAGAGTCGGTCCAAGATCTTACGTTGCAAGTGCGCGGTGCCGGTGCGAATGGCGGTATATCCCGCCGTTATATTAGCCGTGACCCTCGTGAGCCAGATAAAGGCGTCGCCCGTTGGCAGGTGGTGCGTGTTCCCCAGTTTGAAAATTTAACGCTTAGCGATGATTTGCTGGCGCTGCCCTGGAATGGTCGCAGTGGCGGTGTCTTAGCGCTGGATGTGCGCCGCGAACTACGTCTCAACGGTTTTACCTTAAACGCCCACGGCGGTGGTTTTCGTGGCGGCGCGGCATTGTCACTGACGGGGGCCTTGGGTGATGAGCATGATTACCGTTATCGGGCGCCGAGTAACAGTGAGTTAGCGGTTGGTTTTGGCCAGCATGGCAGTAAAGGCGAAGGCATTGCCGGTACGCCAAGATGGGTGGCGGTCGAGCATTTGGACACCGCGGTTAATGGCGATACGGATGCAAGCGCGGCGGTGGCCAAATGGAGGGTGCTGGATACGCGTCCGCAGGCGGAGAAGTCGTCGCGCAGTGATGGCTACCCCGACGGCAGTATGGCCAAGGGCGCGCCGGGCAATGCCGGTGGCGGTGGCTCATCGCTTAGTGCCGACAATAAGCAGTCTTCAGGCGGCGGCGGTGGTGCCGGAGGAGAGCGGGGTTCGGCTGGGCGTGATTCGGCCAATAAGCCTCGTGGTGGTCTCGGCGGCGCGGCGGTGAGTGCCGAGAATGCGCGTTTGATTGCTGGTGGTGGCGGCGGTGCGGGAACGCGCCGTAAGGGCATCGGCGGCAATGGTGGTGCCGGTGGCGGCATCGTGTTTGTACGAGCGGGCATTTTGAATGGCCCCGGTAAGATAGATGTGAGCGGTGCTGCGGGGGAACGTTCTGTTGATGCGGGCGCCGGTGGCGGTGGCGGCGGCGGAAGCCTTTGGATTCAGTCTGCTTTTGGCGATAGTGCGGAGATTGTGTTGTCTCTTGACGGCGGACGCGGTGGCCTTGGATCCGCGCCAGGCGGTTCCGGCGGAGATGGGCGGGTGCTCTTTGGTGGCGGCGTGACGATTCAGGCGCCGACGGCGATCACTAACGATCGGCTGATGCGCGACAGTGTCGAAGGGGCGGCGGCGGGTTATGTCTGCCGGCCTTCAGGAATGCTCATTAGCGGCACCCTGTTTGAGGATAATGGCGCCGTTTCGAGTCGTGATGAGCCTAGTCGTCGCGCGCAGAAGGGTTCTGTGGATGCCGGTATTGCCCATGATGGTCGTCGGCAGCGTTATGAGAAAGCACTGCAAGGTTGGCCGGTTAGCGTGCAAACCCCTGAGGGTGAGCTTGTTGCACAAACCACTACCTCGGTGAGTGGCCAGTTTTCTTTGGAGCTTTCTGAACAATGGGCGGGCAAGGCGTTGGTGTTGTTGGTGTCCATCAAGCCTCGTTGGCATGCAGTGGTTGCCAAGGCGAACGACCTGCCGATGGCACCCTTTGTGTACGAGGGAAAAGGACGCTGGGCCTTTAATGCACAGAAAGAATATTTGCAGGACGGCTTAGTGCTTGGGCTGGTGCGACAGCCAGATATTGAGGCGCCCGCGTTACGAACGGTGCAGCCGAGCAGCACGCAGCTTTTTCTGTTTCGTTATACTCCTCATACGCAGAGCCGCGCCCGCTTTCGCTATCGTGGCGAGTTGAGCGGTGCGTCAAACTGGACGCATGCGTTCTTTCTTGACCCGGATTGCGACAATACGTCTGATTATGTTGATAAGTACATTACCGGCTGGGTGCCTGTGCAAGCAGAGCAGCCTGTTTGTGTTCGTGTGCGGGTGGACGTGCCGAAGGGTGCGAGCCAAACCGGTGTTTTTTCGATGCAGATTGATGCTGAAACACAGCTTGAGAATACACCTTTAAATCTGCAGTTTGCCCCGATAAAAGCCGCTATAGATGTATCCCTTCCTCGATAGTTGTACCTGCCGCTGAGAAGTTTTTTCTGTTTATCCCTTGAAAAAAGTTTGGCTGGCACAATCTAGTTATTGTGACCAGATCAGGCCTGAGAATGTCACGGTAAGCGCTTGCCCAATAATGGGGAGCGGTAATGTTTTTCCTTAAGTTCTTATCCTTGCTTGAAACCTGAGGAGGTTTAACATGAATGCCGGATTTTCCTTAGCACCTTTATTTCGTCATACCGTAGGTTTTGATCACTTTGACGAGCTGCTGAACAGCGCGTCGCGGGCAGATCAAACGCCGAGCTATCCGCCTTACGATATTATTCGTGAAGGCGAAGATCGCTATCAAATTGTGATGGCTGTTGCTGGGTTTAGCGACGAAGATATTAATATTATCGTGAAAGAAAACGTACTGACGGTGTCGGGTAAAGCCGAAGCATCTGGTGCAGAGGAGCGAACTTGGCTGCATCGTGGTATTGCTCGCCGAGCGTTTGAGCGCACGTTTAGATTGGCAGACTATGTCCGTGTTAGCTCCGCCAATTTACGTGACGGACTGCTCTCGGTGAAGTTAGAGCGCGTACTTCCCGACGAGGCGAAACCGCGTATGGTGCCGATTGAATACGGAACGAAAAAGTCGATTGTGAATTAATGTCCATTAATCGCGTACGTTAATACATGAACCAAAAAAAGGGCCGACGATAAGTCGGCCCTTTTTTATTGTTCATTGCACATTTCCGGGAAAAGCCCGGTGAACCAAAAAAACACTCAGATTAATTCGACAGCAGAGTTGGCTCCTGCAAGGCGGGGAACATCAAGGTTCTTGCAGAAGCGCGCCCAGTAGGCGAGCAACCGCGAGCGCCAAGATCTCGCCTGCAAGCAGCCTCCCACAAGATCCTCTAGTGCTGTACCATCTAAAATTTCTACTCACCTTGTGGGAGGCTGCTTGCAGGTGATCTTTCCCTAGAAACCGCCGCGCAGTAGCCGCATAAGAAAATGCGCCTTCGAGCTTTTCCGGAAATCCACGATGAACCTCTTCTATTGCGCGTTTATATTACGGTGGTATTGATGAGCTAACATGTTGAGGAGACGTTCAATAGAGAGTTGGGCTACTCGTACGTACAAAGATAGGCGGTTTGCACGGTAACTTTGACCTGAAACTTGCTGTTTGCGGGCACTTTAAAAGAGTCGCCTTGCGCATAGGTGGTCCATTCTGTTTCGCCGGCCTGCTGAATGGTCAAAGCACCGCTGACTACCGTCATTGTTTCTAACTGGCTGGTGCCGAACTCGTAATCGCCAGCTGCCATGACGCCAACCGTTGCCGGCAGGGTTTCAGTTTGGAACGCGATAGACGCAACCTTGCCGTCGAAATATTCATTGCTCTTAAACATGGGGTTTCCTCTAAAAGTGGGCGCATTTTTCGGTGGCGATTATCGCATGTTGAGATGTGCGTCTCCCAGCGAAAAATGCCGAACGGTGCTGATATTGAATGCTGGTGCCAAATGTTAGTACGACGCCCTAATGGAGAATTTTCTTACCCTGCAGACGCCGGTATAAACTGGAGGTATCCCAGCGTCCGCCGCCGATCTGTTGGACTTCACGATAGAAGTCATTAATTTGGCGAGTAATATCGAGATCAGTGCCGTTCTTTTGTGCTTCTGCCAAGCAAATATCTAAGTCTTTGCGCATCCAATCGACGGCGAAACCATGTTCGTAGTCACCGTTGATCATGCTCTGGTGGCGATGAGTCATTTGCCAAGAGCCGGCCGCGCCTTGAGAAATGGCGTTGATCACTTTGTTGAGGTCCAATCCGGCATGTTCGGCAAAGCTTAAGCCTTCTGCGAGCCCTTGCAGTACGCCGCCGACACAAATCTGGTTAACCATTTTGGTGAGCTGTCCATTGCCCGCGCTGCCCATATGGGTGATTGCTTTGGCATAGCATTGCATGATCTCCGCTGCGCGGGCGAAAGTCTCTTCGTTGCCGCCACACATAATGGTGAGCTGCCCGTTCTCTGCACCCTGTTGACCGCCTGAGACAGGGGCATCAATAAATCCGCATTGCTGATGATCGCAGGCGCGAAAAAGCTGCAAGGCGACGTCTGCTGAGGCCGTGGTGTGGTCGACCAGAATGGCATTCTTTTTCATGCCGGCGAGGGCGCCGTTGGCGCCGAGCGTGACGCTGCGTAAGTCTTCATCATTACCGACGCAGACAAAAATAAATTCTGCGTCTTTGGCGGCTAGTGCAGGCGTGTCGGCAATATCGCCGCCGTATTGTTTCTGCCAGCGCTGCGCGGTTTCCGTTGTTCGATTAAACACGGTGACTTGATGGCCTGCGTGCTGCAGGTGCCCCGCGATGGGGAAGCCCATGACACCCAAACCAATAAACGCGATTTTATTCATGTTCTTCTCCGCCCGAATCGGTGCTCAGAGGTAGGCGCGCAAATGCTGGTTGCGTCAGACTGCCCAGGTAAAGCGTGTTGTTGTATTGCTCGACGCTAGTGATGGGGTGGAAGCTGTCGGCGCCCTGATGTTGAAGATTATGGGTAACCTGGCCGTCCAGCGACAGGCCGAGTACAAACGCGTGCTGTGCCGGTTGTGGTTGCAGAAATGACGGCAAACGCATGGCAATTTTGCGCAACAATGGCATGGAGGAGATGCTATCAAGCATGGCGTTACGCGGTGCATACAGCGCGACCCAGTAAGTGTCTTTGCCGTTGCTCGACATGCCGTCGGGAATGCCCGGCAGATTACTGAAAAAGATATCGTGCGTTCCAGCGAGCTCTCCGTTAAGCCAGTAGCGAATGATGTTGTAGCTACCGGTTTGCGTAACCAGTACGCATGACTGGTCCGGGCAGACGGCGATACCGTTCGCAAATTGCAGACCATCGAGTAGCACATCGGTTTTCTGTGTTTTGGGATCGAAGCGCAATAGGCGCCCGTGGCCGCCATGTTCAAGCACATCATCACGCGCTTTCATTTTAGGGCCAAATTTACTCGACGCGTCGGAGAAATACATCGCGCCGTCATCGGCCACATCGACATCATCGGTAAACAGAAACGGCACACCATTGGCTTCCGTACTCAGTACCGTGAGTTCGCCGTGCGTTTGGTCTGCTGAGATAGACATTTGCAGCAAACCTTTGTAGCCATCGGCGATGATTAAATTGCCTTGTGGGTCGAAATCGAGCCCGAGTGGGCGGCCTGCCGTGTTGGTAAGTGTTGTCGGGTTGGCACCATTTGCGTCAAAACGCACGATGCGGCCATCAACATAACCAACGTATAAATTGCCGTCTGCATCAATGGCAACGTCTTCCGGCCCTTCGCCTTGATGGTTTGCTAGCCATTCCGCATTGGCGAGCGCGCGGTTAACAGCGTATTGGCCCTCTAATGCCGGAGCGGTTGGTGCCTGCCAAGCGACCGGCTCTATTGGCACGGGCCAGAGCAGGAGATAGGCAATGAGAGCGGCAGTGATGGCGAGTAATACTTTTTTCATAACGGCTTTCCATAGCAGAAGAGTATTGCTGACGCGCACAGCGACAGCGTCGCGTAGGGATGCATCGCAGTGTAGGGGTTTGGCGGCGCAGAGCAAGTGTCGGGCGGGTCACTTACTGGTCAGGCGATGATTTGCAGTTGCTGTCGGGGAGGGGTGGGCTATTAACACGCATAAAAAAACCGCCACTTTCGTGGCGGTTTTTTTGACGCGAATTCCGATCACGCCTGAGCGAGAAAAACTCTCGTTCAGTGGCGTGTTCTAGTCGCGTTTGTCGACCGGTGTAAAGGCGCGCTCTGGGTAGCCAGTGTAAAGCTGACGAGGGCGGCCAATCTTGTACGGGTTCGAAATCATTTCGTTCCAGTGTGCAACCCAGCCGACGGTGCGGCTCAGAGCAAAGATCACAGTGAACATCGATGTTGGAATACCGATGGCGCTGAGAATGATGCCGGAGTAGAAGTCGACGTTCGGGAACAATTTCTTTTCGATGAAGTACGGGTCAGACAGTGCAATTTCTTCGAGCTTCATGGCCAGTTCCAGTTTCGGATTCTGAATGCCAAGCTCTTTAAGTACTTCATGACATGACTCACGCATAACCGTGGCGCGTGGATCATGGTTTTTGTAGACACGGTGACCGAAGCCCATCAGCTTGAATGGGTCGCTCTTGTCTTTTGCTTTGGCGATGTAGGTTTCGATATTGGAAATATCACCAATTTCGTCAAGCATGTTCAAAACCGCTTCGTTGGCTCCGCCGTGAGCAGGCCCCCACAGTGCGGAAATGCCCGCCGCAATACAGGCGAATGGGTTGGCACCAGAAGAACCAGCCAAACGAACCGTTGAGGTTGAAGCGTTTTGTTCGTGGTCTGCATGGAGAATAAAGATCTGATCCATGGCTTTCGCGACGGTTGGACTGATCTTTGATTCTTCACATGGCGTGCCGAACATCATATGCAGGAAGTTTTCTGCATAGTTTAAGTCGTTACGCGGATACATAAACGGCTGACCGACAGTGTACTTGTAGCACATGGCAGCAATCGTTGGCATTTTTGCAATCAGGCGGAACGCCGTGATTTCGCGATGCTGTGGATTATTAATGTCGAGGCTGTCGTGATAAAACGCAGATAGAGCGCCAACAACACCACACATAACGGCCATTGGATGGGCGTCACGGCGGAAACCACGGTAGAAGAACTGCAGTTGCTCATGAACCATGGTGTGGTTCTTAACAGTGCTAACGAAGTCTTCTTTGTGAGCGGCACTAGGCAACTCACCGAATAACAATAGGTAGCAGACTTCTAAATAGTCAGACTTACCAGCAAGCTCTTCGATTGAATAGCCGCGGTGCAGTAACTGCCCCTTAGCACCATCAATAAAGGTGATTTTCGATTCGCATGAAGCGGTCGATGTAAAGCCAGGGTCAAAGGTAAACATGCCTTTGCCGGTCAGGCTTGAGACGTCGACGACATTTTGCCCGAGCGTCGGGGAATAAATTGGCAAAGACAGGTCATCTTTGCCTTCAATCTTGAGCGTTGCGTGCTTCTCAGTCATGGAATTTCTCCTACACGGGAAGAGGGCTGGCCTCGGGGGGCGGCCCTAGAGAGCGCGGGGCAAGTTAAGGTTTTGCCGCATCTTTGTCAACGCGATCACACCTAGACCGGATAGTCATCTAACCGTGCACTGCTAAGTGGTTGTTATTTAGCGCTATGGGGATGATAAGGCTGACGGAGGGTTGGCGTCTATTTCTGGATAAATCTGCGTGAAAAAACAGAGTGTTGGCGATTGCTTGGCCGCTACCCCGTTTGTTTTAGGGCAAAGTCAGGGATATACTTGCCGCCCGCGAGCGGCTCCCCCCAGCCGCAGACTGCATTTTTGTGTTGCGATGTCCCTTTAATATTAAAGAGGTGCTGAGCAGGGCAGATAATGTTGAGGACTCCCGATAACCGCCCTGCAGTTTTGGGCCCGGCATAAAGTGATGGCAATCGTGAACGATAAGCGACCTGTAAACCTGGACCTGACGACGATCAAGTTCCCGGTCCCCGCTATAGCCTCCATTATTCATCGTATTACTGGCGTTGGTCTATTTGTAGCCCTGCCGATTGTGCTGTGGATGTTGGACCGCTCTCTAGCATCTCCGGAAAGTTTCGTTGACCTGCAAGAACAGTTAAGCACGCCTCTGGCTCGTGTTGTGGTGTGGGGCATTGTATCGATGTTTATTTACCACCTTGTTGCAGGGATCAAGCATCTGCTGATGGATCTCGGCATTGGTGAAACTCTTGAAGGTGGCCGTAATGGTGCCTTTATTGTGCTGGCGACCTCCGCCGTGCTGAGCGTGATTGTGGGAGTTTGGGTATGACAACCAGCGTAACAAGCTTGGGCCGCAACGGCCTACATGACTGGCTTTTGCAGCGTGTCACGGCGGTATTGTTGGCCGTGTACTTCATCTTTATGGCTGGCTGGTTAGTGTGCAACGGTGGTGCGGACTATCTGACCTGGAAAGCCTTTATGGGTTCAGCCTGCATGCAGATCGCCAATACATTGGTGTTCTTCTCGATTGCGATACATGCATGGGCTGGTCTGTGGATCGTGACGACCGATTATATTACTCGTATGCAGTTCGGTGACTCGGCAACTCGTGTTCGCCTGCTGATTCAGTTAGTTATTGCTGGCCTGACTCTGGTTTATGCCCTCTGGGGTTTGCTAATGATTTGGGGAGGTGCCTGATCCATGAGCATACGTACCGTAACATTTGATGCCATTGTTGTAGGTGGCGGCGGCGCAGGCATGCGTGCCTCGTTGCAAATGGCGCAGTCCGGTTTCAAGACCGCGCTGATTTCGAAAGTATTCCCAACCCGTTCGCACACGGTGTCTGCTCAAGGCGGCATTACCTGCGCGATCGCGTCTTCTGATCCGAATGACGATTGGCGCTGGCACATGTACGACACCGTTAAGGGCTCTGATTACATCAGTGACCAAGACGCGGTTGAATATATGTGTTCGGTTGGCCCTGAAGCCGTATTCGAACTAGAGCACATGGGTTTGCCATTTTCGCGTACTGAAGAAGGCCGTATTTATCAGCGTCCTTTCGGCGGTCAGTCGAAGAATTTTGGCGAAGGTGGTCAGGCTGCACGGACCTGTGCCGCGGCAGACCGTACCGGCCATGCCTTGCTACATACTCTGTATCAGCAAAACTTAAAAAGTGGCACCCAGTTTTACAGCGAGTGGTATGCCATTGATATGGTGACCGTTGGCGATAAAGTCGCTGGCGTGATTGCGTGCTGCATTGAAACCGGCGAAGTGGTTTTCTTCAAAGCGAAGGCAACCGTTTTGGCAACCGGTGGCGCAGGTCGCATTTACTCCTCTACCACCAACGCATTGATCAACACCGGTGACGGTATTGGCATGGCGTTGCGTGCTGGCTTGCCAGTACAAGATATTGAAATGTGGCAGTTCCACCCAACCGGTATTGCCGGTGCGGGCGTACTGGTCACAGAAGGTTGTCGCGGTGAAGGCGGCTACTTGGTGAATAAAGACGGCGAGCGTTTCATGGAGCGCTACGCGCCGAATGCAAAAGATCTCGCCGGCCGTGACGTTGTTGCACGTGCCATGATGATGGAAATTCTTGACGGCCGTGGCTGTGGACCCAATGGCGACCACGTTCACTTGAAACTCGATCACCTTGGTGAAGAAGTTCTGTTGTCGCGTCTGCCAGGTATTTGCGAGCTATCGAAAACCTTTGGCCATGCTGACCCAGTGAAAGAGCCGGTGCCAGTTGTGCCGACTTGCCACTACATGATGGGCGGCGTGCCGACCAACATTCACGGTCAAGCGCTTCGCTTAAGCGAAGGGCACGAAGGTGAAGCGCAATTCGTTGAAGGCTTGTTTGCGGTAGGTGAAGTCGCGTGTGTATCTGTGCATGGCGCTAACCGTCTTGGCGGTAACTCCTTGCTGGATCTGGTTGTCTTTGGCCGTGCTGCAGGCTTGTTTATTGAAGAGTCACTGCGTCAGGGCATGGAACAAGCTGAGCCAAGCACCGACGATATCGACCGTGCGATGGCCCGTTTGCGTCGTTGGGAAAATTCGACAGGCGGTGAGTCAGTGTCTGAGCTGCGCAACAACCTGCAAAGCACCATGCAAAACGCTTTTGGCGTTTTCCGTAAGGGCGACCTGATGGAAGATGGCGTAAGCAAAGTGGCAGACCTGCGCGCACGTATCGCCAACGGTCACCTCGAAGATAAGAGCATGGCGTTTAACACCGCGCGGATTGAAGCGCTGGAGCTAGACAACCTGCTTGAAGTTGCCGAGGCAACCGCGATTGCAGCTGAAACGCGTAAAGAAAGCCGTGGCGCACACAGCCGCTATGACTTCCCGGATCGTGATGATGAAAACTGGCTCTGCCATTCCATCTTCGATCCTAAGACCAAAACTCTGGGCAAACGTGACGTGAACTTCAAGCCGAAGACCGTCGATACGTTCCAGCCCAAAGTGCGCACCTATTGATAACGGAGACCTAAAATGAAAGTCAGTATCTACCGTTATAACCCGGAAACCGATAAAGAACCGTACATGAAAGAGTACGAGCTCGACACCGCAGGCAAAAACCTGATGGTACTCGACGTACTCAATCTGCTGAAAGAACAGGACCCAACATTGGGTTACCGTCGTTCATGCCGTGAAGGTGTGTGTGGTTCTGACGGCATGAACATGAACGGCAAAAACGGACTGGCGTGTGTCACTGCGTTGTCAGAAGTTGCGCCTGGCGTATTCGAAGGTCGCAAGCCTTTGATCCTGCGTCCGTTGCCTGGCTTGCCAGTTGTGCGTGATCTCGTTGTCGACATGACCATGTTCTATAACCAATACGAAAAAGTGCAGCCTTACCTGCAGAACAATACGCCAGCTCCGGCGATTGAACGTCTGCAGTCACCAGAAGAACGTGAAAAGATTGATGGTCTGTATGAGTGCATCTTGTGCGCATGCTGCTCAACAAGCTGCCCGTCTTTCTGGTGGAACCCAGAAAAATTCTTGGGGCCAGCAGCACTGCTACAGTCTTACCGCTTCCTCGCGGATAGCCGTGACACCGAAACCGATGCGCGTCTAGCAAAACTAGACGACCCATTCTCGTTGTTCCGCTGCCGCGGCATCATGAATTGCGTCAGCGTGTGCCCGAAGGGTCTTAACCCAACGCGCGCCATTGGCCATATTCGTGACATGCTACTGGAGCGTGGCGTTTAATTGACGTAACTATAAGTGCGTTGTTGTTAGGCGCTATTTGGTTGCGAAGATGAATACAAAGACAGTACAGCAATAACAAAAAAGGCGACCCAACGGGTCGCCTTTTTTGTGGGTGATAGAATTTCTCGGGCCTATGCTAAGTTATCCGTTAGAGACGATAACCGGTGACTTGGAGCGAGCCTTCGAATTCGCGATCACGGCGTATGTCATCACTAGCTTTGGTGCATACTTGCCGGTCTGATGTGATAGGCAGCCACAAATTATCACTGTTGTAAAATCGTGTTTGACCAGAGCCTCCGCCACCTTCCACAAAAAAGTTCTGAGTATAAGTTTTATCATAATCGTTGGTATAAATATCGAAAGTGATTGGCTTTTCATCAGCTTGGGTTGTTGTAGTGACTTGTATGAATAGCGCCATTTCGCGTGCGTCGTCGGGAACCTCAGTTGGTAGGTCTACGCATGTGGCGGTAGTTTCTATATCACCGATATCAATAAGGGATATGGGGGTGACACCTTCCCATGTTCTGCGGCGATCATTCTGAGTTTCTACCGAATTTGCAATAGTGCCTTGCAGCTCCCAGTACTCGTTGGACTTAAGGTCGCCTTTGCCAGAGAAAGGGACTGACAGTGCGGAAACCGTATCGAACGCCAGTGTGATATAGGCGTCTACCATCGTGTCATCCTGATTACATTGTACGGTGTAATAACCTGGTGTTAGGTTTTCGCCAGGCAAGGGAGATGCAGCAGAAATAAATTCGCAGCTAACGGCGCCGGAAGGGTAGGTATATATGCCGTTGAATACGGGTAAGCGAGTATTGGCTAGCTGTGACACATTGACGTCAATTCGCGCTGAGGTCGAGTAGGCGCCTTGATATGAGACGTCGTAGTTGACGCCAAGCGAGCTTGCCTCAATACATGCTAGGTAGCCCTGAATTACGTCGTTACTCGCCATTTGGGCAAGGTGTACATTATTTGCTGTTTGCTCGGTGAACTCGTAATTGTCCTCGCAATAGACATACCCGTAAGAGTTTACTTCGCTACCGCTGAAAGAGATGCCGATAGCTCCAAGATCGACTCCAATATCGGTCCCATCTTGCTGGTTGCGTGTGTATTGTGTGCAAATAGTGCTTTTTGCTTCGTGAATTAGTGAATAGTCACTACGGTCAAAATATCTATTGAATATTCCGTCTTGAAGAAGCGCGCCACAGTTGTCACTGGCGAGGGCTTGTCCGCAAGAGAGTGAGAGTAAAAGAATAATCCGTTTCATTTTTCCTTCCATATTGTAAGTTAAAAAATAAGCTGCTCACTTTATAGAGGCTGTAAAGTCTTTAAAATAATGTCATTTTGATGCCTGACGCTATGAAGTTTTGGGGCTGGCTTATGGATCCACTCACTGAATGGTTTGTGCTAAGTAGAGTGGGTTAGTGTATTTTCGCTGCGCTAACGGGAAGGGCGTTTTAATTGGAGCGGGCGTTCGGCAGTTAGGAAGTGAAATTAGAGATGTGGGATGGTGCGTTGAGGATTTTCTGCGAGCTTTCTGATTGAAATTATCTGGTTCCATAGTTCACGGCCTAAGCGCTACCTTCTGGCCTGTTTTAAAAGTAGCAGGAGGTAGTGCTTAAGCCGTTGTGGTCTGTCGTTGGTAATCTTTTGGTTCAGTTAAACGCGCTGCAGGCAATATGATTAAATTTCTTCGCTACCTGGCTTCGGCAGATGGTCGCGCCGAAGGAGGGTACCTGATCGCACATTTTCATTGCGGCAAATCGTTTTGCGCATTGGGCGGCGATATCGCCTGCGGAGGCTGGTCCGCCAGCTGGTGTTGGTGCGCCAGTGCCCGCTGCCGTCGCGGCAGCTGCAGAAGTCTGTGTCGGTGATGACGTTTGCGCGCTTACATCAATCATTGCTGCAATCAGCGATGACGAGAGCCCGCCTTCTTTTAGCATGTCGATTTCGTCGCTGCTAAAGATTTTATAGGGTTGCCCGGCGGCTTTAATTCTAGACACCAGTAGCACTTCATCGCTCTCCCGAGATAGCCGTAATACTTCATGTACGGGCATTTCCTTCGGTCCGGAGAACCAAACATCGTAACGGTCAGGCAAGTACACGAGGTAAGCCGGGTCGATGTTTAGATTTTCGCGGTGAAAGGCGAGTGCTTTCTGCTTGGGTTCTTGCTCGGAGAGGCGGCGTAAAGTCTCCATGCGAAAAAAGGAATCGGGGTTATCTTTCAAAAAAGTGCGGTAGGCCTCTACTGTGCCGGCGGCAACGACTTGCTCGTACTCGGCACGATTCGCTGCAATAAATTCCTGCAGCGCCAACTGATGTCGTGCCAATTGATCTCGGACAAGAGTCTGCATGGGCCCTTTCCCCATGCTGCCGAAAAATAGCGGTGTCGGGAAATACACGCCCAGCGCACTTTTGGTGGTGAACTGCTCGCGGTGTTGATAGAGCACTGTTTCGTCAGACTTCAGCGTCAATATGGTCTCTGCTTGCGTTGTATCGAGCGCAGGAATGAGCGTTAGCGTCAGGAGATAGGGAAGTACTGTCCAGCCCCCTTTGCTGGAGATGCTCTTGGTTTCGAATGACGCGGTAATATCGTGCCCATCGCCTTGAAACCAAGCATCGAACTCTTTTTTTGACTCGCTCTCGACTAAGTCGGAAAAGCCTCTACTGGCAACCCCGGTTACGCCCTGAATAGCCCCTCTCTCATAGCTATAGCCGAAATTGGCCAGCTCTGTCGGAGTGGGCGCCGACGTTACTAGTTGATCATCAATTGGAATATATCGGCTAGTCACGCAGCCAGACAGTACTAGACTGCACATAACAGCCAGAGATCCCCATACAATACGCGCCCCAAGCGCTCTGTCCTTCCTCATTACCTTCCCCTCGATTCATCCATAAACGAGCAACCGAAAAGACGCACAGCAATATGGGCCTTAATCGGTGTCAATCGCTCAGTCATTACCCCAGATGAAACACGGTACGTTACTTTTACGGGTCAGTAAAACGGGATGGCTGCGGTGCGAGGCACCGACAAATGAAATACGCGCTGATCTTGCCGAAATGAGTTGGATGTGAGGCAGCTAAGATATTGCGTGAGGCGCAAGATATAGAGTGATTTTGGGATTGGGTGTGAGGGCCTCATGTCGGGCGATGAGAGGGGATGGGGCGCATATGTTTAGTTCCAGATCCCAGATAACCACTCTCCGGAGAAGGAGGTAACGAAAATGAAGGCTGTGCATTTTTTATATCACGGTTTTCAATTCTAACGGCCTGTTTCGCTACGCCGCATTATCGCTGCAGTTTGTCGATACTTTTTTCATTGGTTGTCTAACATTGCTCAGAAAAACGGGCTACACTGACTCGGCCTAACGGGTAACCCCCTGTGGCACATAGATATTCGGGCGAGTCGACACCCAAAAAGTGCCGGTTTGAATCACTGAATGGGAACGGATCATTATTGCTGCGGTCTTTGCATGGGGCCTTTACTACCGCGGCCAGATGTTTCATCTCCCAAATAGAAGGAACGAGCAGAGATGCAAGACAGTTCCATGTACCGCGACTGGAACTCCTCACATTTAGGAGGGGCCAACTCGGCCTATGTCGATGAGCTGTACGAAGACTGGTTAACCGATCCCAATGCTGTCCCGCAAGATTGGCGGGCCTATTTTGAAAAACTCCCCTCTTTGGAAACGGCGGTCGAATCTGATGTGCCGCATTCCGCTGTTAAAGAATACTTTCTCTTACAGGCTAAGAACCGTTCACGCGTGCAGAAATTTGGCGCGGGCTCTGTCAGTACAGAGCATGAGCGGCGCCAAGTTCGTGTTCTGCACTTAATCGCCGCATACCGTAACCGCGGCCATCAGGTAGCGCGGCTTGATCCGCTCGGCTTGATGGAGCGTGAAGAGGTTGCCGATCTAGAGCTTTCACACCACGGCTTGACCCCGGCAGACCTCGAAACGGTTTTCCAGACCGGTAACCTGTTTATTGGTAAGGCGGAAGCGACGCTGCGTGAAATCGTCGATTGTTTGAAAAGCACCTATTGCTCCACGGTTGGTGCTGAGTACATGCATATCGTTAATACCACTGAAAAGCGTTGGCTACAGCAGCGCTTAGAGAGTGTGCGCAGTCATCCGCAGTTTGACCTCGACGTTAAAACGCATTTGTTGGAACGCCTCACTGCGGCCGAAGGGCTAGAGAAGTATCTCGGCGCGAAGTACCCCGGCACCAAGCGTTTTGGGATCGAAGGCGGCGAGTCGATGATTCCGCTGGTGGACGAGATTATTCAGCGTGCAGGTAGTTATGGCGTCAAAGAGATGGTGCTGGGTATGGCGCACCGCGGTCGCTTGAATGTACTGGTGAATACGCTGGGCAAAAGCCCCCGTGATTTGTTTGGTGAATTCGAGGGCAAGAGCTTTATTGGGCAGGGCTCTGGCGACGTCAAATACCACCAAGGTTTTTCCTCCAACGTGCAGACCGCCGGTGGCGAAGTGCATTTGGCGATGGCGTTTAATCCCTCTCACCTTGAAATTGTTTCTCCTGTGGTGGAAGGCTCTGTCCGTGCGCGCCAGGATCGTCGTGACGATGAACACGGCGATCAAGTGGTGCCGTTGCTGATTCACGGCGATGCAGCCTTTGCCGGTCAGGGCGTGGTGATGGAGACGTTCCAGATGTCGCAAACCCGTGGTTTCAAAACGGGTGGCACGGTGCACGTTATTGTCAATAATCAAGTGGGTTTCACCACCAGTCGGCGTGAAGATGCACGTTCAACGGAATACTGTACCGACGTGGCGAAAATGGTTCAGGCGCCGATCTTTCATGTGAATGGCGATGATCCCGAAGCGGTCTATTTTGTCACGCAGGTGGCAATCGATTACCGCATGCACTTTAAGAAAGATGTGGTCATCGATTTGTTTTGCTATCGCCGCCTAGGTCACAACGAAGCGGATGAGCCATCCGGCACCCAGCCGCTGATGTACAAAAAAATCAAATCGCACCCGACAACGCGCACGCTCTATGCAGAGCGTTTGATTGGCGAGGGCTCTTTGTCTGAGAGTGCTTGTGAGAAAATCAATGAGGATTACCGGCGTCGCTTAGACGAAGGCAATCACGTGGTCAAAAGTTTGGTGCGGGAGCCGAACAAGGCGTTGTTTGTTGATTGGTCGCCGTATCTTGGTCATACCGTTCAAGATGATTGGGATACCGCCGTGCCGGTACGCAAGCTGCAAGATCTTGCCGGCAGCATGGAGACTATTCCAGCTGGTTTGGTGGTGCAGCGGCAAGTTAAAAAGATCATCGAAGATCGTCAGAAAATGACGGCTGGCGGTTTGCCTGTGAACTGGGGCTATGCTGAAACGCTGGCCTACGCGACGATGATCGACCAAGGCTTTCCTATACGGCTCTCCGGTCAGGATGTCGGCCGCGGTACGTTCTCGCATCGTCACGCGGTGCTGCATAACCAAAAAAACGGCGAGCAGTATGTGCCGTTGCAGAATTTATATGACGGGCAGCCTCCCTTTGAAATTTTTGACTCGTTGTTGTCTGAAGAAGCGGTATTGGCATTTGAATACGGCTACGCGACTACAGCGCCTAAATCATTAGTGATTTGGGAGGCGCAGTTTGGTGATTTCGCCAACGGCGCGCAGGTCGTAATTGATCAGTTTATTTCGTCTGGCGAATCCAAATGGGCGCGTATTTGCGGCTTAACGTTGCTGTTGCCGCATGGCTATGAAGGGCAGGGGCCAGAGCATTCATCTGCTCGATTGGAGCGCTTCTTGCAGTTGTGTGCTGAGCACAATATTCAAGTGTGTACGCCAACAACACCCGCGCAAATATTCCATTTGTTACGACGTCAAGCGGTGCGACCTTTGCGCAAGCCGTTAGTGGTGATGAGTCCGAAAAGTTTGCTTCGCCATAAGCGTGCTACCTCGACGCTTGATGAGCTGGCAGAAGGGCGCTTTGAAACGGTGATTGCGGATGCGACGGTAACCGACCCAGAGGCGGTGAAACGCCTTATTTTGTGCGGCGGCAAGGTGTATTACGACCTTCTCGAAAAGCAAGAAGCGGAAGGCAAAAGCGACGTGGCGATTATTCGTATTGAACAGCTCTATCCGTTCCCAGAGGCGCGCTTGCAGGAAATTATTGCGCCGATGAAGAACTTGGATGCGGCGGTGTGGTGTCAGGAAGAGCCGCAAAACCAAGGCGCTTGGTATTGCAGTCAGCACCATATGCGGCGCGTCATGATGGAGCATAACCCGACGTTATATTTGCACTACGCGGGTCGTGAGGGCGCAGCAGCTCCGGCGGCGGGCTCAATGAGTTTGCATGTTGAGCAACAGCAACGTTTAGTAAATGAAGCTTTTGAGATTTAACCTCGAAAACGATTTGAGAAAGGATTAAGCATGTCTACCGAAATTAAAGCACCTCAGTTCCCCGAGTCGGTGGCCGATGGCACGGTAGCAACCTGGCATAAGCAGGCCGGTGATAGCGTGAAACGTGACGAACTGCTGGTTGATATCGAGACCGACAAGGTGGTGCTCGAAGTGCCAGCGCCTGCTGACGGTGTGTTGCAGAAAATTCTGAAAGAAGAAGGCGATACGGTTGAGAGCCAGGAAGTTCTGGCCGTGTTTGCAATCGGTGCTGAGGCAGCATCTTCGAAGTCTAAATCTGAGCCGAACAAGGCGGATGGTGACGGAGCGGCGACGACTGAAAGCGCAGGTGATGGGGCTAACGCCGCAGGCCCAGCCGCACGCAAGTTGATGGCAGAGCATGGTTTGGACGCTAGCCGCGTGCAAGGAAGCGGCAAGGGTGGTCGCATTACCCGTGAAGATGTTGATCAGGCGCTAACGTCACGGGAGCAAGCTCGCGATGATTCTGATGAGAAAGCGTCTGAAGCAAAAAGTGCGCCGGTCAGCTCTGCGGTAGCCGTCTCAGCTCCGGCGGCATTGGGCGAGCGTGAAGAACGTCGAGTGCCGATGACTCGTTTACGTAAGCGTATTGCTGAACGTCTTGTTGAGGCGCAGCAAACGGCGGCGATTTTGACTACGTTTAACGAAGTGAATATGAAGCCGATTATGGAAATGCGTAAGCATTACCAAGCTGACTTCGAGAAAACCCACGGCGTACGTTTAGGCTTTATGAGTTTCTTTGTGCGTGCCTGTGTCGAGGCGCTGAAGCGTTATCCGGTTACCAATGCGTCGGTAGACGGCGACGACGTTGTCTATCACGGCTTCTACGATATTGGTGTGGCGGTGTCGTCAGAGCGTGGTTTAGTCGTGCCGATCTTGCGTGATGCGGATCAAAAAGGCTTGGCAGAAGTTGAGTCGCAGATTATTGAATTCGGCAAAAAAGCGAAAGCAGGCAAGTTATCCATTGAGGAGATGACGGGTGGAACGTTCACTATCTCCAATGGCGGTGTGTTTGGTTCGCTGATGTCGACGCCGATTTTGAATCCACCACAAACCGCCATTTTGGGTATGCATAAGATTCAAGAGCGTCCTATGGCGGTAGACGGCAAGGTGGAAATTTTGCCGATGATGTATATCGCCATGTCTTATGACCATCGCTTGATTGATGGTAAAGAAGCGGTCCAGTTCTTGGTGACGGTAAAGCAGTTTATTGAAGATCCGGCGCGTTTATTGTTGGATATTTAGTTCGCCGGATAGCTAAAGGAAAGGAAGAGTTATGTCTGAGAAATATGATGTCATCGTTATCGGCGGTGGCCCAGGCGGTTATGTCGCGGCAATTCGTGCCGCACAGCTTGGTTTTAAAACAGCGTGCGTCGAAAAACGCATTAATAAGCAGGGCAAGCCTGCGTTGGGTGGTACTTGCCTGAACGTTGGCTGTATTCCGTCTAAGGCACTGCTTGATTCGTCGTGGAAGTTCCATGAAGCGAGTGAAGGGCTGGCCGCGCACGGTATTAGTGTTGGCAAGCCGAAGATCGACGTTGCCGCGATGCAAGAACGTAAAGACAAAGTCGTGTTGCAATTAACTGGCGGTATCGCGTCGTTATTTCAAGCGAACAAGGTCACGTGGTTGCAGGGCTCGGGCAAACTGTTGGCGGGCAAGCAGGTCGAGTTTACGCCGAATGAAGGTGATGTTGAGATCTTGTCTGCGGAGAACGTGATTCTGGCCGGTGGTTCCGTACCGATTGATATTCCGGTGGCAAAGTTAAGTGGTGATCGCATTGTTGATTCAACCGGTGCGTTGGAATTTGCAGAAATACCAAAACGCTTAGGTGTCATCGGTGCAGGTGTTATTGGTTTAGAGCTTGGCAGTGTCTGGGCACGTTTAGGTTCGGAAGTTGTTGTTCTGGAGGCTGTGGATAAATTCTTGCCGGCCGTAGATCAACAGGTGGCGAAGGATGCACAAAAGACGCTGGCAAAGCAGGGTCTCGATATTCGTTTGGGTGCTCGAGTAACCGGCGCCAGCGTTAAGGGTAAGAGCGTTAAGGTTGGCTTCACCGATGCCAAAGGTGATCAAGAAGAAACCTTTGATCGTCTCATCGTTGCGGTCGGACGCCGTCCGTATACCGATGGCCTGTTGTCCCCAGACTCTGGCGTCACCTTGGACGAGCGCAGCTTTATTTACGTGAATAACCAGTGCCGTACGGATGTGCCGGGCGTTTATGCCGTCGGCGATCTTGTGCGTGGGCCGGCACTTGCCCATAAGGCCATTGAAGAGGGCGTCATGGTGGCCGAGGTGATTGCGGGCGAACACACCCAAGTGAATTACGATGTGATTCCTGGAGTGATTTACACTCACCCCGAAGTGGCGTGGGTCGGTAAAACGGAAGAGGACGTGAAAGCGTCGGGCGATGCGTACAAAACGGGTGTTGTGCCATTTGTGGCTAACGGTCGTGCATTAGCGTCTGGCGAAACATCCGGCATGGTGAAATTTATTGCCGATGAGAAAACGGATCGTATTTTAGGAATGCATATTTGTGGCCCGCAAGCATCTGAGCTGATTCAGCAGGGTGTGATCGCGATGGAATTCGGCGCGACGATTGAAGATTTGCAGTTGATGGTGTTCGGCCATCCGAGCTTGTCTGAAACGGTACATGAAGCAGCCTTGGCGACGGACTACAAAGCGATTCATATCGCCCAGCGTCGCCGCAAGAGTAAGTAAGCATTAAGCGATATAAGAGTGAGATGAGCGGGGTAGTTGTTGCTCCGCGATGAAAGGGGCGGCTGTTGCTCACAAGGCTGCAGCCGCGTTTAACCGAGTCAGGTTCCAAGAGACTGAGACAACGGAATAGATAACATGAATCTTCACGAGTATCAGGGTAAGCAACTCTTTGCCGCATACGGTCTGCCAGTATCACAAGGTTATGCTTGTGATACGCCAGAAGAAGTCGCGGAAAAATTGGCATTAATCGGCGGTGATCGTTGGGTCGTTAAGGCTCAGGTTCATGCTGGTGGGCGTGGTAAAGCGGGCGGCGTTAAGCTGGTTGAGTCAGCGGAAGCGGCGGCGGATTTTGCCCGTCAATGGCTGGGCAAGCGCTTAGTCACTTATCAGACAGATGAGCATGGTCAGCCAGTTTCCAAAATTTTGGTCGAGACGTGTACTGATATTGCCGACGAGTTGTACCTAGGTGCCGTGGTTGATCGTGGTAGTCGCCGTATTGTTTTTATGGCGTCTACGGAAGGTGGTGTTGAGATCGAGAAAGTGGCGGAAGAGACGCCAGAGAAAATCTTGCGTGCTGAGATTGATCCATTGGTTGGCGCTCAGCCTTATCAGGCGCGGGAAATGGCTTTCAAGCTTGGCCTTAATCCGAAGCAAGTAAAGCAGTTCACCCATATCTTTATGGGCTTGGCGAAATTGTTTGAAGAAAACGATCTGGCGTTGCTGGAAGTCAACCCATTGGTTGTTACCACTGACGGCGATTTGCATTGCTTGGATGCAAAGGTTGCCATCGACGGTAGCGCCTTGTATCGACAAAAGAAATTAAAGGAAATGGAAGACCCTTCTCAGGAAGATGAGCGCGAGCGTCGTGCTGCTGAGTGGGAACTCAATTATGTTGCATTGGACGGCACGATTGGCTGCATGGTTAACGGCGCGGGCTTGGCGATGGCGACCATGGATTTGATCCAATTAAAGGGTGGCTTCCCAGCGAATTTTTTGGATGTAGGCGGCGGCGCGACGAAAGAGCGCGTCACAGAAGCGTTTAAGATCATTCTCTCTGACGACAAAGTGAAAGCCGTGTTGGTGAATATTTTTGGTGGCATTGTTCGCTGCGATTTGATTGCCGAAGGTATTATTGCTGCAGTCAAAGACGTTGGCGTTAAGGTGCCCGTTGTGGTCCGGCTCGAAGGTAATAATGCAGAGCTTGGTTCGAAGAAATTAGCGGAAAGTGGTCTGGCAATTATTGCCGCGACCGGCTTTAACGATGCGGCAGAGCAAGTAGTGAAGGCCGCAGGGGGTGTAGCGTGAGCGTATTAATTAATAAAGATACCCGAGTTCTTTGTCAGGGTTTTACCGGCTCACAGGGCACTTTGCACTCCGAGCAGGCTATCGCTTATGGCACCAAGATGGTCGGTGGTGTTACACCGGGCAAAGGCGGCCAGAAGCATTTGGGCTTGCCGGTGTTTAATACCGTTGCCGAGTGTGTTGCGGAAACTGGCGCAACAGCGTCGGTAATTTACGTTCCAGCGGCGTTCTGTAAAGACTCAATTATTGAAGCGGCGGATGCGGGCATTGAACTGATTGTTTGCATTACCGAAGGCATTGCCGCGTTGGATATGCTTTATGTAAAAGAGTACATCGAGCGTAAAGGCGGAGTGCGATTGATCGGGCCGAATTGCCCCGGTGTGATTACGCCCGGCGAATGTAAGATCGGTATTATGCCAGGGCATATTCATTTGCCGGGTAAGGTCGGTATTGTGTCTCGCTCCGGTACGTTGACGTACGAAGCGGTTAATCAAACAACGGCATTAGGGTTTGGTCAGTCTACCTGTATTGGTATTGGCGGCGATCCAATACCCGGCACGACCTTTATCGATGCATTGGCGTTGTTCGAGAAAGATCCGCAGACCGAAGCCATTATTATGGTCGGCGAAATCGGCGGCACGGCAGAAGATGAAGCGGCTGCCTATATTAAAGATCACGTCACTAAGCCTGTTGTTTCGTATATTGCCGGCGTTGCGGCGCCGGCGGGTAAGCGCATGGGGCATGCTGGCGCTATTATTTCCGGTGGTAAGGGAACCGCAGATGAGAAATTTGCGGCGCTTGAAGCGGCTGGCGTTCGGACAACACGTAACCCGTCGGAGATGGGATTGACGTTAAAAGAGCTTACAGGCTGGTAAGTCTTGTCGTGTAGCGGCTTTTTTATAGGCCGTTTATCGTTAGGAGCTTAACTTTCCTGATGCGTTAGTGGTGATAAAGGGCAGGCCATCCTTGTATGGCTTGCCTTTTTTGGGTTTTTTTATCGGCCGCTTCGTTGTCTATCGGTAGTTGTTTGTCTCGTCCTATGAAGCGCCTGATAGCTTTGTCTTGCAGGTACCCCTACGCCTTTCCTTACTTAGAATAGAGCTAATCACTTACAGGCGTTTGTTACCTTAATGGGTAGCCTACGGGTTGGCTTGCGAGTAATTCGGGGATGTTATGGTGGGCTTCAGGGTTGGCCAGCGAGTGGGTCTGGTAGAAAAACCGTACGTTTCTCCAACCGTTTTGTCGCTGCATGCAGATGATTTGGGCACGGTGCTGCGTAGAGAAATCAGACAGGATAGAGAGCATTGTCTGGTTCAGTTCGACCGAACGGATGTCGCGCTTGGGCTCTATTGGTTGCCTTCCGACCAGCTTGTCGCTGATTGAGCGTAGACAATTGAGCCTAGACAGAGAAGAGCGGCGGCAACTTGACGAGAAATATTATTAGGTGAACTCAGCGACGCTCAGTGGCCAAGTACCGCTGGCCACTGATGTCTGCTGGTGCTGAGGGGTTTAGTGCAGTGTGTCGTCGTCATCGTCCTCAGGGAACTCATACTCATTGAGTTCTTGAAGCAGCCTACGCTCTTCCAGCCTGTCTTCGATACGATGTCTCATATCGAGGTTAAAGCTTTTCGCGCGGGTGGATCGCTCCTCCTGCTCTTCCTCAAGATCAGTGTCGACGAAATCAACGTCATCATTCATCAGTAGATCATCCGGTTCTTCAAGTTCTGTTTCTATTCGTGTATTAGCCATGTCCAGCCTCGACGTCTCCGCAGAGCCTTTAGCGTAGAGCACTTAAGTGCTTTTACACCTATGACCCATGAGCATTAAACCTGACCTGTGTTACGAAACCGTTATGCGCGAAAGCATACCCCCGGTTCCATCTTTGCTATATATCGCGGCTTAAATTCGGAGACAAGTTTTTTTTTAAAGATGCCGATTAACGGTGATAAAAGATCCGTGAGCGTGGAGATCGCTTAGTCAGTGTTCACTGCGCTGTTGACGGCCAATTGTCACCGCAAGCGCGCCACTGCAGATCACAATGATGCAACCAATCGTCACCATGCCATTGGGAAGGTGGCCCCAGAAGATCCAATCAATAACGGCAGCAATAGGAATGGCAATGTAACCGAGTGGGGCAACGATAGTGGTTGGCGCATAGCTGTATGCACGGGTGTAAAAGATCATGGTGAGAAAGATGGACGCGCCCACGTAGGCCAGCGCTGGCCATAGATTGATGGCAATGGGGGACCAGTGAATGATGGCCATTGGTGTGCTGGCGAGAAACGCGAAGCTAAAGTAGTAAAACAACACTCGCCCAGCAGGCTCGGAAGCCGATAGTGCTCGGGTGAACGCCATGGAGACTGCTAAGCCAAAGCCTGCAGCGAGACCAATAATATGACCAATGTTTAAGGAGTGGTCGCTGTCAGTGCTAACGGAATCGCCTGCGCTGACGATAAAGCAAATGCCGACGAAACCAGATATGAGCGCCGCCCAGCGTAGAGCGGGTATGCGTTCGGAGAAACTGGCCCAGACGATCAGAGGAACCCACAGGGGTGCAGCGGCGCGTAGCAGGCTAGCGTCAACAAGTGGAATCAAGGGAATGGCAAGATAATAGGTAGTAAAGCCGAGCCAGCCGCCAAGGGAGCGAATAAGATGAAGGCTGTAACGTTCGGAGCGTAGGCCTTGAATGCCATGACGATAGACCCAGGGCAGCATCAGCAAGGTGCATATGCCGTATTGCAGCCAGACGATAAGCCATGGTGAAAGATCGGCCGCTAAATATTTTACTACCGCTGCAGCGGAGCTGGCTACTAGGCTGGTGGCCAGCGAGTATAAAACACCTTTTGTAATGTGATGGCGTTCACCTGTAGACAAGGGATAGCAGCTCCGAGTGGATTAACTGAGACAGGCTTTGTAAAGTGCCAACACGCGAGTTAAGTATACAGACTGCGATACTACTGGGGAGCATTAAGCGTTATGGCGGGAACCCTGCTAATTATAGGCATTACATTCATTATTGTTGGCACGCTTGTATTGGCGCACGACGTCACGGGTAGAGGTCGAAGCTGGATAACGGTTATTTTACCGTTTACTAGTATGACGCATGTTCGGGAGCATTGGTCTGCGGTGTGGCCAGCGGTGATGTTGCGCGTGATGGGCACGTTTGCAGTGTGTGCGGGGATTGGTGTTTTCGTTGCGCAAAACCCAGAGACGCTGGAAGGGCGTGGTCCGGTGGTTATGAAAAGCCAAATACTCAGTGGCAGCAAGGTCGCTGGCGCTGCGGATGGCGTTGCTGCGAATGCCGCTTTACTGATCAATGTGAATGACGGTGGCGACTCTCGTCTGTCTGGTGTGATTTATGGTCGGCCCTTTAAAACGACTCGTGCGGAGTTGATCGATGGTGTTCTCTCGATTCAGCACGGCAGCGGATTTATTCCGAGT
This sequence comes from Gammaproteobacteria bacterium, assembly GCA_018067045.1. Taxonomy (GTDB): domain Bacteria; phylum Pseudomonadota; class Gammaproteobacteria; order Pseudomonadales; family Alcanivoracaceae; genus JARGPN01. Next base: position 44,962 of record JAGPVL010000008.1, read on the forward strand.
GTGGAGGTGCGCATTTTAACTGGCGCCGCAGAAAAGGAAATGACTGAGCGTGAAGATTTGTATGTCCAGGTAACGGACTCCAGCGCACCTGAAGTACAGATCTCAATCGTTCCGACAGGGGGAGGATTGCCTGAGACAACCATTTTTAAATCCGGCTATAGCATGGAGCTGCAATTGGCTCCGCTGTCAGATAACCAGCTTAAAGGCTATTTGCAGTTAGTGCTGCCGGGCGCTAAAGGCAGCTATCTTGTTGGTGAGTTCGTTGCGAACACCAATCATCTCCGTTATCGGCGTGGTGGTGTTGATTTGACCTATGACCACATCGATACGTTGCGCTACTTGGCGAAGCAGTATGTCAAAAATCAGTACCCGGAAGCGGCGGTTGAGAAAGTCCAGCTCTTGAACACGACTATGCAGCTGGGCAGGCAGTCGGGCACTTCCATTGCGCGTGTTTATCTCTTCGGTGGCCGAACGATTGAAAAGCGTTTGCAATTTGAACGCGGGGAGCTTGGTTGGTCTTTACTCCCTGGCGGTGTTGAAACCACCGTTCTCAGTGAGGGTGGCAATGGCTTAGGTATTAAAAAGCCTAATGCGCTGGACGATGCTGAGAAGAAAGTTGAGCCGCCGCTGGAAATGGCGTTTGCCGATCTTGAGTCGATGACAGATCAACGTGTCTTGATTACCGATAAGAAAGGCGAGAAAAGAGTATCAAAAATTATTGGTATGCGTCGTGGATTACTGCAGTTAGAAAGCAATGTCGGTAGCGGTGTGGTGCAGTATACCGCTGCGCGTCAAGACATCGTTAAATTACAGCTTGAGTCTGGTCGTGAAATTACTTTAGAACCGATCACAAGCGAAACGACTGCGGCTGCTTCGTCGGCTATTGATGGCAGCGCAGTGCCAACGGCGCCGACAAGTACCGTTTCGGAGCCGGTAGTGCAGCAGGATGAAAAGTCGTCTGTAGCACCGCCGCCAACAGAAACCCCCATCTCTTCTCCTGCCGCACAAGAGGGTGACGCGGCGTTGGCGCGTCTAGTCTCGCTTGTCGGAAAGACCGTTGAAATTTCCTCGGTGGACGGGAAAAGTCGCACCGGCGTTTTGTTGTCCGTCAATAAAAAGGAAGTGAAGCTGGCGGTACGACTGGGTAGTGGCACGCTGGAATATTTCTACATGCCCGCTGATATTAAATCTGTTAAAGAGATGGCACGCTAAATGCGCTTATTGATCACGGGTGGTTCAGGCTTTATCGGTACGCGGCTGTGTGTCGCGTTATCGGCTCGTGGTCATGAGTTATGGGTGTTAAGTCGTCATCCATGGCGGGCAGCAAAAAAGTTACCAGGATCGGTTGTCTTGATTGATTCTTTGGACAAGGTGCCGGATGACACTGCGTTTGACGGTGTAGTCAATTTTGCCGGCGAAAGTATTGCTGGCGGTCGTTGGAGTAAACGGCGTAAACAAAAGTTAATTGATAGTCGGGTTGGTATTACGCAATCACTTTACGATTTGTTTTCTCGTCTTGATAAGAAACCGGGCGTTTTTATTAATGGTTCGGCGGTAGGGTTTTATGGTAATGCCGGAAATGCTGAGCTGGTGGAAACGAGCCCGGCAGTGAAGCGAGACTTTACCTATTTACTCTGTGATGCATGGGAATCTGAAGCGCGCCGCTTTGCTCAGTTTGGTGCTCGGGTGTGCATCCTGCGTATGGGCGTTGTTTTGAGTCATCATGGCGGCTTACTTGGGCAGATGCTGCCGCTGTATAAAAGAGGCCTGGGCGTATTGCTGGGTGACGGTAGCCAATGGCTTTCTTGGATTCACTTAGAAGATCTGCTGGAACTGGTGCTACGTTGCCTTGACGCGAGCGCTGCCGAAGGCATTTATAATGCGGTGGCGCCCCAGCCGGTAAGCTATCGTCGTTTTCATGGCGCACTGGCCAAGGCATGCCAGCGTCCCGCGTTATTACGTGTTCCTTCCTTGCCATTATCGCTGGCGCTGGGTGAAATGTCTGTGTTGATGTTAGGTGGTCAAAAGGTTCTGCCTGCGAGACTAGAAAGAGAGGGTTTTCGTTTTCGGTATGCTGATATTGATAGTGCGCTGCGTGCAGAGGTTGGTTAATACCGCAGTTGTTTGTTGATGCATGTCTGCAAAATCTATTCGGTACGTTGTTGAGCAATTAGTCGCGTAACAATCAAATTATTCGGCGTTAACCGCTTGCTAAAAAAGAGTTATTTTAATGACAGAAAAAAGAGAAGTTGCCGCAGTACTGGGCGGAGGAAGTTTTGGCACGGCGATGGCGACGATATTGGCCGAGAATGGCCATGAAACACGGCTGTGGGTGAGAGATCCTGAAACCGCCGCGGTAATTAACGACAGTCATGAGAATCCCCGTTACCTGCCTGGTGCGGCGTTGCCAGAAACGGTTGTGGCCACGGAATCATTAGAAGAAGCGCTGGCAAATGTGACGTTAGTGTTTGTTGCGATACCAAGTAAGGCCTATGTCGATGTCTTAAAACAGGCGCAGGCGTGGATTGCGCCCGGCACGATTGTGGTGAGCTGTACAAAAGGTATTCATGCCGACGGCTTTCGTTTGATGAGCGACTTGTTGAAAGATTACTTATCGGATGCCTCAATTGGTGTGCTGAGCGGACCTAACTTGGCGAAAGAAGTGGTTGAGCGACGCTTCTCCGGTACCGTCATTGCGAGTGCCGATCAAATTTTACGTGAGCGTATTCAAGACGCTCTCGGTTGCGGCTATTTCCGTGTTTATGACAATCCGGATATGTATGGTGTTGAACTGGCGGGGGCATTAAAAAATATCTACGCCATCGCAACCGGTATGGCGGCGTCATTAGGCGTCGGTGAAAACAGCCGTGCTTTCTTGATTACTCGCAGCCTGGCCGAGATGAGTCGTTTTGCGGTTCAGCTGGGTGCGAACCCGATGACATTTTTGGGTTTAGCCGGTGTCGGTGATTTGATTGTTACGTGCTCTTCATCTCTATCGCGCAACTATCGAGTGGGTTACATGCTGGGTGAAGGCAAAACGATGGAGCAGGCTATTGAGGAGCTGGGTCAAACGGCGGAGGGCGTGAACACTGTGCAGATCGTTGCCGCCGAAGCGGAGCGCAGAGGTGTGTATATGCCGATTGCGACGGCGCTCAATGCTGTACTGTTTCATGACTTGTCGGTTGAAACGGTTATTGCTGGCTTGATGCAAGGAGAGCATAACCACGATGTTGAGTTTGCCTTGACCAGCAGCTCACCAGATGACGCGCCATCGGGTGCGTCGTTAGGGAAAACGCAATTAAAAAAGGACTCGCAGTGAGGCTGTATATTGTCCGGCACGGAGAAGCGCACGCTTCTGCGCCGTCAGATGAGCTACGTTGCTTAACGGAGCGTGGCGAGCGGGAAGTGGCTGTGTTGTGGCGACAGCTTAAGGCGGAGGGCATAGAGATCTCCGAGGTGGTCGCCAGCCCCTATGTTCGCGCTCAGCAAACGGCCGCACAAATTGCCGAGTGCTACCCTAATGTCTCGCAGCACACCTGTTCGTTGATTACGCCGGACGACTCTCCTGAGAACGTTATCGAGTGGCTGGCATCGCGTAAAGGCAGCCTCGATGGTTGGGTGTTGGTTAGTCATATGCCGTTAGTCGCAGCGTTAACGGGGCTAATCACTGAGGGTATCGGTTCAAGAGCGGCGTTTGCCGTCGGTACGGTGGCCTGTATTGACCTGGAAGTGCCCTGTGTTGGAGGTGGTAGGCTGCTTTGGCAGCGTAGCCCCGTGCGCTAAAGCGCCAATGGGTGCCTCAAAATGTCCGTTTGTCTCCAAATTCGTCAACTGTGAGCTTGATCACTCCACTGATGACCCCGTCTAGGGTTAAATTCGTACTAAATCATTAGGTGAAACTGAGCCAATAAGCTTCTTATTCATTAGGACTCGGACTTACCAGACCCCCGGCGACGCACACATGTCGATAAAAATAGAAGAGATATTAACGCAGGACTTGCAGCTCGGAATGTTTGTTTCCCAGCTGGATCGCCCGTGGATTGAAACCCCCTTTCCTATGCAGGGGTTTCACGTGCGTGCGCAGGACGATATCGACAAGCTTCGGGTGTGGTGTAAGCACGTTTACATTGATGTTCAGCTTGGCAAAGGGCCGCTCGATTTTAAGATGGCGCCGATGCTGCATAAGAGTACGAATGTTAGAGCTAAAGTGACTTCAACGAGCCCTGTGCGTGGCAATTTGGGGAAATTTACGCCAACGCGCTACGTTGTTTCATCTGATATTAAAAAAGAAGTCGCGAAAGCGGCTCCCTATCATCGCGAGATTACGCAAGCGGTGGTGAAGCTTTTTAATCAAGCGCGGGATGGCAAGGGTGTTAATTTCGTTGTTGCGCGGAAAATATCGCGGGCTGTCGTTGCCAGTATTATACGTAACCCCGACGCGATGGTTTGGTTGGCTAGGCTCAAAGACAAAGACTCCTATAGCTACAATCATAGTATTCGCTGCTCCATTCTTGCTGCTGTTTTTGGCCGTCATATTGGTTTGCAGATTGAAGCGTTAGAGAATCTAGTGACGGGCGTATTGTTGATGGATATCGGCAATGCGCGTCTACCACGCAAGTTATTGAACACCGATGATGCTGAGTTAGATGCGGCCGATCGTCGAGCCATTTGCGAGCATGTGCAGCACTCTTTGGATATTCTTGAATCTCAGGACAGCGTCAATGATCAAGTCTTGGGTGTGGTGCAGTATCATCACGAGCGCCATGACGGTAGCGGCTACCCCGCAGGCTTGCAGGGTACGCAGATTCCATTACTGGCACGTATTGCGGGCATCGTGGATACCTTTGACGCTATTACTAGCCCGCGCCCGTGGATAGAAGCACGAAGCTCTACCGAGGCGGTGTCGGTGTTGTACTCTGAACGTGATGGCGCCTTTCAAGGGAAGTTGGTTGAGCAGTTTATTCAGTCCATTGGCGTTTACCCTACCGGCACGGTTGTCGAGCTTTCTAACCAAGAGGTTGGCGTCGTAATTGCCCAAAACCCTAGTCGTCGACTGAGGCCGCAGGTGATGGTGGTGATGGATGCGAACAAAGTGAACTTGAGCCGCCCACGCGTTGTGGATCTTTTGACTGTGACCACTGACGATGCCGGTCAGCCGTTGATGGTTGCAAGTTGTGTGACTGCTGGATCCTACCAATTAGACTTATCACGCATTCATGTGAATGCGGCTTGAGCTTGCCCAGCGGGTTGCTCTGAAAAGAGCCTGAGACGAAAGCGCCGATATCGGCGCTTTTTTTATGTCCGGCTTTTGTGCTATCGGCAGCATGCTGGCCGCGACTTGCGTATAATGCGGCGCTAGCGTATTCCGAGGAGTTTGTATGACAGTCAGAACCCGAGTTGCCCCGTCGCCAACGGGCGACCCTCATGTTGGCACGGCGTATATCGCACTGTTTAACCTGTGCTTCGCGCGTCAGCATGGCGGGCAGTTTATTCTTCGCATTGAAGATACTGACCAGAAGCGCTCTACGAGCCAATCTGAACAGGCTATTTTTGACTCCTTGCGTTGGTTGGGGCTTGAGTGGGATGAGGGCCCTGATGTAGGCGGGCCGTTTGGACCGTATCGACAAAGTGAGCGTAGCGAACTGTATCAGCAGTACGCCGACCAGCTGCTTGAGAACGGGCACGCCTTCCGTTGTTACCGTAGCGCTGAAGAACTGGATCAGTTGCGCCAGCAGATTAAAGACGCTGGAGAGAATCGTGCATTGAAGCCAGGTGATTTGATTCTCTCGGCTGAGGAACAGACGCGTCGTCAGGAAGCAGGAGATAATTTTGTTATTCGCATGCATGTGCCTGAGAGCGGCCGCTGCGAAGTGAACGACATGTTGCGCGGCACGGTTGAGCTGGACTGGGCATTACAAGATGCCCAGGTGTTGCTAAAAAGCGATGGCATGCCGACGTACTTTCTGGCCAATGTGGTTGATGATCATCTGATGGAAATCAGTCATGTGCTGCGTGGTGAAGAGTGGCTTAACTCAGCGCCTAAACTTAAGTTACTTTACGAATATTTCGGTTGGCAGATGCCGGTGCTATGTCATATGCCGCTGCTGCGTAATCCGGACAAATCTAAGCTCTCTAAGCGCAAGAATCCGACCAGCATTAATTTCTATCAGCGCATGGGCTACATGCCACAAGCACTAGTGAATTATCTGGGTCGCATGGGCTGGTCTATGCCAGACGAGCGCGAGAAGTTTTCATTGACGGAAATGCAGGCGCAATTTGATATACAGCGTGTGTCGCTGGGTGGGCCGGTGTTTGACGTCGAAAAGTTGTCATGGCTCAACGGCGAATGGTTGCGTGACCTTGATGACAATCAGTTTCTTGATGCCCTGATGAACTGGTCGTTTAACCGTGACTATGTCATGCAGATTATTCCGCACCTGCGCACCCGTGTTGAGACGTTTAGTCAGGTGGCAGATAAAGCCGCGTTTTGTTTTAACGGCATGCCTGCGATTACGGTTGATCACTTCCAGCATGGCAGTGTTGAGACTGAAAGCATGAAAGAGTGGCTGCAGTTTTATCTATGGTCACTGGAAGCGCAGGTTGATTGGCAGCGAGATGGATTGTTTGCGCAGGCGCAGAGTATTAGCAAGGCGCTGGACGTTAAACTGAAGGATTTCCTTCATCCTGTTTTTGTTGCCATTGCCGGAACCGCCGCGAGTTTCTCGGTGGTGGATAGCATGGAAATTATTGGTGCAGACATTAGCCGCGCACGTTTACGTCATGCCATTGACGTGCTTGGTGGCGTGTCGAAAAAGCAAACGAAAAAGTTAGAGAAAGCGTGGCTGACGCTGCAGCAATCAAGCATTGATTAAAGCGTGTTCGACATTGAATGGGCGAGGGCGTCGATATCTCAGTTTAGATGTGAATGTAGTGGGAATGTCGATGCTAAGGACGAGGGTTACTGTCTGCATTGCTTGACAGTAACCGGTTGACTGCTACAATGCGCAGCCTTCGGGCACTGCCTGAGGAACCAGATCTGGGGCTATAGCTCAGCTGGGAGAGCGCTACAATGGCATTGTAGAGGTCGGCGGTTCGATCCCGCCTAGCTCCACCAGATCTACCGTATTAGATTCATCCAGTTTTAGTCCCCTTCGTCTAGAGGCCTAGGACACCGCCCTTTCACGGCGGTAACAGGGGTTCGACTCCCCTAGGGGACGCCATCTAGAAAATCAGCCGACGCAAGTCGGCTTTTTTTTGTCTGCACTCTTTGCCCGGCTTCTGCGATTCAAGTATTTCATCGTGCGTGTCTGTCTATGACGCACCTGCGGTTGGCGTTACTCTAATAGCTGACGTGCAGGAGGAGGCGATGCTTAAAGGCGTATTTCTTGACCTGTCTGGCGTGCTTTACGAAGGGCAGACCCCGCTTCCCGGCGCGGTTGACGCCGTGCGTCGACTACAGAGTAGCGACCTTGTTCTGCGTTTTGTCACCAACAGCGCCCGCAAGAATCGGCATCAGCTACTCGATGATCTTTCTGCCATGGGCTTTGCGTTGCGACCAGAGCAACTGTTTAGCGCACCGCTGGCGACCGCGGATTGGATTCGTCGTCATCACCTGCATCCCTACTTACTCGTTCACCCCAATATCCTGGCAGACTTCCACGGCATTGACGCCGTTACGGGCGTTCACGAGGGCGCGCCAGACACAGATATCCATGGCGCTGCTCGTCGTGTGCGTGCAGTAAGAGAGAATCTCACTGCGACCAACGTTGCAGTCAATGCGGTGGTCATCGGTGACGCGGGTGATGCCATACACTATGAAAACCTTGATGCTGCGTTTCAGTTACTCATGGCAGGCGCAGAACTCATTGCGATTGGTGATAATCGCTATTTTAAGGGAGATGACGGTTTACATCTCGATGTGGGGCCCTTCGTACGCGCCCTTGAACATGCAGCGAGTAAGCAGGCGTTGATCATCGGCAAACCGTCAACGCCCTTTTTTCAAATGGTATTGCACGACGCACAGCTCAGCGCCGAGAACGTTATGATGTTTGGTGATGATATTTACGGCGACATACAAGGTGCACTGGCGGCGGGTATGCAAGCGTGTCTCGTGCGTAGCGGGAAATACAGAGCGGATGATGAAAATAAGATCGAAGGGCGATTCGAGATCTATGACTCGTTACAGCGCTGGCTAGAGGAAGCCGGCGTCAATCCTGCTGCGTGACGGTGATGAAAGTGTGACCCTGGTAAAATCCCTCGCCCCTTAATGTGCCGTTTAGTTGTGTAAAAAGTGCGCTACATTGGTGCGACGTAGTGAGATTATGCGCGTTGTTAGATTTTCTTGCGTTGGCATATCCCTAAAGAAAATCGTTCTATTTCCCGCCACACTCGTTTCTACCACATTGCCCTCTGCCATAAATACACAGAAAAACAATCCGTTACGCGCGCTTTGTTAACACGTCGTTGGTTTGTTGCGAGCATGATTGCGGTCGTTAGTTTGTCGCGGTTTAGGTGCTATCGAGGTGGCATGTTGCTTGCTCTATCAAGGTACGAATCCATTTGGAGTGCCGGCGTGCAACCTGAACACGAACTGTCGACAGCGGATCTATCGCAAGACACTCAATCGAAAGATAAGGTGCCGAGAGTGATGCTGGTTGATGACCAGCCGGCTCGAGCAGCCATTCTGGAGCGTGCGCTGACAGATGCCGGTTATCTGGTGATCGCGCGATTGCCGAGTGCGGCAGGGTTACTTGCGCAAGTGGGGCAGTTGAACCCGGATGTCATTATTGTCGATATGGATTCTCCAGATCGCGACACGCTCGAGCATATGGCGCTATTGCAGCGTGATTTGCCGCGCCCGGTGGTGATGTTTGCCGGTAGTGAAGATGAAGAGACCATGGCGCGTGCTATTCATGCGGGTGTAAGTGCTTATGTGGTGGACGGTCTGCAGCCCAGTCGTGTGAAAGCCATCGTTAATGTCGCCATTACTCGGTTCAGAGAATATCAAGCATTACGAGATGAACTCGAAAAAACGCGCTGCCAACTTGCCGACCGCCGCGTTATTGAAAAAGCCAAAGGCGTATTGATGGGGCGGCGGCAGTTAACGGAAGAGCAGGCTTATCAAATGTTACGGCGCACGGCCATGGACCGAGGTCAGCGCCTGGTTGAAGTGGCGAAAAACTTGATTACATTTTCTGACCTGCTGGAGGGCCAATAGATGCCAGAAAAAAGGCACGTCCGTATTGGCTATGTACCGTTAACTGACTCGCTGCCATTGGTTGTTGCACGTGAGTTAGGCTTTTTTTCCGACGAAGGTATTGAGGTTGATTTGCAGCGGGAAACCTCTTGGGCAACGTTGCGTGATCGCGTCATGGTGGGACAACTCGATTGTGCGCAAATGCTCGCCCCAATGCTACTGTCTGCGTCACTCGGATTATGCGGTATTCGCAAGCAAATGGTTACTGCGTGGTCACTAGGCCTAAACGGTAATGCGATTACCGTTTCGCAAAACTTATTTAAAGGTTTGGCTACGCTGGCGGATGAACATACTCCGCTAGGAGCTGTACGGGCATTGAAAGTGGTAATCGAATCCCGTCGTCGTAATGCTCAGCCGCAGCTCGTTCTTGCAATTGTTTTTCCGTTTTCATGTCAAGCTTACTTGCTGCGCCACTGGTTATCAGTAGGCGGTATTGATCCAGATAAAGATGTAAAAATCGTCGTATTGCCTCCCTCGCAAATGGTTGAGCATTTGCGCCTTGGCAATATTGACGGTTGCTGTGTTGGTGAACCGTGGAATAGTGTGGCAGCGCTTACCGGGGTGGGACACTGCATTGTGTCGGGTTACGAAATTTGGCAAAACGCACCCGAAAAAGTATTGGGTATGAGTGCGGAGTGGGTGGCCCATCACCCGCAAACACTTAACGGGTTATTGCGAGCGCTGCACCGAGCTGGCCGCTATGTTGATGAAAACCGTAACGAAGCGGTCAATATGCTAACCGAAGGTCATTACATTGAGCTGCCCGCAGAGCTTGTGAACGTATCGCTTAATGGTCGACTAATGGGTGGGCTCAGCGGTAATAAGCCGTTCCCTGCCGATCACTTCCATGTTTTCTCACGCTACCAAGCTAACTTTCCGTGGCGTTCGCATGCGGCGGTTTTGCTCGGTCAAATGCAACGCTGGGGATCTCTCCAGGGCGATAACTTAGGCCCTATTGCCGCGCAATGTTATCGCACGGACCTTTATCGTTCGGCGATGTCTGGTATGACGAGTATGCCGGTGGAAGATGTCAAACAAGAAGGCGTCCACCCCAATCCTTGGTCGCTTCCGGGGAATCCAGAGTCCGTGGAAATGGGGTCTGACCTAATGATAGGTGGAAATATTTATTTGCCGTAAATGCATTACGAATAAGCAGAATATGACCATCCGCTCCAAATAAGTGCGAGATCTATTGGTGCATTTACGTGATATGTCGATATAGATGTTGTAAGTGTTTGAATTTTCATGCGATTGAATAAGTGGCACGCACTTTGCTATTACTTTACCTGTAGAAAAGAAAGTGAGTGGTAAAAAATTTTATTAGTGAAAGAAGGTTCGTAATACACAACATTTCAGTCAATGGCGGCTGATGAAAGTAAATTGAGCAAAGACGCTCAGCTATATAGGACATTGTTCTGTATAGCTGGGCGTTTTTTTTGCTTAAAAATTGATTTAGCGATTAAGGAGTCATTATGAAAATGTCTTATACCTGTATGCGTTCTGTATTGATTAAGTGCATGTTTTTTTCCGTCATTACGATGGTAGGTAATGCATCTGCGGAGGTGGGATATGCGGAAAAAGCGGAGCTAAAAATCGGTTTTATTAAGCTGACCGATATGGCACCACTGGCCATTGCTTATGAGAAAGGGTACTTCGAAGACGAAGGTCTTTACGTGACGTTGGAGGCACAAGCCAACTGGAAGGTGCTGCTTGACCGGGTAATCGACGGGCAGCTAGATGGGGCGCATATGTTGGCTGGACAGCCGCTGGGCGCAACGATTGGGTTCGGAACACAGGCTCATATTATCACTGCGCTAAGCATGGACCTGAACGGTAATGGTATTACCGTATCGAACGCTGTGTGGGAAGAGATGAAGAAGCATGTGCCGATGCAGGACGGCAAACCAGTACACCCAATTAAAGCAGACGCTCTTAAGCCGGTTATCGAGAAGTACCGAGCAGAAGGAAAGCCATTCAATCTCGGCATGGTATTTCCCGTATCAACTCATAACTATGAGCTTCGATATTGGTTGGCTGCTGGTGGTATTCACCCAGGGTTTTATGCGCCAGAGAAAGGCGATACCTCCGGGCAGTTGCAGTCTGATGTTTTGTTATCTGTTACACCGCCGCCACAAATGCCATCGACCATGGAGGCTGGAACTATCTATGGGTACTGCGTCGGTGAGCCGTGGAATCAGCAGGCCGTATTCAAAGGCATTGGCGTACCCGTCATTACTGATTATGAAATATGGAAGGACAATCCAGAAAAAGTATTTGGTGTCAGCAGTGAATGGGCAGAAAAGAATCCGAACACGCATATTCGTGTTGTTAAGGCGATGATTCGAGCCGCTCAATGGCTTGATGAAAATAATAATGCGAACCGTCCTGAAGCAGTCAAGATTCTTGCCAAGCCAAACTATGTTGGTGCAGATGAAGAGGTAATAGCCAATAGCATGACCGGCACTTTTGAATATGAAAAAGGCGATACCCGTTCGGTCCCTGATTTCAACGTCTTCTTTCGGCGCAACGCAACTTATCCTTACTACTCTGATGCCATCTGGTACTTAACGCAGATGCGCCGTTGGGGGCAAATTAGTGAGGCTAAACCGGATAGTTGGTACATGGATATCGCTATGAAAGTGTACCGTCCTGATATTTATGCCGTTGCCGCAAATGAGCTTATTGCAGAGGGAAAAGTGAAAAGAAAGGATTTTCCAGACTTCGCATCTGAAACAGGGTTTAAGCCTCCGCAAACCGAATTTATTGATGGCGTTATCTACGACGGAACGCAACCGAACGTCTATCTGGAAAAACTCACGATTGGTTTGAAATCGACCGATCAACTTTAGTCGACGATCGATAGTTCAACGGAGGTAAAGATGTTCTCACCGACAAAGCAGGGCGGTATGCCGGAGTGGACTCAGCTGTGGCGGAGTTTGATGAAAGGTGAATTCCATTCGGTAAAGGTAGTAAAAATTCTGCATCAGGTTGGGCTGCCAGTCATTGGCATGTTGGTTTTTGTGATGATTTGGCATCTCGGCGCGCAGCGCATTGACACCTCCCTTGGGGTTTTTCCGGGGCCGCTAGAGGTGGCGGAGCAAGGGCAGAATCTCTATGCCGAACATGTCGCTGAAAGGGGAAAAGAGGCGGGATTTTATCAGCGCCAAGAAGTACGCGTGGCTGAACGTGTTCTGGTTGATCCTGGATATAAGCCGGTGCTGCGAGATTATACCGGTAGTGCGACTTTCTTCGATCAGATACTGACAAGTTTAGCGACAGTCATGAGCGGATTTCTGCTTGCGTCGCTGATCGCGGTGCCACTGGGAATCGTGATCGGTTTAAGCAGTTCGATGCATGCCGCGATTAATCCATTGATACAGATATTTAAGCCGGTATCGCCATTGGCATGGCTGCCTTTGGTGACGATGTTGGTCAGTGCGATCTATACCAGCGATGACCCGATGGTAGCGAAGTCATTCGTTACATCAATGTTGACGGTGTCGTTGTGCAGCCTGTGGCCAACGCTGATTAATACCTCTGTTGGCGTCACTTCAGTGAGTCAGGATTTAGTTAACGTATCTCGCGTGTTGCGTTTGGGGTGGTGGTCGCACGTCATCAAAATCGTTTTACCTTCTGCCCTTCCGATGATCTTCACCGGATTACGTTTATCTCTGGGTATTGCTTGGATGGTCTTGATCGCGGCAGAAATGTTGGCGCAGAACCCAGGGCTAGGAAAATTTGTCTGGGATGAGTTTCAAAATGGTAGTTCGCAGTCTCTGGGTAGAATTATGGTGGCGGTGTTTGCCATTGGCTTTATCGGCTTCCTACTCGACCGAGCAATGCTTTCTCTGCAGCGCTGGTTGGTTTGGGATAAACAGTCCGCGCAGCGCTAATTAGAGGTGTTTATGAAAGCGATTCTTGAGCTAAGCAAGGTTGGCATCACGTTTGACACGCCTCGTGGTCCGTTTGAGGCCATTAAGGAAGTGGATTTGAAAATAGCAGAAGGTGAATTTATTTCGCTGATAGGTCATTCCGGATGCGGAAAGTCAACGGTACTAAATATTGTTGCGGGCTTGCTGCAGGCTACAAACGGTGGTGCCATTCTCGATGGTAAGGAGGTTTATCAGCCTGGTCCAGAGCGCGCCGTTGTGTTTCAGAACCACTCATTACTGCCTTGGTTAACAGCATATGAGAATGTGGAAATCGCCGTGCGGCAGGTCTTTAAGGGAAAGAAAAGTAAGGCCGAAATGCGTGACTGGATTGAACACAATCTTGCGCTAGTGCATATGACGCATGCCCAGCATAAGCGACCTGATGAAATTTCAGGCGGGATGAAACAAAGAGTGGGTATTGCTCGTGCACTGGCAATGCAGCCACGTGTTCTGCTGATGGACGAGCCGTTTGGTGCGCTCGATGCATTAACCCGCGCGCACCTGCAAGACTCATTGATGGATATTCATCGCCAGCTTGGCAGCACCGTGATCATGATTACCCACGATGTAGATGAGGCTGTTCTGCTTTCCGATCGCATTGTCATGATGACCAATGGCCCGTCTGCAACTGTCGGTGAGGTACTCGACATTACACTGCCCCGTCCGCGAGATCGTTTAGCGCTTGCGGATGACCCTGCTTATAACCGATGCCGTCAGCGCGTGCTGCAGTTTTTGTATGAGAAGCAAAGAAAGGTTCAACCGATTCCGATGTCGTCAGATTCAGCTAAAAGCTCCATGGCGGTACAAAATTTCGGCTAATGATTTATTACTTTGGGGATTATGAAAATGTTAGAAGCAAACTTAATAAACGAACGGAACCGCGCTCTAAAGCCTGTACGGCTACTGCCATTTATTGCGTTGGCGCCCGCCGCGCTGATGTTCTCTTGCTTTGCACAAGCGGAGGACGATCGCTTTATAACCGCGTTAAAAGGTGGAACGCCAACATTGAACATGCGTTTGCGCTATGAAGAGGTTGGTGTCGATGTGCCTAACCCCATCGCCCATGAAGATGAGGCAACGGCTCTGACGCTGCGTACTCGATTAGGCTACCAAACCGGTAAGCTCGGCGGATTTGACGCCTACGGAGAGTTTGAAGATACGCACGTTGTCAGTGGGGTAGATGACTATACGCCAGAGTCTCCCGGTTACGCGGTGATTGCAGATCCGCGTGTTACCGAGGTGAATCAATCTTTTATTCGCTATACCGGATCTGAAACGCTTAACGGTCTGGTGACGACGTATGGTCGGCAGCGCATTATTTATGATAACGCGCGCTTCGTGGGTAATGTCGGCTGGCGTCAGGATGAGCAAACCTATGACGCGGCAAAACTCGACTACGGAACGGATAATTTTGCGCTATCTGCCGCGCATATCAGTCAGGTGAATAGCATTACGCCTGCGTTGGATAATTTTAGTGATAGCGTGCTCGCTAACGCCAAGTGGAAGTCGGCGCCGGGTGGTGCATTGACGGCGTACGGTTATATGTTGAAACCGAAATATAAAGACGACTTTGATACGACAGACACTTACGGTGTTCGCTATGAGGGCGGCATGTCGGCTGGAAATGTAAAGTTGTTGCTCGCGCTTGAATATGCCGATCAGTCTCGTCAGGCGGCGCTGACCGCTGTCGATAATGATGTCACGTATAGTCTAGTGGAAGCCGGTGCATCGATTGCGGGGGTGACCGTTAAGGTGGCGCAGGAAGTCCTCGGTTCAGATAATGGTTTGTATGGATTCCAAACTCCACTGGCAACAAAGCATGCTTTTAATGGTTGGGCAGATAAGTTTCTGGTGACGCCAGCTGCGGGTCTAGAAGATCGGTATATTTTCGCAACGACCAATGTGGCGGGGATGAAACTAGCTGCAGCATACCATCAGTTTTCGGCGGATAGCGGAGGGCAGGACTACGGCACTGAGACAGACCTTGTTGCATTGAAAAAAATCGGCCCCTATACCGTCGGTATTAAATACGCTGACTACAAGGCAGACACGTTTTCGGTAGATACCAATAAGCTGTGGGGTTGGGCAGAAATGTCGTTTTAGGACGGCAGGCGACTAGCACAATGGGCATTCGCGCATAAAACCCAAGGAGCCGTGGGACGGCTCCTTGGGTTTATTTTATTGCGGTAGAAGTTGTGCTAACGGGTCTCTAAGGCTTGCGCCTCAGGCGTCCTACTTATCACCCTTTTCGATATGCGCCAAGACATTGGTCATACGGGTGACTAATACAGAGTTAATGGATTTTTCGAGAACTCGACCTAGTTCGGTGCTGACCACCGCTTCTGCAAGAGGGCGTAAGCGGGTAATGACGTGGGCTAATCCTGGTACGTCCTCACCCTTTGGCAGGCCGTTGCTGGTGTCTTTATCGTCGAGCAGATGCTCAACGATCATGCCAATGAAGCGTTCCGCCAATTTATCAATATCATCACGAATAAGCTTTACATGCGTTAGCAGTGCGCCGAGTGGAATGCCGGCTTCAACTAGCTCTTTGCCAGCATGATAAATACGTGGGTATGGAATGCGCAGACGCATGCCTTCAGGAATGATATAGCCGAGTTTGACGGCTTTGGTCATGACGTCAGTGGTGAATTCATCACCAAAGTCAGCAATCAATTCTTCGTAATCGATATACGAAGGAATCTCTGGATTACGCCAAGAGGTAACCGCTACTTCTAAACCGAGAATATCATTAAGGTCTCGGCCTTCCTGCCACGCGAGAAGTAAGTCGCGAATATTGTTGATGGTAAAACCACGCTCCAGCAATGCGCCGATGATTTTCAAGCGGGCGAGGTGGACGTCGGTATATATGCCGGTGCGGCCGCGTTTTTCCGGAGGCGGTAGCAGGCCACGATCTTGATAGGCGCGAACATTGCGCACCGTAGACTCAGCTTCGCGGGAAAGTTCATCAATGGTGAACTCACGCTGCGTGTCCGGGGCATCGGGTTCTGCCGCTGGGACATGCTTGCGCAGGCTGTTAAGAATAGATAGTGGGTTGTTGTTTGTCTCTTTCATAGCCTGAATAGTATCCGGCTTTACGGTGCTGTTCCACCCGTGCCCAACGAAAGCTGGAGGTCGGTCACGTAACGAGTCAGCGATACACCGTGGAGAATATTCCTCTACAGCTCTTTTGCTTGGACATATTAGATCTCGATCGTACCGGTACGGCAGTGGCCACAGTAAGTTAACGAGGGATCTGATGCTCGCACAGGCGAGCATCAGATCTGACTTCGGTCCTCAGCTAAACCGCGCTTAGATCGATTTAAGGGGCGACTTCGACGCGCGCCATGCGACGCATAATGCCTGGCGCAAAGCGGGACAGTAAGCGCAGGCCGTGTGCTTCTGGGCTCACGATGGCGAGTGGCTTGTTTTCACGAACCGCATTGACGATAGCTTGCGCAACGCGATCTGGCGTATAGGCACGTTTTTGATAAATCCCTTTTGTTGCTTTGCGCTTTTTGTCCTGCTCTTGTTCATCCACGCCGACAAAGTGGGTTGCCAATGTAATACCGGTATCAATGACACCGGGGCATACCGCAGTGACACCAATGCCTTGGCCTGCCAGTTCGGCTTGCAAGCAATCGCTGAGCATTAAGACGGCCGATTTACTGGTGGCATAAGCAGGGTACGCGCGCGATGGCGTGAAAGCGGCGGCAGATGCGGTATTGACGATATGACCGCGTTTGCCCGCATCAATCATTTGCTGCGCAAATAAACGACAGCCATGAATAACGCCCCATACGTTAACGCCCAATACTTTTTGCCAGTCTTTCACGCTGGTATCTAAAAATCCGCCGGCCATACCGATGCCAGCATTGTTAATCACAACGTCGGGTACGCCATAGTCACGTAAGACGGTTTTCGCAAAGGTTTCCATCGCACGACTGTTGCTCACGTCGACGGTTAGGGCATGGCCCTGTCCATGCGGCAGCATGGTGACCGTTTCATTCGCTGCGGCTTCGTTAATATCAACGCACAGTACTTCGGCACCTTCTGCGGAAAATGCCAGAGCCGTTTCGCGACCGATGCCAGACCCTGCGCCGGTAACCACCACGAGTTTGCGGGCAAAGTCGCCGCATTTTTCATTTGCTGTCTCGCTGACGTACGCTCTTTGCAGGGTTGGGCTAGCTGGCGCGCCATCAATATGATCGACGAATTCGCCAATCCATTGGGCTAATTGTTCTGGATGGCTATGTTGAAGCCAGTGCGTCACATTTGCTTCGCGGCGCCATAGTTTTGGCGTCCAGTGTGAAAGCTCAGAGAGCAGCTGTGGCGTGACAAAATTATCTTTTTGCGCAACAACCATTTGTACAGGGACTTGAGCGACGCGGCGACGCGGGCGGAGCACGCGTTGCATCATATTGGCGCGGTATAGGTTAACGCCCAGAACGCCGTCGGCCGTTTGAGTCGGATTAACTTCAGCGCTAATGCCTTCAATATTTTCGAGGAGTTTTGGCCATGCCTTACCAAGTCCAAGCTGCCACATTTTCGGTGCAACCCAGGGAAGCTGGAACAAGAAAATATACCAAGAGTGAAGGAGCTGGCCTGCTGCAGCGGTAATTTCCGCGGGTGAGGCGCTGCCAAAGCGTTCGCGGAACCAGTAGCCAACGTGGTCTAAACACGGGCCTGAGATCGTGGTATACGAGGCAATGCGTTTTTCCGCACCGGGCTCAGTGACAGATTCCCAGCTCTGGATAGAGCCCCAATCGTGACCGACCAAGTGAACGGGCTGATCAGGACTGACGGCGTCGATTGCCGCATGCAGATCTTGCATTAAGAACGATAACTGATAGTCAGAAATTTTCTTTGGTACATCAGAAGCGCCAGCGCCGCGCACATCATAGGTGACGACCTGATATTGCTTAACGAGAAAAGGAATGACGTTATCCCAAATGGCGCTGCTGTCTGGATAGCCATGGACGAGCACAATAACGGGCTTCGTTTTCTTTCCGGAAGGTTGACCGTATTGCTTAACGGACAAATTAATATCGCCGGAGGGTACCGTTAACGTCGTTGCTTGCATTTCACTTTCCTTTATCTCGTTTCTGTTCAGTCTTGATGTGCTTATCAGGTCTGATCATGTGAAAAATTTATGCGCTGTGTTGCGACAAGATAGACTCTGCTGACACAAGGGGTAATGGTTCATTGAGCCATTGCGCGCGAAGACCACTGTCATGCTGAGAAATATTCAGCAGCGAACGGAAGCCTGCGCCGCGTCGCTCACGTACCAGCCACGGCTGGATAACCCACAGCCCTGTCGCGAGTGGTGAATGACGACAAATTGGAATTTGGCTAGTCGGTAAATGTGCGGGCAAAGGGTTGCCTGTCAGGCCAACTAACTTGTCGACGATGCGTTTATCGGCATAGCCCAGATCGGGGCTAATGCTATAAGGACGTAACCAGTCGACAAGAGGTTGTTGGTGATGACGAAGCCGTAGCTGATGTCCGGCGGCAAAGCGCTGCATGAGGCCTTCTAAAAACTCAATGGATTGGCCCGCGCCGATGGCATCCGCTAAACGATCGCGGAGAGTGTCCGTATCGGAGAGCAGGCCTTGATAACTCGGGTTGGCGCCAACCGTTGTGCAATACAACGATTCGGCAGCCACTCTCTGGTGATGCGGTGCGCAATATAACGCCACGGCCATGCCGTCTCGCAAGGTTGTGTTAGAGGGGAAGTATTCGGGGCGTATGCCAGGCCGTGTTAGCCAACCACTACGATCTGATAAAGAGGTGCGCTGCCCAAACCACGCGAGCGGCCGGTGTAGGTGTTCAGTCACGCCTTGCTGTTTTAGCCACTCACGCATCAGGCTGGCGGCATCTCGTTCACTCATTCCCGGCTGTAATGAAGCGGAAATAGCACGAGTACATTGCTGCGCCAGCTGCTCAATGTTCGTCAACGTGTTGATTTTATTAGACATATACCTACCCATGTCGGTGCGATACACCATAAAGACCATTACATTAACCAATGTAACAATGGTAAGGGTATTGCCAATGAGGCCAAAACGCCGGCGCGAGGGTCAATGCTAGGCAAGGTTTGATGTTTTTGTGGGCAGCCTCCCACAAGGGTGGTGCGGTTTTATCTTTTGTGGGAGCTTGCGGGGAGGGTTACACGGGGCTGCGACGATCGACCACGCCAAGAAACGCTGGCAGGAAAATAAAGTCGACAATGAGCGCCAAGACAATAGTAATGCCGGTGAGCATGCCCATTGAGCTGTTAAGCGTGAAGTTTGAAAACGCCAGCACACCAAAGCCCAATGCCAGAACGACAGTGGTGGTAAACAGCGCGCCGCCAACGGCAGCGAAGGTAGAAGCAATAGCTTCTTCATAGCTGTCGCCTTGAAGGCGGAAGTGACGATAGCGATGTAAGAAGTGAATGGTGTCGTCCACGATAATACCGAAGGCAATCACCGCAACAATCGAAGAACCGATATCGATTTGCGCGTTCACCAATCCCCATACGCCAAAGGCCATTAACGCAGGCAGAATATTTGGCAGCAAACTAATCAGTCCGATTTTGGCGGAGCCCAACATCACACCGATGAGGCTGCAGATCACCAAAACGGCGAGGCCCATGCCCATCAGGTTGCTCATGGTCGCGTCGTTCCAAATATGTGCGAACAGCATCGGCGGCCCAGTTAAATTTGAGCGCATGGCTTGTGGAAAATGTTGCTGCATATATTCGTTGGCACGGTACTCGAAGTCACGCATTTCGGCGCTGGATAAATCGTTAAAGCCAACCCGCACCAGGCTGCTAGTGCGAGAGTTGTCGATTTGAGTGCTGAGATCTTTGCCGAATGGCAAGGACAGCTCATACAGTAAAAGATATTGCGCGATAAGCTGTTGATTATCCGGTATTGAATAAAATGCCGGATCATCCGCGTTCATATTTTGGTTGAGCTGCTTAATCACATCAGAGAAACCACCCGCAGCCATAACTTCCGGTTGCTCGCGGGACCAATTCAAGAAGCCGTCGAGAGCATTGAGATAATCCGGCGAAGTGATGCTGCTGCCTTCTTCAGCAGACACCGGCATAAAGGCGCCGTAGAACCAGCTAAAGTTTTCCATCACGTAGTCAGTGTTGGAACGAATCGGTACTTCTTTATCGAAATACGTTAGCAAGCGGTCATCAATAACATTGTTCTGAATGGGAATAACAATCACCGCCATCACGGCGAGGGAGGCGAGCGAAATTTTTCCGGGATTAGCGGCCACGCGCTGACCAAATCGACGCCATCCGTCACCCGCGACCTTGCCGCTTTGATTCTCGCTATGTTGACGACGCTGGAAGGGTAAGACGCGCAACAATGCGGGCAAGAGCGTAAAGGTGAGTATAAAAGCAATGCCAACACCCATTGCCGTAGTGTTACCCAATAGTCGATATGGGGGAACGTCAGAAATATTCAGGCATAAAAAGCCAATTGCGGTGGTGACGGCGGTGAGAAAAATGGGTTTTAGGTTTTCGCTCATCGCCGAACGTATGGCAGAGGATCGGTCAGCACCCGCATTGAATCGCTTAAGAAACCCGGACATCAGGTGAATGGTGCTGGCGACCGACAAGGCCATCACAATAACCGGAGACGAAGAGGATGGCGCGGTAAGCGGTAAGCCGAGCCAACCGGTGCTGCCCATGCCGGCGATGACCGAGGTGCTCATTAACACACCGATGCTTAATGCGGCCAACGGCGAACGAAGAATGATGCCGGATGTAATCAGCAGCAGCACAACACCAATCGCCAGAAGCTGAGCAAATTCTGCCGTCGCGTGGGTAAAGAATGCCTTGTTGATCAATATTGATCCGTAAGGATAGAAATTGAGCTGTGGGTAATCTGCGCGCAACACTTCGACCATTTCTTCGAATTCAGTGCCGAGAGAAATCGGTGCGGAGGTATCGCCCTCAGGTAGCATCACGGTGGCGTTGACGCCGGTCATTTTACCGTCTTCAGATACGACCAAACGACGCGTGGCAACATTGTTTAGCGCGAATTCTTTGCGGGTTTGCCACTCTTCTTCGCTTAACTCATCCGCCCATTCGAACATGGGCGTGGTGTTAAGATCGTCGCCTTCAACAAAGGTATAGGGGTAGTTGGTAACCGAATCAACGCGGCGAGAGTGGGTCAGGGTCCAGAAGCGCGCGGTAATGTCTTCGATGGCAGCCATGACTTCTACATTGAACACGTCACCAGTCTTCGGCTCCACCGCGAGCTGCAGAAAGTCATTACGGCCGAACAAATCTTCAACCTCATAATGGGATGCGAGGCGTGGATTGACGCCATCGAAAAATATTTCGTAATCACTTTCAACAGTAATAAAGCGCGCGCCGCTACCGACGATCGCGATAGCGATTAGAGACAGAATTAAGGTTATCCAGGGGCGATTCACCGGCATGCAACGTTCCTCAGTGAGTAGGGTGTATTAATAAACGATCATATAAGAGAGTTCGCCGTGCGCGATTAACTTGCCGCTCTTGGCGCCAATCACATCGACTTCGAGAAAAACAATGGTACGGCCTCGGCGGCGTACAGCGCCGTGAGCAATTAAATCTTCGGCAATGCCTGCGTCGGTATAGTGAACATGCATATCGATAGTGACAATGCGTTTGGGCGGGTTACTGGGGTCTAGCCCTGAGTACACCGCACCGACTACCGTTGTGTCGATCAGTGTTGCAGTAGCGCCACCGTGAATAATGCCGGCTGGCTGATTAAGCGCCTCACGATAGGGCAGTCGCATGCGCGAATAATCACGGCGAATTTCCTCAAACTGCAAACCAACGAGGCTCGGGAAAGGCGCCGTGTTGACGGTTTCCATCACCGCATTGGCAAAATTCTCATTGATCGGTTCAAACCCGCTCGGATCGATCATTCGCTTCATCCCGTTTTAATGTTTTCAGCTTTTATGTCTAAGTGCCGCAGCGCTCAGGACAGCGCTGCGGCGTTATGTCGGTGCTACGGCTGAGCCCGTTGACTGAACCCGTTCTAATTTCGCGGGCACAAATTTGTGCCACGGCGTTCCGGCAATAAAATCACGGCGACTGCTGTCGGTTAATTCGTTGGGCGCGACGCCCTTTTTAATAGTTTCGCCCTTACCATTCCCTTTACCGGTGAGATCGCGATATTCGAGTCCTTGACCATTTGGCAGCGAAATATTACCTGGCTGCATCATGGCTGAAATTTCCGCAATGACTTCAACCTGACCGCGGCGGGTTGATAGTTTCAGCGTGTCACCATCAAGACAACCCAGCGCCTCCGCATCTTGTTTACTAATGCGCAACGTGCCGTAGCGTCCTTTCTTATGCCAGCTACTGTTACGCACCGCCGTATTGCTGGTGTCACTGCGGCGCTCACCGGCGGCAAGAATAAATGGGAAGTCTGGATCAACCGGTGGCAAATCGTTTTGCAGCTTGTCTAGTTCGGTCAATAACTGAGGAATGTGCAGATTGATTTTATGGTCGGGCAAACCAATCGCGTTCCAGCTGTCTTCATAAGTACTCTCAGCGAAGACCACGCCTGACGGCGTATCGAGCAACGCTTGGAACAGTTTGTCGGCGGCCAAAGGAGGCAAGCCAGAGAATCCGGCGCGGGCAGCAGTGCGACGATTGCCCATGACATGCAGCATGCAGATGCCCCAGATCGCGGCAGCACTATCCATGCCTTTAGGCAGCGATGCTCCCAATGTGCGATACAAAATAACCGGGGCGTACTTCATCACCTTTGGTTTGGTGGCCATTTGCACCATAACTCCTAGCGCAAACGCTTTGCGGCCCAAGCGCAGCATGCGACGCAACCCACGATAATCTTTCTCCGTCAGTTCGCCCATTTCTTCGAGTAGCCGCGCATGAATTTCGGCTTCGGGCAGCGTGCCGGCGAGCGGTTCAAATAACGGGCGCCGCAAATGGAATGCATTGCGCGGAAATTCGAGGTTAAAGAAAGTGGCTTCCGCTTTTTCAAACTGGCTTGATGCCGGTAAGACATAATCCGACTCGCGGGCGGTTTCCGTCATGGCAACATCAATGACAACAGAGAACTCTAGTGTTCGGAATGCTTCGCGCATACGTTGGCTGTCGGCGAGCGAATGAACCGGGTTACCGCTTTCCACCAGCATGGCGCGGAAGCGCTTAGGGTGGTCGGTGATAATTTCTTCGGGAATGGTGTTGCAAGGAATCAGACCAATAATAATTTTTGAGCCCAGCACCGGGCTGCGCTTTTCGACGCGTGGTCCTTTGGATTTTTTCGACGCCGTTTCACCTTTACTGGCTTTGGCCAGAGACAAAAACGGTACGTAAGCGTTATTCGTGCCTTGGCGACCATAGTGCCCGGTAAGCACCCAAACGAGTCGTTGTAGGTAGCTTCCCAGCGTCGAATGGAGATTCATCTGCATACCGAGGTCTTCAAGTGAAGCAACACTCTTCGCCGTTGCGATGCGCCGCGCGGCGGCACGCAAAAGATCTTCATCGACACCACAAATTTTCGCGTACCGTGGTACGTCGATACGCGCCAGCGTGCTCTCAATGTCGGCGTAACCGGTGGTGTGCTGTTCCAGCCAAGGCTGCGCGAACAGTTTTTCTTGAACGACAATGCCGGCCAAAGCGGCCAAGCACCACGCATCGGTGCCCGGTTTAATTTGTAAGTGGTAGTCGGCCAGCGCGGCGGTCTCGCTCACTCGGGGATCAATCACAATCAGGCTACGCTGCGGGTCCTTGTGCATGGCATTAAGCACTACGCGAGTGCGAGCGAAGCCGTGAGATTGCCATGGATTTTTGCCGATCAGTAAGGCGACTTCGCAGTGCTCAAAATCGCCATGCACGCCAGCGCCGAACATCTTGCCTTGTACCCAAAACTCACCGGTTTTTTCTTGTGCTAGTGCATTTGAACGATACTTCACGCCCAGTGCTTTTAAGGTGCTGTCGCCGTAGGCGCCGCCAAGGTGGTTGCCTTGTCCGCCGCCGCCGTAATACAGAATGCTCTCACCGCCGTGCTGTTTTTTTACCGCCATAAAACGAGCGGCGACTTCTTTAATGGCGGTATCCCAATCAACCGCTTCATAGCTGCCATCTTCGCGGCGGCGCATCGGAGAGGTCAGGCGGTCCGCACCGTTCTGGTAATAATCCATACGTTGGGATTTTTCACAGACGTAACCCTGCGAACCAGGGTGGTCGTCATCGCCGCGTATTTTGGTGATACGTCGGGTCTGCGGGTCCGTTTGAACTTCCAGTCCGCAATTGAGACTACACAGAATACAGGCCGTTTTTTGCCAGTTGGCAGTGGGGCTGGACATAAACGTTCTCCTGCAGAGGGCCTAGGCTGGTTGACCTTGAGATGGCAGCGCGCCAGAATGAATCGATAGTAAGTTCTAATTTAGAACTGGGCAAGGTAATGCTTCGGTCATATCAAGACAGACCAATGAGTCTGCCGTATGGCGATGGATCAGGGGTGCGGATAGCGGAGATGGATGTATGAAGTGGCAAGAGACCAGTGAGATACCGTGCTCCGTCGCGCGTACGTTGTCAGTGATTGGTGATCGTTGGACATTACTCGTGATCCGTAATGCGTTCTTAGGGATGCAGCGTTATGAGCAATTTCACGCCAACCTCGGCGTGACACGCCACGTCCTCGCTGATCGGCTCGGCCGTTTAGTCGAGGCTGATATTCTGGAAAAAGTGCTCTATCAACAGCGCCCGCCGCGTTATGAATATCGGTTAACAGAAAAAGGGCGCGACCTGCATCCCATACTGATGATGTTAACGGCATGGGGTGATAAGTGGATGGCACAAGAGCACGGTGCACCATTGCTGTTTAAGCACACAGCGTGCGGCCATGTTTTCACGCCAAAACTGGCGTGTTCAGAGTGCGCGGAAGAAGTGTTGGTTAGCGATGTTTCGCCTATGATCGGGCCAGGCATGGGCAAGCAAAAACACGCCTAACGTTCACCAATGGCATACAGATAAAACGCAAAAAGCCCGAGCTTGATACTCGGGCTTTTTGCGTTACGAGATGATTAGGTTACAGCGCAGTATTCAGCCTTTGATCACGCATGCCGCTTAATAAAGCCAATAATTTCTGTTAGATCTTTATTCGCTTCCGGCAAGAACGGCACCATGATTGGCCAGACATGAAACACGCCTTTACGTTCGAGCCATTCGACCTTGACTCCATCTCTCTCTGCAGCGGCGCGCACAAGTTGTGCATCCGTATAAAGCACTTCCTCGTTACTGGCCGTAATCATCAACGGTGGTATGCCGGTGTAATCGCCCAGTGCCGGTGAGGCGTACGGATTTTTTCGGTCTTCTACATTAGGAACGTAGAGATCGATAACGCGACGAATAATATCGGCCGAGAGCATGCTTTCTGTTTTATCGAGCTTGGTGAGCTGCTCTTCATTAGGGAAGCAGCTTGAGCCCGGCGATAGCGCAACCGCGCAACGGGGTAAAGGCAGCTTCTTGTCGCGAATATTCAGCAGCGTGGCCAGCGTGAGGCCGCCACCAGCGGAGTCGCCAGCGATAACAATGTTGTCAGGGTCTTTACCTTCGTTGAGTAAGAACTCATAAGCTTCCAACACGCGGTTAACGGCAGCGGGGAAGGGGTATTCCGGCGCAAACGGGTATTTGACTAAGTAGACTTCGCCGTTCAGGCGCTTAGCCAGCCGCCCAGCGATGTTGTGATAAGTGCGTAGCACGCCACCAACGTAGGCGCCGCCATGAATATACAGAACGGTAACGTCGCTGCCGCCCGCACTGAGAAGCTCACCCTGAAATGCGCTAGTGTCGATGCTGCGCACGCGGACGCCGCGTGGCAATAATGGCAGCGATGGCGTACTGCGAAAGGCACGGCGCAGATGGCGTACGAGTTGCTGCCCATCGAGGCCATGGCGTCGAACGGTGCGACGGGTAAAGGCTTTAATAATGAGGGCCTGAATACTCATACTGGGAACCTATTTTTATTTGAAGGGTTGAACGCGCTACAGACTAACTGGTTGATATCATTAAGAGGAGTGACGACTGAGCCAACATCAGTGCATATCAGGCCGTTAATGACAGTGGTTTGGAATGTGAAGGGGGCAGAGCGCTGGGCGAGCAGCTTGTACGACATGCCTGACAGTGACTGCTTAATGTTATGGGTGCCCTAAGTTGTTGCAGTGCCGGATATCACGCCGTTAGCGAAACACAGGAAAAGACGCGCCCAATCCAAAAACGAAACTCATTCCGGCAAAGAAAACCAATAGCGCGGCGAAAACGAGAAGTGCAGCCAGTTTATGAAGGGCGGTTATCGTCTTTATTCTTATTCCAGATGTTATGGCTGATCTGAGTTTGTCCTGCTGCTACAATTTTGGGGTGTCTAAGCTGTGGGAAAATTGCTCGGCTACAGCAGTGGGCCAACTTTCTACCGCTCACCTTCCAATTCATGCCATACCCGAAGAACGATGATTGCAGTTGCATGCACTGAATAGCGGACAACGTACTTGCCGAAAACCATGTCGCGTATGGATTCCGGTGTTGGGGCCATTTCAACCGGCGACCCCAATTTGGGAAATTCCAGTAGCAATTCGATTTTGCTAACTAGCTCTGCGGCGATCCTGCTGGCCGCAGGCGGATGATGATCCGCGATGAACTCTCTTAGGCGCTTCAAGTCCTCAATGGCTACATCCGTGTAAACCAGCTTCACTTGCCTGACCTTGGGGCTTCTAGTTCGTTTTCGCTCCCCCAGCTATTGAGCCAATCATGGACCTCGCCAGAATCAACCACCTTTCCTTGGGCAGCGGACTCCATAGCCTCTAGCGTTTGTTGCCAGCGTTCCTGCTCTCGTTGTTGCTTTTCAATATATTCAGAGAGTGCCTGATTGATTACCCAGCCTTTGCTCCGGTGGAGTCGGCCGGCGATTGCTTCCAGGTGCTCTTCAACGTCTGCTTGAAGACGAACGGTGGTGACACTCATGGTGATACCCTCAAATCAAAGAACTACAATGTATTACATCATAGTCGGCAAGGGGCCGCAAAGCATTTTAGATTTGGTGGTGGGGCGTGCGCTGGCGTGCCTAGCCCGCAGGGCGGTCGTCACGCTCAAGTACCCAGCAGCGTGGATTATGGGTGAAACCGATATGTGCGTAATACTGATTGGCTGCCGGTGCAGCGATAAGTATCAGCTTACATTTTGGGCCAAGCTGCTTCTGAGTTAGAACTTGGAGCTGCTTGCCGATACCAGATTTTTGGTGATCCTCGCTTACGGCAAGATCTGATAGATAGCAGGCATAATGAAAATCAGTGACGCTTCGGGCAACGCCGACAAGCTCGCCATTCTGCCACGCACTTACCGTAAGATTACTATTTGAGATCATGCCATCCATGCACTCTTTATCTTCAATGGGGCGACGTTCACCCAGTGTGGAAGCCTTCAATAGCTCGACAAATTGTTCGGAAGTTATTGGTGCGTTGATTTTGTATTCGATGTTCATGTTGTCCTTCGGCTGTTCGTTATTGCTCGCAAAGACTATTGAATATTATGGATGTCTAGAGTTGATGTCCTCTTTGCTGCACGCATCTTCAATGCCGTTTGACAGCTTTTCCAAACAGGCTACTAGGTTTTCCACATCCTTAGCTGAAACAACTAAGCGCTGGCCTTCCCTGTAGGTATTATCACCTGACTTTTGAATGTACTTCGCGTCAACAATGCCTTCATTGTGGGCGAGCAAATGGCGTTTTTGATAAAGGATACTAAGCAACCTTATTTCCTCCTCGCACAACCATGCATCAAACCCCTCTTGAATCGCGCTTCTCCAAAGCTCACTAGCTTGTTCTAAGCGCTGAAAGGCGTTGAACGGAGCCTTTCCGTAGTTTTCGTACATACCGTCACAATATTTCTGGAAAGCAACCACGCCGTCACTTATGCATGTCTCAATCAGTGATCTACATGCTAATTCCGCTTCATCTTTACCAGCGGTCTTAATTAGCGCCTGTTTAACAATACCGACACCATCTTTCTTGGCGCGAATTTTTCTTAGCGAATCTCGAAACGTACGAGTTACGGAGTTATGGCCGCAAGCCGGACAGAAGTAGGCGCTGCCTATAACAGCAAACTTGGACTCACAATTTTCACATTGAATTTCTAGCTGCATCAGATCCGCAGCTTTAGCCGGAATGGTATGAGTTCTTTTGGGGCCGCCAGTGACTTTCATGGTCATTGAAATAAAACTGTTCTTTGGTTGGCGCCGATTGAACTTTTGAGCATCAGATCGAAGGGAGTTATGTATTCTTCCTTTCATTACTGCAAGCGCCTCAGCTTGAGCATGCTCAACTTGGTCGACCGTAAACCACTGATCGGATGTAGCTTCATGGCGACAAAATGGGCACCATACTGCTTCATCTTTAAAGATAATGCCCCAGTCTTCTTCGTTAACTTTAAAAATGAATTCGCACTCCTCGTTAGGGCACTGCTTATCGATATAGCCTTTCTCATCGGATTCGATTTCTACGGATACCGACTGGCCATTCATGCGTTCCATTTCTTTTATCAAGTCTTCAAACATAGCGAATCCATTCTAGATGTATAACGCCCGCAGCACGCGCGGCTTTGTAATGGAGAGGCGCAGCCGCAATGGGAAGGCCGTCGCTGTGCCTTTGTTGTTCCAAACGCTCGGCCAGCGAGCGACAGAATGATCGTGGCCAGCCATACAAATGCGACACCATAGAACGCAATGCCAGCGAAGGCATTAAAGCGATTCCAGGCTTCTACGTCCCCGTCGCCAGACTTATCCATTACTTGACCTGCTTGCCACGCGAGTCCTAGAGAAACCGTGACCAAGAGAAGTTGAACCAACAATGAGATGCTTAAAGCTCCACACATGCACGACCTGCATAACGCCCGGCTTCTTGTAGCCGCGAAGCGGCGAAAAGGCCGTCCCAACCGCGAAGGGGCGACAACGGCCGTATGTTATGCATACTCATTCTCGACTTCATTGAGAACCGACCTGAGCTGGTTTCCTTTGAAACCGGCGGTGCTTCCGCATGCACCGCAAACAAAAGGCATGAAGTCTTCTAACGCAAACATGCCGCCGTTACACTTAAAGCAGTAAGGTGAATCTTCGAAACCACCAGAAGGCTTACGCTTAAACTTTGCCCCTTTGTACTCTATATAAGCTTGCTCGATTTTCTGTGTTTTAACTTGAGACTTCAACAGCTCCAGCTCTTGACGGAGAAGCCTGTTCTCTTTCTCCGAATTTTCTAGCTTTCCCTCCAGAGCTTCATATTTATCATTTATCAGCTCCAGTCTCTCTTTGAGAATTGCTGACGATCCATGCTCATTAATCAGCTTTTCTATCATAGATAACATGCCAAGCTCCTCGATTTTGCATAATCGTTTATAACCAGTAGCCTTTGGACTGCCCTAACTTACCAGAAAATACACGGCACATATAACCTACTCCTCATTGCGTATTAACTAACGCGGCAAGTCATGTTTTCTTAGCTGAAAAAACAACGATGGCGATGAATGGGTGCCAAAGTGGCGTCAGCTGATGGCTAAGCCTTGAGGGGAAGGTCAGGGGCTTAGGCCGTTGAGCGCTGGGATTTTTGGTTTGAGGATGGCTATGTGTGGCGATTCGAAGGGAGGGTGGTTTGACGTTTTTATCGGCGCGTGGTGTGTGAGTGATCGGTGTTGGGTTTAGGTGTAGGTCTATCGCTTGCAAGCAAGCTCCTACAAGGCGGTGCGGTTTGATGGTGTTGCGGGCCAACGATCAATGCACGTCAGGCAAGTTTCTGCCTGACGTGCATCAACGTAGTTAAGCGGTTTATTGTCCGCCGTTACCGGTAGCGGTTACGCCGTGTGGTTGTGGTGCGATGTATTCTTCCGGTGTAAAGACATCGACTTCAATGGCGTTGAGGCAGGCTTGGCGTGCGGCAACCAGCGTATCGAATTCGGTTGTGCTGATAACCTTGGCGTCGCGTGCGGCTTCTGCCATTTCTTCTGTTCTGCCACGTGGCAAGGTACGAGCATGTTGTGCGGCGCGAATTTTCTGACGCACTGGCTCGGCTTCGGTGGTTTTCTTAAACGCATCGAGTAGTCGGCCCATGCCGGTGGTTTTGCCTTCTTCGAGATAGAGGCCGTCTTGCAGGCGTAGGAACTGGGCGTCGTAACGTTGTAGAACTTGCGCGGCGTCGTGGCTCATTTTGTCGTTTGGCATTTTGGCTAATGGGTTCATGCCGATCCAGCTGCGACCTACGGTGCGTAGAATTAAGCCAACCGGGCCGTCGAAGTTTTCATACAGGCCTTCAAAGGCCCGTTGAATTTGTGCGAGGGCATAAGTGGCGCTGTACGTCACGAGTGGTAAGTCTTCGCTACGGCGACCTTCTGCTTCGAAGCGACGTAGTGCGGAAATACCGATGTACAACCATGCAACGATGTCGGCGTAACGGCCGGTGAGGTTGCCGCGTGCTTTGAGTTTGCCGCCAATAAAGAACATGGCCAAGTTGGTGAGCAGGCCGAAGCGGGTGGTGGCCCAGCCAAAGCGGCGATAGAAGGTTTTGGTTTCGGGTGCGACGTCGGGAATTTTCACGGTGAACCAGCCGCGCGTTGCGCCGCGTACCAGTGTCATGACAATACCGATAAAGAATTGCAGCATCCAGCCGGTGAGATTTTTGCGGAAGGAAGCAACGTCATTATTTTCGACCGCTTCAACCACTTTGTACGCATAAGGATGGCAGCGTGTTGCGCCCTGACCAAAGATCATCAGGGTGCGGGTCATAATGTTGGCGCCTTCCACTGTGATGGCGACAGGTGCTGCGCAGTAGCCGCGACCGACAATGTTGTTTGGACCTTGCATGACGGCCGCGCCAGCCATGACGTCCATGGCATCAATGCCTAACTCCCGCGCGGTTTCGGTGGAGTAGGCCTTCATGATGGCGGATGTCACCGGAGGCTGGATGCCATGGTCGACGGCAGAGCAACCAAACACTCGCGCGGCTTCGTAGGTGTAGCTGAGTGCCGCCATTTTACCGATCTTGGCTTCAATACCTTCCATTTGGCCGATAGGAATGCCGAACTGCTGGCGCACCATGGAATAAGCACCTGCGGCAGCGGCGCCGACGCGCATGGCGCTGATGCCGGACGCAGGGAGAGACACCATGCGGCCGCCGGCCAGGGATTCCATCAGCATCTTCCAGCCACCACCAACGTGCTCTATGCCGCCGAGTACATCTTTAGCAGAAACGATGACGTCTTTGCCGACAATCGGGCCGTTGTCAAAATATTCGCCGATTGGGTCGTGGTGATCGCCAATGTGTAAGCCTTCAGTGCCCGGGGCGCCTTTTTCAACGAGGACAACGGTAATGCCCGCGTCTTCGCCTTTGCCGAGAAGATTCTCAGGGTCATGTAAACGCACGGCCAGTGACACGAGATTAGAAATCGGCGCGAGGGTGATGTAGCGCTTGCGGAAGTTCAGCTTAAATTTGATTTCACCGTCGCTATCTTTAAAGACTTCGCCTTCGGCTTTAATCGAAGCCGCATCCGAACCGGCGGTGGGTTCGGTTAAGCCGAAGCACGGCATAAATTCGCCGGTGGCGAGTTTCGGCAAGTAATATTTTTTCTGCTCTTCGGTGCCGTAATGGCCAAGTAGCTCGGCGGCACCCAGAGAGTTTGGAATAACAACGAGTGCACTCAGGGCGCCAGAATACGGCGTAATTTTTGCCATAACCGCAGACTTACCCTGCGTCGAAAACGGCATGCCGCCGTATTCTTTGGCAATCTGCATCGCAAAGAAGCCATTCTTGCCCATGAAGTCGATGATTTCAGGGGGAACAACGCGCTTGCGCTGAATTTCGTAACCGTTGGCCATGTTCAACAGTTCTTCAACTGGGCCGTCTAGAAACGCCTGCTCGTTTGCCGGCAGGGTATCGTAGGCTTCGTCGAGAATGGTTTGAAAGTCGATGTTTCCGCCAAAGAACTGGCCATCAATCCAGACATCACCCGCTTCTAGGGCTTGTCTTTCGGTGTCAGAAATTTGCGGCAAAATTTTATTGTCGCGCATCCAGTTCATTACCAGTGAAAACATGATTCTTTTCTCCATTGAGTCGACTTGTGATGGTGAGCTGTTCTCACCCTCGAAGCGTTAGTTAAACGATACTCGTTTGACGAAAATAAGTGCAAGGGCTGTTTAGGCCCACACGGGTGGTATACCAAACTACTCTTTATGCCAAGTTACTCTCTATACCAAACTACTCTGCTTCAACCACCATTGCAGCACCAATACCTCCGGCGGCGCAGGCTGTGGTGAGGGCGACACCGCCACCGCGGCGTTTTAGCTCATACAGGGCCTGATTAATTACCCGCGTGCCGGTGGCGCCGAACGGGTGACCGTAGGCGATAGAGCCACCATTCACATTCAGCAGTTCTAGATCAACGTCACCGACGGCTTTGCTGCGATGAAGGACGTCTTTCGCGTAGGCGTCGCTCGCCAAACCTTTTAAGTTACAGGCAAGCTGACCGGCGAAGGCTTCGTGCATTTCAAATAAGGTGATGTCTTTCATGTCGAGACCAGCACGATCCAGCGCGATGGGCGCGGCTAAAACAGGGCCCATCAGTAGGTCTTCTTTAGGCGTTTTGGCGGCAAAGGCGTACGAGCGAATATAGCCAATAGGCGTAAGACCTAATTCTTTGGCTTTAGTTTCGCTCATTAATATCAGCGCCGAGGCACCGTCGGTCAGTGGGCTTGCATTGCCTGCGGTGACCGATCCGGTTGTTTGGTTGTAAACAGGTTTGAGGGCGTCATAGGCGGCGCGCTGGGCATTTTTTCGAACGAGATTATCTTCTTTTATTTGCGTTGCATTGGGTAGCAGGGCGGTCATGACTTGTTGATCGAGATAGCCCTGCTTCCAGGCATTGGCGGCATTCACATGAGAGCGGTAAGCGATGTCGTCTTGTTGCGCGCGGGACACGCCCCATTTCTGCACCATCTTCTCGCAGCTTTCGCCCATGGTCTCGCCAACCGAGTACTCGGTAATGGACGGTGCAACCGGCAGAATATCTTTTGCCGACAATGAGGAAAGAAGTTTCAAGCGGGCGCCGAGTGTCTTGGCAAAGTTCACATCACGCATGACCGATGAAAACTTTTTCGACATGGGAATGCGCACGCTCGTGGTGGAATCCGTACCGCCGGCGATAACGATCTCGGCGTTACCGGCTAGAATACTTTCGGCGCCGCTGGCGACGGTTTGAAAACTCGTCGCACAGGCACGAGTGATTGAGTAGGCATCGACATCATCCATGCCGCAAGCGATGGCAATTTCTCGCGCAATAAACGGTGCTTCGGGAATCATCACGGTCATGCCGAAAACCAGTTGATCTATCTGCTGTGGCTTTAAGTTATTGCGCGTGAGCAATTCACTGACCACCATCGCGCCCAGATCAATCGCATTGAGGTCACGAAAGTGAGTGGCGATACGTGCAAAGGGGGTGCGCACTCCGTCAATGACGGCGACACGACCTGCTGCGTTACGGAGTATGTTTTTCTTCGCCATGAAGTATGTCCTTTTGCGATGTCAGTTGCGTGACGGTGAGGGTACGTCAAAAGCCCGCCGACTGGCGGCTAGATCACACGTGTTGGCCACAAATGAGACGCAATGATTTCGGTATCTTGGTATGCGCCGGTTGCGTAAAACGATCAGTGATTTGTGGAACCACTACAGGTTTGATCATCTGCTGGAATGCGCTGGCAAAATAGGCAATTAGTCATATTTGGTCAATGTCCCGATGTGTCTTTCTGCGGAGCGATATGGTTAGTTTGTGGCGCTCTGAAGCCGGGCAGGTCGGGACAAATGTTGATGTAGGGCGCTGGAAGGCAAAAAAAAGGTTCATCGCGGATTTCCGGGAAAAGCCTGAAGGACCTTTTCTTACGCGGCTGCTGCGCTGCGTTTGCTCGGGAAAGATCGCCTGCAAGCAGCCTCCCACAAGGTGAGCAGAAATTTGAGATGGTGCGGCGCTGTAGGGGTGCCTGTGGGAGGCTGCTTGCAAGCGAGTCTTGGGGCTTGCGGCTGTTCGCTTGCAGGGCGCGCTCCGGCAAAAGCCTTGATGTTGCCAGCCTTGCAGGAACCAATGCTGCTGCCGAATGCATTTGAATGTTTTGATGACTCATCGGGGATTTCCGGGAAAGCCTGAAGGACCTTTTCTTACGCGGCTGCTGCGCTGCGTTTGCTCGGGAAAGATCGCCTGCAAGCAGCCTCCCACAAAGTGAGCAGAAATTTGAGAGGGTGCGGCGCTGTAGGGGTGCCTGTGGGAGGCTGCTTGCAAGCGAGTCTTGGGGCTTGCGGCTGTTCGCTTGCAGGGCGCGCTCCGGCAAAAGTCTTGATGTTGCCAGCCTTGCAGGAACCAATGCTGCTGCCGAATTCATTTGAATGTTTTGATGACTCATCGGGCTTTCCCGGAAATCCGCGATGAACCAAAAAAAAGGGCCGCAAAGCGGCCCTGTGAGGATAATCACGGAGAGTGATTATGAGAGAAGCATCTTACGCGGCGTTAGTCTTTCCATGTTTCATGGCATTGTCTTCGGCAACGGTAAGGTATTCGTCCATCCGCGCAAGGAAGTGACGGTTGTCGTGATCCCATGGGTGGAATCCTGGTTTAAACCAATCAAGCCAAGGCTTAATTGCATGACGCAAGGTACCGGGGCGGCCCCACTGATATTGGAAGCTCGTTACCCAGCCTTTCAAATTGAATAAGCCACCTTTGCGGCGCACATTTTCAATGTAGTACGGATACAGAATGGCCAAGAAAATACCGGTCGCAAGCACCAGTGCGGAGGTACGAATAACATAGCCGGAAAGTGACTTTCCCATCACCTTGGTATAGACATCAAAGGCAACCGCTTTGTGCTCGGTTTCTTCTAGCGCATGCCAGTTCCATAACGCAACGAAACGCTCATCGGAGCCTTCTGTTGTTTCTGGGTGGCGCAATAGTGAGTCGGCAAGAATGGCGGTTAAGTGCTCCAACGCCACGGTCGCAGCCAGCGGAAAGATTTTCGGAGTCACTTTCTCGACGGTTTTAAGCAATTTGAAGACAAACTTCTCTTGCGCCATGGCAGGCACGCCAGCGGCCTCAAGCAATTCGTTCAGCTCTTCATGCTCACGACCGTGCATCGCTTCCTGACCAATGAAAGCAGTAACCGCTTTTTTCAGTTCTGGATCTGTGACTTCATCGCGATAGCTGCGTACGGCGTCGATAAAGAAGCGCTCGCCGACAGGAAAAAACAGGCTCATGGTGTTAAAGAATTGGGATACATGCATGCCCGTTTTGTGCCAGTCGGTTACCTTGTCGGCTGGCAAATGAAATTTTAGGTCTCTACGAATTGGCAGGATTGAAATGCCCATAGTTTTATACCTTTAGTTATTGTGACATCGCTCGATGGTACAGTTGACTGGGTAGTCTGGGAAGGTGAAATAGGCCAAATTCAGACCTATTAGGTGCCCCTAGGGACAAAATCGTTTGTCTCTAGGGGCGCTCTGCGCGACAAATTCACACAAAACAGTATGTTTTTCAGTTGGTTATGATTCTTTGGCCATTCGTCGTCCGTATTGCCCGGACGCGAGATATTGATCTGATTTTACAAGCCTAGCTGGTTCATATCGGTTCAATCTCAGCGTGACGGCTACCTTCCGCATATTCACGACAAAGTTGTGATTAGCGCCTGAATACGGCTGCATAGCGTCCCTTATTCCCCTTATGATTCGCGCTGTAGGTAAACAAATGGTTGTTTTTTGATGCGCAGTGGCGCGAAGAAGGAAGCGTAGGGGAAGGGATGATGCTAACCACAACGCAGCTGCGAGAGCTGTTCCTTATTAGTCAGCGCTGCTTGAGTGTAAAGAGCCTAGGCGACTTGGCCGGCATTTATGATCACTTTAGTCATATTGTGCCGTTTGGGTTTGCGATACAGGCGGCAGATAGACAAGTAGAAGGGAAGATCGAGGGGCCGGCGGGTCTATTTAACTTCCGCATCGCAAAGGATCGGGTTGATGCGTGCGCGGATCAGCATAACGCCTTGCGCAGTTTATCGTCTTTGCAGTCGAGCCATGATGCTGCACTTTCCGTTATTCCGCTGCGTTCCTGCGAGAACCCAGGTTTTTTATTTTGCTATCGCGGCGAAGAGGCGGCGAGGCAATTAGGTAGCTATACCTATTTTAGTGATGCTAATGGCGACCATGCGCTGTTGTGGCAATCGGTAGAGTTGTTGGCTCCTCATCTCAATGCGGCTTATCAGCGTTGTGCTCTGCCCGTGGCTGATGTTGGTTTAACAGCTCGTGAGCAAGATGTTTTGCGCTGGCTAAGGAAGGGAAAGTCAAACTGGGATATTGGTAAGATATTGAATATCTCTGAACATACGGTGAAGTTTCATTTGCGCGCGGTGTGTCGAAAGTTAAACGTGCAAAATCGTGTGCAAGTTGTGGCGTTCGCCGAAAAATATAACCTCGTTTCCTGATAGACAATCGACACTTCAATTATGACAAGGGCTACTCTCGGGTAGCCTTTGTGTCTGCTTTTTCTTCAGTTATGCCATGTAATTGATGCCGTCGTGATGACCGTCTGCTTATTTCTAAGCACAAAATCAAAGCGCTGGATTGTCCCGTTAAACGCGGCTCAGTGATACCTGACCGTTCGGTTAGGGGAGCCATCGACTTTTGGTTGTTAGTTTCTCTTCTCACTCAGCGAGTGTGCGCAAATGGATTTACCGCTGAAACGTTGCCGTAAACAGGTGAAGGGGAGGGAGTTATGAACAGTCCAGCCGTTATTCAGGGCGTCAACATTGACGAATTTCTAGGACCGTCGGACAGCCGCTATTTTGGCAGTGGTTATCGTCGTATTCGCCACCATATTCGCGATATTGATATGGATTGCGAAGCGGGGAAGTTTAGCGCATCGATTGGTATTGAGTACCCGCAAGATTGGTCGAAAAAAGGTGAGCGTGGTGATCTGCGACCACATCTCAGTACGGTTGATATTTTGGTTAGCGCTATACAGCTTTGCGATGCATTTTTACTTTGCCGATTCGGTTTTAGTTTTGAGCACGAGCGGCAACTGTGGCTGCATCACATCGGTATTAAGTCCGCCCGTACTGCCCATGAAGATTTAAGTGATATACCAGTACAGGGGGGCTACGTGAGTTGTGTTCCTGCAGCGCCAGGTAGTACGCGCCATTTGTCATCTTTCGAGGTGCGCATTGCCGGGTTTAGTGTGGAAGTGATCGTTGCTCATGCGCTATCAGAAAGCCGCTTCCCATTTGGTCCGCGTGTGGTGCTTAAGCACCTTGATGAACTTCTGGGCCGTAGCCGGCGCAGTTTGTATGGGCATCATTACAAATCGTTGAAGCATGATATTTACGATATGCATTTCCCCAACGACGAGACACTAACCGGGCGCGTTTCGATACTCGAAGATAATGGTTATGCGCCAACGGTAGGTGTCGGTAGTGGCTTCTCGGGATACGCCAGTGCTGTCGATATGATGATTTGCGGTGCGCAAATGGCGCAAGTGTTGATGTATCGCTTAGACAATCTTTCCCGCCAAAACAGCCACAACCTTTGGATGCGCGCGTTCTCAATCAATATGCCGGAACCAGTGCCGCGTTTAGCGCCGCTTGATATGGATATTGGTGTGACGAAAACGCGTATGTGCTCGATGGGTGGAAGCCCGTGGCGAACGGCGGAGATGACGTCGACGTGCGCGCAAATAAAAAACTTTTCAATGAGCGCCGTTATCGCTCACCAAATACCTTGAGGAAGATGTAATGGAAAACAAAATTGTTCGTTTAGCGGTGTCTGGAACGTATTCATCCGGGAAAACGACAACCACAGAAGCGTTGTCTATCGCGACAGGTATTCCCCGGACACATGCAAAAACATCACGCGAAATTCTCATGGAAGATATTCCTGGCAAGCAGGTTCAGGATTTGTCGGCCGGAGAACTTATTCAGCTGGGTTTGCGACGTTTAGAAGAACGTATCCACAACGAAGCCATGCAGCAGGGTTCGTTTATATCGGATGGCTCAGTAGTACACGAATGGGTGTACGGCGAAGCACGTATGCAAGTGGGTATTAACCCGTCGGCGAATATCGTTCATCGCGTGTTGAATGAGATTGTCGGCCTGCCAGTGAAACGTTTCTATAAGGCGTACATGAATGCCTACGGTCAGGTGGTGAAGAATCGCGCGAAGCGGTTATACGATGCCTATGTTCACTTGCCGGTGGAATTTGCCATGGTGGCGGATAATCATCGTCCGGTTTCTGAGCCGTTTCGCGCCTTATCCGATGAGATTTTGTTGAAGGTTCTCGATGATATTGAAATCCCCTACCACATTGTTCGAGGAACGATTCCGGAACGGGTTGAGCAAATCATGGACATCTTCAAATTTGATGTTGTCGTGCCGGTTAACGAAGCCATCGATATGGCAAAGGAGCGCGTCGCTGCTGATCTTGCTGTACTCGAAGCGGATGCGCGACATCATTCGAAAAATCGGGATGAATCTGTCATTCAACGGGTGAAGTATGCACTTCGATACTAATAACGGCATTGCCTTCTTTGATTTTGATTTAACGCTGAGCCGCCGCGACACGATTCGGGATTTTCCCCGTTTCTTGTTCGGGCGCTTCGGGTTTACTCGGAGGTTACTCGGCGTATTGCCATTTCTGTATGCCTTTCGAGCGGGATTGTGCAGTGCAACCTATGCAAAGGAAGCGTATGTCACGCGGTTCTACGCCGGTATGCGCGAGGAGTTTTTGGCCGAAAAATCGCGCCACTACAGCCTCAGTCGCATTCCTACTATTTTGGATAAGGACATGATGCGTGTTCTGAAATCCCATCAAGAGAAAGGCCATACGGTTGTCGTAGTGAGTGCATCGCTATCTTTGTGGTTGGCGCCTTGGTGTGAGGAGAATGGGCTAGAACTGTTGGCTACCGAAATCGAGATTTTGGATGGCGAAATCAGCGGTCGATTACAAGGGTTAAATTGCCATGGAGAAGAAAAGGTGGCGCGCATACGGGAACGTTATGC
The DNA here is from genome assembly GCA_018067045.1 of Gammaproteobacteria bacterium. Classification (GTDB taxonomy): domain Bacteria; phylum Pseudomonadota; class Gammaproteobacteria; order Pseudomonadales; family Alcanivoracaceae; genus JARGPN01. Next base: position 84,225 of record JAGPVL010000008.1, read on the forward strand.
ACTCACTCAATTCGATAAGATCTACGCCTACGGCGACAGCAAAGCCGATTACCCGATGTTGGGCATAGCGGATTACGCATGGCTACGGGGAAAACCCGTCGCACCTAATGATTTTAGCAAACTGGGGGAGGAGATTTCCCATGCTGGATAAATACTATTCGTTAATTACGCGCCATCGTTGGTTGGTGCTCGGGGCGTGGGTGTTGGTTTTGTTTGTCGCTGTTATGGGCGCGGGCAGGCTATCGTTCTCGTCGGACTACCGGGTGTTCTTCGGCCCAGATAATCCGCAGTTGACGGCCTTTGAGGCGTTACAGGCTGAATATGATAGTAGCGATAACGTATTGATTGCGGTTGCGCCTCAAGAAGGAAGTGTCTTTAACCGTAATACACTTGCAGCCTTAGAGTTCCTGACTTTAGAGAGCTGGAAGACACCGTATTCCTCTCGTGTGGATTCGCTGAATAACTATCAGTACACCCGTGTTTCTGGTGATGACCTAGTTGTTGAAGACATGGTGCCGACGACCAGTGAATTAACCGACGCGCGCATTCAGCAGATACACGACGAGGCGCGGGCAGAGAAGCAGCTTGTTAATCGTCTTCTCGCTGCCGACGGCGAGGTTGGCGCGGTTAATATCACTATTCGCTTGCCCGGAAAAATGCGCGAGATAGAGGTGCCGGAAGTGGCCACCTATATCCGTGAGATGGTTGCGCAAGCGCAAGAAAAATTCCCACAGCAAACCTTCTATATGTCTGGCCAGATCATGATGAATGCGACGCTTGTGGATGCGTCGAAGCATGATATGACAGTGCTGTTTCCGATGACGCTGCTGTTGATTCTGATTGGCATGGTTGTCTTCACGCGTTCCTTTGCGGCGGCGGCGAGTACGTTGTTGGTCACGCTGGGGGCGATTATTGGTGCATTAGGCAGCGCGGGCTGGCTTGGTATCAATCTGTCGCCACCATCGGCTTCAGCACCGACAATTATTCTGACTATTGTTGTTGCCGATTGTATGCATTTGCTATCGGGATACTATGCTGGCCTGCGCCGTGGTGACGAGAAATACGTGGCGATGAAGAGCGCGTTGAGTGAAAACTTCCGTGCGATATTTCTGACCAGTCTGACCACGATGGCAGGCTTTATGACGTTGAATTTCTCCGATTCTCCGCCGTTCCGTGATCTTGGCAATATCTCTGCGTTGGGTGTTTTTGTGGCGTGGTTGATGACGGTATCCTTTCTACCAGTTTGGACTCTGTTAATGCCTGCGCGTGTGGTGAAATCGACAGCTGCCAAGCAAGCCGCAACGGCATCGTTGTGGCCAGCTCAGTTGGCGGCGTTTCTCGATCGAAACCGCAAGGCTGCGTTGATTTCCTTTGTGGGGTTACTGGCGCTGATGGTCATTGGTCTGCCAAAGAATCATTTAGACGATACGTTCTATGACTACTTTGGTGAGTCCTTTCCGGTTCGTCAGGCCAATGATTTTCTGTTTGAGAATCTAACTGGCATTGCCACGCTGGAGTACGAGCTTGATAGCGGTGAAAAGGAAGGGCTAGCTGATATCGAGTACTTGCGACAAGTGGAATCTTTTGCGAATTGGTTTGAGAAGCAAGAGGGTGTCTATCACGTTAGTGTCTTTACGGATGTATTAAAGCGCATTAATCGCAATTTGCATGGGAATGATCCGCAATGGTACCGGCTGCCTGAAACGCGCGAGGAGGCATCTCAATATACGTTGTTGTACGAGCTGTCGATGCCGTTTGGTTTGCAGCTGAGCAATCAAGTTAAAACCGATCACTCAGCGATGCGCATGGTGGTCACCATGCAAAAGATGAGTTCGCAAAGTCTGATGGCGTTAGAAGGTCGCGCACAGTCTTGGTTGCAGCAGCAGGGCATGCAGTCTATTACGGGTCCTGGCGTTAGCCCTGACATGATGTTTGCCCACATTGGGGAACGGAATAATCGCACCCTTCTTATTGGTGTAGTTGTGGCGCTGTTGTTGATCTCGGCCTTGCTGTTGTTTGTGTTTCGGTCTGTGCGAGTGGGCTTGATTAGTCTCGCGCCAAACTTAATGCCGGTTGGCGTAGCGTTTGCGGGCTGGGGTTTGTTAGTCGGTGAAGTAGGGCTGAGCTTGTCGGTTATTGGCACGATGACACTTGGTATTGTGGTTGATGACACAGTTCATTTTCTCAGTCGCTATATGGTTGCGACGCGTGATAAAGGCTTATCTAAGGTGGCGGCCATTGAAGAAGCCTTCCGTAAGGTGGGTCGTGCATTAATCGGGACAACCGTAACGTTGGTGATCGGCTTTATGATCTTGGCGTTGTCACCGTTTAAGTTAAATTCGGATATGGGCTTGATGACGGCGGTTACGTTGGCGATCGCACTGGTGTTGGATATGCTGCTATTGCCCGTGTTGTTATTGGTCTTCGATCGTGTTCCGGATAATAAAAGCGTGGAGAAAACCGTGCTGACGAGTGTCTCAACCACATCGTGATGATGGGTTAATTACCCGCTTCTTTTGAAAACGCTTATTAGAAGTTGTTATTGGCAATAAAAAACCGGCGGTAGATAACGAATCTGTCGCCGGTTTTTTGTTACTGCTACGGAGGTTACATCTGTTTTTTCGTGACTGTCAGTGTGATCCTCAGTGCGTGATCTTCAAGGTGAGACGTTCATCGTGAGAACGGTAATTCGCGCATTATACGGCTTCACGTAAGAGACGCGCGGCTCCCACCATTTCCTTGAGGGCAAGCTCCGTTTCATCCCAGCCTCGTGTTTTCAGGCCGCAATCAGGGTTCACCCATAACCGTTCTTTAGGCAGTTTGCGTGCAGCCTTTTGCATTAATGACACCATCCATTCGCTATTCGGTACGTTCGGTGAATGAATGTCGTACACACCTGGGCCAATATCGTTGGGGTAATCAAACGCTTCAAAGGCTTCGAGCAATTCCATGTTGGAGCGCGATGTCTCGATGGTGATGACATCTGCATCCAGTGCGGCGATGGCTTCAATGATGTCGTTGAATTCCGCATAACACATATGAGTATGGATCTGTGTGCTGTCTTCGACACCGACGGTGGCTAAGCGAAAGCATTCTACGGCCCAATCGAGGTAGGTCTTCCAGTCTGATCTTCGTAACGGCAAGCCTTCTCGTAACGCCGGTTCGTCAATTTGAATAACCCGAATGCCGGCGCTTTCTAAGTCGCGCACCTCTTCTCGCAATGCCAGTGCGAGTTGCTCGCAGGTATGGGCGCGAGGTTGATCGTCACGGACAAATGACCACTGCAAAATAGTCACAGGGCCCGTCAACATGCCTTTAACCGGCTTGTCGGTCAGTGATTGCGCATAGGTTGCCCACGCCACAGTCATCGGTAGCGGGCGAGACACATCACCAAAGATAACCGGTGGTTTCACACAGCGAGAACCGTAGCTTTGCACCCAGCCGTTTTGGGTAAAGGCAAATCCTTCCAACAATTCGCCGAAGTATTCGACCATGTCGTTACGCTCTGCTTCACCATGAACCAGAACATCCAAACCAATCTCTTCTTGCTTGCGAATACAGAGTTCAATTTCTTTTTTCAGTTGCAACTCGTAGTCGGCAGAGTCTATTTCGCCTTTTTTCCAATCTCGACGTAGTGTCCGAATTGATTTGGTTTGCGGAAACGACCCGATCGTTGTGGTCGGAAATGCAGGTAAATTCAGTGTTTCTTGTTGGTGTGCAATACGCTGGGCAAATGCAGACTTGCGTTGTCGTGAAAGCAAGCTGGCTTGCGTTAGGGCTTGCTGGACCGAGGCATTGTGAATCCGGTCTGATTCCCGTCGCGCGGCCAGTGCGGTGCGCTGTGCGACCAGCTTCTCTTGGACAGCATTGCCGTCATCTCCCTGCAGTACGCCATTGAGCAACGCCAATTCATCGAGTTTCTGGACAGCGAAACTTAGCCAGCTTATTAGCTCATCATCGAGTGTTTCTTCGAGGTTGAGATCTACCGGCACATGCTGCAATGAGCATGATGGCGCCAGCCACAAATTATCGCCCAGCTCATCTTTCAGCGCGGCGCTGGCATCGGCGAGCAAATAAATGGCTTTATCCAAATCTGCGCGCCAAATATTACGTCCGTCGATAATCCCTGCGGAGAGCACTTTTCCTTCTAAGCGCGGTAGCACTATTTCGAGTTGTTGCGGTGCGCGCACCAGATCGAGATGCAATCCGGCTACAGGCAGTGCGAGTGCGGTGTAAAGATTTTCTTCTAGATCACCAAAGTAGGTGGCCAATAATATCTTGACCGGCGCAGCAGCCACCAGTTGGTCGTAGCAACGCAAATAGGCATTACGCCATGCAGTGGGTAAGTCGAGCGTCAGAATCGGTTCATCAATTTGCACCCATTCCACGCCCTGCTCGGCAAAACGCCGCAGTACGTCGCGATACACAGGAATCAGATTTTCCAGTAAGGCGAGTTTGCGAGTGTCATCGGTACTGGCAAAGTCTGAGCCTTTTGATAGCCATAAATAGGTGAGCGGGCCGGGAATAACTGGCTTGGCATTGAGGCCTAACGACTGCGCTTCAGTGACGTGGTCGAATAAGGTCTCCCGTGCGATACGGAATGTTTGCCCGCTATGCAGTTCCGGCACGATGTAGTGGTAGTTGGTGTCGAACCATTTTGTCATCTCGCACGCGGGCGCGGGGTTGCCTGCCGGTGCGCGGCCCCGGGCCATGCGAAATAGCGTATTGAGGCTAACCGATTCATCGTTCGGTTGCTGAAAGCGCTCCGGCACGGCGCCCAGTAAACAGCTCCATTCGAGCATCTGGTCGTACCAGGCAAAGTCGCCCACCGGAACGAGATCGACGCCTGCTTTGGCCTGTAATTGCCAGTGACGCTGGCGCAAAGATTTGCCAACGTGTTCCAGTTCAGACGCTTGCAAATTACCGGCCCAGTAGGCCTCAAGTGCTTGTTTTAATTCCCGTTGGGCGCCGATACGCGGAAAGCCCAAATTGTGTATGCGTGGCATTGCTGCCTCCTTGTTGGATCCCGTTGCGTGGGAAGAGCTGTGAGAAGAAGCGTGAATCTAGGTAGTCATAGTGGGGGAAGTTCTCTATGATCCAAAATCAATGTTTTCGCTAGTAATATGAAGTTTGCTCATAGTGCATGAATGGCTGGCGAGTCCGTAAGGGCGCAGCGAAGCGTTGGATTTGTCGATATACAGCCGCTCTCCTGATTTTATTGCTGGTGAGGGTGGTGCCGTACAAGGGTGGGAGCCGTCATGATCGAGATTCGTCATTTGGAAACGTTGGTGGCTATTGAAGGCACTGGATCACTCGTCGAAGCGTCTGAGCGGCTACATGTCACCCAGTCCGCGTTGTCCCACCAGTTGCGAGACTTGGAATCCCGTCTCGGTGTGCAGTTGCTCAACCGTCGCACACGCCCGATACGGTTCACTACCGCAGGATTAAGAGTGCTAGCACTGGCTGCCGAGGTTTTGCCGCAGGTGCGCCAAACCGAGCGGGAGCTTAAAAAGCTCGCGGCGGGACGCACCGGCCGTTTACATCTCGCGATCGAATGCCATTCTTGTTTTCAGTGGTTGATGCCAACGCTGGACGCGTTCCGCGAACAATGGCCTGAAGTGGAAATGGATTTATCTGCTGCGTTTAGTTTTGCGCCGCTTCAAGCGCTGGTGCGTGGTGACTTAGACATGGTCATCACCTCTGATCCACAAGAGCACGATGCGGTGAGCTATTTGCCGTTGTTTCGCTATGAGTTAGTGCTGGCTGTCGATCGTAATTCAGAGCTGGCAACACTTAAGAAAATTGAACCTCAAGCCTTGGCCAGCCAAACCCTTATTAGCTATCCCGTAGAGCGAGAACGACTTGATGTGTTCAGTGCATTCCTAACGCCAGCAAATGTAGAGCCAGCGAATACCCGTACCGCCGAACTCACGCCGATGATCGTTCAACTTGTTGCCGCAGGTCGTGGCGTTGCCGCATTGCCAAATTGGGCGCTAACGGAATACACCGAACATAATTTAGTAAAAACTATTCGTCTGGGTGATAAAGGCGTATGGCGAACATTGTTCGCTGCGGTGCGTACGGAAGACAAAGAGTCAGCCTATATTAGTGAATTTATGCAGATTGCGCGGGAGTTATGTTTTAAGAATTTGACTGGCGTGAGAGCGGTTGGATAAAACTTGCTATTTTGGGGCATAGGTTTTCAGTTAGGGCGTTAAGAAATGATCCTTTCGTCGTAGTTTTGTCCATTTGCGTATTCCGTAGGTGCGTTAAATTTTCCGCATTAATTTTCCTTGAATGAAATGTGAACAAACTCAGTGAATGGGACTATCGTATCTGGTAGCTTGTTTCATAGATTAGGTTAGCAATTAAAAAAATAATAATAAAGTATTAGAGCGAGGCTACGATGGTGTTGTCGGATTCGCCCCAGCCCTTGCGGGGCCGCTTTTATCGAACAGATTTGGTGGCGCGATTGGATCGGTCGGCGACGGTTCCGTTGACGCTATTGTTGGCGCCTGCAGGAGCTGGCAAATCGACATTACTTAATCAATGGGCAGCTCTGCCGAGTGAACGGCATGTTGTACAAATGGGTTTGCAGCCGGTTGATGACGATCCGGTGCGTTTCTTACGCCGCTTCGCCGAAAAAACCCGTGCCGCTGTGCCGGCATTTGATACGTCTTGGTTTATGCCATTTGATGTTTCCGAACTCCCTCCTTCTTCGATAGCGGATGCGTTATACGATGCGTTGCAGCAAGTGACGTTGCCGTTGTTTGTCGTGTTCGATGACTTCCAGTGTATTCAAAGCCCCGAAACTCTTTGCGTCATTAGCGCGTTGTTGGCGGAGCCGCCGGCGAACGTACATTTGATTATTGCGAGTCGTACGCAACCGTTATTCGATGTCACGCGGCTACGCTTAGACGATCAGGTTGTCGAAATTGGCGCGGATGATTTTAAGGTGAGCCGCCGTGATGTGACTGATCTGAATAAGGGGCTGGGTGGGGAGGCGCTGGATGACCAGGCCCTTGACCACTTGATGACGATTACCGAAGGCTGGGTGGCGGGGGTGAAAATTGCTTTACTGGCGGCTATTCGTTCTGGCGTAGAGACGCTGCAGAACTTTAATGCTAGTCAGCCAGAAATTATGGCGTACTTTGGTCACGCGGTGCTGAGGGGCTTGCCGGACTCTGTGCGCACGCTATTTATGCAAAGTGCATTGCTTGAGACCTTTAATGAGGAACTGTGTGATGAAATTTTGCAGACCCACCAGTCGGCTCGCCTGATAGAAGAGTTGACCTCCCGAGAATTGTTTTTAATGCCGGTAGCGGGAAAGCCGGGGAGTTATCGTTATCATGCATTGTTGAAAGATTTCTTACAGGCGCGGCTGAAAATCGATATGCCAGAATGTATCGAACCCATCCATCATCGCGCAACGCATTATTTTATTAAGAAGAGAAATTTTGAACAGGCTGTTTGGCATGCGCAACGCACGGGCGATGAGGCACTCTTTATTAGCTGTTTGGAGAAAAGCTTTGAGTTCTGGCTTCAGGAGGGCTATTCAAGCCATATCTTATCTTGGGCCGAGGCGTTGGATGATGCGCAAATTTTAAGCCGTATTGAGCTGGCCGCACCGCTTATTAGTACGTTGACATTTTCACGCCGTTTTTATCGGTCTCGTTATTATCTCGACGCCTTGAAAGAGTCCAATTTATCAGTTGAAAGCAGCACTTATAACCATGCCCAAACAGTGGGGTTTCTAGAGTTACATTTACAGATTTTTCAACATGATACGGATTTTATGGAGGGGGCGGATCTTTCGCTGCTTATCGAAAACGGTAGCCATCGCGATATTCGAGCCTTTTCGCTAGCCATGCTGGCTTACTTTCATTTGCAGCATGGACGCTTGGAGTTGGCTTTAACATTCTCTAGTCAGGCGCGCGAAGTATTGTTGCGTCTTGGGCAGCGTTTTACGGCGGGTTATGCGGGGTTGATTATGGCGTTGGCAAATCATCAGATGGGTCACATCGGTGAAGCGGTCGCGCTGATTACGGAGAACTTCAACAATACCTCAAAAGATTGTCCGACTTGGTCGTTGTGGGCAACGGGGATGGTCGTAGTGTTGTATGACCAAAACCGTTTGGATGATGCGCAGAAGGTGTGTGAGGACTTGTTGCCAATGGTGTCGTCGGCATCGGCGACGGAAGTTATTTCCACGGTTTACCTGACGTTATCTCGTTTGCAGCACTTGCAAGATAAGCAAAAGAGCGCTGAGCGCATGTTAGAAAAGCTGCTCGGCATTTTGCAGCTAGGTAATTACGAACGCTTCGTGAGCATGGCCGTGTTAGAAATGGTGCGTCAGGCGCTTATTACCGGAAACTGGCAGCGTATGGAGGCTGTGGTGGAGCGTTTCGGATTAGCCGAGTGGGTCGAGACGAATTTGAACGATGTTGCTGCGTATAGCCAAAGTTGGGAAAGGCGTGGCTTGGCGGCGGTGTATTGGTTGATCGGGAGGGGGCGCCATGTACAGGCAGAAAGTCTATTGCGGCGTTTGTTGGTTGTGGTTAAGAAGGCGGGTATTACCACGCGCGCATCGATTATTGATGCCAACCTTCTCGTGCTGACCTCTCAATCGTCTGCGGTTCGCGAGCAAGCCAAGAGGGTTGGTGCATTAGTCGCCCGTTATGGATTGCTTAACATTAACCGTACTGTGTTCGACGAGGCGCCGGGACTGGCCGGTTTAATGAACCGGCTTTGGGCGTCAGGGCAATTGGTGCTGCCGGAGTTTTATACGACGTTATTTTCGGCGGTGTTTACGGCTGAGCCCGTGAACGACCCGCTCGAAGTAGATCCTGATTCCGTATTGACGCCGAAGGAACTTGAAATTTTCGCCTTGCTGCAAAGCGGTTTGACGAATGCGCAGATCAGCGCAAAGACTGGGGTGTCAGTGAGTACTACGAAATGGCACCTGAAAAATATCTACAGTAAATTGGCGGTATCGAGCCGTACCGAAGCGGTTTTGCGCGCGACGTCACGCTAAATCCTCCTTTCCTCCTCTCTTTTGCTTCTTTTTTGTTCTCTCCCAAGCCCTGTTTATCCGGCTTGGCGAGCTAAAACCGGACGTGCTTTGCAATTCAGTGATGCCCCCTCCCAGCGGAGGGGGTGGAGGGGGCGCGGGATTGTTAGAGTCCCAGCGTTATTTTCAGATAAACCCGAAGAATAAAAAATCACGGAGATTAATCATGGCTATATCCCCTTGGGTTACTTGGCCCGCCTTAACGAAGTTCGGCTCGTTGGGCGTGATAGGAGCCTTACTCGTCCTCGCGGGTGAGCGCTCGGATTTGCTCAAAAATAATATGTTCGACACGGAAAACTGGGATGAGAAGAACGCCGGCGTTGTCTGTGACGAACGCAGCCACACTGCACGGACAGAAGATGGCACCTGTAATATTCTTGAAAACCCAATGGAAGGCGCGGCGAACGTTAATTTTGGCCGTAATGTGCATCCAGATTCGGTTTATGCGGAGAACGCCGCAGGCACTTTGCTGACACCTAACCCGCGTGAGGTTAGTAACCTAATTATGTCTCGCGGCGAGAATTTTAAGCCTGCGACAACACTTAATTTTATTGCCACATCATGGATCCAGTTCATGGTGCATGACTGGTTCGATCACGGTCCGCGCACCGATGCAGATCCTATTGAATTCCCACTGCCTGCCGGTGACGTATTAGGTTCTGGCACTATGTCGGTGCGTCGCACTCAGCCTGATCCATCTGTGAGCGGTAATGAAGGCATCGTTACGTATGAAAACACTAATACGCATTGGTGGGACGGGTCGCAGCTCTATGGCAGCAGCAAAGCGCAGAACGATGAAGTGCGATCGTTTGTCGACGGCAAACTAAAGGTCGATGCTGATGGTCGCTTGCCGACTGAATTTCTCAGCGGCAAGCCAGTTACCGGCTTTAATGAAAACTGGTGGGTTGGCTTGAGCATGATGCACCACATTTTCACTGCAGAGCATAATGCGATTGCGGATATGCTGAAGCAGAATAATCCTGGCGCGTCGGACCAATGGATTTATGATCATGCGCGTCTGATTAACGCGGCATTGATGGCGAAAATCCATACAGTAGAGTGGACGCCGGCTATTTTGGCGAATCCAGTACTAGAGCGTGCAATGTACGCGAACTGGTGGGGCTTAGGCGGTGATCGTGATAAGCGTGATAAGTATCAGGACGACCTCGATGAGCTGAACAATAATATTGGTGAGTTGGGTGCGATTTTTGATTTGCTTGGTATTGACAATGGCTTAGGTGATGGCGATACCAGCTCTATTGAGCATGCGCTTGCGGGTCTGGTTGGTTCACGTACGACCAATAACTACGACGTGCCTTATACGCTGACGGAAGAATTTGTGTCGGTATATCGTATGCACCCATTGCTGCGCGATGAAATTAAGGTGTATGACGTGGGGTCTAACGTAGTTTCTGAAGAAATTGCGATTGAAGACAGTCGTGATGGTAATGCTGAGGATATCCTTGGCGATGTTGGCCAAGAGAAATTGTGGTATTCGTTCGGTATCACTCATCCTGGTTCGTTGACGTTGAACAACTACCCCGACTTCTTGCGTAACCTGTCTATGCCGTTGATTGGCGACATTGATATGGCGGCGATTGATATTCTGCGTGATCGTGAGCGTGGTGTGCCGCGCTATAACGAGTTCCGTCGTCAGATTGGTTTGAAGCCAATTACAAAGTTTGAAGACCTAACCGATGATCCACAGCTGCTGGCTGATCTCAAAGCGCTCTACAACAACGATATCGAACAGATTGATACGTTGGTGGGACAGTTGGGTGAAGAAACGCGTCCAGAAGGCTTTGGATTTGGCGAAACCTCGTTCCAAATTTTTATTCTTAACGCATCGCGTCGTCTGATGACTGACCGCTTCTTTACGTCCGACTACACCGATGAGGTGTATACCGCAGAAGGTATTGATTGGGTGGAAGATAACACCATGATGGACGTTATCCGTCGTCATTACCCGGGCTTGACGGCCAGCTTGGCTGGTATGGATAACGCCTTTAAGCCATGGGGCCTTAATATTCCTGATGACTATCAATCGTGGTCTGCCCAAGCAAAACAAGAAATGCTTTGGGGGAACGGTGCACTGCGTACTGAGTATGTTGCGGCTAACGTGCCAGCGATTGAGCCGATTGATATTGGTGGTTTGATTAGCGCTGTACTGTGGAAGAAAGTACAGGATGTGACCGATGTGAGCCCTCCAGGTTACAGCAAAGCGATTCATCCACGTGGTGCTTTGGCGAAGGTGCAGTTTGTACCGGCGGCGGGTCACGACTACACCGGCCTCTTCCAAGGCGCAGACCATGGTTTACTGCGCTTGTCGGTGACCGGTGATCCTGCTGATCGTGGTTTCGCGCCTGGCTTGGCTCTGAAGTTATTTGTTGATGGTAAGCGTTCTGAAAACGTCTCTGCACTTTATACGCTGAGTGGCCAAGATGATGACTACAATATCTTTGCGAATGAGCTGTCTAACTATGTGAAGACGGAAGCGAATGAAACGCTTGGCACCACAGCGTTGTTCTCGCTGGTTTCCAGCAAGCCTACCATGCTGGTTATGAGCGATATGGCGAGAGTGAATCAAGATGGTTCTGAAGTGGGATCTGTTAAGACACCGTCGCAGATCTATTTCGTACCGAATGAGAGCGTGAAGAACAGTATCAGCAGTGCGCCTCATGATTTCCGTGATGATTTGACCGCATTGAGTGCTGGCACAGTGGTATATGACGTTTACGCGACCTCTAAGGCCGTGAAGACATCCATTTGGCCTTGGGTGTCGGCGCGTTATGCGCGTGAACGCCGTGATAGTGCGAATAAGATTGGTGAGTTGGTTATGACGTCGCCATTTACGCTGTCGCAATTCGGTGATACCGGTATCTTCTTTAAGCATCAACGTTATGAAGATCGGTAAAGCGATAAGGCTTTAGAATGGAGAAAATAGTTAAAAGATAGAAAAATAAAAAGATAGAAGAAAAGTAACACGAACATTAACAAGCTCAGTGTGGGCGGCGGCAGAGAGAAATCTTTGCTGTCGTCCAGCTGGGTTTTTTATTGGCTTGTGGTTAGCTTTAACACTGGGGGAAAGGGGCTCTATTTTATGGGAGTTATTGAGTGGCTTCCTAGATTTATTCAGAATTCATTCATTGCGGGTTTTCTTCTTTACCTTTCTTCATCTTCGCTATGCAGCGATCACAAATTCTGGCGGTTTCACTCCGAAACATTGCTTTCGACTCGCTGCGCTTGCGGCCACAGAATGAACAGGTGGGATCTTCATTTTCTTTATTGGTGCTTTTTTCGAATGGTGCTGAGCCAGTCATGACAACCTCTTTTGACGACGTTTAGTTGAATGCTTCGTTGGTTGGCCCCTGACGAGGCAAACAACGATCTAGCTATCGATCGCCAGTTGGTCGAAGGATATGGTGAAGCCGAGTTGTTGGTAACGTTCGATAATATCTGGGCGTAAATAAAACGACGGATCGTCCATAAAGAAGTACTGAGAGACGCCAATGCCACAGCGATATGTTTCGCGCAGTGTGGGGAGGGCGTCGCTGAGTCGTTGCAGTTTGAAGAGCAGTTTCTCGAAGTGATCGGAGTGGGACGCGTCGCGGTCTAGTCCACTGGAGAGTATCCAGCGGTTATCTGTGCGTACTGCCTCGGGTAGGGCAGTACTATAGGACTCGCCTTTGACCCAGATATCATCGGCCTCGATGCCAGCCTGTAGGGTGATCGCCAGTGCATCGGTGTCGTAGCCAAACACGGCAAAGTAGACGTGGTGTTCGATGTTGTACATTGGAGTACTCATGTGGCGGCTTGTGCACGGTATCGATGTGAATCGGTACCGCCGCGAATGCTGCTATAGGTGCTAATTAGGTGTTAATTGTAACAGCGCCTTGCGCTTTGATCCCAGACCTAAGGCTGATTTGAGGCGGGCACATGCTATACTGCCGCCGCCTTAAGGGGGTGCCGTTTTGACTGATATACCTGTCCTGCAAACACGAGCGCTACGCTGCGAGCGCGATGACCGCGAGTTATTCGCTGGACTGAACTGGTGCGCGTCTGCGGGCGAAATCTGGCAGATTGCTGGGCCTAACGGTGCCGGAAAGACCACCTTAATCCGCATTTTGGCGGGGTTACACGGCTTTTACGATGGATCGTTTACATGGCCGCAGTGGCTACAAAGCGATGCTGACCCTCGCGAAAAGCTCCTTTATCTGGGCCATAAGGCCGGGTTGCGTGACGAACTCACGCCGCTGGAGAATCTGCAGTGGTGGCTGGCGTTGCACGCACAGCAGGCGGATCCTATGGCGGCCTTGGCGCAGCTGGGTTTGGCCGGTTATGAAACCGTGCCGTGCGCGAGTCTGTCGGCGGGGCAGAAGCGGCGGGTAGCGTTGTCATTGCTGTGGATCGTGGATAAACCAGTGTGGCTGCTCGACGAACCGTTTACTGCGTTAGATGCAGACGGGGTCACGCTGATTGAAGAGCGCTTACGGCAACATGCTGCCAGTGGCGGTTTAGTCATCTACAGCTCGCACCATCGATTTGATGATGCGGTTCGGCATGTTCGTCTTGGCGGCAAACAGGTGGAGTTAGCATGAGCTTTGTTGCCACGGTTAAACGCGAACTCTTGTTGGCTTGTCGCCGTCCTGCGGAAATTATTAATCCGTTGTTTTTCTTTGTCATGGTCGTGGCGATGTTTCCGCTCGGGGTGTCGCCGAAAGCTGAATTGTTGTCGGTGATTGCACCCGGTGTCATCTGGGTGGCGGCGTTGTTGGCAGTACTGTTATCCGTTGAAGGGTTGTTTCGTGCTGATCACGAGTCGGGGGCGCTGGAGCAATTACTGGTTGCGCCGACCAATCTCTATTTGCCGGCCTTGGCAAAAATTTTGGCACACTGGTTACTGACCGGTTTGCCGTTGGTATTAGTCGGCCCGCTACTCGGTTATATGTTGCACTTGCCGGTGTCGGCTTCGTCTACGTTGTTGCTGGCCTTGTTGTTAGGAACACCAACGCTGACGGCTATCGGCGCGATTGGTGTGTCGCTAACAGTAGGTTTACGCTCCGGCGGTATCTTGTTGGCGTTATTGGTTTTGCCTTTATATGTACCGGTGCTGGTGTTCGGCGCTGGTGTTGTAAGTTATGCCGCTAACGGCCTGCCGGTGATGGGTTTGTTGGCCATTCTCGCGGCGTTGTTATTGGCATCGTTAACGCTTGCACCTGCTGCCGTGGCGGCGGGGCTGCGTATTTCGAGCGGAGGTTAGTTCATGTTGAGTGCCGTATGGCAAACCTTAACGCGTTGGTATCACCAGTGGGGTTCGCCGCGTTATTTCTTTCAGTACAGCGGCGTGTTGCTGCGGTGGTTATGGCCGTTGGCGATTGTGGCGACGATGACGGGCCTAGTTTGGGGGCTTGCGTTTGCGCCGGCGGATTATCAACAGGGCGATAGTTACCGCATTATTTTTATTCATGTGCCAGCGGCCAGTGCGGCGTTGCTCGGCTATGTCTCGATGGGCGTTGCCGGTTTGGTCGGGCTCGTTTGGCGCATGAAAATGGCCGACATCATGATTAAGGCGATTGCGCCGTTTGGAGCGATTTTGGCGGCGGTGGCATTAATTACCGGTGCTATTTGGGGAAAGCCAACTTGGGGTACGTACTGGGTGTGGGACGCGCGCCTGACCTCGATGTTGTTGATGTTGTTTTTATATCTCGGTGTCATTGCACTGATTAATGCGATTCCCGATCCACGCCAGGCTGGCCGCGCGGCAAGTTTGTTGAGTGTGGTAGGCGTGATTAACGTCGTCATTGTCAAATATTCGGTGCAATGGTGGCAGAGTTTACATCAGGGCAGCACCTTAAAAGTGGTCGGCGAAACGGCTATGCCTGCGGAAATGTTGTCGCCGTTACTGATTAGCATGCTAGGTATTTATCTTCTTTTTGCCTGTACGGTTTTAGTGCGCGCCCGTACTGAAATTATGCGACGTGAGCGTAAGAGTCAGTGGTTAAAGGAGGCGCTTCAATAATGTATTTTGAATCCTTCGATGCTTTTCTACAGATGGGTAAGCACGGCATTTACGTTTGGTCCGCCTATGGAATTTCGGCGCTGTTGATAGGTCTTAATATAGGGCTGGCACTGCGGGCGCGAACGTTAGCGCGTGCTGAGGTGATACGTTTGATTCGACGTGAAGCGCTAAACGTCGCTGACAGCACGGATTAACGTATTTTGACTTTTTATAAGCAGTCACCCCTTTAAGTAGTATGTGGAGAAATGAATGAACGCGGTTCGTAAGCAACGCTTGATGATTATTGTCGGTGTGGTCGTGGGGCTAGGTATTGCCACCGGTCTATTATTATTTGCGTTAACGCAAAATATTAATCTGTTTTATACCCCACAGCAGATCGCCGCTGGCGAGGCGCCAGTGGGGGCGAACATGCGCGTTGGCGGGTTGGTCGTGCCGGGTTCGGTGATTCGTAACAATGAAACCCTCGACGTGAGCTTTGATTTGACCGATGGTCAGGGAACGTTCTCGGTGCACTATCATGGCATTCTGCCGGATCTGTTCCGTGAGGGGCAGGGCATCGTGGCCAATGGTGTGCTGGTTGCTGCAGATCGATTCGAAGCGGAAGAAGTGCTGGCGAAGCATGACGAAGAATATATGCCTCCGGAGGTGCAGGATGCACTTGAGAAAGCAGGTCACCCAGGCGCGAATGCTGACGATGCGTCTAACAAAGGAGAGCCAAAAGGTGGGGCGGGAGTCTATACGCGCGGCTACAAAGCCGACGGGCAATATTGAACCCAGCCAGCACGCGGTGCGGCTGAGTGTTCACGCCGGGCGGAACCTAGTCCGGTTCGGTGCCCTGTTTGGCGCACTGTGTTTGTCGGTCGTTTCGCCCGTTGTGGCTGCTGCGACTGACACCGAATCATCACCTTCCTCTTCTTTGCCCACTGCTTCTGTTTCTAGCCGGGCACTGCCCGCTAATCTTGCCAATGAGCTGACTGTTGCGCCGGGCTTCGTCTTAGAGGTGTTCGCGCGCGGTGTTGAGAACGCACGGCAGATGGCGTTGGCCGAAGACGGCACGCTACTGGTGGGCTCACGCCACGCCGGAAACCTGTATGCCTTGCCGGATAAAAATGGCGATTTTTATGCTGACTCAGTGATTACGTTAGCCAGTAATCTTCGTCGTCCAAGTGGCATAGCTTATCGTGACGGCGATTTATACGTGGCCGATATCAATGTGGTTTTGCGTTTTAACGACGTGCTCAATCACTTGCAAGTTGATGCGCCGCGAGAGGTTGTTTATGACAAGCTGCCGAGCGACGGTCATCATGGCTGGAAGTATTTACGCTTTGCACCAAACGGCGAGCTAACAATTCCTGTGGGTGCCCCGTGCAATATTTGCGACGCTGGGTTGCCCTATGCCGCTATTCACAGTCTGAATCTGGAAACAAAAAAGCTAACGTTATTGGCGCAAGGTGTGCGCAATAGCGTTGGCTTTGATTACCATCCTGTTACGGGTGAGCTCTGGTTTACCGATAACGGCCGCGACATGCTTGGCAACGAGATTCCTGGCGAGGAGTTGAATCGCGTCACTCGGGCCGGGCAGCACTTTGGTTACCCGTATATTCATGCCGGTGATATTCCGGACCCTGAGTTTGGTAAGGGTAAGAGGGCTAGAGATTATCGCGTGCCGGCGTATGTGTTACCGGCTCACCATGCCGCACTCGGTATGACGTTTATTCGTGGTGAAAGCTGGCCGAAAAAATATCGCAATAGTGTGGTGGTTGCTGAGCATGGCTCTTGGAACCGCGACCCAGCAGCGGGTTATCGTGTTATGGCAATTTTACTCGACGATGCCGGTAAGGCAGTCGGCTATGAGCCGTTGGTAGAAGGCTGGTTGCAAGACGGTTGGCTTGGCGCAGATATTAGCGGGCGTCCGGCAGACGTATTGCAAATGCCTGACGGCAGCTTGCTGATTGCGGATGATAAAGACGGCATCATTTACCGGCTCCGTTATACCGGCGACGCTAAGTCTTAAGTGACGGGCTTCGTTGGTTTGCTGCGCGCGGTATCGGTTGGCTAGCCGGGGATCTCGAATAACGGAAATTGCGGAGAGCTAGCCTTTCAACAATCCCCACCCTTGTGGGAGGCTGCTTGCAGGCGATAG
>JAGPVL010000030.1 GCA_018067045.1 Gammaproteobacteria bacterium
TGCCCATGATTAAGCAGGCTATCGCCTGCCGTTAATCATTGCGCAAATCCAGCGGATTTGCCTAGTTCGAGCCCAGCAGGCGGTGCCAAACAAAGGAAAAGGGTCTCTTCGGAGGCCCTTTTTTATTGCCCATGATTAAGCAGGCTATCGCCTGCCGTTAATCATTGCGCAAATCCAGCGGATTCGCCTAGTTCGAGCACAGCAGGCGGAGCCAAACAAAGGAAAAGGGTCTCTTCGGAGGCCCTTTTTTATGCCCATGATTAAGCAGGCTATCGCCTGCCGTTAATCATTGCGCAAATCCAGCGGATTTGCCTAGTTCGAGCCCAGCAGGCGGAGCCAAACAAAGGAAAAGGGTCTCTTCGGAGGCCCTTTCCTCTATGGTTCATCGCGGACTTCCGGGAAAAGCCCGAAGGACCTTTTTCTTCCGCGGCGGCTGCGCTGCGTTTGCTCGGGAAAGATCGCCTGCAAGCAGTCTCCCACAAGGTGAGCAGAAATTTGAGATAGTGCCGCGCTGTAGAGTGTCCTGTGGGAGGCTGCTTGCAGGCGAGTCTTGGGGGCTTGCGGTTGTTCGCTTGCAGGGCGCGCTCCTACGAAAAAAACTAGCCCAACCAACGGGGCAATGTGCAACTATTCCCACCCCATCCAGACACTGGCACTATGCTCACGCAACTTTGAGGGGCAACACCATGGGGACAACACTGGCCATCTGGCTAACGCGTTACCGCAACATCTTGGCGTTATTGAGTCTGCTATTAGCGATCGCCGCAGGTGCGGGGCTGCAGCACAGCTATTTTGAAACCGGCTATCGCATCTTTTTTGCCGATGACAACCCCTACATGGTCGCCAACGATTTCCTAGAAGACACCTACACCCGCAGTGACACGGTGTCTTTTATTATCGCCCCCAAAACCGGCACGCTATTTAACCGCGACGCACTGGCGGCCATTGAAGCGCTGACGGAAGAAAGCTGGCAGTTCCCCTACTCAATGCGCGTCGACTCGCTCACCAACTATCAATACACCCGGGCCGACAGCAACGGCCTCGTCGTCGAAAATCTCTTTGAAGACAGCACCAATTTAAGCGACACCGATATCGCTCAGCGCCGCGAGGTCGCCCTATCGGATCCGGTCTTAATCAACAACATCATTAACCCCACCGGCACCGCCACTATCGTCAACCTGACGCTTCAGTTTGACGACAGCAATGCCGACCCCGGCGCGCGCGACAAGGAACTCGTTAACCTCGCCCGCGATATTCGTGATCGTTATGAATTAGAAAACCCCAATCTAAAAATTTATGTCTTCGGCATGATTACGGTCAATAACGCCTTTAATGAAATGACCGAACACGATCTCAGCGTTTTCACGCCAATTATGTCCGCCATTCTGTTTCTCGCCATCTGGATACTATTTACCTTGGCCGGCACCACCATCACCGGCGGATTACTCAGCTCGCTTTCCATTATGCTCGTCATTACGCTTAGCACGGCCGCAGCAATGGGCAGCGCTGGCTGGCTAGACTTTCCCTTTAACGCGGTAAACGCGGTAGCACCCACCATTATTCTGACCATCGCCGTCGCCGACTGCGTGCATATTTTATTTGCTTACTTTAACGGTTTGCGTAGCGGCCTCGAAAAAGAAAAGGCGATGCAAGAAAGCCTAGAAATGAATATTCAACCCGTCTTTCTGACCAGCTTAACCACCGCCGTTGGCTTTATGGCGCTCAACTTTAGCGACACACCGCCGATGCATTCACTCGGCACGCTAACAGCTATCGGCATTATCGCCGCCTTTATTCTTGCCTTAGCCATGCTACCCGCGCTGCTCGTTGCCCTGCCGCTAAAACCCCGTAATAGTGCGCAGCAACGCTCTACTGTGATGGCCAGCTTTGCCGATCACGTTCTGGAATATCGTCGCGGCTACTTCTGGGGAACATTAGTCTTCACTGCAGTCGCATTAGTCGGCATCAGCCGCAATACCCTTAACGACAGCACCATGACATATTTCGACGAAAGCGTGCCTTACAATATTGCCGCGCATTTTTATGAAAATAATTTAAGCGGCTTTGACACCATTAGTTACTCTCTGGATAGCGGCGAACAATACGGCATCAACGAACCTGAGTTTCTGCGCAAGGTCGATCAGTTTGTTAGCTGGGTCGAAGCGCAACCGCATGTATCCCATGTCAGCTCTTATACGCATGTGATTAAGCGACTCAATCGCAACATGCACAACGATAACCCTGACTACTACAAGATTCCCGACAGCCGCGAATTGGCCAGCCAGTACCTACTGTTATATGAATTATCGCTGCCGTTTGGCCTTGACCTGACAACACAACTCGACGCGGCAAAGTCCGCCACCCGTATCGATATTCGTATACGCAAACAGAAGCCCCATGAAGTGGTTGCGATGGAAGCGGAATTTAGCCAATGGTTATCGAGAAATTTATCCAATATCGAAGCAACACCCGGCACCTCTCAATCAATCATGTTCGCCCATATGGGCCAACGTAATATCGACAGTATGCTACTCGGCAACGTCGTCGCCATTGTGTTGATAACACTAATATTGATTATTGCGCTCAAGTCACTGCGTTACGGTCTGATCAGCATGCTGCCAAACGCATTGCCTGCATTAGTGACGGTCGGATTGTGGGGATACTTCAACGGTGAAGTGAATCTCGCCGTGGCGCTAATTTTTGTGATTACGCTGGGCATCGTCGTAGACGACACCGTGCATTTTATTAGCAAGTACCTGCGGGCGCGGCGACGTAACAACATGAGCCCAGATGAAGCCGTACGGTACGCGTTTGCGAATGTTGGCAACGCGCTCATCATCACCTCTATCGTGCTCACCGCAGGGTTTATGGTGCTGGCTCAGTCAAAATTCGAGGTCAATGCCATCATGGGGCTGCTGGTGGCGATCACTATCTTCGTGGCATTGGCTTTCGACTTTCTCTTCTTGCCTCCGTTGCTCGAAAAGCTCGACAGCAAAGACGAACGAAAAGGCTCGGCCTCATCCGAGTAACATGACAAAGCACTTTTCGACGGACATAAAAAAACGGCGCCTAATTAATAGGCGCCGTTTTTTTATACTACATTTGGAGCGGGAAACCGGGTTCGAACCGGCGACCTCAACCTTGGCAAGGTTGCGCTCTACCAACTGAGCTATTCCCGCAATGGCGTCCCCTAGGGGAGTCGAACCCCTGTTACCGCCGTGAAAGGGCGGTGTCCTAGGCCTCTAGACGAAGGGGACGCAGACTGCTTCGAGTACCCTCGAAAGCGGCGCAAAGTCTATGAGGGTGGCCGCGAAGCGTCAAGAACAAATTAACCCTTAATGCATTATTCGAAGCACAAACGTAAAAGCAGCACCGTAATCATTGACCAGCATCGCTGACATTGATCAGATAGGCGCTCGCCGAAATACCGGCCCTTAACGCCTTACACACCGTTAGCCAGCCCACTACGGAGCACGTTACATGGCCTACACCCTTTACGGAGCAGTACTCTCTCCGTTTGTTCGTAAATGCCGCGTTTTTCTTGCAGAGAAAGACATCCCATTCGATTCGGTTCATGTCGACCCAGGCGCATTGCCGCAGGAGTATGCCAACCTCAATCCGTTAATGCGTATTCCTGCCTTGGAACATGACGGTAAACGCTTCGCTGATTCCGCCGTCATCTGCCAATACGTCGAGCGACTCCACCCCGAACCCGCACTGTACCCACGCGCAGCAGCTGACTATGCGCAATGTTTATGGCTGGAGAAGTACGCCGACTACGAACTCGCGCCGCTGTGCACGTTCGGTATTTTCCGCCAGCGCCTGATTATGCCGCTGCGAGGATTGCCCGGTGACGAAAACAAGGCTCTCGATGCCATTAACAAGCTACCCGCGCTATTTGATTACCTTGAGCAGCAACTGGGCAGTAACACTTGGTTCGTCAACGACCAACTCACCGTGGCTGACATCGCCATCACTAGCCAACTCGTTAACATGCAGTACGGCGGCGAGTCACTGAACGCCGAGCGCTGGCCAAATCTGCATGCGCACATGCAACGCATGCAACAACGTCCTTCATTCAGCAATGCACTGAACCAAGAGGCCGTCGTGATCAGTAAAATTAAGGCGCACCTGAACAGTCCGGCGAAGCCGGCCCCTAACGTCGTCTAACCTACGGTAAACGCGAGAATGCGGCTGATATGAGACTGCGGTCGGCCGCTTTCCCTTTGCCATTGGTTAAACGCCTGCTGTGCGGCCCGCTGATCGCGCTGACTGGCCGCCGACTTATCAATAATACCCTGAGCCACCAACGCCGCGACGACGTCTGTGGTCGGCACCCAGCTGTCGCGCCCAACCATGCGCAAAAACATCGGCGCTGAATTTCCGCCGAGCTGCTTGCCACGCTTAAACAAACAACGCCATAAACCAACAGTATCGTCCTGCGGCCATTGCGCGAGGAACCGGCCAAAGCCACCATGCTCGGCGCTCAGCTCCATCACCATCTGCGCGTTGGGCCGAATGGCCTTCATTTTTCCCCAGTGACGAATCAGCCGCGCATCGAGCATGCGCTCATCCAGCATGGCGTCCGGCATCAGCACCAGCTTTTCCGGATCAAAACCAAAAAAAGAGTGCTCGAATGCTGGCCACCGGGCATCCACCAAGGAGTGCTTTAAACCAGCGCGAAAAATACGTCGCGTTATCGCCGACAAGTACCACGCATCCGAGCGCGACTTGAGGGTTTTATCGCTAACCACCTCCGGCATCAGCTCATTGATGACACGCTCACCGCCTTTGCGTAGCGCTGCGGTTTCCAAAATCTGTTCAAATTTAAGCATCAACGCACCTTTTCGCTCGTTTTACAGATTGCCCCGCGTATACAGCGAATCCGGCGGCACGTTAGAATGTCGGCCACCCATTTTCAATGTCGACCCTAATTTTGCCGATTTGCCGACCCGAGTCATTGTCGACAAAACACGGACAGCCTGTGAGCAGATGAACGCATGAGCACAAAACATCGCTTAATTACAAAATCCGACAAACTCAAAGGCGTGTGCTATGACATTCGCGGGCCGGTATTGCGCGAAGCAAACCGACTCGAAGAAGAAGGCCATCGCATCATCAAGCTTAACATTGGCAACCCTGCCCCGTTCGGCCTGACCGCACCAGAAGAAATTTTACAAGACGTCATCGTCAATCTGCCGGATTCGACCGGTTACTGCCATTCCAAAGGGCTCTTTCCCGCCCGTAAAGCCGTCATGCAAGAATGCCAGGAAAAAGGCATTCAGGGCGTCACCATTGATGACATCATTATCGGCAATGGTGTCTCAGAATTAATCGTCATGGCGATGCAGGCTTTGGTCAACAACGGCGATGAGATTTTGATTCCGGCGCCGGACTACCCGCTATGGACAGCAGCAGTCAGATTGGCCGGCGGCACGCCAACACACTACCTCTGCGACGAAGCACAAGATTGGCAGCCATCGCTGGAAGATATTCGCAGTAAAATTAATGACCGCACGCGCGCGCTCGTGATCATCAACCCGAACAATCCAACGGGTGCAAACTACAGCCGTGAAATGCTGCAATCTTTACTCGAAATTGCCCGCGAACATGACCTCGTTGTATTTGCCGATGAAATTTACGACAAAATTTTATACGACGAAGAAAAACATCTCTCTATTGCCTCAATGGCAGACGACCTGCTTTTCGTAACGTTTAACGGCTTATCGAAAGCGTATCGAGCCGCTGGCTTTCGTTCAGGCTGGATGATTATCTCCGGTGCGAAGCACCGCGCAGAAAGCTTTATTGAAGGCCTCGACATGCTCGCGTCCATGCGCCTGTGCGCTAATGTGCCAGCCCAACACGCTATCCAAACGGCACTGGGCGGCTATCAAAGCATTAATGATTTAACACTCCCGACAGGTCGACTAGGCCGACAGCGCGAAAAAGCTTGGAAAATGCTGAACGACATTCCCGGTGTCAGCTGTGTTAAGCCCGCTTCGGCGCTCTATCTATTTCCGCGACTTGATCCGGAAATATATCCCATCGAAGATGATGAAGCCTTTGCCTTAGACTTACTTCGCAAAGAGCGCGTGCTGATCGTACAAGGCACTGCCTTTAATTGGCCAAATCCAGACCACTTCCGTATCGTTTTTCTGCCTCAAGCAGATGACATCGAAGAAGCGATTAAACGCATCGGTAATTATCTTGCGCGCTTACGCGCCGAGTAATACGAACAAACCAAAAGGCTGGCAACAAGCCATGGCTGATATTCATATTGATGATTTTTGCCGCGATGCGGCACAGGTTATTCTGCACCTCTACAGCGCCTTCCCAAGGCGCGCATCTGTCTACGTTGCCGACATTGCCGGAGAAGACGAGCCCGACGATGTCGGCTTGCATTCCGATCGTCACATGGCCTGCCTCGGCACTATTTTATGGCTAGCCGAAGAAGGCTATCTGCGTTACGAGGCGATGGTCTATCAAGATGGCGTCGATCAGGCGGTATTATCAGGACGGTCGTTTACCCTGCTTTCTTCACTTTCGCAGTTTCGTTACGCCGCCCCATCGCCGGCGCTTCCGGAAGCAGTAGCCATCGAAAAGATGACGCTGATTGAACAAATACGTGCCGCAGTACGTTCACGCGAATCACGAAAAACCACCGCCATTATGCGTTACTTTTTATCAACACCCAGCAGTACCGCGACCTTACCAGATGTTCCTACAGACAATTCACTTACGGAGAGCGCGCCGTCAGACGATGTACCTCCAAGCAATGAGCAAGGCTGCGAAGACACAACCACTCTTAATTCGTAGTCACCTCATCTGCCGCTTTCACGTAGCGATAATGTACTGCTTTTAAACCCGCTTGCGGCTGCTGTTCAACATAGCCCGGTGCAAACGGAAGCCTAGCCACTCGCTCACTGCCGGCAAGGTTATTAAGCACCACGTCGTCGAGAAATGATTCCTCCAGCCACGGTGCATTTAAGCACGCCAATATCTCCGTTTGCGGCGCCAAAAAGCGCGGCAGCTGACGAATCACGCGAACATAATCCTTGCGCGCCATAAAGCTGCCCTTCTGCTCAGAAGGCGGATCAATAATAATGATGTCGTACGGCCCAAGCCTTTCCAATTTTTTCCACGAATTAAAAATATCGTGGGCAAAAAAACGTACGCCGTCGGAGCCGATTTGATTAATCGCATGATTACGCTGCCCCAATGCCAATGCCGGTTTACTTAAATCGATATTCACCACCTGACGCGCACCGGCCGCTTTGGCTACAACCGAAAAAGCGCAGCTAAACGAAAATAGATTGAGAACACTTTTACCTTCTGCGCGCTCGGCAAGCCACTCCCGCCCCGCCACCATATCGGCGAAAAAACCAATATTCTGACCGCGCTCGAAGTCGAGCAAGAACGACAAGCCTTGCTCATGGGCCAGCGGCTGCTCGGGCAATTCTCCGACCACCACTTCATTGCGCGATGTGCCGCCGTAACGATGCTGAACAACCAACGCCGAACACCCCAACAGTGGCATCGCCGCCGTCAACAGCTGCTGTAAATAGGCTACATCCGCATCACTCTGCTGGGCATAAAGTGTTGCCAACAGAACCGGCTTATAGCAATCCACCGTCAACCAGTCGCAATCGGCAACCGCACCGCCGCGACCATGGAAAAGACGGTGCTGATTAGGCACTAAAGGAGGAACCAGAAACGGCAAAATCTGGTCTATAGGGTTGGCACTTCCGAAGGGATTCGTCATGGCGCAGGAGTATCTTGTCTCGCCGACTTGAATTCAACTGATTTGCCCAAAGATCTATCCTAGCCCGCGCGACACCTGCCTCCCTTTCCTATCCCGAAGGATGGCGCGGACATAAACGATAATGAGACATTTTTACTGGAGCACAGCAGTCCATGATGCGTATAGGCCTTTTTCTACTCACGAACTTGGCGGTCATATTGGTCGCCAGCGTTACCTTGAGCCTGCTCGGCGTAGACGGCTATTTGCAGCAAGGCGGTAGCGGTCTCAACTTGCAGTCGCTACTGATATTCAGTGCCGTGTTCGGCATGAGCGGCGCGATGATTTCCTTGCTGCTGTCGAAAAAGATGGCAACATGGTCTGCGCGCGTCCAAATCATTACTCGACCCAGCCAGCCGGTCGAACGCTGGCTAGTAGAAACCGTTTCTGATCTGGCCGAAAAGGCCGGCATTGGTATGCCCGACGTGGGCATATTTCCCGCCCAACAATCCAACGCCTTCGCCACTGGCTGGAATAAAAATGCCGCACTGGTGGCGGTATCCGAAGGCATGCTGCAACGATTTAACAAAGATGAAGTCCGCGCAGTGCTGGCCCACGAAATTGGCCACGTTGCCAACGGCGACATGGTCACCATGTCACTGCTGCAAGGCGTGATAAATACCTTTGTGATTTTTGCCGCACGCGTTGTTGGCTACGCTATCGACAGCTTTGTGCGCCGCAACGGCAACGGTGGACTCGGTTTTGGTTACTACATTGTCGTTATTGTCGCCGAGATCGTGTTCGGCATCGCTGCGTCGACCATCGTTATGTGGTTCTCACGTCGTCGCGAATACCGCGCCGATGTGGCCGGCGCGCAACTGGCCGATAGAACGAGCATGATCCGCGCCTTGCAGCGTTTAAAAGCCGAAAGCGAAGCGCCCAACCAAATGCCAGACTCGTTATTAGCGTTTGGTATTAATAGCGGCGTGCGCAAAGGTGTGATGAGCGCGATGGGCGAATTATTTCGCTCGCACCCGCCACTAGATGACCGTATCGCGGCGCTTTCTGAGCAGCGTTACGGCTAAATTTAACCGCTTAGTCTATGGAGGTTCCCCCTGCATCACAGGCCACGCGATACAGCACTTCATCTTCATAACCACATAGAATGGGCAGCAATCCGCACAAAGACTTATCGAGTTGTGCGTCGCCGCTGTCGACCAACAACGGTCGTCCTTCTAACGTCGCTAATTTAAGGCGGCTGGCGAGGACGATAAGATTTTCTTTGCCGAGCAAGCGTATCACGGCGGGGCTAAATTGTTGGTTGCCGCGGCCAAATAAATGGCCTTGCCCGCCGATAACGGTTAGCACGGCTTTGGCGTCGACGCCGGTGAGTGCGTCGAGCATTTGTGTGGCACTGACGTCGGCGGCAATTACCTCACCGTCGCGGACCAGGTCGACGCCGAGCAAGGTGTTGTCTAGGCCGAGCTGCTCCATCAATTCCGCCGCCGTCGAACCGGACCCCATCGCATAGGTAACGCCGGGTTTCATCAGTTCCGCAACCCAGGCGGCGATTTCGGTGACTTGCAAATCTTCCTGCTCGCGGGCGCCGCATTTGATCTGTTGGATAAACCGTGAGGACAGCGGCACTTTTAACGTGCCGTAGTGGCGTGCGCGGACGATGCCAAGCCGAAAGGCGTCTTCATCAATATCGCGCACATCGGCTTCGGCAACGTTGACCAGCGCGCCTTCGGTCAGCTCCACCAACAATCGCCCTGCAGCTTCTGGATTCACCGCGTACACGGCGGAGTGCATTTTGCAGCCCGCCGGAATGCCCAACACGGTGAGTCGCTCGCCAATGGCATCGCATACATCGCGTGCGGTGCCGTCTCCGCCAGCGAAAACCAGTAAATCGATACCCTGATCCAACAGTGCGCGCGCGGCGATGGCGGTGTCATTGGGTGATGACGGCTGTGCCCCACGGCCCACCACGGCGCAAGGTATACCGGCGTCGATACAGCTTTGCTCGCCCATATCGCCCGCCCAGGTGAGCACTTCGACAGAATGGCCACCGGTTAACATGGAAAGTGCCCGAGCAGCCCGTCCAACAGCCTGACCAACCGCCCCTCGACGGTGCGCCTCGGCAACAATTTCAGCACCGTCGCTACCCTTCAAACCGACCGATCCTCCCAGTCCTGCCAAGGGGTTAACGATCAAACCTAAACGTAATGTCATGCGAATGTCATATCCCGAAACAATAATGGCGTTGTCGCGGATCGGCTCTAACCAGTAGCGTTAACCGTCCGCCCAGTAGCGTATCTGAGGTCTACCTCAGGGCTCTCTACAGGACATATGCAACAGATTGCAGAGCTGTAATAAACGCTGCAATACATGTCACTGGGCCCGAGCTAGAACCATTTAAAGTGAAAGCTAGGATAAGGAACATATTGATGAGCGCACAAATGAATCAACAATCGCAATCAGCCAACGCGGATTTCCACGGCGCAGCCATTATTGATGCCAATGGACGCGAAATACCAATTACTGAGCACATGGTCCAAGAAGCCTGCGACAAACTCGAAAGCTGCTGGCAGTTTCCTACCAGCCGTCAGCATCAGGGCGGCTAAATCCGGCGAGCTAAGCTCGTCCGGCTTCTAGCTGGCCGCCTCATTTCTGCCTAGAAATGCGATATCTTGCATTCAGTCTTGCTCCTTCCGTTGAGCCACTAGCTGCTCTCGGTGAACGTCACTCCTAGGTAATTCAATACGGGTCGATAGGCGACACTCACCGC
The DNA here is from genome assembly GCA_018067045.1 of Gammaproteobacteria bacterium. Lineage (GTDB taxonomy): Bacteria > Pseudomonadota > Gammaproteobacteria > Pseudomonadales > Alcanivoracaceae > JARGPN01. The sequence continues at coordinate 10,527 of JAGPVL010000030.1, forward strand.
GCCTGCTATCGCTACTCCAGATAGCTCGTTACGGCCCGCATACTGCTTACGCAACCGGTCAAAGGCGTCACCTGGATTTTGCTCTGCGAGCGAATCCTGCAAATGACGATGATCTACACCCAAATCGTAACGTCCAACCAATAGCGCCAATAGCGCCTCATCGCTGTCTATGTCATGCGGCCAGATAGCTGCGGGCGCCGTAATACGATCAGACTGAATATGGGTTTGAGCGACCTCGCTAGCCCCTGAGCGCTGCTCCATCCACTGATGCAACGCCGTCATGACCATGGCGCTACCCAGCAACTTGCCCTGTACGCTATAACCGGCAATATGAGGGGTGCCCAGACTAACCAGCCCAAATAAAGCCGGCGGCACGCAAGGCTCAGTCTCCCACACATCCAGCACTACGACTGGCGCATCAGGCTGAGCCAGTCGCTGCAGCAACGCATCATTATCAATCACGGCTCCACGACATGTACTCATCAGCAATTGTCGTTCTGACAAGCCGGTGAGTTTGGCGGCATCAATCATATGCCACGTTGCATCTTCACCCTGCCGTGTTAACGGCACGTGCACGGAAACAATATCGCAGGCCAATACCTCGGCTTCACTCGCCCAAACGGTATTATTCACCTCTTCCCTGCAGCGCTGGCGCGGAGGATCGATGGCCAGAACTCCACAACCCAACGCACTGAACAGCATGGCCACTTCCGAACCAACATTACCAAGCCCAACGAGGCCAATCCGCTTGCCTGCTAGTGGCTCCTGACGTTGCTGAGACCAACTCAGCGCCGCCTGAAGCACATATTCGGCCACGGCCCGCGCATTGCAGCCAGGAGCGTGGGCAAAGGCGATCCCATGAGACTGAAGCCAATCGAGATCGATATGATCTGTACCAATCGTTGCGGAGCCAACAAAGCGCACCGCACTATCGGCCAGTAAACGGCTGTTCACCGCCGTAACGGAGCGCACCAGCAGCACGTCGGCATCCACCACGTCCGCATGACTGAGCGTCCGGCCAGGCAATAGCGTTAGCTCAGCCCAACTGCCAAGCGGCTCGAGGCCCGGCATATTCTCATCAGCGACAATTTTCACCAAAATCCCGTCCTCTTGTCCTTATCAGCCGCGTGACTCACCCGCTGATCCAAGGCATGGTAGTGTGATGGTAGCGGTCGAGGTGGTGAAACGCACCGTCAGTCGGAAGTTTTCTCTTCAATTTACGTCTGTAACAGTCGTACACTTGATTTAGTGCTTTCTTCTCATTACAAATAGGCATCGCTACGGCATCAAATTCCACCGCCGTCATAAAAAAAACGACCACAAACTAGGCAGTAGTATGACTAATTCTCTTCGGCGCTTTTCTTTAGGGGCGTTACTATCCCTGCTGTGCACCCTTTCCGTGGCTCAGGAAGACGGTCTTTCTCGGCAGATTCAAGACCTCAAACAGGGTGTTCTCGACCTGAACCGAGACCTCACCTTGATGGAAAAAGAGCTACTTTACCCTAGCTCACAAACCGCCATCCTCGTTGCTGTCGATGTCGGCACACCTATTCGTTTAGTGGACGTCAACTTAACGCTCGACGGCAAACACGTCAGCTACCACTTCTACACCGAGCAAGAATTCGCCGCCCTCAGTAAGGGCGGCATTCACCGCCTGTATGATGGCAATATCACGAGTGGCAAACACACCCTTGAAGCCACCATTACCGGCTACGATCCACGCGGCAAGGACTATCAGAAAACCACTACACACACATTCACCAAAGGCTCCGGCAGAAAAATGATTGAGCTGCGGGTGCTAGATGATCTTGCCACCAAGCAGCACCGGTTCGAATTCCGCGAATGGAATGAGTAACCGATGGCGCCTTCTAAAGGGCTAGCCCGCCGCAGCCGCATTGCTGATATTGCAAAGCTCGCTGCCGGACTGTCTCTCACCGCATCTCTCGCCATAAGCAATACATCGTTCGCTGGCATTGTCATTATTGGTGACGAGCTACCGCCTGAACCCATGACGCTGGATCGCAGCGCCAAACAGGAGCTTGCCTATGGCGAGGTTCTGTTTAACTACTATGGCGACAAAAAATTTAAAGCCATGACGCAATTGCTTGCTGGCAAAAAAAGCGAGCTCTTTGATAGCGACTCTTCATATCAAGAACTATTACTCGGCGAGCTTTACGTCGATCTCGGCCTTTCCAAGCAAGCAGAAGCAATATTTGACCGCCTCCTTAAAAAAGACATTCTGTCGCAACTGCGGGCAGAGACTTGGCTTAAAAAAGCCACTCTGGACTACCGCCGCAACAATTACGAAACCGCGGCCAAGATTCTAGACAGCACTCGAGTAGACGGATTACCAGCAGAATCTGATGCCGCTCGACACCTAATGCTCGCCAATATTCGCATTCATCAAGAAGAGTTCGGCGAAGCACTCGGCAGCCTTTATGCAATTCCTGCAGGCACCCGTGAAGGCTTGTATGCGACCTATAATATGGGCGTTGCAATGATTCGCTCTGGCCATAATAGCAAAGGCATTAAGTTACTCGGCAGCGTTATCAATTTGCCCGAAGGCAGCACTGAAACGAATGCTCTCAAAGATCGTGCGGCACTAACCGTTGGTCTCTCAGAACTGAAGCAAAAGAATTACGACGCAGCTCGTGCCGCACTCGTGCGTATTCGCGCCGATGGCCCATTTTCAAACGAGGCATTACTCGCTCTGGGTCTAGCCAACTTTGAGCGTCACGAGTTTCGAAAGGCATTACCGCTTTGGCTTGAACTCGTCAGACGTAACTCCAGTCACCAATCCGTTCAAGAAGCGTTGATGCTGGCGCCACGTGCATACGAAGAATTGCGCGCTATGCCGCAAGCCTTGGCAGGATATGAATACGCCGCCCAAACCTACCGTTCAGAGCTGAAACAAGTAGAGCTCGCCATTCGGGACATTGACCGTGGTGATTGGCTAGACAAGCTTGTTGGGCAAAAGCAGCACGAACAAATCGCTCTCGACCCTATGGCCCCGCTTAACGACTATAGCGCCCATGAAGGTCCTGAGATGGCGTATTTATATAAGCTATTCGCGTCTCATGATTTCGCCGAAAACTTTCGTAAATACAATGAACTACAGCGACTTCGCGCGATACTACAAACGTGGCTCAATGAAATACCTGCGTTTGAACAGACCTATGCTAACCAACAAGCGCATCTTCAGGCGGTAATGCCCTCTGTACGCAATAAATTGATTAACGCTAAGCGTAACCAACAATCATTATCTGAAGCATCCTCAGTGCTCGCCTCCAATATTCCGCCCACATTAGATATGCGCAAACCCGCGGATCTCGCCAGTTTTAACCAACTTCAGCTGTGGGAAATCAGCGAAGTGATGGAAAAGGCGTTAGCGACCCAACCAAATACCAGCGGCACTTCCCAATATCGTGAACGGCTTCGCCGCGTAAAAGGGTTGCTGCTGTACGATATCGCTCATGACGCCCCGAAGAACAGAACTCAGCAACAAAACGAAGCTTCCGCAACAGCAGAACTGGCAGAGCTCACAGGCGTTAGAACGGAAGCAGTTGAACAAAGCGTGCGGGATGCCGTCCTCCACATTCGCGGCGACCTCGGAAGCCGCATGGGCAGCAAGCGTCAACAAATACAAAAAATGATCAGCAGCACCGATGACATACTGACCAAATTAGGCCAGATACTCAGAAATGACGCCCTCCGGGTACTCGCGTCGTCACGCCTTCAGCTCGGAAACCAGCTGGGCGAGGCGCATTTGTCGATTGCCCGACTTCAGGACGCCTCGGTGGTGCAAAAACTTGAGCAAGGGGCGAAACAGTGATATCCCGGCAGCACTACACCAAACGATTGCTCTGCGCAGCGATCGCTGTCGCCATTGCCGGCTGTGCCAGCCAGCAATCAAGTCAGCAGGTATCAGAACAGGCTCGCTATAGCGGCACGACCTTGGCTGATCTCGAACAAACCGACATCACCATTGAAGCCCTATCACTCGACAACGTGTCCGCAGAAAGTGCACTTGAGAGCTACCGGCGCGCGGTTGGGCTATTCCAAGATCCAGAAAAAAAGTCGCAGTCCATACGTCGCATGGCAGACCTCGCCCTCGCTGCGGCTGAAGAAAAGTCGATGGGCAACACGTCAGGCACGGCGCAACCTGCATCGCGCAATCAAAGCGAATCGCCGGCCGTTTCCGACGAAGATCTTGATCGTGATGTAGACAAAATGCTTTACGAGAATTTTATGCGTGAAGCGCAAACCACCGACAATCGCGACGAGAAATACGCGCTACTCGACTTGGCCGGCAACATGCGCTCCAACCTAGATGACGCCAGCTTAGAGACGGATTACAGTACCGCAATCATGCTGTACAACACTCTGCTCGACACGAGCACCAATGCCTCTGAACGCGGCGAAGCCTACTATCTACTCGCCAAAGCCTACGCATTAGCCGGCGATTTAGAAAAATCACGCCAATCCCTCGATTCATTAGTCACCGAATATCCTGATAGCCCTTTCTATATCGAATCCCAATTTCGTCGCGGCGAACTGCTGTTCTCTGAAGGCGACTTTGAGTATTCCGCCATCGCCTATCGCGAAGTGGTCAAAATTGGCCCTACAAACGAATTTTATGGCCAGTCGCAATACAAACTCGGCTGGAGTGAATACAAACTCGGCGAATATGAAAAAGCACTGGTTCAGTTCTTTGCCCTCATTGATGCAGTCTACGGTAAAGAAGAGCTAGGCGATCAACGCACGATGGAAGCCAAGCTTTACAGCGACACACAACGGGTTATTAGCCTCGCCTTCTCCAACCTTGATGGAGCAGCCTCGGTCAAGAGCTGGTTTGCTAAACGCGGACACCGCGAATATGAGCAAGATGTTTATCGCTCGCTTGGTGACGTATACCTTCAACAAGAACGTTTCCGCGACGCCGCCGAAGCCTTTGAAGCCTTTGTTGCCGTCTACCCAGATAGCGCTTCAGCCCCAGAGTTTTCCAGTCTCAGCATTCAGGCATATGATCAAGGCGGCTTCCCAACAGAAGTACTACCAGCCAAAGAACGTTTCGCTCAACGCTATGGCATTCGTAGTAGTTACTGGGAAGCCCATCCTGATGTTCGCACTGGGTACGTCACCTTGCTAAAAGGTCACATTCTCGATCTGGCGAAGTACTACCACGCTCAAGCACAATCACTTGCGCAATCAAAGGCATCGCCGTCAAAAACAGCCGCCGCATTTGATAAACCTTCATTCTGGTATCAAGAATATCTTGCGACTCCGCCTGCTGGACCAGAAAACGTCGACATTAATAACCTCTACGCGCAATCATTATTCTCTGGTGAGCACTACTCACAAGCCATTACCGAATTTGAGCGGACCGCTTACGCATACCAAAACCCGACGCCAGAAATCACCCCCTCTGCGGAGGCGCAAGCGCGGAGCGCAGAGCTAAAGTCAGGAGCCGCCTACTTCGCGCTCGTCGCCTATCAAAAACATATTGCCACGCTTCCAACGAAAACAACGGAAGACAAAGCGCAGCTTACCGAGTGGCGCTCACGACGTATTAATAGCAGCATGAAATTTGGTGAGAATTACCCCGCGCACGAAAAAGTGCCTTCCGTGTTGTATAACGTCATTGAAGATCAGCTCGCCAACCAAGACAAAGAAGCCGCGATTAAAACCGCGGGCATCTTAGTGAATCGCCAGCCCCCGCCAGAAGAAAAGCTACTCGTTTATAGCTGGGAAACGATTGCCAATGGCGAATACGATTTAGGCCGTTACAAGGTCGCGGAGTTCGGCTACAGCCAACTGCTTACCTACACATCGGTCAAACCGGAAACACGCCTAAGCTATCAAGAACGCTTAGCTGCATCGGTGTACAAACAGGGCGAGTCCCTTCAGACCGCTGGCGATATGGCCGGTGCTGCTGCGATGTTTATGCGCGTCGGCCAGGTGTTCCCTGCCGCTGCCGTGCGAAAGAACGCCGAATTCGATGCCGCAACAATCTATCTCAACCTAGGCCGCATCGATGACGCCGTTCCGATTCTGGAAGCCTTCCGTGCTCGCTACCCAGATGATCCACTAAACGAAACGATTCCTGACAAGCTCGCCCTCGCCTATGAAAAAACAGGCAACTTTAGCGCTGCAGCATTGGAACTTGAAACTATCGCCACGCGCTATGGCAGCAGTGATGACAATCAGGAGCTTGCACGTCAAGCACTGTGGCAGGCGGCGGAAATGCAAGATAGAGCCAAGCAACCACAAGACTCTATTCGCCTGTACAAAAAATATGTTCAGACCTACCCAACGCCCTATGATTTCCGCGCGGAAGGTCAGTATCGCCTGACAGGCTTCTATGAAGAACTGGGCAACACCGAAAATCGCAACTACTGGCTCAACGAGCTAACCACCACCTATCGTGACGCCGGCAACGATGGCAATGACCGCGTTGCTTGGCTAGGTGCATGGGCAGCATTCTCGCTTGCCGAACCGAGCTACGAGAAATTCGCGTCTATCAAGCTCACTCAGCCGCTAAAACGTAGCCTCACGGATAAAACCAGCGCGATGAAAGATGCGCTTGGCCGCTACGAAAAAGTGGCCGACATTGGTGTGTCCGAATACGCCACCGCCGCTAACTTTAAAATTGGCCAGATGTATCGCGTGCTTGCCAAAGACATGATGGAGTCGGAGCGCCCGAGAGGGTTAAGCGACCTTGAGCGCGAGCAATATGATTTGCTGCTCGAAGAACAAGCGCTGCCTTATGAAGATCAGTCTATCGATATCTTGATTGCCAATACCGATCTCGTCGCTGACGACATCTATGACAAATGGGTTAAACAAAGTTTCGCGCAACTGGCTGAGCTGTTACCCGGACGATACGCAAAATCAGAACAGGTAGAAGACTATGTCGACATCATTTATTGATCGTCGCCTATTACTCGTGACCGCAGCGACAGGCCTTCTGGTCTTGTCTGGCTGTGCCAGCAAGCAGGTAGGCACGGGGCTAGAAGGCGGCGGCAAACACGTATCAAAGTACGCAGATCAACGTGATCCGTTAGGCGACGTTACCAACAGCGACGCGATTCATGTTCCTCCTGTACCGCACGCCCCTTCAGCCGAGGGTCCGGCGCAAAAGGCAATGCCGCAATATGCGCAAGCGCTGCAATCTATTCGCAAGGGTGAATTGGATAAAGCCCTCATCATGCTGCAGTCCTTAAGCGCACAATACCCACAACTTTCAGGACCGCTCGTAAACCAAGGCCTGATTTACTGGAAACAAGAAAACTATGGCGACGCCCAAGCGGTGTTAGAGCAAGCACTTACCGTTAACGCGAGCAACCCCTACGCACACAACCTGCTCGGTCTAGTGTTACGTGAGCAAGGAAAATTTTCTGAGGCGCGCCAACATTACGAGGCGGCGCTGCAACTCGATCCACAGTACGCACGCGCACACTTTAACCTTGGCGTCCTTGCTGAACTCTACTTGCAGGATTTACCGCTTGCGCTCAATCACTTCCGCGCGTATCAATCACTACAAAAAGAACCAGACCAAACTGTCTCGAATTGGGTCATTGATTTGCAGCGACGCGCTCCGGCCGCCGCACCACCGGCTGCGTTAGCCTCACCCGATGTTGCTAACCCCGCTCAAGAGGTCAACTAATATGAAACCCTTGCTCATGGTCAGCTTGCTCGCACTCAGCGGCGTCCTCTGGTCTGCAGATGAAGGACGCGAATCACCGTCTGTTGGTACTAACGTAATTGGCACCCAGGAAGCGCCTACCGTGCTAAACGTGGTGCCGTGGAAAGACAAAGAAGTAAAGCTGGGAAAAAAGGACCCCACATCATCCTTACTTAACAGAGTTCTTGAGCCACTGGATCAAGACGTTCTGCTACGTGAAGTGGAGTATTACCGTATTTTGAACCAAGAAGAGCACGGCGACGATTTGTTCTTGGAGTAACCACCCTCTTAGAGCAAGGGTCACGCGAACAACGAATCCAACGCCATGCGTAACAAGATTGAGAAGCAAAAACAGTGCGAAACAACATTACGCACGAATGATTAATGCAAGTCAGGCAAAAGTCTGATAAAAAGCTTCCACTAAATATCTTTTTGGCAGCGGGTTTTCCGCTGCTGGGGAAAATAACAACACCAGTCAGGAGATTTCCATGTCTAACGCCGTGTCCCTAGATCCCGCCAGCGTACAAGTTGCGGCTGATCCCGGTCTTGTTCAAGTCATGATTAGCTTTATTCAAGACGGGGGCTTCTTCATGTACCCCATTTTGGTGGTTCTCGCGATCGGCCTCGGCATCGTTATCGAACGGGTTCTTTACCTGCAAATCACGAAAAACCGCAATAAAAAGGTCTGGGATCAAGTTTACCCATTAATTTCGAAAGGTCAGTTCCGTCAAGCACTGGACTCCGTAAAAGATAGCAACACCGGTATTGGCCGCGTTGTTGCTTACGGTTTAGAGCGCGCCAAAATCAGCCGTCGTCACGACGACATTGAACTGGCGATGGAAGAAGGACTGATGGAAGTTCTGCCGCGCCTTGAGACACGTACTTCCTACATCTCAACGCTGGCAAACATTGCCACCCTACTCGGTCTACTCGGTACTATTATCGGTTTGATTCAAGCGTTTACCGCAGTAGCAAACGCAGACCCAGCGGAAAAAGCCGACCTGCTTTCAGCGTCTATTTCAGTTGCGATGAACACGACGGCATTTGGTCTGATCGCCGCGATCCCACTGATACTTTCATTCTCGTTCATTAGCTCGATGACCAACAAAGTCGTCGACAGCATGGAAATGGCATCAGTGAAATTCCTGAACGCCTTTCGACAGGTAGTTGCTCAGCAAGAGCAACGCAACAACTCCGACGGCCAGTAAGTAAAAGCCTGTTGGATTCCGTTCACCTGTTGTTAAGGAGCCGGTATGCGGCGTAAGCGTTCGCGTATTACCGAGGAAGAACTGAACATCACAACCTTTCTCAATTTGATGGTTGTGCTGATTCCGTTTCTGCTGCTCAATGCCGTGTTCGCGCAAGTTGCAATTTTGCAATTGAACTTGCCATCGAACGAGGCTGCGCCCCCCTCGGAAGACGAAAAACCCAAGTTGGCATTAGAAGTCGTGATCTACGAAGACCGTTATGTGGTTAATGATCGCAATACAGGGCCAATGAAAGACATTATTAATGTCGATGCACAACACGACGCTTTGGCGTTGCGTGATTTTCTAATCCAAGTGAAACAAAAATTCCCTGATATCAACTCAGTCACATTATTGTGTGAAGACACCACGCCTTACGAGTTGATGATTCAAACGATGGACGCTGCGCGTTATTACCGCGCGGAGGTTAACGGACAATCCATCAAACGTGAGCTGTTCCCGGATATCGGTATCGGCTCTGCACCGGTTGATGCACGTAGTGCTGGAGGTGACGCATGAAAATGTCATCCCGCGCGAAACGTATGAATCGCCGCCATGGCCGCAACGGTGCAGGTGCGTCCCTAAGCCTGACGTCACTGATGGATATCTTCACCATCTTGGTGTTCTTCCTGTTGGTAAACTCAAACAATAATCAGCAACCGCCAGACAACAAAGACATCGTGCTGCCTAAATCAACAGCCCAGGAAGTACCGAAAGATGTGCTCACTATTCAGATTAGTGCGAACGATATTATCGTTCAAAACTATCGCGTAGCGGGCACACAAGATGTTCTGGCCATGGAAGACGATATCGTCGTCGCGATTGTTGACGAGCTCAACGCGCGCGCTGCACGTAGCGCGCCAGTGATCAACGAAAACGGCGTACCTGAGCGTGAAGTCATGGTCTTGGCAGATCGTGAAACGCCCTATGCATTAATCAAGAAAATCATGGTCAGCTGTACTCAAACTGAATACAGCAAGATCTCCTTTGCCGTGCTACGCAAGTCGGACGAGGAGGACGAAGGATGACACAGAAGAACAAGAATAATACCAACACTGTTGCAAACGGCCGTCTACCTTGGGACAGCCTCCCCGGCGACCGGCTGCGCCAGTGGAGCATCTTGATTCTCTTGGCTCTCTTGAGCTTGCTACTGATCGTTCTTATCGAATTAACACCTAAAGTTGAAAAAGATCGTTTCGCCGAACAGGAAGTGCCTGATCGTCTGGCGAAGCTGGTGCTGGAGCGCAAGAAAGAAATACCGCCTCCGCCACCAGAGCCAGAAGTCGAGCCGGAGCCAGAACCTGAACCCGAAGAAAAGCCCAAGGAAGAACCCAAGGAAGAGCCTAAGCCTAAGGAAGTTGCCAAGGCCCGAGAGAAAGCGAAGAAAGAGCTAAAGGTGTTTGAAGATTCGCTGTCTGGATTGCGCGATCTTGCCCCAGTGCTCAACAATCGCAACCTGCGTAAGGGCGGCAGCGAGGCAGCTAAAATCGATAACTCGCGCAACATGATCACCAGTCGCGCAGGCACCGGTTCCGGCGGTATATCCTCCGCCAGCGTATCCAGCAGTGGCGGCGGCGGTGGCAACCTCGCCGTCGGTGAAATTGCACAGGTGGAAAGCTCAATCAATCAAGAGGCCGCAACCGTTCGGACATCGGCGCAAGGGAAAAGCGTACGAACCGACGAGCAGATTAGAATCGTCTTGGACCGCTATGTGGGTAAATTCAACAGTGCGTACCAACGCGGCTTACGCAGCAACCCTGCCATGCAAGGCACGGTGGTACTGTGGTTGGAGGTTGCACCTGACGGAACGGTCACCAATGTTAGTATCAAGTCGAGCGAGCTGGGCGACCCAGACCTAGAACGCAAGATTGTCTTGATAGCTAGCTTAATGGACTTCGGTGCGCTACCGGTTGAGGTTTGGAAGGGGAACATGCCACTTAACTTCTTCCCGCGCTAAACTTCCAACAGGCACAAAAAAGCCGGCATACGATTGTGTATGCCGGCTTTTTTTGTGGCCACTGTGTTTAGTTTAAACTTACTGACCCTGACTCAGGCGCCCACCTACTAACTCGGACACTTACTCACTGACTAACGGCATCCAACCATTCCGGCAATACAACTTCCGCACCTCGATAATGCTGCGCAAGTGCCCTTCCCCAACGCACGCCTCGGTGATTAACAGAATGTTGCGCTAACAGGCTCCGCGCTTTGATCTGCACAGCTTGTTTGAACGCACGCAAATTCTCCGCGCCACCATCCAGATTATCGACCGATACATCAAAGGGATGATTGACGGCAGCACAAAACGTTAACTCCCACGCCTGTGGCAATACTTCTAACGTCTCAAACTCGCGCTGCTGCTCTGCATTGCGCCCATCTGGCGCATACCAATAGCCATAATCATCGTTCTTACGCCGCGCCTCGCCTGCCACACACCAATGCGCCACCTCGTGCATGGCCGAGCGAAAATAATCGGCACGATAAAAAATCTTAGCAACGGTATTTCCGTTCTCAGCACTCGCCGCCTGATAGAATGGCTCTGCCGCGCCACCACACAACTGCGTGCGGAACGTTTGGCCGAAGCATTGCTCAAATAGGCGCTCAAGATCAACACTCACAAAACCACTCTGCATCGCCGAGCGTTTAGATGACGATGGGGCAGACAATGGCTGTGTTAATTGTGGCATCGATAATTGCGTTAAAGTAACGCTCCGCATTCAGGAACCTCGGCTAGTGCTACATCTTTTTTCCACCGCGCAACGCACTGAAGTGCGCGCGCAGCTACTACTCGCCCTGCCCATTCTCGGCGGCCAACTGGCACAAACCGCCAATGGCTTTGTCGATACCGTGATGGCAGGCCGCGTTTCCGCCGTTGACCTCGCTGCCGTTGCCGTTGGCGCCAGCATCTGGGTGCCCGCCTATTTATTTATGACCGGCATACTCATGAGTGCCACGCCGATTTTGGCGCGCACCCTCGGCGCGCAAGAATATCATCGCGTCAATCCGATTGCCCAGCAAAGCCTATGGCTGGCGCTATTGATCGGCACCGCGATGGCACTGGTACTACGCAGCATAGCGCCAGTGCTCACCTGGATGGAGGTCGACGAGCAGATCAGACCGCTGGTATCAGGTTATTTGAACGCCCTTAGTTGGGGAATGCCCGGTGCGGCACTCTTTCTGGCATTACGTAGCTATACGGAAGCCATGTCTCACACCCGCCCCGTGCTCTGGATTAGCGTGATCGGCTTGCTTATTAACATCCCCACCAACTACGTACTCATTTACGGCAAGCTCGGCTTTCCAGCACTCGGCGGCGTCGGCTGTGGCTGGGCCACCGCCATCGTGATGTGGTCTATGGCCGCCATGATGGCGTTCTATATTGCCCGCCATCCGAGCTACGACAGTGCACGCCTAAATCTAAAAAAACTCATCGTGGAGCCGGCGACAATCATTTATATCGCTCGCCTTGGGCTGCCCGTGGGCCTCACAATTTTCTTTGAAGTCAGTATCTTCTCGGTAATTGCACTACTCATCAGCACCCTCGGCCCAACCATTGTCGCAGGCCACCAGATCGCACTCAATTTCGCGTCGTTAATCTTTATGATTCCACTCAGCCTCGCGCTTGCCGTCACCGTACGGGTTGGTCTCGCACGAGGAGAAGCGAGTGCTGCTGGCGCAAGACTGGCCATCCATTGCGCTATGCTGATGGCGATCATTGTCGGTGTTAGCGCCGCCATACTGCTGTTCGCTTTACGTCATCACGTACCGCTGCTCTACACCACCAATATTGACGTTCAAATGCTTGCCTCGCAGTTGCTACTGTTCGCCGCCCTCTACCAGATATCCGATGCCTGGCAGGTCACCGCCAACGGCGCCTTACGCGGCTACGAAGATACCGCCGCACCCATGCTCATCACTCTGTTCGCTTACTGGGGGCTTGGCCTGCCGATTGGCTACCTACTTGGCCTAACGGATCTTATCCGCCCTGCTATGGGCCCTGAGGGCTTCTGGATCGGGTTGCTTTGCGGCCTCACCGTCGCCGCGATCATGCTAAGCCTACGATTGCGGCGACGATTGCATCAGTAATCGGTCAGCCAGCGTCCGCTAAACACTTCGTCGCAGCCAACCAACGGAAGTAGCACTCGGGTAGCCACGGACGGCCACTGAGTAAGTGATTAAGGTATTCTCGGGAAGGCTTCAGGCCGTCACGCCGCCAATGTGCATTGGCGATATAGACCCATGTCCATACAGGACCCGATGACGTCATCACCTCTACTTTTTCACGCCGATAGCGTTCCGGCCAATGCTCGAATGGGTCCATACGAAGAATCTCAGCGGCCGCCTCTAATTGATAGAGCACGCCGTGCACTAGCTCACCCCCAGCCTCGACAATATTGGCAAACGCGGCGCCTTGCTGGTCAGCTGCACGCTTGTCAAAACGCAGCGCCCAGCCACTGAGTTGAGCCCCCTGCGTGGACCGGTAACGCATCCCGCGCGTCGCCATACGCACGGGGTTCATATTGCTGCCGTAGGCAAAATAATAATCACTCATATAACGTCCATAACGCTTATCCATTAAGCATCAGCCGATGCCCGTTTCAATCGCCAACCTAGACCCCAAAAAATCATAAAATACGGGCCCTAACGCGCATTCGTTCCCTCCCAGAGACCGCTCATCAACAAATCACCTTGTCAGTTCGCGTCAGCCGGTTTAGGGTTTAAGTGACATGAGGCGCTGCCGAGCGACGTCCCTTGACCTCGCCGTCACACTCTTGTCAGCCTGGTCACGCGAAAGGATAAACTCATGCGCCACCAGCCAACGACCTCAGCAGGCAGTAACCACCGCAGCAACGTTATTCCATTGTTTGCCCGCGGCGAACCCGCCCGACCGCGCATTCTGCGTATATCCCCTGAATGCGATGGCATCGAGCTGCTTTACTCTAACGATAACCATCCCGATAAACTGTTTTCACTGCGCGTATTGTGCTGGGCAATTCATGACGACGATGAAGTCATTGCCATGGTGCCTTGGCTTGGCAAGGTTGTCGCTGCGAATGCGCTCGAAGACCCACTCAATGGCCGCTGGGAAGGCTATCGCCTCGCCGATGGCGATCACCTTTTTAGCACACCTCCACGGCACAAATTTGAAGAGCTTCAAGCCGCCGTCGGCTTCTTTGGCAAACCCACGGAACAGCAAGACAATATCCAAGAAATCCCAGACACCATAGGCACCCATGCGGTGTTTTCAGCGGACGATTTCCAAACCGTGCGTCTCATTGAAATAGTTAGCTGGCGCCTCACAGGCAGCGGCGAGCTATTGGCCATGTACGCCGACGAAGAAGAAGTCACCAATACTCCTGTGTTAGCCGGAGACCCATGCCTAAAGGCCGCACAGCAGCAAAAGGATTTCCGTTACTTCTTTCAACACAACATCGCCAATCGAATTAAAGAAAGAGACCCCGAAGCGTTAGCAGCGCTATCGCTGCTCAGCGAGGATGACGAGGCGTGAAAATGAAAGAAGCATAAACGAAGCAATAAAAAGCCGGCAATCTGCCGGCTTTTTATTGCTTAATGTTCCTAACATTTCAACCTTCGCCGCTATCATCTAGTTGAATTCGGCAACCCTCTCGTCTACCGACTGTTCCTGCCAACTACGCGCGGCGCTCACGCCGTATATCACGTAAAAATACCACCAACGTTCCGATTACCAACAACGGCAGCAAACATGTCACTGCCGCCTGCTCAAGCCACGCTGCCACAGGGCTGTGCGCTGCCCCGAGGACCAGGTACGCCACGTAATACACATAACTTGCGACAAACAGCGCACCCTTCGCGCGGGTAATTTCATAACCGCCGCGAAACATAGGCATACACAGTAGTGCCACACCAATCATTATCGGAACGTCGACCCTAATCGCGTCAGCCGAAACGGGCACCTGCCCCCAAGATGCGATGCCGGTAAAACCCAGCACACTGAGCAAATTAAAAATATTCGAACCGACGACATTGCCCACAGCAATATCGCGCTCACCTTTGTAAGCAGCAATAATAGAGGTTGCCAATTCAGGCAATGACGTACCGATTGCTAAAACCGTTAAGCCAATCACTAGCTCACTCACACCCAGCGTCGTCGCAACGGATACCGCACCGATCACCAACAACTGCGACCCTGCAACCAAGCCCAACATGCCAACAACCAACCACGCCACGTTACCCAGCGTAGAGTGTGGACGACCCGCTTCTTCGGTCAGTTCATCGTATTCCGCCAACACCACCGCATTCTTTTCAGCGCGACTTTCAACAATTAAAAACACCACATAAGCAATGACACAGCCGGACAGTAAAATGCCATCCCACAAACTCAACTTGCCGTCGACTGCGAGCACGTAAAACAACACACTAGCACCGACCATAATCGGCACATCTAGCCTTATCAGCTGCTGGTGTACAATCAATGGCGCCACCAACGCAGACACACCCAAAATCAATAACACATTGGCAATATTGGAGCCGACCACATTACCCACGGCTAAATCGGCTTCGCCACCGAGCGCCGACGTCACACTCACCGCCAACTCCGGCGCACTGGTACCAAACGCGACCACGGTTAAACCGACCACCAGCGGCGCAATACCGACAGCCAATGCCAGCCGTGACGCGCCCTTTACCAACCAATCCGCGCCGAGCACCAAGACAACAAAGCCGGCGATGATCATAACTACATCCACTAACATTTCTACGCCTCTTTCTTGCGAATCAAATAACGAAAACCGTTTTCGGTTTGCTCGTGTAACACTAATGTATGGCCGAGGAACTGACAGAATTTCGGCACATCACGCTCCGTCGACGGATCAGTTGCCAACACTTCTAACATCTCGCCCGGCGCCATATCGCGAACCTTGTTATGCAACAACATCACCGGCTCGGGGCAGAGCAAACCTGAAGCGTCGAGCCGATGCTCAGCAGCATTGAGCTTCTTGTCATCTAAATCAGTCATGAACCGCTCTTTTCCAAAAAATTGCGGGCAGTATAGCCGCCAACGCCAGCGCTGCCGACAGCTGGAAGTGATCTGAATAACCAAACCACTCAGCGCTATAACCACTCATTAATGTCGCCACGCCCGATATCGACAACACCAAGCAGGCCTGCATCGTATAATCAGTGCCCTCGTGCCGCATCCGGCAACGATCCATCATCATGGTAAACAGGGCCACCGTCGACAAACCATCGGCCAGTTGTTCAAACAGCGAAACCATCCAAACACTAGCAGTATCCCCAACATCAATTAGGCCCCAGCCCAACAACCCTAATGCCTGCATCAGACCAAATAAAACCAACGCCCAAATACGTGCAAATCGCAGCAGCAAGAAGCCCGCCAACACGGCGCCCAATAAACCGATCAAGGAAGAAATGAGTTCAAGCATGCCGATCTGCGTCAGCGTCCACTGATGGTCCACCAACATGGGCTTAATCATCCGTGAACCAAAGCTATCCCCTAATTTGTAGCCCAACAGTAATAGCAACCAAAGCCCCATGCCTGGGCGCAGCCAGAACGACAGTAGCTGATCGCGCCACCAGTGCCACGAAATGCGCTCACCGCCCGAACCTGCATTTTCAACAACTTCCGCTGATTCTCGGTATCGCCAAACCGGCACCAACAGCAGCGCCAGCAACACCGCGAACGTCCACAGCGTTAACCGCCAACCCAACAAATCCAACCCTACCAGCATCGCTGCACCGCCGATCATCAGGCCAGCTTTATACCCACCGGTTTGCAAGCTATTGCCGAGACCACGCAAATTCGGCGGCAACATGCGCACCGCAAGACCGTCGCTGGCAATATCATGGGTGGCAAAGCAGAGATTCAATAAGAAAAGCAGCGCTAACATCAGCCACAAACCGTCGCGAAACAACCAGAGATTCGGCAGAGCACCCAATAGGACCAAAAGTCCCACTGCAACCAATTGGCTGGCAATAACCCAACGCTTACGATGATCGGGGCGCCCTCGGCCCCAGCGATCAACCCACGGCGACCACAGGAACTTTAGCGCCCATGGCAACGCTGCTAGTGCAAGTAAGCCAATAAATCGTGTCGGCACACCGGCCTCGCGGGCGATCGCCGGCAAGCTTTTCGTCAGCAACCCGAATGGTAAACCTTGTGCAAAATAAAGGACGCCAAGCAGAATAATCAGACAACGATTCAAGGATCCACCTTGGCCAGCAGCAGGATGATCTGAAGCAGGACGTGCATGCTGCCGAGACTCTCTCATTTACCCTCTCTCGACATATTAGCCCGTGGACACACACTCGACCGTGCCACTGCGGCTGCCACACGACTTATCACGAGGCCAAGACAAGCCTCCCGTAACGGATCTGCTACATGAAATGCTGCACACATTCGGTACAATGGGCGCCTATTTTGGCGTTTAACCTGATAAATACAATATGAATATGATGCGCTTGGCCGCACTGGCCTTCTCTTTATTACCGCTTTGCGGATACAGCTACGACGATGACCTTGAAGCTCCTGACGTAACCCTATACGTAGAAGCACACGGCGTGCGCAGTGACTTCAGTGAATTCGACGGCGACAACGCAAACGGTCTACGTTTACGCTTTGGCATGCTCTTTAACGAACCCGCCTTTAGCCGCTGGCACTGGGGTGTCGAAGGCGGCATCAATCAGTTCGGCGAGAGCAATAACATCAGCAGCGTCACTGAACCTGGACAAGGCTTCCCTGTCATATCTCAAACCACAAAGCGTGATAAAGAAACAAGACTCAATGGCTTCGAGTTTGGCGCTCGCCTTTATGACGGTGAGATGTTTTATCTACGCGGGGGTGCATTTATTTATAGCTTGAAAGAAAAATCTGAACTCACCGTTACGCAACTACTAAGCGACACCTCTACCACCACATTTAGCCTTACTCCTGAAGCCGAAACAATCTCGTCTGTAGCACCTTATGTTGGCGCAGGCATCATCTATCCAGTCATCGATAAATCAGCCAGTATCTTGCTCGAATATAACTATTATTATGTCGATAACAAGCCGCTTGATAATTTAGCCGTAGGGATAGAGTTTCGATTCTAGAGCGCGGAAACTTCTAACCGAGCCCCTAAGATAACAAAGAAAAACGCCGGTCTTGCACCGGCGTTTTTTATTTCACAAACACAACCGTTTTATTACCATCGACAATAACTCGATCTTCTAAATGCCATGTCACCGCGCGCAATAAAACATTCCGCTCGACATCTTGCCCCAAGGCTTTTAGTTCCGCCGCAGAATGTCGATGAGAAACCCGATGAACATTCTGTTCAATAATCGGCCCCTGATCTAACTCATCCGTCACATAATGACTGGTCGCGCCAATCAACTTGACTCCTCTCTCCCATGCTTGCCGATACGGATCGGCCCCTACAAACGCGGGCAAGAAAGAGTGGTGGATATTAATGATTTGCTGAGGAAAACGCTGCACAAAAGTAGGCGACAATATTTGCATATAACGCGCAAGAACAATTATGTCCACCTGCCCATCCAGAAGATCGGCCATCTGAGCATAAGCTTGCTCTTTCGTCTCGGCCACCACCGGCACGCAGTGGTAAGCAATACCAAACCGCTCAACTTCGCTGCGCAGATCCTCATGGTTACTAATCACCATAGGAATAACCGCAGGCAAATCGCCGCGCATGGTACGCCAGAGAAGCTCCATCAGCCCGTGATCATGGCGCGACACCATAATCGCCATACGCTTCTTGTCCCGCGCATAGGATAGCCTCCAATCCATCTGGTAGCCCTTCGCCACGCGTGCTGCAAAGTTCTTTTCCAGCGCTTCAAGCGAACAATCCAGCCCCGGTGTTTGGAACTCCAAGCGTAAAAAGAACTTACCGCCCTGAGTGTCGCTTGAATGCTGATCTAAGTCGGTAATGTTAGCGCCATGATGATAGAGAAAAGTACTCACCGCACTAATAATTCCCGGCTGGTCCGGGCAGGTTATTAATAACCGCGCCGTGGTAGCGGCATTGTCCAAACCTTGAGGGGAGTTCTGTATAGAATCCGCGCTGATATTACCTTCGCCACTCTGACCTAGCATCACTCTGTTCAAAACTCTGCTCCGAAATGTTCGCGTCGGTACTGCGAAGGTGTTTTACCCGTCCATTTTTTGAACGCACGATGAAATGAACTCGCCTCACTAAAACCCATTAACAACGCGATTTCATCAATAGAAAGGTCTTCCTTTGATAAATAATAAATTGAAGCATCTTTACGTAGCGTATCTTTAATTTCTTGATAACTGGTATTTGCATCTTTCAAACGTCGTCGCAGTGTTTGCGGCGTCATATTCATTTTTTCACAGACCTCAGAGAAATCTGGGAAGTTGTTGCCATATTCTTTCGAAATGATGGCCCGAATCTGAGCAGGCAGGCCAACGTTATGGACATTGCCCTCCCATAACTGGGCTAAGGAGTCTCTTAAAAATCGGGACAACGAAATCTCATTCTGCACGAGTGGAAGCTCAAGATAGTCGAGCGAAAACACGATTCGATTCATGTCCATATCATAGCGTACCGGGCACTCAAACTCAGACCGATACTCATCTTCTGGGCCACGATGAAAATCCAACTCAATCGCAGCAGGCTCAATCGTTTTGCCTACCATCCAGCTCATAAATCGTAACGACAAGAACAACATTGATTCGATAATAACTTCACGAAAATCAAGCCGCTCACTGGCTTGCACGCGTAACTCCGCCATGCCATCAGCGCGCACCAGCGTAGAGTGCAGATCTAAATCGAACAGCTCATAAAAGCGCAGGCCGCGCTCGACCGCTTTCTCAAGATTAGCGCAGTTAATAACCGCATGCGCCATCATGCTAAAGGTCCCAGGCTTGGACTTACGCCCCTGACCAAAACCAAGAAACTCATCCTGCGTTTGCTGCATCACAGCGGACATCAGATTGATAAAGGTTTCGCGTTCGATCCGCGCAGTAGAATCTTCAAGTAACGAGCGCGCGATGCCAACTTCGGCCAACAGCTCCGGAATATCCGCGCCGGCCCGGGCAGCGCCCTGCAAAACACGAATTACCTGCCCTACTGCAATACTGTTTCGATGCCTCATTCCTTTTCCTACAGTCGAAAAACACCAGCCAAGTCAGGCCATGGGGCCCGAATCGGAGCCAATGATAGTTAATGTCAGGCAAATTGGCACTTCACGTCATGGCGAGATAAAACGATCGTTTGAATAATGGGCTGACCCTGCGGTCACTGTCACCCTTTATCCTCTACGTGGAGCCCCCATGAAACGCGATCTTTTCGAGCAAGACCATAACATTTTCCGCGACAGCTTCCGCCAGTTTTGCCAAAAGGAAGTCACCCCCCACACCGAGCGTTGGACCGAACAGGGCATCGTCGACCGCGACGTCTGGAAAAAAGCCGGCGAAAACGGCTTTCTCGCGCCCTTTGTTGACGAACAGTACGGCGGTCTCGGCCTGAAAGACTTTCGTTACTCGCAAATCATGATCGAAGAACTCGCTGGCACCGGCGATGCGGGTTTTGCCCTCAGCCTCCACAACGACGTTATTGCCCCTTACCTCGACACCTATGCAACCGATGAGCAAAAAGCGCGCTTTTTACCCGGCGTTGTCCGCGGCGACACCATCCTCGCCATCGGCATGACCGAGCCAGGCACAGGCTCAGACCTCCAAGCCATCAAAACCAGCCTTGAAGATAAAGGCGACCACTACCTACTTAATGGGCAAAAAACCTTTATCTCAAACGGCATCCTTGCAGACCTCGTCATCGTTGCAGCCAAATCCTCTGAAGGCGTCACCATGGTGTTGGTAGAGCGCGGCATGGAAGGCTTCAGCCGTGGCCGCAACTTAAAAAAGATGGGGCTTAAAGCGCAAGATACCGCCGAATTGTTCTTCGAGAATGTCAAAATACCGAAAGAAAACATCCTCGGTCAGCCCGGCATGGGCTTTATGTACATGATGCAAAAGCTTGCCCAGGAACGCATCGTCGTTGCCGTCGGCGCCGTTGCCAGCGCTTGGTACGCCTTTGAACACACCCTCACCTACGTCAAAGAGCGCACCGCTTTTGGTAAGCCAATCGGTAAATTCCAAAATACGCGCTTCAAAATGGCTGAGATGAAAACGGAAATCACCATCGCCCAACACTTTATCGACAACCTAATTAAGCAGCACCTGAACAACGAGCTCACGCCTGAAGAAGCCTGCATGGCGAAGTATTGGACCACAGACCTACTAAACAAGGTCGTCGATGAAGGCGTTCAGCTTCACGGCGGTTACGGGTTTATGTGGGAATACCCCATTTGCCGCGCCTACGTGGATGCTCGCATTACGAAGATCTTTGCCGGCACCAACGAAATCATGAAAGAAGTCATCGGTAGAGGCATGGGCCTTTAGTCCACCCATAAACCGATCTTGATAGCGGCCCGTAAAGGGGCAACAACCGTCGTTAGCGCCCCTTTGCATTTAAATTTATCTACGTACCGTAAAAATCTGTATTTAAGCGCTTGCCGGATTCCGTAGGAACGGTAGACTCAAGGGTAATGAACCTACTCATCGTCGAAGACAACAAACCAGTTAGCCTTCTCATTTCGCGGATTGCAGAAGAAGCTGGGCATACCTGTTTTATCGCTGCAAATGGCGAGGTGGCATTGCGTCTATATGATCAGCGCGATATTGATCTCATGATCGTCGACGTAGAACTACCCGGCATTGACGGCTTTGACGTAGCGCGGGAAGTGCGCAACCAATCGGCCCACCTGCCCATCATTGTCATTTCAGGTAATCAAGGTGAAGTGTGGCGGCAACGCGCCATCGATGCCGGCGCCAATGAGTTCGTCCCCAAGCCGCTTCGGCCCTCAGCGTTACAAACGTTACTGGACCACCATCTAGCGCAGATCAAGAGCCATCCCGCTCACAGTCTTTAACGCCCCCAGTCACCCGCCCCACCCGCAGCCATCATTGCCCAGGCTTCATCCCAAAGTTCTCCCGCTCACGTAGGCTGCGCAGATACATCATCAGTTCCTGCTCCGCCTCATCACGCGACTCATATGGGCCTTCGATCGTATTTTCACGCGTTGTGAAATACCACTTACTCCCTTCATTAAAAAAGCGTTGCGAACGAAACCAAGCCTTCTTTAGATCAGCATCTTCATTTCTACTTACCATAGCCTTCCCCCTCCCATCAGATGTATGCCCTGCTTTAGGTCGCTTCAATGTACTGCCTAAATCGTCACACGATCAATACGTTATGGTGAACCCGTCAATAAAAACCGGCGCATCGCCATTAACAGCCCCAAAGCGGCCTTAATTAACGCATAACATACTGAATCAGCGCCGCCCCCGGAGCGGCCACTAGGCCAATCAGGAATGCGCGGTACGCAAACGTCAGGAAGCGGTACTTGCGCTGCATAAGCACCCGACCTAAACAATAAATATCGCGCAGCATCGCCTCATAAACAGCATCATTATCACGCAATAATGGCTGCATCTTTTCAACAAAGTCATCGACAGAAAGATCCGCAAAATCACCAAAAAAGAGCAGGTTTCGCTGACTGGTCAAATTGGGGTTATGGTTTACTCGCGGCATAACCGCCAACACCGCAAATAGCGCCGATATAACCGCAAAGAACATAATCACTAATAAAGGGGCGTTTAACTCATGCGTGGAAACGTAGGCCATGATAATGGATAGCGTGACAAAACATGCCGCAATCAACGCGCTCGCCTTCTGGTCCGCCATCATGCTCAATTGCACATGGTGTTGCTGCATTGTGCGCAACATGTAAATCACCGATGACCGCTTCCCTTCCATCACCAACTCCCTTGGCCCGACAAACACGCTCTCGCTAGCCGCAAAGAATTCCACAAAGGCGCTCTTTACTGCTCTCCCAGTATTCGACAACGGAGCGAATGTGGCAATATGGCAATCTCAGTCAAAAAAAGCGGAGATAAACCAATGGAATGGGAGCTTAGCCCTGCCTTAGCGGCGTTCCTCGGTACTATTTTAGGCGGTGCCATTAGCTATTTACTCAATTCACAGTTACACCGGCATCAATTGGCCGCATTACGGGAACAGAATAAAGCGGACTATATGGCGGAGGAAACTGCCAAACACTTCCTTAACCATAGAAGCTATACCGACCGCTCCTTCGACACGCTGAAAAAACACCTCGGTGGTTTCGACGACGAAGAGCTGCGTAAAATTCTGGTACGCGCAGGGGCCATTCGCACTTATCGCGACGACGGCGGCGAATGGTGGAGGTTGTTGTCACGGATGGATGAATATATTCAGAATAAGACACAACGACAGACTGTATAGCGAAGCCCCGCTTTTACCTCGTAGGTACATGCTCGGTGACATCAACAACCGGGCATGTACCGCTCTCCTACCCTCAAGTATTAAATCGTCAAGCCACCATCAACGACCAAGCACTCGCCATTGGTATAACTTCCGGCATGAGAGACCAAATACAAAACAGCACCCGCAATTTCTTCTGGTTCCGCGTGACGGCCCATCGGAATATTCTTTACCACGGATTTATACATATTTTCATTATCAAATAAGGCCCCAGCAAACTGAGTTTTCGTCAGACCAGGTAACACCGCATTACAACGAATACCGAAAGCTGCGCACTCCTTGGCAAAAACTTTCGTCATATTGACTACAGCGGCTTTGGTAATCGAGTAAATGCCTTGCCCCATGCCTGGCTGTAACGCATTCACTGACGCTGTATTCACAATCGCGCCACCACCCTGTTCACGCATCAGCTTTCCAGCCTCTACCGACATAAAGAAATAGCCGCGAATATTAACATCCACTGTTTTCGTGTAGGCCGCTAAGTCCGTATCCAGCACATTGCCAAAATACGGATTGGTCGCTGCATTATTCACCAAAATATCGAGTCGCTTATGACGCCCGCGAATTGCTTCAATGGTCGCGACCACCGCTTCTATATCGCCCACATGGCACGCAATCGCTTCAGCGCTGCCACCTGCCGCTACAATCTGACTCACCACCGCTTCACAGCTCTGCGCCTTACGACTCGACACCAAAACGTGCGCCCCTTGCTGAGCCAATAACTTTGCAATGGCCTCGCCAATACCTCGACTCGCACCGGTCACCAGTGCGATCTTTCCGCTTAGGTTAAAAAGTTCTGTCGCCATGCTGCTCTCCAGATTCGGCTAATATTGCGAGTTACTTTCTTAGCCAGCATCCTTGGTCTGCATCGAAAAGATATAACTCAATCGCTTATTGCAGTATTTGCGCGCCAAGCCCTGCCAATATTGGAGTTTGTTTTCCCGTCTCAAACGCTTGGTCGCTCGACGCATTCCCATCAAGCGCTCGGCGTAGTACGCCTTGGCAAATCGCCGCTAAACGAAAAAAACTAAACGCCAAATAGAAATGCCAATGAGGAATATCCTTCAGACCACGCCGCTCGCAATAGCGACTTATAATTTCTGCCTCAGAGGGCAAACATAAGGCTGCTCGGTCAAGCCCCGCCAAGCCTTTTGGAAAGCCTGTCGCAGGCAAACGTAAACACATGCAGAAATAGGCAAGATCCGCTAGAGGATGGCCAAGCGTCGATAGCTCCCAATCCAATACCGCCAATATCCTTGACTCACCTTCATCGAAAATAAAATTGTCCATGCGATAATCGCCATGAATTAAGCTAATCTGGCCATCATCTGGCGGCAAGTTTCTCGGCAACCAGTCGATCAACGTTTCCATATCAGCCAAGGTATCTGTTTCCGCCGCACGATACTGACGAGTCCAACGATTGAGCTGCCGCTCGAAATAATTCCCGGGCCTACCGTAATCACCTAGACCTACCGCATTGACATCGACCTCGTGCAAATCTGCTAAGTTATCGATTAAGGAGTGATAAATTGGACGTCGTTGCGACACATGAAGGTCCGACAAAGCGGGGTCCCAAAAAACGTGACCGTGCACATAACCCATCACATAAAACATACTGCCAATAACGGTTTCGTCTTCACACAGCAACATCGCCGGAGCAACTGGCACCGCGGTCCCCTCCAGCGCCCGCAAGACACGATATTCTCGGTCTACCGCATGGGCAGAAGCCAGCAATGCACCCGGCGGCTTACGTCGTAATACAAATTGACCTTGCTCACTATCTAATAGAAAAGTGGGGTTCGACTGCCCACCCGAAAATTTAGTCGCACTCACCGCACCACAAAAGCCTGGCAGGTTCCGAGCCAAGTACTTCGACAACGCCTCACAATCAATATCGCTAACACTAGCCGTTTCTTGACTAGCCATGACGGACCGCCAACAGCTTGCCTAGCTGCATCATGTGAACTTGGTCAGGCCCATCCGCTAGTCGTATAGTTCGCGCATAGTTATAGGCTTCTGCCAAAAAGAAATCTTTTGTCATGCCGCCAGCGCCATGTAGTTGCATCACGCGGTCAATCACTGCACAAGCCATATTCGGTGCGATGATTTTTATCGCAGCAATCACATCTAACGCAGCTTTGCTTCCAACGCGATCCATCTGATCCGCAGCCTTTAACGTCAGCAAACGAGCTTGCTCTATTTCACAATAACAACGCGCCAAATCTTCACGGACAGACTGATGCTCGCTAAGCTTGCGACCAAACGTCGTGCGCTGCTCCACCCGACGGCAGGCCGCTTCCAGCGCACGCTGTGCCAACCCGATCAAACGCATGCAGTGGTGAATACGGCCCGGTCCCAAACGTCCCTGAGCAATCTCAAAACCACGACCAGGCCCTAACAATATATTCGCCGCCGGCACTCGCACATCGCTGAACAATAACTCCGCATGACCCAGTGGAGGATCGTCATAACCCAACGTCGTTAACGACCTCACCACGGTCAGCCCCGGCGTATTCATTGGCACCAAAATTTGCGATTGCTGAGCGTGACGGTTAGGATTCTCTGGATCGGTCTTGCCCATCACAATCAGAATTTTACAGGCACTGTTCATCGCCCCAGTAATAAACCATTTCCGCCCATTAATGACGTAATCCTCGCCGTCTTCGACGATTGACAAAGCGATGTTGGTCGCGTCTGACGAAGCCACGTCCGGCTCCGTCATCGCAAAGCCCGAACGAATTTCACCCGCTAGCAATGGTGTCAGCCAACGCGCTTTTTGCGCCGCAGATCCGTATTGCGCCAGCACTTCCATATTGCCTGTATCCGGCGCATTACAGTTAAAAACCTCTGGAGCCCACAGCACCTTTCCCATGATCTCCGCCAACGGCGCATATTCAAGGTTGCTAAAGCCAGGACCGTGCGCTGAATCCGAGGCAAACAAATTCCATAATCCCGCCTCACGCGCCTGCGCCTTTAATGCATCCATTAACGGTGGCGATGTCCAGCGATTCTCTGCCGACTGAAAGTAATCATGGTAGGCCGTTTCATTCGGATAAATATGCTCATCCATAAAATAATTGAGCCGATCAATATAGGATTGCACGCGCTCGCTGTGCTCGAAATTCATATCTTCTCCTAGCTTGTTATTCACTGACCTCACCAGCTGAGGCGAACGTTAAAACGCAACTCATCAAGAGTGTGCAACTTCCGCATAAATGTATAGCACTACCGGACACATATCTGCTTCTGTAACGACAACCTGACCAAACAAAAAACAACAGACAAAAAAATGCCCCGATATCGGGGCATTTCAGGGCACTTCATGGCTCGGTCTTTTTAGCCATCAAGACCCGCAGCAAGCTCTGGCCGGTTTAACATGCTAGCCAACTTCTTCAGACCCTGATCTCGCAGTGCACGCGAATCACGTTTAGACGGATGAAAATCACGTTTAAAGTAAGCGAGATAAGCGGGACGCAGCTTATTCAACCACCCTTTGCGTCCCACCAACCAATTCAATCCAGAGGCAACAGAGCGCCAATCCGTCTTATCATCCATAGCGCTTCGTAACTGGAAAATATGGAAAGCGGTAAAACTTGCAAATTCGATCGTCGTAATCGCCATTTCACTGACACGAATCCAATAGTTATCAACCTGATCTTGGTAGACATCGAACGCTACAGACTTATGCTCACTTTCTTCGACCGCATGCCACAACCATAAAGGCACTAAACGCTCGTCCATGCCCTCAATAAATTCTGGATTTTCCAGAATCATCTCTGCCAGCATGGCGGTAAAGTGCTCCAACGCACAGGTCTTTGCTAACTGCCGCTCTGGCGATAAAAATTTACCCTGCCACTTCAATCCCTTCAGCACGAACTCCTCAACAATATCTGTCGGAATTCCTTTTTCGCGCAAAAAGCCATTAAACGCTTCATGTTCATTGCCATGGTGCGCCTCCTGCCCGATAAATCCTTTTACCTCTTCCTTCAGCTTACTGTTGCTGACGCCCTTTTGGTAATGTCGTACAGAACGGACAAAAAAACGCTCTCCCTCTGGGAAAGTACAAGACAACGCACTGAGTAGCATCGTCTTAAACTGATCACCAGCAAACCAGTAGCGCGGAATATCCGTATCAAACTCGAAGTCCATACGCCGAGGCTGAATATCGCTATTGTTTACCTTGCCGTCTTTACGCGGCGTAGACGGTAACGCTTTCGCTTTTGCATTCATCTAACAACACTCCGAAGCCATAATTTCACCGCAATCCTCATGACTGAAAGAATGCAGGTTCAAGTACGAAAGTGTCAGGTCTGCTTGCGCCATTAGAAATGCGATCCTGTCCTCTTTCAGGCCCAGTCCAACCTCCATGCATTTCCCCAACAGCTAGGATAACGACTCCTTACGTTCAATTAAGCCGTTCTTAGCTCACCGAAACGGCGCCTGAAAATCCGCATTCCGTGCCTCTCGTACTGGCAGATAGAGCTGTGCTCACGGCATCTGGCGCCGTCGCACAGGCCGTATTAAAAACTAACTCGCGGCGCTTGGGGTCCATCATGTTAAAACCAAAGGCTTCAAGATCCTGCGGACCCGGCTCAAGACGAATCACACGAATCCCTGCCGCCTCCAGTTTCATCACTTCGCGATCAACAATCGACGTCATGTAGCGACGCACACGACGCTCAATTTTTTCTAAACGCGAGCGAGGGTTATCCATAGCCGACGCCGCCATTGGCGCCAAGACAATCACCTCTTCAATATCAGTGCCAATCAGCATGTCAGCAGACACGGGCGAAGCAATACCGCCATCTAGATATTCATGGCTATTCCACGCCACCGGCGGACACCAACCCGGCACCGCATAAGAGGCACATACCGCTTTGTTCAGCGGCATATCAGTAACATCTCGACCAAGCGCTACACGCTCCCCACTATCGGCATCAACGACCATAATCCACGTGGCAGGATGGGGGCTCCACTCGCCGTCCGGTACAACGGTATTAATTAAATCCATAAACGGCGTCATATCGGATCGACCGCGCGGCAAAATACCGGTAATGGCCGTCAGTGGACTGACCTCACCCCGCAAACCTTTCCACACCAGCGGCGCAGCGGTTAAACGTGGCGCCGGCAGAGGCGGCAAAGCACCGCCCGTGTCGGTATCGTGCTGCCACGTGCAATCAAGCTGCTCACCTTTCTCACTAGCAACCATACGACTGACTGGCGTACCGGCGGACAAAAGCGCCGCTAACACAGCACCCGCGGACGTACCTACTAGAACACTGGCGTCACGCGCATCCCAGTTACGTTGCTTTTCCAGCTCTGCCAACATAGCAATAGACCAGGCAGCGCCGGCAACGCCGCCACAACCAAGTACTAACCCGATTTTTGGGGTCTCGTTGGTAGACTCTTTAGCGACAGATTGTTTCGTCGATAACGGCGCTTTTGATTTAGGCATATTCTTTCTCCATTGCTTTCACTTCAAACGCTGGCTCAGCTTGCGTCATCTCATCAGCCTGCGGCGCACCAAAACATTTGCCGGTCGGCACAATGTGATAATTTTCAATATCGAATTTCGCCAACAGCCGTTGCATCGTCAAGGTGCTCCACGGAAATCCAATACTGTTTTTACCATTTACATCAATGTAATAACTGGAACAGCCACCAGTATTCCAGACGGTTTTCTGTAAATCTCTTTGCACTTTCTCGTTGTAATGGGCCTGCGCCGAACGCTTCACATCAATACGTTCTAACTCCAGCGCTTTCATGGCACGCACTGCGCCCATGGCATAATTGAGCTGCGCTTCAATAACAATAAAGGCCGAGTTATGGCCAATCGCCAAATTCGGCCCAAGCACCATAAACATATTCGGAAACCCAGTCACAGAGCTACCGCGATACGCCTCTGGACTGCCCTGCCAAATGTCAGCCATTGACCGACCGTCGATGCCGCGCACCAAATGGGAAATCGGCTGATCAGATACCTTAAACCCGGTACCAAAGATAATCACATCCACATCGCGCTCGCTGCCATCCTGGCCAATGACCGTATTGCCTCGAATCTCCATAACACCGGAATCAAACAGCTCAACATTACGCTGGGCGATCGCTGGATAGTAATTATTCGACAGCAACATGCGCTTACAGCCCAGCGTATAATCCGGCGTCAACTTGTCGCGCAGCTCCGCATCGCGTACAGCCCAGCGAAGATGACCACGGGCGATACGCTCCACATGTTTTAGCAGCGAAGGCCGGCGAAAGCCGATACCAAAAGTTTCAAAGCTAGCGTAGATCGCTTTACGTAGTGATTGCTTAGCGAACGGCAAGCCAAGAAAACGCTGTGGTAACGACGGCATACTGCTGTCGGGCTTCGGTAAAATCCATTGCGGCGTGCGTTGATACACCTTCAGGTCAGATACCAACGGTTGGATTTCTGGAACAAACTGAATAGCCGATGCACCAGTACCAATTACCGCAACGCGCTTTCCGGTTAAATCGAGATCGTGACGCCAATGGGATGAATGGAATGCCTCACCAGGGAATTCTTTTAAGCCTGGAAAATCAGGAATAATCGGCTCGTGCAAATAACCTGCGCATGAAATAATCATGCGGGCATACCAAATATTTTTCGCCGTTCTGACCACCCACACACTCTGAGCATCATCCCAGTAAGCATCTTCCGTAGGCTCACCGAAACGAATAAAGGGCATCACGGAAAACTGGCTCGCAGTGTCATTCACGTATTCAAGAATTTCTTCTTGCCCAGCAAAAACACGACTCCAGTCCGCTTTCTGTGCAAACGAAAACGAATACAATGCCGAGGGCACATCGCAGGCGCAGCCCGGGTAGGTATTGTCGCGCCACGTTCCGCCCAATGAATCCGACTTTTCCAGCACCACAAAGTTACTCACGCCTTCTTTCTTTAAACGAATAGCTGCGCCAATCCCACTAATACCAGCCCCAACGATCAGTACGTCAACCGACTGTACGGGCAAGGATGTATGAAGAGACGCGCTATCTGAATTGCTGCTTACTTGTGTCATCGTATCAACCCCAATCTACATATCGCTTTCATTTTTCCTGTGCTTATTTCAACGCCACGCCGTTTATACGGCTTTCTTGGCAGCACTTTTTGAGACAGTCTTCTTCACGGATTTCTTTACGTCCGCCTTAAGTGTCGGCACGGGTTTCTCTAACGAGGCAATACGCTGGGTGTAACCTGCACGGGCCTGATGATCAACTTGCTCCAAAATGCGGCGATCCCCTAAAGTGCGACGCAAACCACGCAACACCCAACGAGGGGTAATACCTTGCAGTGCCGAGACCGGGCCGAGATAGCGCGGCACCGTCACATCGGTCAGCTGCTGCTCAATCGCATCACGCACAGCCAACGCTACGTCTTCAGGAGACGCAGTCGGCACGCCCTTGCCCGCTTCGTCAGTGCCAGATGCCAGCTCGGTCGTTACCTTCGATGGCATCACCATGGTGAATTGAATACCGCTATCGCGAAACTCTTCGCGCAACGTTTCCGTCAGCCCAACCACCGCATACTTCGTCGCGCAATAAACGGCTAAGCCTGGCACGGCAATACGCCCCGCCATGGAGGCAATATTAATAATGTGGCCCCGTCCACGAGTGATCATGCTCGGCATCACTGCCTTGCAACCCAAAATAACGCCACGCACATTAATATCGATCTGCGTATCACTCGCACCGTCTGTTTCCGCCAAAAAATCCCCAGCAGGCATAATGCCCGCGTTGTTGATCAGCACATCAATCGGACCCAGCGCCTTCTCCGTCGCCTTTAGAAACGCCTCAAACGCACCACGATCACGTACATCCAAAAAGCCGCCATACCCGTTCAGGTCACGGCCCGCTTGCTGGGCGAGCTCAGCATCAATATCCCCGACGCTGACGCGGGCGCCAGCCGCCGACAACTCACGCGCAATGGCCAAGCCAATTCCTCTGCCACCACCTGTAATGGCGACGACTGCACCGTCTAATCGAATCCCCGTCATGCTTACCTCCGCTCGTAAGTTGTCGCTGCTAACATCCCAAGCCAATGAATAGTCTCATTGATAAATGTCATGGTCGGCTTGCATTGTAAACACGATGTACACCCGAGCGTCATAACCGCTGATGCCATATTGCTTATCATTATGGGCCATGTAAGTATTGACCCATATTGCTAACCTCGCCCATTCAAGCAGCGGCGAGATAGACGGCCAGCGCCCGCCAAAAGGAACTGCATGCAACAACTGCGCGAACTCAATCGCCCAACGATCTCTATCGCCTACCTTCAGCTCATGGTCGAGCTGATGGCTGAGCACGGCATTTCCAGCCAAGCGCTACTGCACGACATTCCGATTGCCCCCTCGACACTCAACAACCCCGAATCAAAAATGTCCGCCTATCAATGGATGCTGGTGATACTGCGTGCACAGTCCTTAAGCGATACGCCAGGACTAGGTTATGAATATGGTTTGCGAATGCGGCCAACTGTCCACGGCGTACTCGGTTACGCCACCATG
Source organism: Gammaproteobacteria bacterium (assembly GCA_018067045.1). Classification (GTDB taxonomy): domain Bacteria; phylum Pseudomonadota; class Gammaproteobacteria; order Pseudomonadales; family Alcanivoracaceae; genus JARGPN01. The sequence goes on from JAGPVL010000030.1 coordinate 42,370, forward strand.
AGCAGCAGCTCACTACGCGACGCACTGGAAACATCTGTGCGCTTTATGCGCGCGCGCCAGGCAGGCTTTCGCTTGGAGTATCGTGAAGATGAATCCGCCGCTGAACTGTGGCTCATCGAAACGCAGCCAATCCCAGTGTTACGGCGTTTTTTTTATGAGAATATTCTGCTCGGTCTCGCGCGTGCTGCCGCGGTATTACTCGGCAAAGAGCTGGAGGAATTTAACGACGTTGAGATATTTGTCGATTGGCCAGAACCAAGTTATCACCAAGCATGGAAAGATCGTCTACCGATGATTCGATTTAACGCTCACGGTAACTTTGTTCGCCTACCGCGCCATTATCAAAACATGCGCCCGGTACTGGCCGACCCCCTTGCCTCGCAACAAGCCATCGCATTATGCGAGCGCGAGCTTGCCCTCGCCTCGGATGTTGAGTCCAGCGTTACTCTGCGCGTGCGTGCGGAATTAATGCCCCATCGAGGCCACCACGACAATAATGGCTACCCCAAACTGGATGACATCGCCGCACGCCTTAACCTGTCCGCCCGCACGCTCAAGCGCAAGCTACAACAGCAAGGCACCTCGTACTTGTTGCTATTAGAAGAAGCACGGAGACGCGACGCACAAGACCTACTGGCTCGCCGCAATATCAGCATTCAAGACATCGCCACGCGACTGGGCTATCGCAACCCCGCCAACTTTACCCGCGCCTTTAAAAAGTGGACCGGCGAACCACCCGCCAGTTTCCGAGCTCGGCAAAACCACTAAAGCCCTGTACTCGAACCTACCCCGCGAGCCTTGCTTGCAAGCAAGCCCCCACAAGAACCAGCAGTAATGCGCATATAGGACGCTGCTTTCTGGCGAAAGGTTTTCGGTTTTTCCGATACTGGCGCGCGTGCAAGCAGCCTCCCACAAACACCAACAGCGATGCCCCTTGTGGGAGGCTGCTTGCAGGCGAATTCTTGCATCGTGGGCGGCTATACCTGCAGACAGAGGATATATCAGTGGCGCCCTATAGCGGCATTGTGCTATCGTGCGCGCCGTGTTGCTCCTCGCGACACTAGCGTCATCGTTAGCCTGCCGATTGATAAGGCAGTTCTCCCCCTCACCGGGTGCCACTAACTGGATGCCGCGCCCGACTGGTCTATCACCAGCGGACTTACGGCAAAGCGGCCACCGGACTGTATTCAAATCCACAAACTGCCCCGCCTTTTATTAAACCCGTTCAGGGCTGCTGAGCTATTGCTACGCTATGCCCGCAGGAAACCTTTATGACATTTGCCAACTTAGGCTTAAATGACGCGCTCGTTCGTGCCGTCGAAGAAAAAGGCTATACCACGCCATCGCCAATTCAAGCGCAGGCGATTCCCGTTATTTTAAAAGGCAGCGACATGATGGCTGCCGCCCAAACCGGCACCGGGAAAACCGCTGGTTTTACACTGCCTCTGCTACAACTTCTTAGTGCCGGCGGTAAAGCGCAGTCAAACCGCTGTCGCGCCCTCGTGCTCACGCCAACCCGCGAGCTGGCCGCGCAGATTCACGATAGTGTTGAAGCCTACGGTAAGAATTTGCCATTGAGCTCCGCGGTCGTATTTGGTGGCGTAAAAATTAATCCGCAGATGATGAAGCTACGTCGCGGCGTCGACATTTTGGTCGCCACACCCGGTCGCTTACTCGATCTTTATCAGCAGAAAGCCGTTTCGTTTCAAGACATCGAAATTTTGGTACTCGACGAAGCCGACCGCATGCTCGACATGGGCTTTATTCGCGACATCCGTAAAATCTTGGCGCTGTTACCGAAAAAGCGTCAGAACCTGTTGTTCTCTGCAACCTTTTCCAACGACATCCGTGGTCTGGCAAAAAGCTGGCTGAATCAACCGGTAGAAATTAACGTTGCGCCAAACGTCACCACAGCGGAAACCGTTGAACATAAGTTGCATCCAGTTGATCAAAAACAGAAGTCAGCGTTGCTAGTGCACTTGATTCAGTCAAACAACTGGCATCAGGCACTGGTGTTTAGCCGCACTAAACACGGCGCCAACAAGCTCGCCAAGATATTGGAAAAATCCAGCATTCCTTCCGCTGCGATCCACGGCAACAAGAGCCAGAACCAACGCACTAAAGCCTTGGCTGACTTCAAGGACGGCAAGGTACAAATTCTTGTCGCAACGGACATTGCCGCACGCGGCATCGACATTGACCAGCTGCCGCAAGTAGTTAACTTCGATCTGCCAAACGTTCCCGAGGATTACGTCCACCGCATCGGTCGCACTGGCCGCGCAGGCGCAACGGGCCGAGCTATCTCATTGGTGAGCCCGGACGAACGCAAGCAATTGCGTGACATCGAAAAACTGCTTAAAAAGCAAATCGAACGCGAAACGATTACCGGATTTGCACCTCTACCAGACAGTGGCATCAGCGATGATCGTCCACCGCAACGCCCGCGCCAAAACGGTCGCCCTAGTGGTAACGGTGGCAACCGCGGTAGCAGCAATGGTGGTAAAGGAAGCGGCAGTCAAAACAGTACCGCTCGCAAGCCTGGCGGCAGTGGCAGCCGCCGTCCTGCCGGATCCAGTCCACGTCGGGAAGTTGGCGGCAACCGCTAAAGCCTCGCAAAGAAACGAAAAAAGCCTCCATCACACTGTGACGGAGGCTTTTTTATGTCGTGGCGTTTTTATGTCGTTTCATTCCCGCTTATCTCCCTACTTACAAAATAGCAGGTCTTCGTTAAACACTCAGCGCTTACATTACATACTTTGATAAAACAAAGATTCCGGCACAATCCGCCGTGTTCCTCTTACCTTATTCGGGCTAAGCTCAAGCTCCTTTGAACGACAAAGAATGGTTCTATGCGCCTTACCCTTGCCACAATCGCTATGCTTTCCGTTATCAGCCTTCACGCCCAAGCCGCTGCCGACACCTCAAATAGTTCATGGGAAAAAGTGCGCCACGCAAAGCAACGCGGCGACGTCACAACATGGGTGCGCCCTGTGCCAGGCAACCCACTAAAAGCGTTTAAGGGACAGATTGAAGTGCCTCACAACATGCTCACCGTGTTCGCCGTATTCGGCGATATCGAACGATTCCCACAATGGGTATATCAGTGTGATTACGCACGTCTGCTACCGGAGCTCGGCAACGACATCGCCTATATTCACATCGCCGGTATCTGGCCCGTTGACGATCGGGATGTCGTCGCTCGCACCACCCTCTCTCAAGACCCCAACACCCTGGCCATCAGCGTTCACACCGTCGCGGTAAAAAGCCTCTATCCTGAACAGAAAAAAACGGTCCGCATCCCCAATCTCGAAAGCAGCTTTATTATGGAGCCGCTCCATGATGGCTGGACCCGGCTTACGTTCGAGACATTCGCCGATCCCGGTGGTGCAATTCCTGCTTGGTTGGCCAACCTAGTTGCCACTCGGGCGCCGCGCGACACCCTCGAAGACATGCATAAACTCATGCCAGAAGCGCAGTATCAAATTAACGATATCGCAGAGCTACCGCCGCAATTCCCACAGCTCACCAGCATGGTGTTCCCAAACGCGAAAATCCAAACAAACGCAAGCAAAGACGAGAATAACAATACGCAGAAGTGACCTATGAGGAGAGTGCGCCCGGCATCAGGCGCACCGAAAGCACACGAAAAAAGTCAGGGGTATATGCGCTTAAACCCTGCCACACTAAAACCATTCATTCTTTTTGTACCAACAACGATCACCGGAACACCTTTTCCACCCAGCGCATCATAACGCCGCTTTGCTGAAACATCTTTTTCAATATCATACTCAACAAAATCAATGCCCTGCGATTTAAAATAGGTCTTCGCCTTTTTACAATAACCACACCAAGCCGTCGAAAACATCTGTACTTTCTCTGAACCGGGAATCGCCTTACCCAAAGAGGAATAGGTAACATGCTCGTAACTATTCACCTCCACCGTTACAGCTTCCGCGTCATAATCCTCACTCTCTATATCACCAAAATGCGTGCGTCCCTGATCATCCGTCCATTTATAGATTTCAGCGCGCACGATTCCAGACATGCACAACAGCAATAGCCCCGCAACGCTAACGAATCGAAAAAACCGCACAGCCCGACAATAAATTGCGTCATTACGCATAACATTCATCACCTCTCGCCTCCTTTCGCCCCAATCATGTCCACAAAACACAGCACAATATATACATCATAAACAGCCATAAAACGCGCCATACCTCAACGATCACAAGACCATAAAATGAATCTATGCCACCGATACGCACTAACGTACCGCTTAGCCATTGGGTCAATACAGAAAACGTGACTCCCATCGCTGAGTAAAGCAAGATGCTGTCATATTGATACACTTTCGGCTGCTCAACGCCTGCCATACCTCAAGCGAATGTACTGACAATAACGCCGAAAAAATCAGGAAAATGCTACTTGTTACGCTTCAACGAATTTAAAGCAATAAAATGGAATGCAGTAGAACGCGGCTGTGCGCCGATTGCTCAGGTCATACTGGTTTTCAGTCTCTATTTGGGCGGGCTGATCTATGCATTATCTCGTCATGACCGCCTCCAGCTTATCAATGTCAGCGTTATACAAAGCCAACTGCCGGTGTTCGCAGCAATTGTTGTCGGTGCCATTTTATTGCTCCTCATTGGCCTCGTACTGAGAAAGCATGCCCCCAACTCCCTTCTCTTTCAGCACATCTGCGCGCAGTACTTTGGTCTCTCCTTAGTATGGGCAGGATATCTGTTCGGTACACAAAGCTTTGCTACCGGTGCCGTCTTGATCGGTGCCGTACTATCCGGTTATATCGCTCTCGAACGCCGCGTCATTCAATTGGGTGCCTTCGTTGCCTTCAGCCTAATATTCGTTCTAAACATCGCCGCCAATATTGGCTGGCTTCCTTACGCCCCCGCACGTGTCCCGCCCTACGACGCCGCAAGTTTTAGTTTTTGGGCACAAAGCGCCGTCTTTCTCGCTGCGCCCCACGTTATCCTGTCAGTCACTCTCACGGCCATCATGATCCGTCTGTGGCGGCGAACCGAAGCAAAAGTATTAAAACAAAGCCGTACAGATGCGCTAACTGACCTCCACAATCGCGGCAGCATTGTTCGCCATATACATAAGGAAATTGCTCGGACAAAACGACACGGACCGCCATTGGCCGTCGTCATTCTGGACTTAGATCACTTTAAAAAAATTAATGATCGCTGGGGCCACCCTGTTGGCGACAAAGCATTGCGTGCTGCCGCGCAATGCTTTG
>JAGPVL010000006.1 GCA_018067045.1 Gammaproteobacteria bacterium
GGCATCTGCCGGCTTTTTTGTTGCTCTTATTTAACGTGTACCTGAGTCTATTTAGAATAGTTGTTCGGGTGATGTCGTGGTGCCGCCGTTATCAATCACGGTGCTGTGATCTTGCTCTGGCAGATTTTCCTCTCGAAAGAATTCGAAAATGGCCGTTGGGTCGCCAGGGCGTGCGCGTTTTCCTGACTCCGGATTAATTCGAACAGTGACGATGCCCGGGGGTTGTGGCAGGGTTTCTTCCGGTACGCCCTCCAATGCTGCTGCCATATACTGCATCCAGATGGGTAGCGCGGCGCGCCCGCCATATTCGCCGCGACCTAGTGTGGAGGGCTCATCAAAACCAACCCATACTGTGGCGACCATTGCGGGTGCATAGCCTGAGAACCACGCATCGACTTGATCGTTGGTGGTGCCGGTTTTACCGGCAAGGTCGTGTCGACCGAGTGCGGATGCTTTGTATGCGGTTCCGCGTCGCACGACATCTTTCATCATTGAATCCATTAGCCATGCAGTGCGCGCATCAATGGCACGTTTGCGTTTTACTGTCGTATGGGGTTTGGCATTAGAGGCTGTGGTTGTGCCATCGCTGACTTCATCCTGGGTCGCGCTGCAATCGTCATCACACAGCTGCACGGTTGGTGCCTGCCACAGAACTTCGTTGTTGCGATCTTCTATGCGTTCAATAAACCAAGGTTCGACACGATAGCCGCCGTTGGCAAAAATGCAGTACGCGGTGGCTAGCTCCATAGGAGAAAGTGCGGCGCTGCCGAGGGCGAGGGATAGGTCTCGCGGAAAGCGTTCTGTCGGCAAGCCAAACTGACTGAGTGTTTGTTTGGCGTTGCCAATGCCTACTTGTTGAAGCATACGAATGGAGACAAGGTTTAGTGAGCGATAGAGTGCTTCGCGGATTCTTGTCGGGCCGTAAAATTTGCTGCTGGCGCCGGTGGGGCGCCATGCGGTTTCGAGTTGTGAGTCTTCGAAAACAATGGGGGCGTCGTTGATTAGGCTGGCGGGGGTGAGGCCATTGAGCAGCCCCGCGCTATAAATGAACGGCTTAAAGGCAGAGCCTGCCTGACGTTGTCCTTGTACAGCGCGATTAAAGTGAGACTGATAAAAGCTGTAACCACCCACGAGAGCGTTGATGGCGCCGGTTTTCGGATCGAGTGACACCATGGCGCTTTCTACTTGCGGCACTTGTGCTAGGCGCCAAGCCACCTTGTTGTGGCTCTCCGGCTGCGCGTTTGTTTCGGTTAGCTCGGGCTCGCTGCTTGAGTCTGTTGACGCGATTGGGCGCAGGCGAACGATGTCGCCGAGTTTAAAAATATCGCTTGGCTGTGTTGGATCTTCGCCAACATAGTCAACGCTTTTATAGGGTTTTGCCCAGGCCATGTTCGCCCAGCTTAGGCTGACAATAGTACTGTCGGCGAGCATAAGTTGTGCGTCTTGTTCATCTATATGAGTGACTATGCCGGTGCTTAGGCCGCCCACTTCTTGTACTTGGCTTAGCCGTTTTCTTATTGGGGCCCAAAGGTCGTCACCCTCTGGATCGGACAATGCGGGGGCGGGAAGATCAATGTGGCCAATCGCGCCGCGCCAGCCATGGCGTTCGTCGTATTCGTGCAGGCCGGTGCGAACTGCATTCACAGCGTTACGTTGTAGTTCGCTGTTAAGGGTGACAAATACGCGTAGCCCGCTGGTGTAGACCTCCTCTTGATCGTAGCGGCTGAGTATGTCTTGGCGAACCATTTCAGCAAGGTAAGAGGCGTCAACGTCTGGTGTTGTGCCGTGATAGCTAGCGGTAACGGGTTCTTCTTTTGCGGCGAGAAATTGTTCTTCACTGAGGATGCCGAGCGATGCCATGCGGCCGAGAATCCAGTTGCGTCGGGTTAGGGCACGACTCGGATTGGTGATCGGATTGTAGGCAGACGGTGCTTTCGGCAGGCCAGCGATCATTGCCAGCTGGGCGACACTGAGCTCGCTTAGCGATTTGCCGTAATACACCTGAGCGGCTGCTTCGGCGCCGTAGGCGCGATGGCCGAGATAAATTTTGTTTAAGTAGAGAGCAAGAATCTCCTCTTTGCTCAGGATGTTCTCGATTTCGATCGCCAGTACGATTTCATTAAACTTGCGAATGAATTTCTGTTCACGGTCGAGAAAGAAGTTGCGGGCCACTTGCATGGTAATGGTGGAGCCGCCGGAGCGAATATCTTGGTAGCGCAATAGCTCGAGGGCGGCGCGGAACAGGCCGCGCATATCGACGCCGCCGTGCCGGAAGAATCGTTCATCTTCCGCGGCAAGAACAGCTTTGACGAGATAGGGTGGAAATTGATCATATTGCAGTGGCGTGCGGCGCTTCTCGCCAAACTCGCCAATGAGTCGGTTGTCGCTTGAGTAGATGCGAAGAGGGATCTGATAATCCACGGAGCGCAGTTGCTCGGCGCGTGGCAGAAGGGGGGCAAGGTATAGGTACGTCGCCATTAGCACCATTAAAATCCCGGCGCAGCTAGCGACAAGCAGTAGGCCTAGGCGCCTCACCCATTTCCACGATTGAGGTTTTTGTAACATTTTGATTTCCAAGGGATGATTTCCTGTACTAGTACTAAATACTCATGCGCTATCAGTGATGGGCGTCATTGTATGGCGGAATGTCTGTTGTGATCTAATATTCTTTCTGTTATTAGTAACACCTAAAGTGATTAGACATGAGTATACGCTAAGTGTATATTTCTACGATAAAAAAAGGTCCGATAACAACCATATAGGACATCGACAGTGCTGCCTTTGTTCAGAAAAAAGTCCCAGATCATGCTGGGCATCGATATTAGCTCCACAGCGGTCAAGCTTTTGGAGCTGTCTAAGACTGGCGGACGCTATCGCGTTGAGAGTTATGGCGTGGAGCCGCTCCCAGCGAATGCCGTTCAAGAAAAGAACATTGCAGACGTCGAAGGCGTCGGTGATGCCATCGGACGCTTAGTGAGCCGAACACGACCGAGCACCAAGGCTGCGGCAGTTGCTGTGGCGGGCTCGGCGGTGATCACCAAGCTGATCGAGATGGATGGCGACCTCAGCGAAGACGAGATGGATGCGCGGCTTAAAGATGAAGCGGATCAGTACATTCCGTTTCCGCTGGATGAAGTCCGCATGGACTTTCAAGCGCTTGGTCCGTCTGAGAAGAATCCTGAAAAAGTGGAAGTGCTGATTGCTGCTTCGCGAACTGAAAACGTTGAGCTGCGCACTGATGCGTTGGAAATCGGCGGGCTGACGGCGGAAGTGGTTGATGTTGAAGCCTATACGCTGGAGCGCGCCTATCAGTTGGTGCGGCCTCAATTGCCGAATGCGGAAGAGTTAGAAACCGTTGCCTTGTTTGATATCGGCGCAACGATGACAACCCTGAACGTGTTCCACGAAGGTCGCACGGTGTATACCCGTGAGCAGCTCTTCGGCGGCAAACAATTGACTGAAGAAATTCAGCGTCGTTACGGTATCTCTATGGAAGAGGCTGGTTTGGCCAAGAAAACCGGCGAGCTTCCAGATGATTATGAGTCTGAAGTGCTGCAGCCCTTTAAGGATGCAATTGTTCAGCAGATTAATCGGTCGTTGCAGTTTTTTTACGGCTCCACCCAGTTCAATGAAGTGGATTACATTTTGTTGGCAGGCGGCTCGGCATCTATTGCAGGGCTTCCGGAGCTAGTGCAGGACAAGGTTGGGGCGGGTTGTTGTGTGGCGAACCCGTTTACCGATATGGCTCTGTCGAACAAGGTCAGCGCTGGTGCGATTGCGAATGATGCACCGGCCCTGATGATTGCCTGCGGTCTGGCCCTCAGGAGCTTTGAAGAATGATAACGACAACAATTAACTTATTGCCGTGGCGTGAAAAGCGCCGCAAACAGCAGCAGCAGGATTTCATGATTATGCTGGCTGCTGCGGCAGGTATCGGCGTGCTGATCTGGTGGATGTGGACAAGCTCGGTAGCCTCTGATGTTGATGGGCAGACCGGCCGCAATAATTATGTGAAGGGACAGCTCGCGCAGTTAGATGAGCAGATCGTTGAGATTAAGAAGCTCGAAGAGCGCCGTGCTGAGTTGGTGTCTCGGATGGAGACTATTCAACGCCTGCAAAATGACCGGCCTTCGATTGTGTATATTTTTGATCAGCTGGTCCGCGCTATTCCTGATGGCGTGTTTTACACATCGATTACTCGTCAGGGTGGATCCTTTACGATTAAAGGTGAAGCAGAGTCGAACACGCGTATTTCTTCTTTGATGCGTAACTTGAATGAGTCGCCGTGGTTTGTGTCGCCGACACTGGAGACAGTAACTGCGGTGTCGGGCTCGGAGGCGAGTGCATTTATCTTGCGCGTATCCCAAGAAGCTCAGGACTTGCAAGTTGGTTCCAAAGGGGGTGCTAAATGAGCGCGGCAGAAAAAAAGGCCTTTGATCTCCAGGAGTTTATTCAGTCTCTGCAGGAGCTGGATTACGAAAACGCCGGTGCGTGGCCTGCGGCTGTTAAGGCGTTGGCGGCCGTGGTGGTGTTAGTCATGGTTGTTGGTCTTGGCTACGTATTCGAAATTACGCCTAAATATGATCAGCTTCAGCGTTTGACCGCAGAAGAGTCAAGCTTGATGGAGCAGTATGAAGCTAGGGCGTTTAAGGCACAAAATCTTGATCAATACCGTAAGCAGTTAGACGAAATGGAAGATATGTTTGGGTCGTTATTGGCGCAGCTTCCGAAAGAAACCGAGGTGCCAGGACTGCTTGAAGATATTACGCACTCGGGTTTGGGTAGCGGTTTAGAGTTGCGCGAAATTAAGCTCGGGACTGAGGCGGTGAAAGAGTTTTATGCAGAGCTGCCGATTCAAATTGCGGCTACGGGCGATTATCACGGCTTTGGCGCCTTTGTAAGTGGTGTTGCTGCTTTGCCCCGTATCGTGACGCTCGGCGACTTTTCAATCAAGCGCTCCAGCAGCGATTTTGCCGGTTTGCTTAGTCTGGATATCACCGCTAAGACCTATCGTTATTCGTCCAGATCGGCAGGTAAGGGTAGATAATGATGAAAATTATTCGTATTTCATGTGTTTTGTTGTGCGCGGGGGCGTTGTTGGCCGGTTGCTCTTCCAATAATGAATACGCTGACTTGCAGGCCAAAATGGCTGAGATTAAAGCAAAGCCACGTGGTCGAATTCAACCGCCACCAGAGTTCACGCCGATTGCTGCGGTTTCATACTCTGCGCATCAGTTGCGTAATCCGTTTATCCCTTCTGTGGATGGTGAGCTGGTGAACGTGCCAGTTGGGCGCAAGGTTGAGCCGGATTTCACGCGGCCGAAAGAATATCTTGAGCGCTTTCCGTTGGACTCTTTGCGTATGAAGGGTGCTTTGTCCAAGCCTGGCGGACCCTTGTATGGATTGCTTGAGGATCCCTCTGGTGCTACCAATAGGGTGAAAGTTGGGGATTACGTTGGTAAGAACTTTGGCCATGTGGTGGAAGTAACTGAAACTGTTGTGAGTGTTTTGGAAATCGTTCCTGATGGCCAAGATGGGTGGGTAGAGCGCCCGCGAACCATTAAGTTGGTCGAATAATTTATGCTGGAGATCGCAGCCATGAAGTTTTCAAATAATCAAAAAATAATGAAGTCTCCAGTGCGTAACATGTGGCGGCTGTTGGGAGCGGGCGTCATTTTGCTTGCTACGTCGTCGGCGCATGCGGTCGCATTGAAAAGTATGACTTATGCGTCATTGCCCGGCGATAAGCTCGAAGTGAAGCTTGAGTTTGATGGTACGCCGCCAGAGGTCAAGGGATACAGCATTGACCAGCCTGCACGGGTGGCGCTGGATTTGATCGGCGCAAGTAGTGACTTAGCGAGCAAGTACCATAACCTCGGAGCGGGCAACGCGCGCAATATTACGGTGGTTGAAGCAAAAGACCGTACGCGTCTTATTGTTAACCTCGTGCAAGCGCAGGGTTACTCAACCGAAGTCGAGGGCAATAGCATTATTGTTGTTCTTGGGAATGACAAAGATACAAGCGAGTCAATCGCCTCTTCTAAGCAGGCGGCTGGCACCAATGCGCGGGGCTTAAAGGTGGTCGACTTCCGCCGTGGTTCGCAGGGCGAAGGGCAAGTTGTTATTAGTTTGTCGCAGTCATCTATTCCTGTTGACGTTCGTGAAGAGGGTGGTCGCATTATTGCTCGCTTTGTTGGGGCGGAGCTGCCGAAAGATTTGCATCGTCGCTTAGATGTAACCGACTTTGCTACACCGGTGCGTTTTGTTGATGCCAAGTATGACGGCAAAGACAGTGTTATTTCGATCGAGTCTACCGGTACGTGGGAATATCTTGCTTACCAGGCCGATGATCAGTTCACCATTAATGTGAAGCCTATGTCGCAGGCAGAGTCTGCTAAGCGCAAAAAAGACGCATTCCAGTATACCGGTGAGAAGCTTTCGTTAAGTTTCCAGGACATTGAAGTGCGTTCGGTGCTGCAGTTGATTGCGGATTTTACCGGCATGAACTTGGTGGCGTCTGACACGGTAAGCGGTCGAATTACGTTACGTTTGCAGAACGTGCCGTGGGATCAGGCGTTAGACCTGATTCTAAAGACCAAAGGCTTAGATAAACGTCAAGTCGGCAATGTGTTGTTAGTTGCGCCGGCGGATGAGATTGCTGCACGAGAGCAATTAGAGCTTGAAAGCCAGAAAAAGGTTGAGGCATTGGCGCCGTTGCGCACGCAGTATGTGCGGATTAACTATGCCAAGGCGGGCGAGATGGCGGCTTTAATTCAGGCTGAAGGTTCTTTGCTGACTGCGCGCGGAACCATTACTACAGATGAGCGAACCAATACGCTGATCATTCAGGATACCGAGGCTAAGTTGGCGGAAGTGAATGAAGTGGTTTCCATATTGGATATCCCGGTACAGCAAGTGCTGATCGAGTCCCGCGTTGTCATTGCATCGACCAACGTGGCAAAAGAGATGGGGGTTCGCTGGGGGGTTACGGCAATTAACCAAAACCCTAATGTAGGTCACTCGACGTTCTTTGGTGGTAGCCAGCTTGGCATACATGAGAATGTTGAGTCGATCACTCAAAACCAAGAGTTTACGTTTAGCAAGAACTCGCTGGCGATGGACTTCGGTGTTCAGGGCACAAACGCGTCGCGATTTGCCTTGGGTTTTTATGATGGAAATTCGGGTTTGATTGATCTTGAGTTGTCCGCGCTTGATGCGCAGGGCGATGCGGAGCTAGTGGCAACGCCGAAAGTGCTAACCGCGGATCAGCAGCCGGCTCTGATTGCATCAGGTCAACAGATTGGTTATCAAACGGCGACAGCGTCAGGCGCTACGCAGATTGCCTTTATCGAAGCAGAGTTGCGCTTAGAAGTAACGCCGCAGATCACACCGGAAGGCAAGGTGCTGATGGAGATTAAGGTCAACAATGATTCGGTCAGCAGCGATTCATCGTCTAGTCAGCCGTTGCTGGATACCAACCGCTTGGAAACATCGGTATTGGTTGGCGACGGTGAGACGGTGGTGCTTGGCGGTATCTTCCAGCAGGCAACCAGTCATAGCATTATCAAGACGCCGCTGTTGGGTGATCTACCTTGGATTGGTAACCTGTTTCGCAAGAAGACCAATAGCGATATCAAACAAGAGCTGTTGATTTTTATCACTCCGAAGGTGGTCAAAGACACCTACGCAACAAACTGATAGGGGTGTTATGTCGTCTGACATCCCTGCTGTTTTTCTAATCGGGCCCATGGGTGCTGGCAAAAGCACCCTTGGGCGCCACCTCTCTCAGCTATTAAAACGCCCCTTTTACGACTCGGATAAAGTGATCGAGGAGCGGACGGGTGCGGATATTCCGTGGATTTTCGACATGGAAGGCGAGGAAGGTTTTCGGCGTCGTGAAGAAGAAATTATTGATGAGCTGACCCAGCTTTCCGGTATCGTTATGGCAACGGGCGGGGGCGTCGTGATGCATGAAATTAATCGGCAGCGGTTACATGAGCGCGGCACGGTGATTTACCTTTGGACTCCGGTCGAGATTCAGTTGGCGCGGACACGGCATGACCGCGGCCGACCTCTGTTGCAAGGCAGCGACCCTGAATCGGTATTAATAAAATTGTTTGCGACACGAGATCCCTTGTATCGCGAAGCTGCTCACCACCTCGTATCAACGGCCTCCGGAAGCTTCCGTAAAGTGACCGATGATGTTCTGGCTTGTCTGGGTCTAGAAGGCGCTGGATAATGCCTCGTTCAGGAGGCTCACATGAAAACCCTCAACGTATCACTCGCTGATCGCTCATACCCAATTTACATCGGCCCTGCTTTGCTCGGCGGCGATTATATTCGTCGTCATCTCCGCGCCAGCCAAGTTATGGTGGTGACCAATGAAACCGTTGCTCCTTTATATCTGAATAGAGTGGTCGATGGACTCTCGGGATTACAAGTTGAAACGCTCATTTTGCCCGATGGCGAGCAGTTTAAATCGCTCGCCGTGCTCGAGCGTGTGTTCGATGCGTTGCTCAAGGGCAGGCATGCGCGTACGACGACTTTGGTTGCGTTGGGTGGCGGCGTTGTCGGTGACATGACCGGTTTTGCGGCAGCATGTTATCAGCGCGGAGTTGATTTTATTCAGGTGCCGACGACCTTGCTGGCGCAGGTTGATTCGTCGGTGGGCGGTAAGACTGCGGTGAATCATCCGCTGGGCAAGAATATGATCGGCGCGTTTTATCAGCCTAAAGCGGTGGTGATTGATACGGATGTGTTAGTGACGTTGCCGGATCGCGAGTTATCGGCAGGCTTAGCGGAAGTTATAAAGTATGGATTAATTCGCGACGCGGAATTTTTTCGCTGGCTTGAAGTCAATATGGGGCTGTTACTTGCACGCGACGTTGCTGCGTTAAGCTACGCTATTGAGCGTAGCTGCAATAATAAAGCTGAGGTGGTCGCCGCAGATGAGACGGAGCAGGGCGATCGTGCACTGCTTAATCTTGGCCACACCTTTGGTCATGCCATCGAAACGGCAACTGGCTACGGTCAATGGCTGCATGGCGAAGCGGTAGGCGCGGGTATGATGATGGCTGCCCGTTTGTCAGCTGCGCAAGGGTGGTTGGACCCAGGGCTGCTAGGCCGTATTGAGGTGCTATTAACGTCCGCAAGGCTGCCTGTTACGCCCCCGGAAAACATGTCGGCGGATGATTTTTCCCGCAATATGGCGCTGGATAAAAAAGTACACGACGGCCAGTTACGATTGATTTTGTTGAACGATATTGGCAAAGCCATTTTGACGGCGGATTACGATAAGCAGTTGCTTGATAACCTTTTGAAAGAACAGTGCCGCGGAGATAGTTGAGTTGGAAAATCGTTTGAGTCACGAAGAAGTTGTCGAGCAAAGTGCACAGGTCGTACAGGGCGGTAGACTGGCCCTGCTGACCTCTGTCGATCCGTCGCTGCTCTCTTCGTTACTCGGCGACATTGCGGTATGGCTGATGGAGTCCGGCGACGATGTTATGCGTATTGATGCGCTTGAATCACACTCTGCCGCAGATATTATCAGCGACCTGTGCCGCTATCTCGAGATCGGCGGTCAGGACCTCATGACTGGATTGCGTATGCGGGGGGAGGCAGGTAATCCCGTATGCGTGGTCATTGATAATGTCGAATGCTTAGAGGGTAAGGCGCTGCAGGTTTTGCGTAGCGTGCTGGAGGGAACCTCCGGTGGGGTGGGCTTGCTGTTGGGCGGAGAGCCCGATACACAGCTCTATTTGGAAGACGCGGGCATCGCGCAGCCATTCTTTATTGATATTGATACAGACGCGGTGCTGCCTGAGTACCATGATGCTGAAGACGACGATGGCGCTGCCGTTGGCGTTGTCGCACAGCTGCCTTGGCGCCATATTTTTGCAGCGGCAGGCCTGGGGTTATTAGCGTGGCTTTTTTGGCCGACAGACCAAGTTGAGCCGGATACTCGTAATCTTAGCTTGCCAGCAAAACTGGATGATCAGACTGTCGACGCAAAGTCGTCCGCCGATAGCGCTAGTGTAGATGGCGAGCAAATAGATAATGGCAGTAGTGATAAGGATTTGCCGCGTTTAGCAGCAATGGCTGAAGCGCCAGACGTTTTCGTGCCCAAGAAAAGAGCGCCCGACCTGACCGAGCCCGCCGCACGAGAAGCTTCATCTGCGCCAGAGGAGCCCGTCGCTAAGGCGCAAGCCGCGCCTAAGCCTGCTCCTAGCCAGCCGAAGCCGGTGCCGAAGCCTGTGACGAAAAGCCCGCCAGCTGAGAAGAGCGTAGCCGCTGTGCGTGAACCCAGTCTTACAGGGCTTGCGGCAGATCTTGGCTACCACCAAGAAGAGTGGCTGCTGACGCGCCCAGCATCGCAGTGGGTGCTGCAGGTGGCGCTTGCCACCAGCGAAGACGGTGCGCGTAGTTTGCTTGATCAGATCGGCCGCTCAGCTAGCGCGTATTACCGCACGACGCGCAACGATCGTCATGTCTACATCGTCTTGGCCGGCCCTTGGCCGACCCGTGATGCGGCTGCAGCCGGCAAGACGTCCTTACCGGCCGCTTTACGGGCTCTTGGGCCGTTTCCGCGGGCGCTGTCTACGGTGCATAAGGAAATAGGGATAACGCCTTAGCGCCCCCTACTTAACACAGGCTATTTGTCCGTTAGCAGCGCTGTGTGTAGAATGTCCCTCCCTTTTCGCCGTCGTCACTTTCCAGACGCGCATTGCCTTCGATAAGTCTCTGATTTCCAAAGAGGAATGGTTTAAATGCAGCAGAATCAAACGCTGGTGCGCGGGCTCCATGAGCCCGGAGAATTTCGTGATAACTGTGGCTTTGGCCTTATTGCCCAAATGCAGGGCAAGCCGAGTCATGAGTTAGTTCAGACGGCCATTGAGTCGTTGACCTGTATGACCCATCGGGGCGGTATTAACGCCGATGGTAAAACAGGCGACGGCTGTGGTCTGTTGCTTCAGAAACCGGATTCATTTTTCCGCAAGGCGGCCGCCGATTTGGGCGTGACGTTGCCGGATGCTTACGGCGTGGGGATGATTTTCCTCAGCCCAGATGCAGCTCAAGCCGCTAAGCAAAAAACGATTATTGATGAAGAAATTGCGCGTCAAAATCTTGCTGTGCTGGCGTGGCGCGACGTGCCTGTGGACCCAGATTGTCTTGGCCCGATCGCGTTGACGACTCTGCCGAGCTTTGCCCAAGTGATTGTCGGTGGCGAAGGACTCTCAAGCGCAGATTTAAATCGCACTTTGTTCTTTGCTCGCCGTGCAATTGAAAAGCGCATTGGCGAAGACGACTACTTTTATGTTTGCTCGTTGTCGGCGACCGTTATTGCCTATAAAGGCTTAATGATGCCGGTTGACTTGCCGCGCTTTTATCCCGATCTAGGTGATGCAGCAATGGAGACGGCTGTTGTCGTTTTCCATCAGCGTTTCTCTACGAACACAATGCCGCGTTGGCCGCTGGCGCAGCCATTCCGCTACCTCGCGCATAATGGTGAAATTAACACTGTGTCGGGCAACCGCAATTGGTCTTTGGCGCGTACGCCGAAGTTTGCCACTGAGTTGCTGCCTGATTTAGAGGCTATTTCGCCACTGGTAAACCGTTCCGGTTCTGACTCTTCTAGCATGGATAATATGCTTGAAGTGTTGCTCGCGGGCGGCATGGATTTATTCCGTGCTGTGCGCATGATGGTGCCGCCGGCGTGGCAAAATGTAGAATCGATGGATGCGGATCTACGCGCATTTTATGAATATAACTCCATGCACATGGAGCCGTGGGATGGTCCGGCTGGTATTGTTTTAACCGACGGTCGCTACGCCGTGTGTTTGCTAGACCGCAACGGCTTGCGTCCTTCCCGTTGGGTAATTACAAAAAATGGCTTTATTACGCTGTCCTCTGAGATTGGCGTGTATAGCTATAAGTCCGAAGACGTTGTTGCTAAAGGACGCGTTGGTCCTGGGCAAATTCTGGCGGTGGATACTGAAACCGGCGAGCTTCTGCAAACCAACGATATTGATAATGCATTAAAAGTGCGTCATCCATACCGTGACTGGCTGAAAAAGAATGCGCTGCGTATTGAGGCAGACTACGACACCGAAGTAGAGCGTACGGATGAAGTGGGCCCGCAAGAGCTGCTGGCGTATCAGAAATTATTCCAAGTAACGTTTGAAGAGCGCGATCAAGTTTTGCGGCCATTAGCTGAAGCTGGCCAAGAAGCCGTTGGTTCTATGGGTGACGATACGCCGATGGCTGTGTTGTCACATCGTCAGCGTCCACTGTATGACTTCTTCCGTCAGCAGTTTGCACAGGTTACCAATCCGCCAATCGATCCATTGCGTGAAGCGATTGTGATGTCGCTTGAAACCTGTGTGGGCGCTGAGCGAAACGTTTTTGAAGAAACGGCAGATCACGCTGATCGTGCGATTTTATCCTCGCCGATATTGTCGCACTCTAAGTTTACCAATCTGTTAAGTATTTCCCGTCCAGGCTATGCATCTGAACGGATTTCTTTGCACTATGATCCTGCTATAGGGCTTGAAGCGGCGGTCTTGGCTATTTGTGATAAAGCTGAAGCGGCGGTGAACGACGGCAAAGTGTTGCTGGTGCTGTCTGACCACGGTATTAGTGCGGACAAGCTTACCGTGCATGCTTTGATGGCAACGGGCGCTGTACACCATCGTTTGACTGAGAAAGGTTTGCGTTGTGGTGCCAACATTATTGTTGAGACGGCTACCGTACGTGACTCACATCACTTCGCTGTGTTGTTCGGCTTTGGCGCGACGGCGGTCTACCCGTACCTAGCTTATGACGTTATTGCCGATATGGTTCGCTCTGGCGAGTTACTTGGCGACGCGATTGATCTGCAAAAGAACTTTCGTAAAGGCATTAATAAAGGTCTCTTGAAGATCTTGTCGAAAATGGGTATCTCAACCATTGCGTCCTATCGCGGAGCGCAGTTGTTCGAAGCGATTGGCGTTGCCGATAGCGTTGTCGATCTTTGTTTCCGTGGTGTGCAGAGTCGCATTGCGGGCGCTGACTTTACCGACTTTGAAGACGATCAATTAATTCTTCAGAAAGATGCGTGGAAGCAACGTAAGCCGATTGATGCTGGCGGCATCCTGAAATATATCCACGGTAAGGAGTATCACGCCTTCAATCCGGATGTGATTCACTCGATTCATCAGGCCGTTAATTCTGGCGATTTCGAGGACTACAAAGTCTTTGCTGATTTGGTCAACAAGCGTGGCGTTGCGACGCTGCGTGATTTGCTTGCGTTCCGCAAAGACGTTGCGTCGATTTCGTTAGACGACGTAGAGCCAATTGAAAAAATCCTGCCGCGCTTTGATTCGGCAGGCATGTCTTTGGGTGCTTTATCTCCGGAAGCGCATGAAGCTATTGCGACGGCGATGAACCGTCTCGGTGGCCGCTCTAACTCTGGGGAAGGTGGCGAAGATCCTGCGCGTTTTGGCACAGAGCGTGTCTCTAAGATCAAGCAAATCGCATCGGGTCGTTTCGGTGTGACACCGCATTACCTTGTTAATGCAGAAGTGCTGCAGATTAAAGTGGCACAGGGCGCCAAGCCAGGTGAGGGCGGACAGCTGCCTGGCGGTAAAGTGAATGAATTGATTGCGCGACTGCGTTATTCGGTGCCGGGCGTGACATTGATTTCACCGCCTCCGCATCACGACATCTATTCGATCGAAGATTTGTCTCAGCTTATTTTTGATTTGAAGCAGGTTAATCCGCAGGCGTTGGTATCGGTGAAGTTGGTCTCAGAGCCAGGTGTCGGCACTATTGCGGCTGGCGTGGCAAAAGCGTACGCAGACCTGATTACCATTTCCGGTTACGACGGTGGTACAGCGGCCAGTCCGTTGACCTCCATTCGCTATGCCGGTTCTCCATGGGAATTAGGTTTGGCAGAGGCCCAACAAGCGCTACGTGCTAATGATCTGCGCGGTAAAATTCGACTGCAGACAGACGGTGGCCTGAAGACCGGCGTTGATGTGGTGAAGGCGGCGATTCTTGGTGCTGAAAGCTTTGGTTTTGGTACCGTGCCTATGATCGTGCTGGGCTGTAAATATTTGCGTATTTGTCATTTGAATAACTGCGCAACGGGCGTCGCGACTCAGCGTGAAGATTTGCGTAAAGATCATTTCATTGGCGCACCAGAAATGCTGATGAATTATTTCCGTTTTGTCGCGCAAGAAGTTCGCGAGCTTTTGGCCATGCTAGGCATTAAAACGTTGGCAGAGCTGATTGGCCGCACTGATCTGCTTGAAATGATGGAAGGCTTAACCAGCAAGCAGAAGAAGTTGAATTTATTGCCGCTGTTACGCAACGACTTGGTGCCAGCAGATAAGCCGCAGCATTGTGAAACGACGCGTAATGAGCCATTCGACAAAGGCGAGCTTGCTGAGAAAATGGTCGCCGATATGTTGCCGGCGATTGAAAATAAAGCCGGTGGTACGTTTAGCTACGACATTACTAACTGTAATCGTTCTATTGGTGCGCGCATCTCCGGTGAGATTGCTAAGCGTTATGGCAATGCTGGTATGGATGCTGCGCCAGTTCAAATTAACTTTGTCGGCACAGCGGGCCAGAGCTTCGGCGTGTTTAATGCCGGCGGTCTAAACATGTATATCGAAGGCGATGCGAACGATTACGTAGGCAAAGGTATGGCCGGCGGTAAGCTTGTTATTCGCCCGCCTACCGGCAGCGCATTCAAAAGTCAGGAAACGGCCATTATCGGCAACACCTGCTTATACGGCGCTACGAACGGTAAGTTATTCGCCGCAGGCAGTGCCGGCGAGCGATTTGCGGTGCGTAACTCTGGCGCTCATGCGGTTATTGAAGGTGCGGGTGATCATTGCTGTGAGTATATGACGGGCGGTTGCATCACTGTTCTTGGCGGCACGGGCTATAACTTTGGTGCCGGTATGACAGGCGGCTTCGCTTATGTGCTGGACCTCGAAAATAACTTCTTCGATAAGATTAATCCTGAGCTGGTTGAGTTGCATCGGATTAGCACAGAAGGAACAGAAGCGCACCGTAGCCATCTGTTGCGCGTGATTCGCGAGTACGTTGAAGAGACCGGTAGTGACTGGGGTCAGCACATTCTGGATAACTTTGATGCGATGAGTCGTAAGTTCTGGCTGGTTAAACCAAAGGCCGCCAACTTAGCGCAGTTGCTGAAAAGCACACGCGCTAACCCGGCCTGATAAGGGGATCGAAATGACCGACAGATTGAATAATGACTTTCAGTTTCTTGATGTTCCGCGTCAGGACCCGAAGAAGAAAGATGTTGGTTCACGGCAAACATCGTACGTGGAAATTTATCATCCATTTGATACGCGCGAAGTTGAGCAGCAATCACATCGTTGCCTAGAATGCGGCAACCCTTATTGTGAATGGAAATGCCCAGTCCACAACTATATTCCGAACTGGTTGAAGTTGATTGCTGAAGGCAACTTGATGGAGGCAGTAGAGCTTTGCCATCAGACCAATTCGTTGCCGGAAGTGTGTGGTCGTGTTTGCCCGCAAGATCGATTGTGTGAAGGTGCCTGCACCCTCAACGACGGCTTTGGTGCCGTAACGATTGGTTCTGCAGAAAAATATATTACAGACACAGCGATTGCGATGGGCTGGCGCCCAGATATGTCTCATGTCGTGCCGACGGATAAGAAAGTGGCCATTATTGGTGCGGGCCCGGCCGGTATCGGTTGTGCGGACGTGTTGGCGCGTGGTGGCGTTAAGGCGGTGGTGTTTGATCGCTACCCCGAAATTGGCGGCCTGCTGACCTTTGGTATTCCGGAGTTCAAGCTGGAAAAGCCGGTAATGGAAAAACGCCGCGAACTGCTAGAAGGTATGGGCATCGAGTTCCGTCTGAATATCGAAATTGGTAAAGACGTGATGATCGAGCAGTTGCTGAGTGAGTACGATGCCGTGTTTATGGGCATGGGCACTTACACTTATATGAAGGGTGGCTTTCCAGGGGAAGAGCTGGAAGGTGTCTATGATGCATTGCCGTTCTTGATCTCGAACGTTAATCGTAATCTTGGCTTTGAAAAAGACCCGGCTGATTTTATTGCGGTCAATGGTAAGCGCGTTGTTGTGCTGGGTGGCGGTGACACGGCGATGGATTGTAACCGTACTTCTATTCGTCAGGGCGCGTCGAGCGTGTCCTGTGCTTATCGTCGTGATGCTGAGAATATGCCAGGCTCTCGTCGTGAGGTGGCAAATGCCAAGGAAGAAGGCGTGCAGTTCTTGTATAACCGCCAACCGATTGAGATCGTCGGAGAGAACGGTCAGGTAACAGGCGTTAAGGTTGTGGAAACACGCATGGGGGAGGCTGACAGTAATGGCCGAAGCCGTCCTGAACCTATCGCCGGTAGCGAACAAATTCTGCCGGCAGATGCCGTGATTATTGCGTTTGGTTTTCGTCCTAGCCCAGCTCCATGGTTTGAGGTTCAGGGCGTTAACATGGATGATTCCGGCCGGGTTCAGGCTGCAGAGAAGCAACAGTTCCCATTCCAGACCAGTAACGAGAAGATATTTGCTGGTGGTGATATGGTGCGTGGCTCAGACCTCGTTGTTACGGCAATTTGGGAAGGACGCGAGGCGGCAAAAGGCATTCTCGATTACCTAGACGTTTAGGGGCATGACGTTTAAGTGCGTGTGTACACCGGCACGGTAAAGAGAATGCGCCAAAAGAGGCTCGCGAAGCGGGCCTTTTTTGTATCTACTGATTTTGTCGGAAGAGCCTTTCTAATGAAGTGTTTAGGCGCTTGTTTTTAAGCAATTTTAGATACTGCTTGTTGTGTAAAAGGGTAGACAGACTATGACCGAATTAAAGAATGATCGTTTTCTTAAAGCGCTTGCTCGTGAGCCTGTTGATCGCACCCCCATTTGGATGATGCGACAGGCGGGTCGTTATTTGCCAGAGTATCGCGCCTCTCGTGCGAAAGCAGGCAGCTTTATGGATCTGTGCACCAACCCGGATATGGCTTGTGAGGTCACCATGCAGCCGCTCGAACGTTACCCTTTGGATGCGGCGATTTTATTTTCGGATATTTTGACTATCCCTGATGCGATGGGGCTAGGGCTCTATTTTGAAACCGGCGAAGGACCGCGTTTTCGTAAGACAGTGCGTACCGAGGCAGAGGTAAGCGCATTAGAAATTCCTGATGTGAATACCAGCCTGGATTACGTGATGAAAGCGGTGAGCACAATTCGTGGCGAGCTGAATGGTCGCGTGCCGTTGATAGGTTTTTCAGGCAGCCCTTGGACCTTGGCAACCTACATGGTTGAAGGTGGCTCATCGAAAGATTTTCGGCGCCTCAAAGCAATGATCTATGATCAGCCTGAAATCGCGCATCAGTTACTCGATAAGCTGGCGCAAACGGTAACGGCGTATCTTAATGCGCAAATTCTCAGCGGCGCGCAAGCAGTGCAGATTTTTGATACCTGGGGCGGTGCTTTGTCGGCTAGCGCGTACGAAGAGTTTTCGCTCAGTTATATGCGTCAGATTGTAAGCGGGTTGATCCGCGAGCATGAGGGTCGCAAGGTGCCGGTTATTTTATTCACTAAGAATGGCGGCCTGTGGTTAGAACAAATGGCTGACACAGGCTGTGACGCACTGGGCCTAGATTGGACAATTAATATTGGCGATGCCCGTCGTCGCGTTGGCGACCGGGTTGCGCTACAAGGCAACATGGATCCGGCGGTGCTGTATGCATCACCGCAAACCATTCGTAAGGAAGTGAAAAAGATCCTGACCGACTTTGGTGATCACCCTGGCCATATTTTTAATCTCGGCCACGGCATTACGCCTGAGGTTGATCCTGAACACGCGAAAGCCTTTATCGAGGCAGTTGTTGAGTTCGGCTAATTAAACGGCCATGCGATGTAATCAGCACATCACCAGTCACAGCGCGCTCTGACTGGTGATGTGCAAAGTAGACTACATGCCAAACTTGCGTAGCTGATAAACATTTTTCGTTAGCGCAACGACCTCTCCGGTCGCATCTTTGATGTCGACATTCCATTCAAAATCGCATTTCCCTACTTCTTCCGTTGTCGCTTCGATGCGACTAATTTCGGCGTCGTCGAGATAAATTTCAACCGTGACATCCGTCGTTGCAGGACGGCGAAAACGGATGCTCATGTCTTTGACGATGGGGTAATACTTACTGGTGTCGAAGCTGGAAAGGTATACCGTGCCGCCGGGCAATTCCGCAATGGTAAAGAGTGCGCCTGCGTACATAGTGCCGACGTGATTGACGTTGCCTTTGAGGGGCATGACCATTTTGCAGTAGCCGCGTCGGACTTCAATCACCTGAACCCCGCAGCGTGTGACGAAGTCGAATGGGCGCTCCGAAGCGAGACGAATGGTTTCTAGCTGCTCTGCATTGAGTGCATTTTCTACTTTGAGTGTCATGGCGATGCGATGTCCTTTTTTTCTTCATGCTAGCATCTGTTCAGAGAAAGAGGATTGCAGGAATGTTCAGAATGTTGATGCAACACGTCACTGCAGGCTTTTGCCTGATGGCGTCAGCAAGTTATGCGGCGGTTGTGCTGCAGTATCACCACGTTGCAGAGGCGACACCGGCGTCGACATCGGTGTCGGTGCGGCAGTTTGCACAGCATTTGCAGCATCTGGAGGATGAAGGATTCGATGTCCTGCCGCTCGACGTACTTGTTGATCGCGTGCGGGAGGGGCTAGATCCCCGCGAAAAGGTTGCGGCGATCACCTTTGACGATGGGTTTGTGGATGTCTTTGAGAATGCATTGCCACTGTTAGATCGCCGTGGTTGGAAGGCGGCAATGTTTGTTACGCCGTCACGGGTAGGGCAGACGTCGATGCTGTCGGCAGAGCAATTAAAGTCAATGGATCAGCGTGGCCATCTTGTACTGAATCATGGCTGGAGCCACGCCCATATGATTCGCCGCTTGGGCAGTGAGTCAGAGCGAGACTGGCGTCGTCGCATGGAAAGCGAAGTCGAACGTGCGCAAACAATACTGGAGGACTGGATAGGGCATGCGCTGCCGAAGTTCTTCGCCTACCCCTATGGTGAGCAAGACCCTGCATTGCGAGAGATTCTCCGCAGGAAGGGGTATGTCGCGTTTGGCCAGTATACCGGCGCTCTAGCGAAGGATGCAGACTGGCAGAATCTGCCTCGCATTCCCGTGAACCGTCATTATGCCGCGTGGTCGCCAACTACTGGTGCATCACTGCGCGACAAGGTGCGTGCTTTGCCTATGCCGGTGTCGTCACTGTCTCCGTTGTCTGCGCTCACGACATTGTCGACGGGCTCTGTTTCTTTTCTGTTGCCCAGCGCTTGGCGTGAACGGCAGCTAAATTGTTTTGCCGGTGGGGCAATGATGACGCCGAATATGGAGGTTCAGGGGGATGAGGTCCGGGTGACGTTAAATGCTGCTATCCCAATCGGCCGCAGTCGCTTTACCTGTACCGCCAGCGCGGAGGACGATCGTTATTATTGGTTTTCGTGGATGTGGATGCGCAAACCTGAGCAGGGTTGGTATGCCGAGTAGATCGCTCAGGGCCGGCGCAGCCAGAGGCTTTGTGCGGGCCTCTTTAGGGAAGAGATAAGGGGTTAGCTTGGGTTTGCCTCAAAGTATTCATACAGGCTGTCGAGTGCCTCGCGCAATAGAGGCCCTTGTAGGCTAATTAGTGCTTCGAGTTCACTGACGGCGTCATCACTTTCGAGCGTGCTGATATTTTCTTGCAGCATGTCGAGCGCCTTGATGCGTTTGATTTCCAGCTTGTCGTTTACATCCCATTCCAACGCATCGCGCCAGCATAAGTTCATGCGTACGGCAGCCATGTCTTTCTCAAGGTGCGCCAAGATTTCTTCCTGACCTAAATCGAGTGCGGTAAAGCGTACGGTGCTGCCCTCGTCGCGGGTGCTTTTCAGCTCGCAACGGTCGCCGAGCGAAAAGCCTTCAGGCAAGAGTTTTGGATCTTTCAGCCAGCTGCTAAAGCTGTTGTAGGGTGCGTTGTTGGCCACTGGGTAGGCAACCGGCAGTGTGCCTAAAACACGCCGCAACGCGGCGACAATCTCTTCGGCGCGGCCGGCCGCCGAGGAATCGACCATGACACGCTTACGCACGGTGTCGATCAACACGGCAGTGCGGCGCGAACGGGTAAAAGCGCGCGGCATGAGTTCAAAGGTGATTTGTTCTTTTAAATCGGCTTTTTCTTTACGCCCGACTTTGCGGCCCTCTTCATTCTGAATGTGCTCAACTTTCTCATCCAGTAGCTCTTTAATCACTGGGCCAGGCAGTAGGCGAATAATTTCTTTGTGGTGACACAGCAGGAAACCGTTGACGGCGTAGACCATTTGTTCATGGCCGTTGAGTGGCGGCACGAAACCTTCGGTACGTTGTGTTTGTGATCCACACGGCGGGCAGCGGTTATCCGCAAGCAGTGTGTCGAACTCTGCGGTAGACCATGAAAAAGGTTCTGAGCCAACAAAGACGGTGAGGTTCTTGATCCACATACTGTTGTCCTAATAAAGGGCCTTCACTGTTCGGGAGGCCTTTGAGGTATTGGGCGTGTCATGCAAATAAAGGTGCGGACAGGCGCGGGGAAGCCACCGTATCGAAATGTGGCGAAGGCCTCAAGATGAAAAAACGAATGCGCGACGAACTGCGCAAAAGTGATTAAATAATCAGCGTAAGCATTGCTTAATGATTATCAAAGCGTTGGAAATCATTGGCACGAATGAGTGCGCGTAAGGTGCGGATATAGGTATCGCCAATTGCAGAGTAGCCATGTAATCCGGCGGCCAGCTCTTGCCCGTCTACAGGGCGTTGCTCTTTGCGTTGTGCCTCGCGTAAGAGCCTCAATTGAGTATAGCGGGGGTGTGAATTGAGGTTGAGCATATAGCGCTGGACGCTGTCTTCGACGGAGTCGAATGTTTCGACTTCGTAGCTGGCGCCCGCGGGTCGTTGGCTTGGCACGATGCCGCAGCCGCGGCTAAAACACCACTGGCCGAAGTAGTTATCCCCCTCGGTTGCAAAGCGTGAGGTGCCCCATGCAGATTCCATTGCAGCCTGCGCCAAGGCTAGGTCCGCAGGGATAATGTCGAGCCGGCGTAACAGTAGGCTAAGCCATTCGACGTCTGGCGCATCCGTCTCGGGGAGTCGGTAATGTTTGCCTTGTTGGTTTAGCCATTTCAATTCACGTTTTCGTAAATCTCTATTATTTTCCGCCCTTGCAAACAGCTTGTGTGCTTTCTCTCGTTGTTTCAGTAATGCGCGATTGTTGCGTTGGATGGCAGGTAGAAGATTGTTCACCATGTGCGCTTTACGTGCTTCAGTGGCGTCTTCTGGAATAGGGTAAATGGGCAATGATGATTGGTAGCTCTGTTGCCAGAATATTACCCAAGGCGCGATAAGCAGCGCGCTCAGAAACAGTATGAGAATAGCTCGCCAAAAGAAATAAGCGGGCATTAGTGAGGTTGCCAATGGTTGGGGGCCGTTAGGCTAAACAGAATCAGTGCGGGAGTTGTCGGCAGAGGCATGCGCGCAGGAAGGCTCCAGAGAGAATAACGTTCAACTAATGTATAGCTGATCGGTGCGCGCAGCACAAATAAAGTCGTTGCGGTGTAGGCCGTGTATTTTGTGTGTCCACCAGATAACGGTGACGCGTCCCCACTCTGTGATTAGCGCAGGGTGGTGGCTAAGCGATTCGGCGAGTTCGCCAACGCGGTTGGTGAAGGCGAGGGCATCGGCAAAATTCGTGAACGAGAAAATGCGCTGAAGCTTTGGTGTGCCGTCTTCTTCCACCAGCTTCCATTCAGGAATCTGTGCTTTTAATGCCGTTAGCTCATCATCGCCAACGCGTGGGGCGTCGGCATGGCAAGCGCTACATGTTTCGTTAACGAGCGTCATCGCGTTCCTTTTTTCGCGTACGGACTATCGTGTCCCGACTGTTGGCGGCGCGCATAAGCGTACGGGATCATTCTTGTGTTCGCCCGGGGCCAGTCTTGCCAGCATGCGTCGAGTTCGTTCCATCTCAGTATCATCGCGCGCTACGCCAGGAATTTCCATACCGTCTGCTATACGCAGCAGTACCGACTTCATCGTTTCCTGCATCAAGGCAGGCTGACGGTGCTGCACGATGTAGGCGCGGTCATCCTGCTTAAACAGCAGTAAGCCGTAATAATAGGTGCCGGTCACGGGTGGGACGCTAGCGTCTTTGCTGGCGTCGATGTCGAGGCTAACAATGGTAAAGAGAGACTGAGGGTCGCTTTGCTGGAGAAACTCGCGATGAGCAACCTCGGCCGTTTTGACCATCGGTGCTTCGGTGATAATGCCACGCAGGTAGGCGTTGAGAACGAGGCTTAGCAGAGTTTGATCGGAAGCAAAGCGCGGGGCTCGAATATTGGGGTTGCCTTCGAGTTGCACATAGTCAACGCGGAACATTCTACCGCTGCTGTCCCACAGGGTGGTCGAGCCACCGTAGCGATCGCAGCGCTCGTCCAAGGTGACGCGCCCACGGAAGGTATTAATACCAAGATCGATGCTATAAGCACCGGCTGGCGCGTTATAGAGATCTCCCTCGCGGGAGCCTTGCAGATTCTGGCAGCCGGACAGTGTAAGCGCACATGACAGTGCCAATACTTGTGCCGGACGGAGGATTCTTATTGTCATTATTGTGTCCCGAAAACGTACAAACGCTCCGCATCATAGCATAGCCTTCGGCGCTGTCACTCGCGCAGTTTCACACAGATGCTACGGCTTAGCGTTTGCTAGAGTTCCGGTAAGCGGTTGATCGGGTGAACGACTTTGAACGACCGCTGGGAAGAGAGTTTGGCGTAGCTTTCGTGCGCAGTTTGGCTATCGGCAAAAACCTTAGGGGTGAGGTTATCAAGACGCTTACAGCCATCGATACGGCCCAGCACCTTGTTAAATCGTTTTAGCGCCTTGTGTTGGGCATCGACGTTAAGGCTTTCGGTTGGAGCTGCACACTGGTCGGATGAGGCGGTAAAGCGCTGCGGCTCCGGGGACACAAGAACATGGTGAACAATGTCGCGGCTGCCGGCGTCGCGAATTTCAAAGCAGTCTGAAGCCCAGTAGTAGTAACACTGTTGGGCGGCGGCACCATTGGCGGCTAATAGGGTCAGTAGGGCGATAATAGGACGCATGACTTATCCTTCCTGTCTTGCTGCGCGGCGCTCTTTATCGGGCTGCCACTGCAGAAACATAGTGTTGGTGATTAGGTGTTCGGGGATGCGCGCGCGGATGCGTTCGTGCAGCTCTGGGAGCTTGCTCCAGTGCAAACCGGGCAGCATGTGATGCGCGGTATGGAAGCCGAGGTTCCAGCTGGTCAGGTTGTAGAGTGGCAGCTCAACATTGCGCGACGCTTCGAAATGGTTATCTAGGCCGGTGCCGGCATGCTGTCCCCAAGTGTTGTCGAGTAGCAGCACAAGCAGCAGGACCATGGGTAGGACGAACACCAGCAACGCCCGTAGCGGATCAATCATGAATAGTGCCGCGAGGGGCAAGTTAGCGAGTACAAACATACGCTTGAACTTGCTATATACATGTGGGTACGCCTTACCAATCTGCATTATCTCAGGGTAAATTCGGGCCGCGTTGATCACGTCAAAGTATAGGCGGTTCATCATTTTGCCGTTTGCGTGCTGCCATGGTGCTGGGTCATTCTGTGGGTCTAGGTAGTGACGGTGGTGGCCAATATTGTGGTGGATGGTCCAGCTAAATGGGCTGGTGCCGGTTTGCAGATAAAGAATGCTTTCATAAACCCGGTTAAGCCACTTGATGCGGAAAGTATTCACATGATGATGGTTATGGCATATCGCGCCGCTAGAAACTTGAATGCCAAAAAGTAAGGCAATGCAGCCGAGCGCGGCCAGCGTGCTCTCGACAGCGAAGAACACATAGAGCTGTGCTGCGGCGACAGCAAGCACCAGCAATACAGCAGGAATATCGGAGCGGTAACGAATCAGGCCCATAGTAGTACGACTCGGCTCAGAAAAAGAGCGTATTTTAGTCGAAGCGCACATCATTACAAAGGCCTAATGGGCCAAATAGAGAACAGATGTGTCCGCAAGTAACTGGTGTCAGTAACCGAAGAGCTATGCGGGGTCAGGGTTTGCGTACTGATGCGAGGGTTTTGGCCGGGCGACGAGCGGCTTTTTAGAGGGATGTAATGATGGGAGAGGGAGCGTAGTTGACGATCATGACTCGGCCATGGTCTCCGGCACTGTTGGCGGCCATGACGATGTCCTCGCCCCGTAATCGAGGGTGAGTGCCATCGAAGAATTTGCCCGCCGCGTAGGCATTGAGAGTGCGGGCTGAGGCCTGTTCGAGGGTGACGGCGTTGTCCGTGTCGTCGTTTGAGCTGTCAAGCAGCAAGGTGCGAATGTACTGCGCACAGGCGACGTCTTCATCGCCGGTTGGATGTGACGCAATGAGCGAGACTTTTTGCGGATGCTGTTTTAGGGAGCACTGGTTAAGAATGTAGCGTGCCGTCGCTTCTGCGTTGATGAGCCCTGCGACCAACACCTCGGCGCTGTCGCGTGCTCTAAGGGTGGCTGCAACGCCGTTAGTGGTGCGCTGAACCAGCTCGCGGCCGGCTAATGATGCTTGTTCAATTTCCCACGGAGAGTTGCCGAAGTCGAAGCCGGCTATAGGTAGCGCGTCGATTTCGCCAGATAAGAGCAAGTCTGGTTGAGCGCTTTTGAGCTTAAGGGCTTCTGGGGCGGTGGCCACAAGGTGTATGCGCGAGACGCCGCCGTCGAACGCATAGTGCGCGGTGGTAAACGCCCGAATGACATCAATGACAACAGTGATGCCGCTCGGGTTGGCGGGCGGGTAATGCCCTTGGCTGATAATGACGTCCATCGATTTAAACGGTTGGCTTAAAACAGCAAACCAATACCCCAGGTGGCATTGTCGAAGATCTCTTCATCGGAGTCGTTATATTGCTCAGCGGAGATGGAAAAGGTCAGTCGGTCGGCCAACAGCATGCGGTCTTTCGGTGTGACTTTTCCGGAGAGAAAATCAGCAACGGCGCGGAAGTTGAAATCCGAGCGCAGACGTAACACGTCGCCATGATTTCCGTAGCCGTACTGGAACATTAAGATACGGCTAAAACCAACGCCGGCATAGACGTTGTTGACGCGCTCGCCGTCGCCGGCTTTGCCACTGTCGCTGCTAGGGCGAATAGGCGTGTCGCCAAATTTCTTTGTCGCGGCGCCGATGTTAAGGGCCACGCTAGAGTAATTAATGTCGAAGTAATGCCCTGTGCCGATGTCTTCGGTGGGGTCGACGCGACCTGCAGAGAAAACGGTGCCTCGTAATACCTTGCCGCCAGAATATCGGCTCGACTGTTCCGCTAATACTGTGGCGCTGGTGCTACAAAGGCCAATGGTTAACAGCGCGATAGCAATCCGTTTCATTATTATTTTTCCTTGCCAGTAAAAGTCAGGCGTCATTATGCCTTACGTCTGGATGCCCCGATACCCGTCTACTTTCATGCGGCAACCATGCGGCAACAGCGTGGCGTTACGATGAGACGACTGAGCTAGCAAGTGCGTGCGAGCGCTAGAACTTGTGTGGCGCTCGCGCCTGCTTCAATAAGGCATTGGCAGGCGGCGCGGACCGTTGCGGCGGTGGTCACCACGTCGTCGATCACGGCAAGGTGTAGTCCTGTTACGTCCTCTGTGCAGCGAAATGCATGCTCAACATTCTTTTGCCGTGCCTTCGCGCTTAATCCTTGCTGGCGCCGAGTGGGCGTGGTGCGGGCGAGCGCCTGGATGACGGGAATGTTCCAGTGCCGTGACAGCGTGTCGGCGAGGCGCAGGCTTTGGTTGAAGCCGCGCCCCCAATGCCGCTGCCAGTGTAGTGGTATGGCGACGAGAGCGTGAGGGAGATGCTTGGGCGGATGCTGACGCCACAGCGAGGTTAATAAAGGCTCCAGCGATAGCTGGCGGTGATATTTATATGCTGGGATGAGTCGGTCGAGGGGCCATTGATATCGATACGGGCTAATAAGCCGGTCGAACGGGGGTGGCCGGTGTAGGCAGCGTCCACAGAGAGGTGGGAGCATTTCTGCGGCATTGCGCTGTTCTATAGAGGAATTGGCGGGGGCGGCAACGGGCAGACCGCAGCGGCAGACCTCACCATCGTGTCGCGGCAGATCAGCTTCGCACTGATCGCATAAACTGGGAGTTTGGTGGCAGTTGGCGCGACACAGCAGACAGGTGTTACGGATATAAGTATAATTATTGATCAATGGTAAACCTTTGTGCTGCTCAATTCGTTGACAGTGCCGCGCCGCATTCTTAGGCTAACGAGCATCCTCGGCGCTGTTTGCCGGCCCTGTATTGCTACCCACTGCTGTTGCGAACTACGTTCGCCGGTTCGGAGTTCCTATCATGAATAGCCAGATTGCCCCCGTCTGTGAGACTGAGTCCGTGAGTGCTGTCCGTCATGACTGGCAACGTGACGATATTGCTGCACTGTTTGCGCTGCCGTTTAACGACCTACTGTTTAAGGCGGCGGGGGTGCACCGCAATCACTTCGACCCGAATGCGGTACAGGTGTCGACCCTGCTGTCGATCAAAACTGGAGCCTGCCCAGAGGACTGTAAATACTGTTCGCAGTCTGGCCATTACAACACCGAGCTACAGAAAGAAAAGCTGATTGAAGTGCAGAAAGTTTTAGCAGAAGCGCGTGCGGCGAAAGACAAGGGCGCGTCACGTTTTTGCATGGGAGCTGCTTGGCGTAGCCCACGTGATAAAGATATGCCTTACGTATTGGAGATGGTGCGTGAGGTGAAGGCTATGGGGTTAGAAACGTGCATGACCCTCGGCATGTTGTCGAATGAGCAGGCCGAGCAATTGTCTACGGCGGGCTTGGATTATTACAACCATAATCTCGATACCTCGCCAGAATATTACGGCCACATTATTTCCACGCGTTCCTATAGTGATCGCCTGCAGACGCTTGCTCATGTGCGCGACGCAGGAATGAAGGTCTGTGCGGGCGGGATCGTTGGCATGGGCGAAGACCGAAAAGATCGCATCGGTTTGTTACAGCAGCTGGCGAACTTGCCGGCGCACCCAGAATCAGTGCCAATTAACATGCTAGTGAAGATTGAAGGAACACCGCTGGCCAATGTCGCCGATCTGGATATGTTTGAGTTTGTTCGCACTATTGCCGTAGCGCGCATTGTTATGCCGAAATCGTTTGTGCGGTTGTCGGCAGGGCGGCAAGAAATGAATGACGAAATGCAGGCGTTATGTTTCTTTGCGGGCGCGAACTCTATTTTCTACGGTGACCGTTTACTAACCACAGATAACCCCGAAACGGATCACGATCAGAAATTATTTAGTCGTTTGGGAATTTATCCGTTGGACCCGCGCGGGGAGTGTTCGGATGAAGTGACCGAAGGCGCGCTGCTAGATCAGGTGGCAGGGCAAAATTCTACGCAGCAAAAAAATAGCACGCCGATGTTTTATGATGCGATGAGCAGTCGTGCGGCAAAAACCGTTAAGCCTCGTCGTGAAGCGGGCGTGGAATAGCGCGGCTATTTATTTTCAAGGCACGATAAGCCGCGTGCCAATAAACAGTGCCATGACATTTGACCAGTCGCCGTTATGAGTGAACCCTTTGATCTGCGTGCCGCGCTTGATGAGCGACTCGACCTTCACCGTTATCGCTTTCGCCTAACGCAGCAGGCTCACTGTGGCCGAGAAGCGTTGATCGATGGCAACCGTTATCTCAATTTTGCCAGCAACGATTATCTCGGTCTTGCCAATCATCCTGATGTTATCGAAGCATTTAAGCGCGGCGCTAATGAATTTGGTGTTGGCAGCGGTGCTTCGCATCTCGTGTCCGGCCATAGTCAGTATCACCATGCGTTAGAAGAACAGCTGGCGGATTTCTGCCAACGCCCGCGTGCGTTACTTTTTTCCACCGGCTATATGGCTAATCTAGGCGTGTTGAGTGCGCTGCTAACGGCTGACGACGCGGTGTTTGAAGATAAGCTGAATCACGCTTCGTTGCTCGACGGCGGCCTTGCCAGTGGCGCTCGTTTTCGCCGTTTTTTACATGCCGATGTGGCGTCGTTAGAAAAACAACTCAGCACCAGTCAGGCGCGCCGTAAACTGGTTGTCACCGATGGCGTGTTTAGTATGGATGGAGATATCGCACCGCTTGCCGAAATGGCACGTACCGCTCGTGGCCATCAGGCATGGCTAATGGTGGATGATGCCCATGGTGTCGGTGTGCTCGGAAAAAATGGCCGTGGCGTTATAGAGGATCTCAGTGAAGCAGAGCAGCCGCAAATTTTAATGGCGACGCTGGGTAAAGCGTTCGGCACCTTTGGCGCCTTTGTGGTTGGCAGCGAGGAATTAATTGAAACGTTAATTCAATTCTCGCGCAGTTATATTTATACCACCGCTCTGCCGCCTGCGGTGGCGGCAGCCAGTTTAGCCAGCTTAATGCTGGTGCGCGAAGAGCATTGGCGGCGTGAGAAACTCAATCAGTTGATTGAGCAATTTCGGCAAGGTGCACAGCAGATCGGATTGCCTTTGCTGTCGTCATCAACACCCATTCAACCCTTGTTAATCGGTTCCGATGAGAAGGTCATGGCAATAAATGAGTTGCTGCGACAGCGCGGTTTTTTGGTGGGTGCGATACGTCCGCCAACGGTGGCGCCAGGCAGTGCCAGGCTGCGTATTACGTTGTCGGCGTCCCATGACGAGTCTGATATCGATGCCTTACTGGCGGCGCTAGACGCTTGTCGCGGTATTCTAAGCGATCAATTTGATGAGCCCGTTTTATGAGTCAGTTAACGCCATTTTATAATACCTATCGGTGCACAGGCGCGGCCGCCGAAGACGCCGAAGACTTAGTGCTGCTGCATGGTTGGGGCCTGCATTCGATTGTCTGGGATGACGTAATGCCAGCGTTGCTTGAAACCTTTCGCGTCACTGTGATTGATTTGCCCGGTATGGGGCAAAGCCCGTTGCCCGCAGATGAGTACAGCTTGGATTTTATCAACGCACATATCGAAGCAGTGTTGCCGCGAAAATTTCATCTATTAGGTTGGTCGTTAGGAGGGTTGGTGGCGCTTGCTCTGGCGGCGAAAATTCCTGAACGAATCCAGACCTTAGTGACCGTTGCTTGCTCACCCAAGTACGTTGTTGCGGATGATTGGCTGCCCGCGATGCCTGCCGCCATTCTGGATAAATTTTCAGAGATTTATGCAGAGGATAATGAAGGAACGCTAATTCGCTTTCTGGCGCTGAATGCGAAAGGCAGCATGACAATGAAGGAAGATGTTAAGAAATTAAAAGACATTTTGTTTTTTTGTGGTCTTCCTGCACCGCGGGCTTTGCGCGAAGGCCTTGGTATTTTGCGTGACACTGATTTGCGCAACACGCTTGCTGCGCTGACGATTCCGACCCTAATGATCTTCGGTGAGCAGGATCAAATCGTTCCCGTTGCCGTCGCAGCAGAAATTGAAGCACGGGGTTATCCTGTCAAAATATCGATTATAAAAGGCGTTTCACATGTGCCGTTTATTTCAGCGCCGGATATTTTTACGGAAGCGTTGAGAGAGTTTTGGCAAGGGGCCAACGTTACGTGATGACGAATACGCTAAGTCATACGTCGCGCGAGAATAAGTCGTTGGTTGCCAAGGCATTCGGTCGTTCGGCACGTAGTTATGACGAGCACGCCTGTGTGCAGCTCGCTGCTGCGCGTACGTTGGTGTCCTTTATTCAGGAAAACGCTAAGGCGCGAGCAGAAAGCCATGCGGTAAAAATAGATGCAGAAGAGATTCCCGGTAGGTTAGAAAGTGGAGGCTTGCTAAAGTCGACGCAAGAGTGGGCGGTGGATCTTGGTGCCGGCACGGTGCCTATGGCGCGACCGCTTGCGGAATCGTGCCCGACGCATCGTTGGTTGGCTCTGGATGTTGCGCTGCAAATGCTGGCGGAGGCTAGGCAGCGTGGGCGCCTAGATGAACGTTGGCAGCCGTTATGTGCCGATGCCGCCGCGTTACCGTTACGTGATGGCAGTATTTCGCTGATTTATTCTTCCTTTGCATTGCAATGGAGCGACTCGTTGGCGGTGACATTGGCGGAACTCTGTCGAGTTTTGCGGCCAGGGGGAAGCGCTCACATTGCCATTCCGGTAGCAGATTCATTGCGCGAGTTTTCGCAAAGCTGGCGGCAAGTCGATGACCGAGTTCATATCAATACGCTGGCGAGCGTCGCTGACTGGTTGGCGGCGACAACACAGAGCGGGTTGATCTGTGAGCATCATCAAGTCACCACCATCACTGAGCATTACACAGACGTACGCGCCATTGGGCGAATGTTAAAAGCTACTGGCGCACATCACGTGCATCGGAATGCGCCTGTGGGCTTAATGACGCCGTCACGCTACGCAATGCTCGTGGCCGCGTATGAACGCTTGCGTCAGCCGCAAGGATTGCCATTGAGCTGGAATATTTTATTTCTGTCTTTAGAGAAGCCGCTTAAATAGAGAATCATTTTTTCGATACTAGGTGGTATGGCGAGTCGTATAAGGCGTTGCATAATTTATTAATAGAATGGGATGTCGTCATGTCTGCGTTAAAAGGAAATTTTTTTGTTACTGGAACAGACACTGATGCGGGTAAGACATGGGTGAGCTGCCGGCTACTTGAGGCCGCCGCTCGCGAGGGTTTGGAGTGCTATGGCTTAAAGCCGGTTGCGGCCGGTTGCGAAGAAACAAGCGACGGCTTACGTAATGATGACGCTGTTGCTTTGCTCGCTAGCGCTTCGGTAAAGCTGAGTTATGATTTGATCAACCCTGTGGCGCTGCGTGCCGCCATGGCTCCGCATCTCGCTGCAAAGCTGGAGGGGCGAACGTTACGCGCATCCGCTTTAAAGGGGTATAT
Organism: Gammaproteobacteria bacterium; assembly: GCA_018067045.1. GTDB lineage: Bacteria > Pseudomonadota > Gammaproteobacteria > Pseudomonadales > Alcanivoracaceae > JARGPN01. Next base: position 30,956 of record JAGPVL010000006.1, read on the forward strand.
CAACGGCGCCATTATGACCCGTCGCGCAGACCTTATTTTGGTGGAAGGCGCGGGTGGTTGGAGGGTGCCATTGAATGATGCAGAGATGCTATCGGATCTTGCGACGTCGTTAGCGCTACCGGTCATTCTTGTTGTGGGGATGCGATTAGGCTGTATTAACCACGCCTTGCTGACCGCGGAAGCAATCGTGCGCGATGGCTGCAAGTTGGCGGGATGGGTGGCGAACGACTTAGGTAATCCGATGCCTGCGTTAGCTGAAAATATTGCCACCTTAGAGCAACTTATGCCGGTGCCCCGCATTCACGTTTAGCACCATGTAGGAGTTTGCTTGCAAGCGATGCTTGTAAAACACTCGCCAGCAAGCAGGCTTTCACAAGGCTTGGGTCTATTTGTTGGGCGTTTTTTTGTGCATGGCTCGCTTAAACGTCTGGCTGCAGCAAAAGAATAGGCAGTGCTAGCTAAAAAATCCCGTTGTCTAATCCCGCGGCCATATACAAGCCGAGTTCTTCGGCTTGCTCGATAAAATTCGGCTGCCAAGCGCCGCGATAAATTACAATATCCTGAACAAGCTTCCAACGTAGCCCAGTTAAAATAGATTCAAGCGCACGTCGTGTACCGGTGCCATCTTGCCCGGCGCGAATGTACACCGCGCAAGGCAAACCTTGTTTTTCCTCGAGAATCGGATAGTAACTGCGATCGAAAAAATCTTTCATCGCGCCACTCATGTAGGCGAGGTTTTCCGTGGTGCCAAGAATAATGGCATCGGCGGCACGTACATCGTCTGGTCCGGCATCCAGCGGCGCTAATGTTGTGACGTGGACGTGTTCAATGTCAGGGTGCTGGGCGCCGCGCAGTATTGCGTCACGCAGAGCGGTGGTGTTGTCTGAAGGAGTGTTCGCAATGATGAGTAAATTTTTTGTCGGCATCGTTGACCTAAGTCGGCAAGAGATCTTGCTAACAGGTTACGCCTTGCAGGTTGGTTATAAAAGGGTTGCACTGCCTTGGGCTGTGGCCAAGGCAGTGCTGTTAGTGGCACGTGATTCGCGCCACAGTAGGTTAAGCGTTATTTAATGGCTGCGTCTGCCGTCTTATTTTTGCGGCGCAATGTGTTTTTAATTTTCTGCATCCCCGCTTTGGCGGCGGAGGTCTGTGTGGCAGGAGCGTTTTCCGTATTACCGCTACGTAGCGCTAGCCAATCTGCGATATGGGTCCAGCTTTGTGCGGGTGCGCGGCTGCCACTAACGATGCCCATATGGCCACCATCCACTTCGATCAAGGTTTTGTCGGAGCTGCTGACTTGATCCAGTAACGCCTCTGCACAGTCCCTGTTAACGATGATGTCTTGGCGGCCAACGATAGCGAGTATGTTCGCATTGATTGACGACAAGTCGCTCTGGCAGTCGCGCATGGGTAATTTTCCGTGCGCTAATACATTGTCGACCCAAAGGTGTTGAATAAAGTCCTGCACAACGGCGCCGGGGTAGGCGACCATGCGATCAAGGAACGCCGCGTTGGTGGCGTGAGCAGACACATAGTCGCTGTCGTGAAGGTTCTTGAGTAGCGCGGTGTAACCCTGAAGGCTGCCGATTGGATTGGTCAGTTTAAAGCTGAGTGCATTGCCCCAGCCCGGCGCACGAAAAAAGCGTTTACGGCTATTGTGCACGCGCCAGCCAAAGCGTTTCTCGATGCTACGCAAGCGGCGACTGAGTTTTTGATAATAAACGCCGAGCTGGCCATTGGCATGGTAATCATTCGGGGCGCCGACCAAGGCGAGATTGATAATATTGCTGTCGCCGAGTGCTGCAGCGCAATAGCTAAACAGGCCGCCAAAACTCCAGCCATGTAGAGAGAGTTTTTCTGAGCCGCTGTGAGCGCGAACGCGAGTGAGTAGATCCGGCAAGAGATCGGCGAAATAGGTCGCGAGGTTTTGATGATTATGGTGCGCTGTCGGTGTGCCCCAATCAACGAGATAGACTTCAAAGCCACGGGCACGTAAATAACGAACGAGGCTGCGCTCTGGAAACAAGTCGTAAATAAACATATTGACTGCCAGCGGCGCAACGATCACCAGCGGGATTGGTAGGGGTGTTTTTTCGACTACGACGTCCCGCCCGTCAATAATCACGATGTCTTGTGATAGTGGCGGGTAATAGCGCAGTTGGACAATGTCTTCCTCGTAGATTACGTCGTAAGGCGTCCGTCCGGCCTGTACGATATTTTCGTCCAATGTTAACCAGTCGCGTGCGTTTTGTGCCAGCGTGCGGCTTTGGGCGATATGTCTACGGATGGATCTCAGCATGGCGAAGCTCTTTATTAAGGAAAAGACTAGGGGCGTGCGTGCCGCACAGCGGGCAGTTTAGTGATTTTACCGGGGAGGTCACTGACTCGATTACTCAAAACGGCGGCGTTCTGGCAAATGGTCGCCGCCTCCACGTCTGGCGCGCCAGTACGCAGTGCGGCGTACCGCCTGTCTTTGCGGTAATATTACGACGTACAGGTCGCCGTATATTTTATTGTGCGCCCGATTGCCCATCCACACCTGAATGGAATGTCTATGAAGCCTTCATCAAGCTGGCATGCTCTCGGCCGTCTTCTGCGTTATGCCCGTGGTTATCGCTCACGTATTCTCGCCGCAACGGCTAGTTCAGCGATCAATAAGTTATTCGATATTGCGCCCGAAATACTCATCGGTATTGCCATTGATGTGGTGGTGAATCAGCAGGAGAGTTTTGTTGCGGCGCTGGGTTTTGTTGATGCCAAAGAGCAAATTGTAGTCTTGGGTGTCCTGACCTTCCTGATCTGGGCCGGCGAATCACTCTTTGAGTATTTGCATTTGGTGTTGTGGCGAAACCTTGGCCAACAGCTACAGGCGGATCTGCGCCAAGATGCATACGGTTCAATGCAGCAGCATGATCTTTCCTTTTTTGAAGGCCGTAGTTCAGGCGAACTCGTTTCGATTTTGAACGATGACGTGAATCAGCTAGAGCGTTTTCTCGACGGAGGCGCTAACGATCTCGTTCAAGTCGTTGTGTCGGTCGTTGCAGTTGGCGCTGTTTTCTTCGTTATTTCCCCGCTTATTGCGCTGCTCGCGTTTACGCCGATGCCGATTATTATCTGGGGCGCGTTCTACTTTCAGCGTAAAGCGTCGCCGTTGTATGCCAGTGTGCGCGAGCGTGTTGGCACGCTTGCTAGCCGTTTGGCGAACAACATTGGTGGCATGGCAACGATCAAAAGTTTTACCGCAGAACAGTACGAGTTGGCGAGGTTGGTTGACGAGAGCAATGCGTACGTTGAAGCGAATCGTCAGGCCATCGCTGTTAGTTCGGCATTTGTACCGATCATTCGTATGGCCATTCTGGCGGGATTCTTATTGACCTTTATTGTTGGTGGCTTGCAGGCGCTTGCTGGCGATCTCAATGTGGGAGCCTATGGTGTTTTGGTTTTCCTCACTCAAAGGCTGTTATGGCCGTTGACACGCTTGGCGCAGACGGTTGATTTGTTTGAGCGAGCCATGGCAAGTGTTAAGCGAATCTTGGATTTAATGCAGGAGCAGCCCGGCGTTAAAGACAGCGGCACATTGAACTTGCCACAGCCTTTACGTGGCGAAGTCGTTTTCGAGAATGTCTCCTTTACTTATCCGCACGCTAACGCTGGCGTAGAAAATATTTCTATTGCCGCCCGTGCCGGTAAGACGTTGGCATTTGTTGGTGCGACGGGCTCAGGGAAATCGACTCTGATTAAGCTGTTGTTGCGTTTCTATGCGGTAGATAAAGGCCGTATTCTGTTAGACGGCGTACCAATCAGTGATGTGTCACTTAAGGAGCTACGTGGCGCCATTGGCTTGGTTAGCCAAGATGTCTTTCTGTTTGAAGGTTCTGTGCGCGACAATATTGCCTACGGTAAACCTGATGCTTCTGATGAAGAAGTAGAGCGGGTTGCCCGTATCGCAGAAGCGTGGGAGTTTATTGATAAGTTACCGTTAAAGCTGCACACCCTGGTTGGCGAGCGTGGCGTGAAATTATCCGGAGGCCAGCGTCAGCGGTTGTCGTTGGCTCGTGCATTGCTGAAGAATCCGCCCGTGTTAGTACTGGATGAGGCCACCAGTGCGGTGGATAACGAAACGGAAGCAGCTATCCAGAAATCGTTAGCCCGTATTGCTGAACAACGCACGGTCATAATGATCGCTCATCGACTGTCCACCATTGTTGAGGCTGATCAGATTGTTGTAATAGATCAGGGTAAAGTGGCTGAAGTGGGCACGCACAGTAAATTGTCAGCAGGGGATGGTTTGTACGCGATGCAATGGCGCGTGCAAACAGGGCAGCGAAAGAAGAAGTGGTTGGCGTTTCCGTTTCGCTAGGACGGGAAGTAGAAACATAAAAGGGGCCTTGCGGCCCCTTTTATGTTTCTAGGCGACGGAAGCTACCGGCTGCCTATTTGTTTTCTTTACGGGGTGCATTCTATTGGCGCGCCGGAAAGAGCCGATGTCATTAAAGCGGACACCGTTTTCTTTTAGTACCGGCAGCGCTCTTTTTGCGGTCATTTGGCGAACGTAAAAGGGATCACGTACGACAAAATGATGGATTGCATGGGTGTTGCCAAAGTTAAAGCAGAACAACTGCAGCGGAATTAGCCACCAAACATTGAGCACTTGGCACTGTTCTACAATGACGCCCTGCTTGTTATCTCCGTAGTAGTGCATATTGGACGAAATAAAATGCAGGCAGAATGTGCGCAAAGCGTTAGGCGCAAACAACACTACAGCTAGAGTGGTGAGCCACGGCATTTGATCGAGCAATAGGCTTGGCCAAGGGATGCTCATGCTAAACATCCACGCTACACCGTTGGCAAGATGAAAAAGAATAAACCCGTGCCAAAGCATGTGCGAAACAATGCCGAGGGGGTTGTAGCTAAGTAACCCGATAAGACGAAAGTTTTTTAGATCACGTCTGGTTACCTTGCCTTGTCGATAGAGGCGTAATGGCTCGAACAGGTATTTAAAGGGCCGCAAGTATACGGCTAGCATATTGTCGCTAACCATCAAGAGTCGTTTTATACCCCATTGCTCACCATTGGTGATGCCTCTTTCTTCAATGTCCGTAGCCGAGCCGGAGTTCTTGTGGTGATGAAAATGTATGTGCCTGCGAACCCAAGGGTTGACGGTAAACGGCCGGAACACATACACGCCAAGCATCATGAGATGATGAATTGCCTTATTCTTTTTGAAGTACATCCAATGAATAAGGTCATGCTCTAGTTCGTGCAAGATAGAGGTCCAGAACGCGGTGCCAAGGATAACCATCCACGCGGGCATCACGCCCTGAATATACAAGTAGGCATTGAGTAGGCATCCGAAAATGCTAATCGAAAAAATGCTGAGACCAATAGTATCTTGATATTTCAGCCATGGACGCTGGCTGCGAATATCGTCACTAATCGCAATAATTTCCTGCTGTACCCTTTTGTCTCTGAGCTTGTCGGCATTGGCCGTAGCGCGGCTCGTCGTGTTAGTCATGACATAACTCCAGAATGATAACACGCCCACAATAGCCTCCTATGGAGGGCGTCTGCTCAACTGGCGCCGCCATTCGTTTGGCTTGAGCCGCCATTTTTTAGCCGCGTGGCGAATGAGATAAGCAGGGATAGGCAAGATAGGGAGGTTATAGCCTTGGATTCAATGGGATCGTCATATCAGCGCGCCGCAGCGATTTTGTTGCGCCCGCTCGTGCAATTATTGCAAAAACAGGGCGTAGACGCGGAGGCGCTGTTTGCTAAGCATGGCATCGCTATTGCGGATACCGGCAATCCCGATGCACATATCGACGTTGCGGCGTCGACGGCATTGCTAAGCGATGCTGTCGAGCTGATAGGCGATCCATCCCTTGGCATTAACATGGCGCGGCATGCGGAATATTCATCATTTGGCGGGCTTGGCCTGGCGATAGCGGCGGGCGGCAGCATGCGCAGTGTGCTGCAGCGGATTATTCGTTTTCATCGCTTAATTAGTGATGTTGTGCGCCCCGAATTCAGTGAAGACGAGCGCTATGTTGCGATTCACTTTTCGGCGAATGGTGAGCACATCCCGCACCCGCAAGCTATCTTGTTGGTTATGGCCAGTATCGTTCGGTTGCTGCGTATTCGTATCGACCCAAAATTAAATCCAATCAAGGTTCAAGCACCGGAAATCGCGGATATGAACGACGCATTTCATCGCGCGATGAGTCGATACTTTCGTGCGCCAGTTGATGTTTCGCCGAGATTCTCGTTGTACTTCGAACGTGCTGCGGCGACGGTTCAATTGCAGGCTAGTGATAGTCAGTTGGCGGCGATGCTCGATGCAACGTTAAACCAACGTTTAGCCGCTATTGAAAAAGGCTCTTTGGCTGTGCAGTTGTCGCTGTGGATTGAGCAGCGCCTGCCGGAAGGTGAGCCGCCCTTGGCGGAAGCGGCGAGTGAATTCTGTTTAAGTACTCGTAGCTTGCAGCGTCGTCTGGCAGAAGAGCAATTGAGCTGGAAAAAGCTGATTGAAAATACTCGCAAAACATTGGTTGAGCGCCATCTTCGTATTCCCGGCATGAGCGTTACGCAGCTGGCGTTCTTGCTTGGTTTTGCGGATGTGAGTTCGTTTTCGCGAGCGTTTAAAAAATGGTATGGGATGACACCAACGCAATTCCGCTAATAGAATTGTGCGCGCCTTTACTCCAAATAACCTAACGGCAGTGCGCTGGTATCGCGCACCTTGCGCATGACAAAACTTGAATGCACACCGCTGACCCCGTCGATACGGGTGATCTTATTCAGAAGAAACTGCTGGTAAGCATCCATGTCGGGTACGACTACCTTTAGCAAATAATCCGCCTCTTGCCCTGTCACCAAATAGCACAGCTGCACCTCGGCAAACGCGCTGACAGTCCTTTCAAAGTTTTCGAATCGCTCCGGCGTATGCCGATCCATGCTGATCTGAATAATAATGGTGAGGTCGAGCCCCAGCGCTTTCTGATTGAGTTGCGTGGTGCGGCCAATGATAATGCCAGCGTCTTCCAACGCTTTGACGCGCCGTGAACAGGGCGAGGCTGACAGTCCTACGCGTTCTGCTAACTCGAGGTTGGAGAGGCCGCCGTTGTGCTGTAAGGCGTCGAGAATTTGACGGTCAGATCGATCCAGTTTGTGCAGCGTTTTAGCCATTTTCACAATATCTCACTATTAATCTATGTATATCCGCAATGTTATTCTAATAATGCTAAAAAATAGGGCGAATAAGCAAGCTCATTGCGCATTGCCGCCTCTAGAATGTGTTCCTGAGCCTAACAAGTGCCAAAAGCACCAAGGCTAGCGCTCCTGCCGTTGTCTTATCCAGGCAACCGGCTGGGCGTATAGGCGCCTGCTTGCAAGCGATCAGTGCTTAACCCAAGGCCTATCGCCTGCAAGCAGCCTCCCACAAGCTCTTAGCAACGCGACGCGCCATCAATCTGGCCTCTGCCTTGTAGGAGCTTGCTTGCAAGCGATCGGCGCTCAGCAAGAAACCGCGCTATCAATAACAGAACATTTTTGGAGCAGCACATGGCATTCGATCATCGTAAATATCAGCCCTTCACCCCGGCGGCAAAGAAGGACCGTCGCTGGCCGGATCGTGTCATTCAGCACGCACCGGACTGGTGTGCGGTGGATCTACGTGATGGGAATCAAGCGCTGATTAAGCCTATGTCGGTGCCACAAAAAATTGAGTTGTTTGCACTGTTAGTGAAAGTAGGGTTTAAAGAAATTGAAGTTGGCTTTCCGGCTGCAAGCCAGACAGATTTTGATTTTGTTCGTGCCTTGATTGAACGGGAACTCATTCCCGATGACGTGACCGTTCAGGTGCTTACTCAGGCGCGCGAAGATCTTATTGCGCGTAGCTATGAAAGTTTACGTGGCGCAAAGCAGGCGGTCATGCATGTTTATAACTCCACGTCTCGTGTGCAGCGCGAGCAAGTCTTCAACCTCGATAAAGATGGCATAAAGCAAATCGCCATAAACGGCGCGCAGTGGGTAAAGCAGTACGCCGCTCATTATCCGCAAACCGACTGGACCTTTCAGTATTCGCCGGAATCGTTTACCGGCACTGAGTTGGACTACGCCATTGAGGTGGTCGATGCCGTTAACGCGGTATGGCAGCCGCAAGAGGGCCAGAAGGTGGTGATTAATTTGCCGGCGACCGTCGAAGTGAGCACGCCAAACGTGTACGCCGACATGATTGAAACGGTGATCGATACCATGCACAATCGCGAGCATGTACGTATTAGCTTGCACACCCATAATGATCGCGGCTGTGGTGTTGCAGCGGCGGAGTTGGCCGTTATGGCTGGCGCGGATCGTGTCGAAGGCACCTTGCTCGGCAACGGCGAGCGTACCGGCAATATGGACTTAGTCACCATGGCGATGAATTTATATTCCCAGGGCGTCGATCCGAAGTTGGATTTTTCCGACATGAAAAACATTGTCGCGGTGGTCGAAAGTGTCACGGATATTAAAGTTCACCCACGCCATGCTTATGCTGGTGAATTGGTCTATGCCGCGTTTTCCGGCAGCCATCAAGATGCGATTCGCAAAGGCTTAGCAAAGCATGCCGAAGGCGAACCGTGGCAAGTGGCGTATTTGCCGATAGACCCGAGTGACGTCGGGCGCCGTTATGAAGAAGTGGTACGTATCAATTCGCAGTCAGGAAAGGGCGGCGTCGTGCACGTACTTGAACGTGATTACGGCATTACCTTGCCACGTTGGCTACAAGTCGAATTCGCCAAAGTGGTGCAGAAAGATGCTGAAGACAGCGGCGGAGAAATTAATGCGGCGCGTGTCCATCAACTTTTTAATGCCTGTTACTTGCAGACTGTCTCGGGCTGGCAGATGCAATCTTATGATTTGCAGCGCAGCAGTGAAGGTGTACAAGGCAAGATCACTATTGGCGCCGACCCTGACAACGTTACGGTGGTGAGCGGGCAGGGAAGTGGCGCGGTGTCAGTTTTGGTTGATGGATTGTCGCGTCAGTACAAAACAGAGATTCGTGTCGAGGCGTTTGACGAGTTCTCCCTTGGCGATAATACCGATGCCAACGCGATGGCCTGCGTGCGAGTCAAAGTCGGTGAGCAGCTGCATAGCGCTGCCGCATTGGCAGAGGATACGACGTCGGCGGCATTGCAGGCGGTGTTAAGTGCGGTTGGGCAGCGGTTAGCGGCGCAGACAAGTGTGCCCTCTTCGCTGGAGGCGGCCATCTGATTGGCTTAGGTTGTGGGCATCCGTGCCAACTGCACGCCTAGTTTAGTCTTGGTCTAAAGGGCTCGCTTGATGCGAGTCCTTTGTCGTTTGGGGTAATCTTTATGGTGTGATCCACCGTATTTTATTTGTCCTCTTTCCCCTAAAATAGCCGCTGATATTCATTCTGGAGCAAGATTCGTATGGGCCGCGCTTACCAAAACCGCAAAGAATCCATGGCCAAAACCTCGGATATGAAAGCCAAGGTATACAGCCGTTACGGTCGGGAAATTTATGTCTGCGCGAAAGCGGGCGGCCCTGATCCGTCTGCCAACTTGTCCCTACGAGGCATGATTGATCGCGCCAAGAAGGATCAGGTGCCGGCTCACGTGATCGATAAGGCCATTGATAAGGCCAGCGGTGGTGGCGGCGAAGATTATGCGCCAGCCCGTTATGAGGGGTACGGTCCCGGCGGCAGCATGGTCATTATCGAATGCTTAACGGATAACCCCAATCGCACCTTTGGCGATGTGCGCAGCGCCTTCACCAAGACCAAATGCAAAATCGGCACGCAGGGCACTGTTGCGCATATGTTCGATCATGCGGCGATCTTCGTTTTTGCCCACGACGATGAAGACGCCGTGCTAGAAGCGCTGATGGAAGCGGACGTCGATGTTACCGATGTTGAGAATGAAGACGGTCAGATCTCGGTGTTTGCACCACACACCGAATACGCAAAAGCGCGTCAGGCGTTGACCGAAGCGTTCGACGGAATTGATTTTGAAGTGGATGAAATTCAGTTTATTGCGCAGAGTTATACCACCGTGGAAGGTGATGATTTGGCGGTGTTGGAGAAATTTCTCGGCATGCTCGATGAGCTGGATGATGTGCAGAACGTCTATCACAACGTTGAAATGAGTTAAGGCTTCGTTTGTCACTCAGTGGATGGCTTCAGTATTGCTGGGCCACCTTTGCCGTGATTGAGTGTGCCGCTTTTGCTCAGTCAGGTTCGTCGCGGCTTCTTTCTGAGGCGATTTTCCTTGAAGTTCTTCCCATTATTGTGAGCCATAATGTTTAAATCCATTCGCCATTGGTTCGAAGACCGTCGTGTTAAAAGAATGGGCTTCACCGCAGCGCAATGGCAGGCAGCGGTGGCTGATTGGGCGGTGATAGAACGTTATCAGGGCGCTGACCGTGTTGCGCTGAGAGATATGGCATTTCGTTTTCTGGCGCGTAAAAGTTTTGCGCCGGGCGGTGGTTTTCAGTTTACCGATGAGATGTTATTGCGATTGGCAACTATGGCGTGTGTGCCGATATTGCGTCTCGGTTTAGATTGGTATGACAGCTGGCAAACGGTGATTTTATACGAAGGTGATTTCGTTTCCAATCGTCCACACCAGGGGGCAGATGGTTTAGTTCATGATCAGGCGCCGGGGTTAAGTGGTGAAGCATGGTTGCGCGGGCCGGTGATTTTGTCATGGCAGGCAGTATGTGAAACGGGAGCGCATGCGCGACAAGGTAAGGCCAGCAATGTCGTTATCCATGAGCTGGCGCATAAACTCGATATGTTGCGCGATGGCGCCAACGGCTCGCCGCCACTACACCCCGAGATGCGTCAGGGTGAATGGCATACAATTTTTACAGCTGCGTGGGAGCGTCTACAGAAAGATTGGCAGCAGGATCGTAGTTTGCCACTGGATGATTATGCCTTAACCAATCCGGCAGAATTTTTCGCAGTATGCAGTGAGACGTTTTTTGAGGCGCCCGAAGAAATGAAAGAAGGTATGCCTGAAGTGTATCGTCTGCTTTGCCAGTTTTACCGACAGCAGCCCGTGGCAATCGCCACGCCCGGTTTGTAAGCATCCCCCACAAGTCTCTGCGGTTTAGCTTTGTAGGAGTGTACGTGCAAGCGAGCAGCTCTAGACAAAATGCCAAGCCTATCGCCTGCCAGCCTGCTCTTATAGTAGGAGATTTTATTTTGTAACTAGAGCGTTTTACTCAGTTCGCGGAGAATTTTTTCCATTAACGCGTTTGCTTCGTGAAAGCGTTGCTCCGATGCCAGCATGGAAGCGGCGGACTGAATATGCGTTGCAGCAACGAGTTCACTTTCGCATTCGCGGCATAAGGCGTCAGCGCCTTGCGCAGTCGTTTCCAAGTGGAACTGCAATCCTAGAACCTTCTCTTGATACAAAAAACCTTGGTTCTCACAGGCATCACTGCTGCACAGGTGCGTTGCGCCGGCTGGAATGGCAAAGGTATCGCCATGCCAATGAAAAACGCTCTGCGCTTCGCTTAGCACTTTGCCGATGGATGTTTCCTTACCTGCTGCGGTCACATTAATGGGAAACCAACCAATTTCCTTTTCTATTCCTGCAGATACTTTTCCACCAAGAACATCCGCAATCAGTTGTCCGCCAAGGCAAATGCCGAGAACGGTTTTATCGGCGTCTATGCAGGCGCGAATAAATTGCTTCTCGGTTTTTAGCCAGGGGTGTTGATCATAGTTATAGATGCCCATCGGGCCGCCCATGATGATTAGCCAATCTATGTCGCGAACTTCCGGTAGCGATTCATTATCGTAAAGGCGGGTGCAGCGAATGGTGTGTTCATGTTGCTGCATCCAAGGCTCGATACTGCCGAGCCCTTCAAATGGAACATGCTGAAGATAATGAACCCGTGCCATGACAAAATCCGTATTGTTTTGTGTTGGAAAAACGCTAGTGAACATTAGGGCTGACTAGCGCTACTGAGGTTTTAGTAAAGGTAAACCGCTTCAAGTGTTGCCAAAGATTGCCCCGATTCGGTTTCAAGGTACAGATACTGGCCGTCGATGCGGTAGCTGGCAGTATTGCTCAACGCAAGATGAACGGCGCTCTCTAACGGCATGATTTGCGGGCATGCCATGCGTGTACCAGCGATGCCGCTAAATTTTAGCGTGTCGTCGTGATGAGTGTATTGCCCGAACATAGCGTTGCAGCCGCTGTGCCCTTTCATGTTGCCGTCATTGGCGAGAATGATGCGTGGTTCTTCACGCAGCCCGGCGGGCATGACGTCAAAACTTGCGACGCGATTAACGCGCCAGTAGGTGCCAATGAGTGCTGCTTGGGGTAGAACGCAATGTTGGTCGGCGTCGATGCCAATAAACCGATCGATGATGAGGTGTGGTTTTTGCGTGCCAGTCTCCATGCCTTCTATTACGTCGATATGCGTTTCAATTGATAGAGTGATTGGTTGCATGGCTTGGTTGTCTTGGCTAGCGGCTTCTAAGTAAGCGCGCTCAATGTCGGCCGCTTCTTCAGAAGGAGCAATGGGCCAGCTTTGGCCGGTGTTGCATTCAGTGAACATGGCTGAATCGGCAAAGTAACGGTATTGCCCGCGTTTCACCGTGCTGTTTTCATTATTCGTGCTGTCGCTTGAGACTGCGTTGGATGGCAGGTCGGCACTGGCGACAATGTCCTTGTCGGCAGGCGCGGCGAGTTCAGAATTTGAGTCGCAGCCACTGAGTGAGATGGCTGTGAGCGCGAAAATTAACGTGCCAATATATTGTGCTGCGTGATGTCTTAGATGAAGCATCTTGGCTCTCCGTAAAAAATGTTGATGTTTTGCCGATCCCAAAAAGTATCCGGAAGCTGAATGGCTATTTCGGCAAGATAACCTTCGGCATGCGTCGCTGAATAATGCCCGTTTTTTGCTCCAGCCATTCTGTACTGCCTACCTGTTGATAATAACGGGGCTTTGGCAGCATGGCGGCTAATCGCGCCGCTTGCCAGCTATTGAGTTGGCTTGCGGAAATGCCGAAGTAATAGTGTGAAGCGGCATCGATGCCATATAGGCCGCTGCCCCACTCGGCGTAGTTCAGGTATAGCTCCAGAATACGCTCTTTGCTGAGCAATATTTCCAATTGCAATGTGATGATGGCTTCCTGCGCTTTTCGGCCATAGCTGCGCGAGCCGGTCAGAAAAAGATTCTTGGCTAACTGTTGGCTAATGGTGGAGCCGCCCGCCACTTTTTCGCCGGCGCGCAAATTCTTTTTTATAGCATGACGAATGCCTTCGACATCGAAGCCAAAGTGACTGGCAAACTTGCTGTCTTCGGCACCTAAGACTGCGCGCTTGGCGTTGTCGGAGATTTTTGGGTAGGGCACGAAGCGTTGCGTTAGCACGGCGTTTGGTTTGCTTTCGTGCAAGCGAGCCAAACCAATTTCCATGTAGGACGTTGTGGTTGGGTTGTGCTGACGCAGCCATAGCACTTGGGCGCCATACCAAAGCTGCAATCCAATAAAGAATAGAAAGACAATGAGCAGGATGCGCAGACTATATCGGCGAGTGCGTTGCCAGACGTTAGATCGCTTATGAGTCATTCATATGTCCTGGCGTCGTGGCCCGATATTTGGATTTCTGGGCTAAGTGACGCGTTTGAATTGTCTGCTATTGATGGACGATTGTCTGCGACCCGTTTGTCATTCGCGTGGATGTGGGTGAGTAGGCGTTGACGAATAAGAGGAGATTAGTGGGCTGGTTGGTAGAGAAGTTCCGCGGGGTCTGGGGTGCGGTCAGTCTGGATTTGTTCGCTGATCCAGAGGTTGATGTCATTGACGACCTGTTGCCACTGAGCGCCCTGCAACAGCAGATGCGGGCCGCCGGGATAAAAATGATAGGTGCTGATATTGCCGAGGTGCTGGTGTAATCGTTCGATTGAGATTGCAGGAACCGAGCCGTCGGCGCCGCCGTAGAGCAGCAATGTGGGTGTGTTCAAGGTGTCAGCAATGTCGCTGGCGCGGTCGGCGTAACGAATAAGTCCTTGGTAATGGTCCATGCGCACGTTGCGTTGCACCAGCGGATCGTTGGCAAGGCGTTGTGCCGCATGGGCAGAAAATCGTGGGTCGTCTTCGTGCCGTTCGACGTTGAGCAAATAGCCGGGGCGCACCAGAGCGGCGGCACCAATGGCGACGTTCCAGCCGTAGCGGGCGGTAATCCCTTCGCGTACAGCCGGTGCGGCGAGAATTAATCCATCGATAGGCAGTTGTGGATTGCGAGCGGCAACGTTGATGGCGACCGCGCCGCCGAGGCTTTCTCCGAGGATAAACAGCGGTGCGTCGTGACGCTGAGCGATTTCATTTACGCGGGTGATGAGGTCTGATTCAAGCGCGTCTTTGCCCGGCCATTTTCCGGCATTGATATTGCTGCCAAAGCCACGCTGATCCCAGCTGTAAACGGCGATGCCCTGTGCCGCGAACCACGGGCCGAGCTGATCAAATGCGGCGCTGTAATCGCCGAAGCTGTGCAGCGCGATCACCACGGCGCGGGGTTCATCTGTCGGTAGCCAGTTGCGAATTATCGGCGGCGGCAGCACGGCCAAGGCGTTATTGGAGGCGGCGTTTTTTGCCATGAGCGGATTGCTCCATGAGGGGAAGCATGACAGCAATAGTAGCGGCAGCAATATCAATGCTCTGAGGATTTTAAACATGCGCCGATGCTGTCATGGCCGTAGTGGGCGCCGCGTGAAGAGGCTTGCCTTTGGGCTGTTGGTTTTTGTAGGGGCTTGCTTGCAAGCGATCGCCCGCGTGGCCGGGCAGCAAAACATTCGCCTGCAAGCAGGTTCCCACAAGGTGGGTGCTTTGGTTGTGAGGCATGGCCTTTGTGTTGTGGGCTTGTGTGGGAGGTTGCGTGCAAGCGATCGCCCGCGTGGCCGCGCAGCAAAACATTCGCCTGCAAGCAGCCTCCCACAAGGTGGGTGCTTTGGTTGTGGGGCATGGCCTTTGTGTTGTTGGCTTGTGCGGGAGGTTGCTTGCAAGCGGACGCCAGCTTAGCCGGCCAGCAAAACATTCGCCTGCAAGCAGGCTCTCACAAGGTGGGTGCTTTGGTTGTGAGGCCTGGCCTTTGTGTTGTTGGCTTGTGTGGGAGGTTGCTTGCAAGCGATCGCCCGCTTGGCTGGCGGCTTAATTCAGTGGTCGACAAACCACTCAAGCACGGCCTGATAATTTTCCGGCATCAAGGTGAGCAGTTGCGCGGTGGTGTCGCGAAGATGCTTGGGAGTATCTGAGACCAAATTGACGTGGCCGAGCTTGCGACCGGGGCGCACTTCTTTGTTGTACCAGGTCAGGTGGGAGCCGGGTACGGTGAGCCACTGATCGTTACGTTCAACGCCCAGTAAGTTAATCATCACTGTCGGGGAAAGCACCACAGGGCGGGTCAGTGGCAAGCCTGCCACCGCGCGAAGGTGCAGCTCGAACTGACTGATATTAGCGCCGGTCATGGTCCAGTGGCCGCTGTTATGCACGCGGGTGGCGATCTCATTGATCAGTAATTTCTCGCCAACGCGGAAGCATTCCATCGTCATCACGCCGTGATAATCCACGGCGTCCATGAGTTTGCCGAGCATCTCTTCGGCTTGCGTTTGGAGGTGGTCGCGCTCTGGCAGCGGTGACTGAGAGGCTAGCAAGATGCCGTTCTGGTGCAGGTTGCGCACCAGCGGATAAAACACTTTTTCGCCTTGGGCATTACGGGCGCCAATTAATGAGAGCTCTTCAGAAAAACCAATACCTTGCTCGGCGATGGCGTGTTCGCGCCAGCCGTCTAAAGACGGTAATGGCTCGCCCTGTTTCAGCCAGAGCTGGCCTTTGCCGTCGTAGCCGCCACGGCGTTGCTTTAGCAGCACGCGCTCGCCCAAAGCCTTATGCAGGGCGTCGATATCAGTACTGTCGGTAAGTGGCTGCCACGGAGAGGAGGCTAGCCCGAGCTCGTCGAGCTTGCTCTTTTGCAGCTGACGGTCGGCTAAATCTTGAATAGTTTGCAGGTTGGCAAAATTCGGGTGGTTGGCAAGGCTGTTGGTGGTGGCATTGGCGGGCCAGTGCTCACGCTCGGCGGTGACGAGATCGTCGGCGCCAAGTTGTTGTGGGCCGATATCGTCGATACCGACTGGCACAACCTCTAAGCCTAATGGCATGCCGGCGTGACGCATCAACATGCCCAATTGACCGTTACCTAGTACCCAGAGCTTCATGATTCGCGCGGGTCCGGCTTGGCCAATACGGCGTCAGTTTGTGCTTGGCGGAAATCTTGAATGCGCTGAGTGAGCGCCGCGTCGCTAGTGGCCAGAATCTGCGCGGCAAATAAGCCGGCATTAAATGCACCGGCTTCACCGATGGCGAGCGTACCGACTGCAACGCCTTTAGGCATCTGCACGATCGACAGCAAGCTGTCTTGGCCACTCAGCGCACGGCTCTGTACCGGCACACCGAGCACCGGCAGATGGGTTTTCGACGCCACCATGCCCGGCAAATGCGCGGCGCCGCCAGCGCCAGCAATAATGACTTTAAAGCCTTTATCTGCCGCTTCAGCAGAAAACGACATGAGCTTGTCCGGAGTGCGGTGGGCCGAAACCACTTCCACATGAAAGGGAACACCGAGCTTTTCCAGCACGCTGGTGGCGGCCTGCATAGTGGGCCAGTCACTGCTGGACCCCATGATGACGGCGACGACAGGTTGCATTGGACTCTCCTGAACAAGCCTCTAAAACACAAAAAGCCGGTTACAAACCGGCGTGGGGGTGAATTAAACCCGCATCAGGCGGGAAAAGCGAGCTTCGAGCAGCACAAATTACAGTCTGGATAAGAGGGGTAATTGGTTGTGCCGTAGCTGGTGCGGAAAGCTTGGCGTTTTTACTTGGCCTTCAGTGCTCGGTCAGTACTGGGTTTAAGATGCGTCCGAGGCGCGTTTTTCTGCGGGAGGGTTAGCGCTCCCCGCGCTGCGGGATGCCTGCAAGCCAGGCCCCGCCATAGGAATAACGTCGCGGGCGGTCACTGATTCCCCGCACTCAGAGCACACCATCTTGGGGGTCATTGTCTGGCCACAGCCCTTGTGTTGGAAGATGAGGGGCGCGCCGCGGCCTTCGTCTAGCCAGGTGTCACCCCAGCCTGTTATGGCCAACAGCACGGGATACAGCCCTAAGCCCATTTCAGTGAGTCGGTATTCGTACCGGTTCGGTTGATAGGCCTCTTTGCGGAAAACCCCAGCATCGACCAGACGTTTGAGCCGATCCGCCAATACGTGACGGGTGACGCTCAACTGAAGCTGGAAATGGTCAAAACGGCGCGTACCCATAAAAGCATTGCGCAGAACCAGCATAGTCCAGCGATCACCGATTACAGCCATGGTTCGTGCCACCGAGCAGGCTTGGCTGCCTACATCATCCCATTTCATGGTCTGTGCCTATCTAGATTTGGAGAGAAGTGACTAAGTGTAACGCCCATGAGTTCCAAAAAGAAACTTAATTGCTTGACAGGTTCCAATATAGAACTTAGATTCGTGTCATTGTTCAATGTCATCGTGCGGATTTGCGCTGCATACAAGGCGTATGTGCCCGATTTTGAGGGCTTGGAGCGTGGTAAGACCATGCGAAATCAATGAATACTTACGCCTTTATGAGTTCCAATACAGAACCTATCAAAAGGTTAAGTTGGGGCTTTTTGATGGGCTGTCGTACTACTCACAACTGGCGCAACGGTTCGGTGTAGTGCTCCGTTTGGAGGCAGGCCGGTTAACCCGCCGTTCCGAAAAATTAGGGCGCAAAGACATCACTCATCGCGTGGCAAGCAGTCTCCCCAGTTCGAGGTGCCGCCGCGTTAGTAAAAATCAGCCGTTTCACCGGATGGCTGATGGGTTAAGCAGAGATACCAAGAGGTGTTCCTAATGTTGATTAATGAAAATCCGAGTAATGAAAAAGTATCCGCTTCGTTTCCAGTGCGCCGCATGGATTACACATTCGAAGAAATTCCTCGGTACTGGTGCGACAACGAACCGACCTTTACCCATTATTTCACCGGATTATCCACATTGTTTCCGGAGGGCGAATCGTATTTCGTGCGTTCAGTGCGGGCCGTGCGGAACAAACTCAAAAATAATCCACAGTTAGACCGAGATGTTGGCGCGTTCATTGGTCAAGAGGCCATGCATTCAAAAGAGCATCACGAGTTTCATGTTAGTGCGCAGAAGTTTGGATTGGATCCAGAGTCTTTAGAAAAAGCGACCGGCGCCATTCTTAAAACAATCGAGAAATTGTTTCCTGAGAAATGGAACCTGCTGATTACGGTGGGCCTAGAGCACTACACCGCCGTATTGGTGGTTCATATGATGAAAGATGTACACAAAAGAATGACAGATACGCGTATTCGCAATCTGTGGCTATGGCACAGCATTGAGGAAACGGAACATAAAGCGGTGGCATTTGATGTATATGAATATCTCTACGGACAAGGCATGGGCGCCTACATCCCTCGCATCGCTCTGTTTTCCTTCAGCTTGGCTCTTATTTCAGTCATGTCGATAGTTTATCAGCTCGTACTTCTTCGCAGGGATAAGCAGCTACTTAATCTAGCCTCTTGGCGTAAATTTGGTAAGTTTGCTGCGCAGTCGTACAAAGTGCTGATTCCAGGATTCTTGCAATATTACCGATTTAATTTTCATCCCAATGACACGGATGAGTCAGAGCTCATTGCCAAAATAAAAGAAAAAATTGGGTTGTCGGATGAGCCAGTAAGACTGACTAGCTAGTCTTACCCAAGAAGCAATCCCACATAAATAATCTAACTAACCGACTAAGACTTTACTTGATAGAGATATGTTGACTATGAATCCGAACGAAATGACAGGCTTAGACATAATGACGGCGTTTTCAAAGGGACTTTTCCCTGCGCCGGGTATTGCCAAAACGATGCCGATGGAACCCGTTGAAGTAGAGCATGGGCGTATTGTCTTTCAAGCAACAGCTAACGCGACACATTCAAATCCGTTGGGTGGTGTACATGGAGGCTTTGCGGCCACGGTTCTCGATTCTGTGACAGGCTGTGCTACGCATACTGTACTGGCCGCAGGTGAAGGGTACGGAACGACTGATTTGAATATAAAAATGTGCCGTCCTATTCCGTTTAATGCAAAGATGATTGCGGAAGGAAAAGTGATTAATGTAGGTCGAAATCTGGTGATTTCTGAGGGCTATCTCCGAGACGAAGCGGGAAAACTCTACGCGCATGCAACGGCCACCAATATGATTATTAGGAAATAGAAGGCTACACACTGGAATGAAGTTAATTTAGGGGCGAGCGCTAAAGCACGATAGCGCGTAAGCGCCGTCCTTGTCGCCTGCGGAACTGTCTCGGTTAGGGATTTTTTCGATTAGGAACTATCCCGCTTTGCCGGATGCGGCGGAGGCAGCACTTTCCTGATTGGTAAGGGCTTCCGTCGGTCGCGTTTCGGGAGCGAAGACATCGGAGTAATTACGTAATTTCTTTGGCTCAAGCGGGTTACCAATAAGCCGAGAATGGGCGCTGAAATCTGCAGAGAAGATACTGCGATCTGCCTTGAAGGAATCAAAAGAGAGCCCCGCAGCGTCGGCCCACGCATAAATAAAATCTGCCGTGCTGTAAGGGCGGTTGCGGTAGCGTTGCCACTGTTCGGTATTGTTCGCCGCAGCGTATTCCGGATTGGCCCAGGCCATGAAGGGCACGGTATACATGGCCGCGGTGGGCGCTTCTTCGGAGCGTCCGCAAAACTGCTTTTCGGGATAGTCGTAAACTTCTTCACCGTGATCGGCGAAGTACATCAACAGGCTTTGCCCCGACTGCTGGCGCAGCGTGTCAATTAGGCTCGCGACGACAAAATCGTTGTAGCGAATAGCGTTGTCGTAATCGTTATATTCCTGCAGGTTGTCGTCGGCGACCCAGTCGGGGGCGCCGTTACGATCAGTGAAGTAATTGAAGTTTTCAGGAAAACGATAGTCGTACTTACGATGCGTGCCGAGCAGATGCACGATAATCATCTTTTTTCGTGCGCTAGATTTAAGTATCTTTGCAAAAGGCGCGAGCACCTCGCCGTCGTACTGGTCGGCATTTTGCGCGCGATTATTATTCAGGTAAACCTGATGGTCGGCTAGCTGAGAGAGAGACGTGAGCATGGTGTTACGTTTTGTTTGTGTTTGCTGGTTGGTGATCCACGTTACGTCGTAGCCCGCTTGCTGCATCATATTGAGCAGCGTGGGCTTGCTGAAGTAATCTGAAATGGTCGTGCTGTCCGCAAAGGAAAGAGCCTGCTGAAGCGCCTCAATAGTGTACGGGCGAGATGTCACAACATCCTTAAAGACGATCAATTCTTTGCCGAGGCTGTCCAGCTGTGGCGTAGTGTCGCGCGTATAGCCGTAGGCCCCCATACGCTGACGATTGGTGGATTCGCCGATCACCAATACCAGCGTTTTTTCAGCATCGGGCTGTCGCTCTACCAAGTTCTGCAGCGGTGGAATCTCGCGGTTGCTCGCTAATATAGCCTCCATGGCAGTGAGCTGTTCGCGATACTTTACATAACCCATGACTAAATTCCATGGCGTTGCCGGCTCTAGGCGCACCACTTGATGGTATCGGCTTGCTTGCCATCCTTCGCCCTTAATTATCAACGTATTCAGGAACGGCCAGAAAACGAATAGCGCGAACGCACCGGCGAGTACATACCGGTATGAACGGCTTTGTGTGGCGGGGGTAATCTTACGCCATAAGAAATATGGCGCAGCGCTAAACAGCGCCATGGCGCCGACGTGCCAGACTTTCAGATACGATTGAATAAACTCCAGGGATTCTTCCATGCTGGATTCAAAAATAATAAAAATAACGCTTTGCGAAAAATCTTGGCCGAACACCAACCAATAACTAAAACCAACCAGCGACCCAGCCCATAAAAATACGCCGATAATCGCTGCAATAGGTTTCGCTTTATGAGGCCAGACCAATAACGGAATGAGCCACAGCAGGCTCATAAAAAACGCCTGCCGTAAACCGACCGTGCCAGACATGCCCGATGTCAGAATCAGGAGCTGCGTTGCTGCGGAAAAGTACAGAAAGAAAAGGTACGCCCACAGCAGTGGGTGGCGTTGAGAAAACGTGCCCAGCATCGCGATTGCTCCCAATAAAAGGTCCTTTAGCCGCCCTGCAGCGAGCGTGAACCTGTGCCAATGCAGAAACGAGCAGCCACACTCTGGCGCCCTGAGCACGAATCGTATCGGGTGAAGTGTTGGTTTTTCGTTTTGAGGTGGTAATGGTGTTAAAGGCGTTGAATGCCCTGCATCGCATGGTCTGATAAGTAAGGCGTATCGGGTTTTATAGAGATTCAATGCCTTCTGGTTAGCTAAATCGTCTCACTTTATTGAGTTTAAGCCAGATGATTGCGCGCCGGCGTCGGTCGTCCTATTTATGTGCTCCCCAATCAATTTGTCCGCATCGAATAGCGTTCATCGTCTGCGATATCGTTTTGAGGGCGTAGAAAATCAGTCGCTTATAGCTCGGATAATAATAATAGATAAATAGGAGAGCAGCATGAGCATTAGAAATCTATGGACGTTTTTTATCGTCGCCATGGCCGCGCTATTACAGGGCTGCTTTGGTGGTTCAGAAGAAGATCCCAATGCGAATGGACTTGGCGGCACGGGCGACTACGAAGTTTGTAGCTACACCGACAACCTCGACTCAGAAGGTTATGGCTCTGCGCGTATGACCTATCCTTGTGATTTGTCCGAAGGCCCGTTCCCATCAACCACCTTGACGGGCGGTTTTACTAACACCAAAGAGCAAATGGTATGGCTTAGCGAACACCTAACCAGTCATGGATATGTGGTGCTGACCATTACGCCAACTAATATTCTCGCCAACCCACCTACGTGGAAAACCGCGCACCTTGCTGGCTTTTCTCAGTTGCAATCAGAGAATGAAAGAGCTGCCAGCCCGTTGCGAAATAAAATTGCACAAGACAAGCGCGCCATTATGGGTTTCTCCATGGGTGGCGGCGGCACATTATTGGCGGCAGGTGAGCTTGGTGAAGGTTTTGGCACCGCGATCGCATTAGCACCTTACTTAGGTTTACGCGAGCCAGATTATGCCAATATCAAAGAGCCTATGTTGGTGCTTGGCAGCGCCGAGGATCTTCTTGCGCCAGCGTCTAGTGTTAGCAGCTATTACTACACCTTGCCAACAAACATCACGCGCGCAATAGCCATTTTTCGCGATTCCGATCACCTTGATTGGTTCGGTTCGGGTGAGCAAACCGAAAAATCAAAATTCAAAGTGATGATCACTGCATGGCTGAATCTTCATCTGAAGGGTGATGCAAGCGCGCGAGGCTATTTCGATGGCGCCGAACATGCAGAGCATGAAGCCAATGATTGGTTTACCGAGTACGACTTTCGTCCATAGAGCGTTCTAGTGTGTGACGATTGACAGTAAGATGTCATTCACTTGAATCGTAGTAATAAAAAAGACCGCCTGTAAGGGCGGTCTTTTTTTGTGCCGATGATAGTGCTGTGTCAGGCTGGAGTTACCCTAGCGATACCGCCAGGAATGGACGATCACTAACGATACTGCGCTAGTATTTTGGGACTATTGCGGTGTTCTGCAAGTCGACGGTAAGCCTTATACGAAGATCCATTTATCCGTGTTGTCTTCGTCAATGATTAGTTTTGCCTGCGCAATCCGTAATCTTTCTGGGCAGTCTGAAAGAATTTTTTGTCCGTAGCTTTCGACACAATGCAGCACTAATTTTTATTGCACAAATATTCCTATTTTTTATGTAACGAATAAAAGATATTAGATAGGAGGGGATTATTTAATTGGAACCAATTTAGAAAATATTCATATCCATACGTTTTAGTTTCGCTGTATGGACGAGGCCAAATATTTTATTTAAAACGTTTTAAATCGTAGATACATATTCATATCAACTTTCTATATTGAGTTAAAAAAGTTAATTTTTTGGTGATATCAATACGGCAGTCAAAATGATTTTTGTTTTATAAGGCATATTGATGTTGAATCGACACGCGTAGACAGCGCCATATTTGCTCTTTACTCTGGCCCCGGTATTAAGAAAAACAAAGCGTCGAAATGATTTCGACGGAGGCGATACAGGGATGTACTGGGGCAGGTTTAATCAATTTACTTATTTAGGTTTCTTCGTGACGTCCGTTGCGTGGTTTCTTTTGTGCATCTCCGTATATTCTTCCCAAAAATTAACACGACACTTCTCAGAAAACGATTTCTGGGGAGATGAATGTCTGCGCATACCAAAGGAGAAACAATGATCAGGTTAAAGCCGAGCGTTTTGGCTCCCTTCTTTATGTTAATGATGTTGTACGGGTGTGATGGAAACGTCGCTGAGGATAAGCCATCGGTTGATTCGGCCAATATGGTTAATACAGCGAATGTTGCGCCGTCGAGCATCGACTACACGAGTGCAATGCAGTTGCATCAGATGGCGGGAGTGGAGATTAATTATGTGGCACCTCCGCCTGATATTTATCAGCCGACGAAAGTGCCGGAGTGGGCGAAAGAGCGTGATCTGAAGAGTATTCGTGAGCACGCGTGGCGTATCTGGGGCGGCATTACGGAGCGCACAGGGCAAGCGTATCCGGCTAAATCGGAGTGCGTAGCACAGGCCGATCTGGCGGTTTGGGATACATGGTATAGCGAAGCGGAGACTTTTCAGCGTGAAACGAAGTGTGAGGATGGTCAGGCGTGCCGTGAGTTCCACATTCCGCGGCAGACAGGCGGAACAGAAGTTCTATCTTTTAATAAATACAGTCAAGAATTTCTAACATGGGTTGATCAGAATGCATTTTACGATGAGAGCACGTTTATCGAAATGAACGAGGAGATGACGAAGAATAATACGCCCACTAAAGATCGCATTATCGGCGCTATCCCGCCGGATTCCGCCACCATGCTTAAGCCCACGTTTTGGGTGGTCAAGAGTGACGAGCCGGCAATGATGCCCTACTGGGAAGGGCCGCATCTAGACATTAATGGCACGCTGAACCCTGATCGACCGGTAGTCAGTACATGGACCAGTTTTGTGTTGTTCGATCCGACGGGAGAGGCCGATCCCAATAAAAAATATCCAGTTGAAATTCTTGGGCCGAATGGGATCGAGAAGCATATGGTCAAGCCGAAGAAGGTCGTTAATGCGGCTGATTTTTATGCTGTTCCGCTTACTCAATCGGATGTGGACTATATCAAGAATGGGAATATCTTCACCATCGGTGGGCTCGCGCCAGATCAGCTTGCGCCTTGCGACCTAGCGTTACTTGTGGGTATGCACGTTACGACGGCAGAGTTTGATAATTGGACTTGGCAAACGTTTTGGTGGTCACCGTTCCCAGAGGACAGTAACCAGCCTACGGTAAAGCCGCCGTTCACTCATTTTAATGTGGCTACGGCATATTACTTTGATGATGCGGCTGGCAATCCGCATATCGCGTTTAACCCTTATCTAGAGCCGCCGATTGAAGGCCCCATTTTTATGAATCCTTCTGATCATGGTTCACACAGTAACTGTATGACATGCCATCACGCTGCAGCCTACCCAACCCCGAACCGAAGCGCCAATCCCGGGGAAATGCTGCAGGGTGCGTATAAGGCCACTGGCGAAATTACCGGTGCAGAGCAATGGTTTGGTGATCGCGTGAAGACTCGTTTTATGTGGGGGATGCTGATGGAGGCGCAGATGCAAGGAAAGCGCTGATCCGTTCTACGTTTATCGGCACCTGTCGTTTGTGAAGGTGTCGCTACATTGGGTGAAGGAATAGGTAAAGGAAAAGAGTATGGATACGCCAACGTACTATCAAAATATCAAACCGCTTTTTTCGCAATATGATCGCATCAAGATGATGTACTTTGCGGACCTTTGGGATTACAAGCAGGTTAAAGCGCATGCAAAAACTATTTTGCTTTCGCTTAAGCCGCGCATGGTGGATGGCAAGCCTGATCCGGCGGGTTGGAGTGAGTTGCCGGAAGTGCATGTGATGCCGCTGTACACAGGGCCATGGCCAAAATCGCAAGTAGCGATTTTTGAAAGTTGGATTGCTGCAGGCTGTCCGGAGGGTGAGGCGCCTCCAGCTCCGCCGACGCCTGGCCCGTTGGTGGAAGGTTTTCTAACGTTGTCGAGAGTGCTAACCGGTTTTGACGACCTAAATGATAAGGTGTTGGCGCAAACATATATCAACCGGTTATTAGCCGAGTCGAATGCCGCAAAGAATAACCAACTGGAAGCGTTGCTAACGGCGTTTTCTCACAATCCGCAGGTTCTGGATGCTGACGGAAATTGCGTTTCTTCTTACAGCCAATACCTAGCGCTGATCCAAGACATTACCGTGCTGTGGTACTTATCGAGTATCGATGGCGCACTTGGTACGCCGGAAAATAATCAATACATTCAAGGGTTGGTATGGCCTGCGATAGATGCGCACCCCATGGGCTTTGCGAATACCAATGAGCAGTTTTATTGGCGCTACAAGCCTGAAGGCGGTGACTTTACAGGTCTGCAGATTGTTGTGCCGCGTGCGGCGAAAAAATAAGGGAGAGCATAAATGACGGAACAGACTTTCGACGCCGTAATTGTTGGCGCAGGCATTTCTGGTGCTTTGATTGCAAATGAACTTTCCGAAGCGGGTTTCTCCGTTCTGATACTGGAGGCGGGAAGTCAGGCGGATAATCGTCAGCAGTATATTGATACGTACTATGCGGCAGAAATAAAGACACCTGATGCCCCCTATGGCATTCAAGACGGTAGTGGTGGATCTAAGGTGCAAGCCAACCCGTCTGCTCCCCATCCTGGGGTTCCGATAGATGCGCGCTGGAAAGATCCGAATGCCTACAAAACCGATCCACGTTATTACTTCGTGCAAACAGGTTCGGTGGCATTTGGAAGTAACTATGAACGCATTGTCGGTGGCACCACGCAGCATTGGTTAGGCACGTGTTTACGTTTTATGCCGCAAGATTTTACGACCAAAACATCGTTTGGCTTCGCCGTAGATTGGCCGATTGGGTATGCGGACCTAGAGCCGTGGTATACAGAGGCTGAATCGCAATTGGGTGTTGCTGGCAACGTTGCCGCAGACGAAGCAATTGGTATTGAACATACGAAGCCATACCCAATGGAAGAAGTGCCTGTCTCTTATCTCGATCAGTACATGGGAAAAAAACTCAACGGTAAGCAGGTGGGTGGGGTAACGATAACGGTGGAGTCGACACCACAGGCACGTAATACCGTCGGCTATGACAATCGGCCGCCGTGCATGGGGAATACCAGTTGTGTGCCGGTGTGTCCGATTCAGGCGAAGTACGATGCCACTGTTCATTTGAATAAAGCTACCAAGATGCGTTTGCTCGGTTCAGGTAAAAGCAGTGTTCCAGCGAAGCTGGTCACCAAGGCTGTGGTCTATAAAGTTGACGTGGGTGCCAGTACGGATCAGGTCACGGCGTTGCATTACAAAGACTGGGACGGTAACGATCACAAAGTATCAGGTAAGCGCTACATTCTTGCTGCGCATGCGATCGAAAACCCCAAAGTCCTCATGATGTCGCCATGGAAAAATGGCAAAACGGTTGCTAACAGTAGTGGTCAAGTGGGTAAAAACTTAATGGATCACATCTGTTTGGTGGCGTGGGGTAAAACGGCAGACGAACCTATCTATCCGTTTCGTGGCCCGCTTTCTACCTCTGGCATTCCGCAGTATCGCGGTGGCGCGACGCGCAAAACGCGTGCGGCCTACCGTGTTGAAATTGGCAACGAAGGTTGGAATTGGTCCGCCGGTGCGCCGCAAAGCAATGTCATGGAGTTGGTGACGCCAACGGGCAATGTTAAACCGTTGTTTGGGACGGCGCTGCGTAACCAACTCAACAAAGAATGTACCCATCAGGTTCGCATCGCCATGGAGTTAGAAGCAACGCCATTGCAAACGAGCTATATCAAGCCGTCAGAAACGCACATGGATCGTTTCGGTTTGCCGCGTCCAGAGGTGCATTACGAAATTATGGGTGGCGCAAAAGATGTAACGTACGCTGGCACCGACGGTGAGTACACGGTGAAGGGGTACGTTGAGTCCAATAACGTCGCACAGCAATTGTTCGAGCAAGCCGATATCAGCTGGGATACAACGGTGGATGCCAGCAACAGTACGCCCGGTGTTTTTATCTACAACAATACGCGTTACCAGTACCGAGGCGCGGGTCATGTGATCGGCACACATACGATGGGCGCGGACAAAAGCAGTTCAGTGGTCGACAGTTATCAGCGTAGCTGGGATCACAGCAATCTGTTTATTGTTGGCTGCGGTTCTTTTCCCACAACGGGCACGGCAAACCCTACTCTAACGATGGCCGCGTTGGCATTGCGCACGGCGAAGGAGCTGTGCAATGACCTTAGCAAGTAAGCGTGGATGGCTCGCGGTTGTCGCCGTGACGGCATCGACATTAATTGGCTGTACCCAATCCCAAGTCATCTGGCAGCCCGGTCCGACGATCGGGTTGCTTAATGGCGTCTATGACGGCACGGCAACTGTTGCGGAGATTAAACAGTACGGCAATCAGGGCGTTGGTCTATGGGATAAAGCCAACGGAGAGGGGTTGATTGTTGACGGTGTATTTTATCAGATCACGGTCGATGGCGTTGCCCATATAAAACAGGACGACGACATTATGCCGTGGGTGATGATTGCGCCGTTTGAAGCGGAGCACACGATTCAGTTGCCTGCCGGGATAACACTTCGAAATATTGGCGACTATGTTGATAAGTTATTACCGACGGTAAATACCTTTTATGCGCTTCGTCTTGAAGGAGTCTTCCGGTTCGTGCAGGCGCGCAGCGTGCCAGAGCAACACAAACCTTACCCGCCATTCTCAGAAGTTGAAAAGCACGAAGTGAAGTTCGATTTCGAGAATGTACGGGGTGTGATGGTTGGATTTCGGTCGCCACCATATGTGACCAACATGAGTGTGCCCAATTATCATGTTCATTTTCTTAACGAAGAAAAGACATCTGGTGGTCATGTTCTGCAGTTTATCACCGACGATGTTCGTTTAGTGATTGATCGTGTTGACGAATTTCATACGGTGATTCCCACCAGCAAGGAATTTGAAGACGCGGATTTGAATAAGATCATCCAATAATGCGAAAAAAAGGACGTTGTTATGAGTCAGCCCTCGTTGCACGACTATATGCAAGTCGGCATTGTTCAGTTCATGATCTATCCGCAGTGTATTGGTGGTGCTGGCCCGATTATCGAAACGGTCAGTTCACTTGCTGAAGATACCTTTTTTGATTTTCTTGAGTTGGGCCGCATTAATGGTAGTGCTGTGCGCAAGCAAGTGATCTCTGTGTTGTCGCAGGCACGGGTAAATGTTGAGTACGATGGACAGCCATTTACTTTGTTGCCTGGTCTTGATTTGGAAGCAGAGCAGCCTAGCGATCGGCACCAAGCGATCGATGCCATGAAGCAGGCGATTGATCAGGCTGCGGAATTCTCATCGCCGACGTGTGGCGTGATGAGCGGAAAATTCTACCCCCGAGACTTGAATGTTGATGCAGCTGTGGGTCGACTGACGGAGTCGTTGGTCGGCTTGTGTGAATACGCCCAACAATACGGAATTACGCTTTGCTTGGAGAATTTCGACCAGACGCCGTACTCGAAAGACTGCCTGATTGGGCCAACTGCTATGGCGGCAGAATTAGCGAAATCCGTTCGTGGTAGCGCCCCGAATTTCGGTTTACTTCCTGACTTGAGTCACACGCCGATCATGAATGAAACCCCACGGCAGATGGTTGAGGCGGCCGATGGCTATATTATCCGCACCCAAATCGGTAACGGTTCCGCCAATCCATATAGCGCCCATTATGGTGATAACCATCCCTATTTCGGTGCGCCACTAACGGGAGTGGGCATTGAGCAGCTAACCGAGTTTTTGCAGGGGTTGGTGGATGTTGGGTTCTTATCGAAAACGCATCGCGGCAAAGTCGGTTTCGAAGTGAAGCCAGCCAGTGGTGAAGATCCGCTGGCGATTATTGCGGGGTCGAAGCGCGCGTTAATACAGGCTTGGCAACGGGTGAAATTACCGGAGTAATGAGTCTTATCGGGGTGCTCAAAATCTATTTGAGTGTGCCTTAAATACATACTGTAAGAATATTCCCGATAGACACTATAGATAAACACCATAAAGGGAATGGAGCTTCGAATATGAACAGTGTTTTTAAAGTTTCGTTTATACCCTTTGTCGCAGCATTTTTGGCGGCGGCGGGTTGTGCTCATGGTGACGGCTCGCAGGGCGCCGTTTCGTCTTCCGCGGCACGCGCAGGTCAGTTGAGTAACGTCGCCGTATCGCCGAATGACAATATGAATGCTGTGCTGTGGATGCAAACGGCCGCGGAGTATCGCGGCAATAGTTTAGTGATCTATCAGTCGGCGGCGGGAAAACTCTCACACGTGATTGCTGCAAAAGATCATACTGCATCGATAGAGCAGGGAGAAATGGCGGGGTGTGTCCCTGGCCACCCTTGTGCTAATGCAAAATTCAAGAAAATGCCGGCGGCTATTGTATTAGATATTGACGAAACCGTGCTGGATAACAGCGCGTATCAAGCGCGCCTGATACGCGATAATGCACAGTGGGATGCTAATACGTGGGATGAGTGGATTGCCTCTCGCGAGGCGGGAGCCATTCCCGGAGCGGTAGACTTTATTCGAGCTGTTAAAGAGTCAGGCGCGGCAGTGGTATATATAACCAACCGAAACTGTTCCGTACGCAGCAAAAATGCAGGGGCAGATCCGTGCCCACAACGGGAGGATACTCTGGAGAATATGAAGGCACTCGGTTTCCCTTCGCTATCTGGAAAGGATTTACTCTTGCTACAAAATCAACGGCCGGAATGGGGGGCATCAGAGAAACGTGCTCGTCGAGAGTATGTTGCGAAGTCGTATCGTATAGCGATGTTGATCGGCGACGATCTCGGCGACCTTGCGCCAGACGTAAAAAACCTTCCTATTGATGGCCGTTTCGATGAGGTGAATAAGTATCGTGATCTGTACGGCGTCTATTGGTTTCAGTTAGCGAATCCAACTTATGGCAGCTGGATGAATCCGTTTAAGGGAAAAGATAAGCGCGACTTTTTGAGATATGACTGATGATTGACTGACGTTATTGCGCTTTTCGAGTGTGACGCGTCATTTGGTTGGGCACAAAAAAGGACGTCATGAGACGCCCCTAAATGTCTATTTGGTGGGCCGGCGGGATATTAACCTGATGTCCACAACGCATTGATTTTTAAAAGACTCATTACAGTTTGGATTGGGGTGTTTCAGCGTAAATTGTACTAGAGTTTTTCAGCCGGATTCAAAGTTAGACCTTTGGTGCATGTGTGTGCCAAACCCATTCTAGACCCAGTTGGAGGCCCCAGCACCGTGGGAATTGCCATGTGGGCTGTTTCGGAGCCTAACCGCGTTAGGCGCAGACAGGAAATCGAGATGCAAAAGATGAAGGGTTTTTGGCTGTCTTTTAACCTTGTAGGACTTTGCTCCTTTGAACTTGGGTTCAATAGATAAGAGGCAATTCCGCCCCTTCGGGGGCGGAATACTAACCATCCAAGGTACGGGATATTAAAAATTACTTTTACGTAGGGCTGCAACTTGCAAGACGCAAACTGCATTGCATGAAGAGCATTGGACCGCTGAGCGGTTTTCTCAATTGCCTAGGAGACGCATCGAGTCGCTGAGGCTAGCATAACTAAGGATACCCATAAAATTTTCTGACTATTGTGAGTTTTGGCTTACGGCTGGAATATCAGTATCGGAATAAAGTTATGAGGGTCCTTAGGTATGAGTGATTCCGGCGACGGGCTACGTTATTCCCCAGATAGTTTTCAAGCGGTTTACCGTGTGCTTCCACTTTTCGGCTTTGGGCCGTGCCACGGAGTTTTGGTTGCCGAATAAGCCGACTTCGTTCACCGCTTGGGATTCGGGCACGGCCTTTATCCAGCGCATACCAACGCAGTAGTCCGCCGTGTCTTCGCCATGTTCGCTGGCAAAGTAGTAATGACCTTCGAGTTGCATACCGTCTTTAACAAATTCATCAATCACGACAGCGGGTGCGGCAACTTCGCCAACAGCGACATAGCCGGTCTTCGGAACCAGTACCCAGACACGGTCGCCGGGCTTCAGCATAAACAGCGTTTTGCTGTGCCATGAGCCGCCGCCAGCCGCGAGGAAGTTGTATTTAAGCGCGTCGTTCCAAGCGCGACCGCCGGGGCTGACGCCGAAGGAGCCGTAATATTCACCGTTCCAGTCACCTTTATGGCCGGTGTTAATGGCGCGCTCTTCGGTTTCGCCGGGGTCGATCATCCAGGCGCGGCTCAGGTATTGATTGTCGCCATCTTGAAAGACGCTAAAGAAAACCGCGTTAACGGCAACGTTAGCCTTGTCGTTTAAGTAATTAATAATCCGTTCGGTGCTGGCGTCTAGCTCGGCAGCGACCACTACCATTTGGTGCGAGCTGTTGATCTCGTCTTCCGTTGGTGCACTGCCGAACTTGTCGATAAACGCCTGATTAAAGTTTGAGTTAGATAATTGGTAACGCTGCGCAAACGATTCGTAAATCTGTACCACGCGATCAGAGCTGAGCGTTTCTACCCAAGAGGCGTAATCAATCGTCTGTGCAACCACATCGCGGGGCGTCTTGTGTTTTTTAAGCTCAATAACGATTAGCGAGCCGGTAATATCAATGGCGATCAAGTCCAGCGGCTTGCCAAAATCTGTGTAAACCTGTCGGCCAATCAATAGCCAGTTGCCATTGAGAATGGAAATATCTTTGAAGATAAGCTCTTCGAGTAACTCTTCCGACGCCATGGTGGTGTTGCTCAAGGCTTGGGGTTGCTCGCCGATTTTCCAGATTCCGTGTTGGATGGGCATGGTTAATCCTTGTTATTGCGGGTCGCTACGGGCCGTTCGCTGCTGCTGTAAATCTGATTAATAAACTCTGAAACCATTTCAAAGGTGCCGAGCACGTGATTGTGAAGTGTGGTGCTGCCGTGGTTGTAGTTATTTCGAGTCTTGTTGGTGTGAATAATCAGGTGTTGGATATGGTTATAGTTGGGGTCTGGCGGTAGTTGTTTGAACTCGATATCGGGCGTTTCAATCTCGGTGGATCCTGTTCTCTGCATTTCAGCTATGGCCCACAGAGTCTGCTCGTCCCTAGCTTGATCGTAAGCCAGACTGCTAGCGTGTCGGTGCCATTGGCTGAAGCCCTCATTTCGGACAAGTTGTTGGTCCCGACAATATTCCATCAAGGTCTTCATGCCAATTCGGATGCCGCCTCTCTTGCCCGTCTTTGCTTTATATTCGCTGTTGCGCTGTTTGATGTACCGCTTTATCTCCTTATCGCCAATACGCTCTTTCATGCCCAGTTCCAGTGAGTTGAGCGCATGTGCTTCGGCGATATTAAAGAAGCGGTATTCAAACCAAGCGTAGAGATATAGGTTGCGGGCGACGTCATATTGAATGGCGACGTTTTCAGCAACGTCATCGTTCAGTGAGTAGTGTTCGATCTCGGCGTAGTGGTCCTCTAATGTAATGCGTCGCCACTCACCAGTTTTCCGATCGATTTGCACACAATGGGTGTTGCGAATGTCTGTCTTGCACAGTTCAGCAAGGGGTTGTAAGCCATCTCTTTCCGCCATTATGCAACTACCTTTCCCGCCTCGATATAGCCACGGCGACAATTAAGTTGATCGTCGGGTGTCTTTGGGTTATCGAATTTATTCACCTAAATCGTGCCCCTACGCCTTTAAACTCATCAACAAAAGCGGCGATCTTTTCGAAAACGATTTGCTTCTCGGATTAAAGTTATGGGTTCCCTAGCTATTTTTTCCTACTATTGATATGAAATTTATCATCAATTCAGCTCAAATTTTTGAACGTAACTGCTTAATGTATTTGCCTCTTTCACTTCATCATGAGGAATAAGAAAATACTTCCATTCTTTACCGCCATTCGCTTTTAAGTAGGTTGATGCATTAATGCACCACTTAACGCCCGACTTGGCTTTTTCGGTGACTTCTTCATTCCAGGAGCCATCTTCCTTTTTGTGCTGAGTGCTTTTGGTTTCAACCATTAAAACAAAATCATGAGTCTCAACAACAAAGTCAGGCACGTACTCGGGGTGCTCTGTCCCTTTTTTATAATACATTTTGAACTGACCTTTGGCGGGCTTAAACCACTTAATGGTATCGCGCTCTAAAATGATAGAAAAACGGCGTTCGGTATCCGAGTCAAATTTCACAATGGGGTATAAGCATTTAGAAAAGCCACCAAAAAGCATTTGTTTTATTTTGCCGACGTCTTTAACGGTTTCACGGTAACTGAATACATCCTGTCCCTGCGCGGCGGTATAGGAGCAATCCTTTAAGTTGGTGAAGCCACTGCGTACTTCCACTTCATACTCGGTTGCATCTTCATAAAAATGCTTGTCCATTTGCGCATGAATCAGACGGGCGATAACATCGCTCTGATTTTGCAAAATGTTCTCAACGTCTTTTTCATCGTTCACTTGCTGCAAACATTCAACGGCTTGTTTCGATAAATCAAAAAGTAGTGCGGAGTTTTCATCGTAGGGAATATCATCAAAATTAAATAACTTTTTGAGGATATAGTTTTCCTTGATGGGCTCGATATTGCCCGAGTCGCCTTCACCGATTTCAGTTTGCTGATTGGTTTGCAAACTTTGGCTTACCAATGAACGCTCGTGGGGTTTAAGCCCCTTAATACCACTGATGTCTAGATTAAATGGTCGGTAGCCTGTCGATACTTCCCCTTTTGGCGCAACGATAATTCGAGGAATGT
Source organism: Gammaproteobacteria bacterium (assembly GCA_018067045.1). Taxonomy (GTDB): domain Bacteria; phylum Pseudomonadota; class Gammaproteobacteria; order Pseudomonadales; family Alcanivoracaceae; genus JARGPN01. Next base: position 64,880 of record JAGPVL010000006.1, read on the forward strand.
CGATGGTATTATTGACCATGATTTCGGTGGCTTTCTGCACGACCGCCGCAATGTCCACATGGTCTTCTTCAAGTAAAGACTGCTGACCTTTTGATAAATGCTCTTTGACCGCATCAGAAATTTCTTTTTGCACCGCCGCTGATTGTAAAGCCACGCTTGTGGGCGCTTGTTGCGGTTTGTTTTGGTACTGTTTAATTATTTCCAGTGCCACGCTGGCCGCTTTCTTTTCTGGCTCAGATACAAATAGCGGTTGGGCAGGTTTTGTTTCGGTGTAATGTGTACCTGCACTGCCAACCGGCTTAGTGCCATTGATTAAATGATCAATATTAGAGCCCACTTGCACATTTTCTTTTGGCTCTTCTTCGGTAAAGTCTTTTTCGATGAGCTTTAACTTGCGCAATAGGCTATCGCCTGAATTGGCTTCATCCACGATTTCCTGAAATCGGTCGTGTGCCACAATGCTTAGACGGTCTACGGCTTCTACACCCGTGCGTTTGCCATAGGGCAAACGTAAGCCGCGACCAATCGTTTGCTCTACCAAGGTTTTAGCATTGGCAGCACGCAGAGGCACGATGGTATAGAGATTGGTTACGTCCCAACCTTCTTTGAGCATGTTAACGTGAATAACAATTTCGGTGGGCTCGTTCACGTTTTCTACGTTTAACAAGGCTTGAATGGTTTCTTCTTCTTTATTACTGCTGTCCACCTGAATAACCTTGCCTTTGTAGCGGCCATCGAACACTTCTTCCAATTTAATTAGCAGTTCTGCCGCATGGGTGGTGTCTCTGGCAATCACAAGCATAAATGGCTTAACCACTTTAGCGTCGTTTTCATGGGCGTAAGTGAGCAACTCAACTTTTGTCGCCTCATGCAAACGAATGCCATCCATGAGTTTAATGGTTTCGAGTTGCAGTTTTTCTTCAGCGGTTTTGTATTTACTGGCATCAAAGTTACGTTGCGTGACGACGGCTGGCTCTTTAACAAAACCATCATCCATGGCTTGGGCCAGCGGGTAATCCACTACCACATTTTTAAAGGGTATTGCCTTGCCTGCGCCACTGCCTTCTACAAAGGGTGTCGCCGTCAGTTCTAACCCCAATACTGGGTTTAATTCGTTCAGCGCTTTTATGCCGGCACTGGCTCGATAGCGGTGAGACTCATCCATTAGCAATACCAAGTCAGGCAGGCTTGCTAAATAACTGAAGTAACTATCACCCAAATATTCAGAGAGCCGCTTAATACGAGGTGCTTTGCCGCCGCGCACTTCTGAGTTGATTTTTGATATGTTGAAAACGTTCACGCGAACATTCGCCAGTAAATCACCCATCACCTGGGCGCCACGTTGTTCGTAATTATCGCCAGTGATTACTTCTGGCGGGTACATGGCAAATTCTGATATGCCTTTAAACACATACTTGGGTGTGCCGGGGGTAAAATCAGCAATCAGCTTTTCGTAAATCGTCAGGTTAGGCGCCAAAACAAAGAAGTTTTTAATGCCATAAGTGATGTGCAAATAACTGATAAATGCGCCCATTAAGCGGGTTTTACCCACGCCAGTTGCCAAGGCAAAACAGAGCGAGGGAAAGTCGCGTTCAAAATCCTCCAAGGCAGGGAATTCGGATTTAAGTGCCTCCAGCATGGCAGGCACATCGTGTTTAGGGTCAATTAACTGATCACCGGTAGCCGCTATGGCCTTCGCCAGGGCCTCTAATGATTCGCGCTGCGGTGCACGTAAGCTTAAGCGACCTGAAATACTGTTTATAGCTCTTTGTTTATCTGCGCTCATGGCTGTTAGATTCATCTTATTTTCCTTAATACTTAAAACAGGTCGTTTTGTTCGGGGTTAATATTTGCTGGCTCAGCCATTGGCAAGTTCTGCACATTCAAACTGTAATCATCGTGGGCCCATTCACAGTGTTTCATCACCGCTTTTGGCATCTTCTTAATGGTCAGGTTACTGAATCGATCGGCTTTGCAACGGAAAGCGCCACACATCACCAACAGGGTGCGGTCACTGCCCACTTCTTCGCTGATTTTTTCGAGCTGCTCGACGGATAGGTTTTGCGTAGTCACGTAGATAAAATCCGTCTCGGTGGAATAGCCATGATTCCACCAATTCACGTCCGAAGGGGCATAGGTAAAGCCTTCCAGCTTACACACGGCTTCTGCCAGCATCTCGGCATTGTAGGCTTTGTTGATGATCCAATTATCCCACTGGTCTTTTTGTAATAGGGAAGGTGCAAGGCTGTAATAGCGAAAACCGCCACCGCCTTGCCAGTTAACCGATTTTGAAATGCCGCCTTGGTCATCACCATCTATGACTTTTTGAAGTCGTGGAGCTATATGTGTATGACAATGCTCACCTAGCTCAACCATGATCCAGCGACGCCCCATTTTATGAGCGACTGCGCCTGTGGTGCCAGAGCCAGCGAAAGAGTCTAAAACCAAATCCCCAGAATCGGTTGACATATGTATTATCCGCTCGAGTAAAGGCTCTGGTTTAGGAGTATCAAATAAACTAATATCGGGTGTAACTTGCTTTAGATGAGCTTTAGACTGCCTAGTAGTTTGAACATCGGTCCAAATGGTTGCGTAAGGTTTTGTAGGATTAGCTGGAGCATACTCCCTAGTATAAGGAACCCAACTATCCCCTCTTTTTTTCCAAATCAGCTCATCTCTTTCTAGCATTCGTTGGACGCTATCGTAGCCATGCGCCCAACGAGCTTCTTTACCATCATCATGAATGGGGTACACATCAATGCCTTCGGGTCCAGGAATTGAAAAGTACATAGACGGCCTGTCTTTCCTTAAACTATTTTTTCCATTCTTCTTTAGAAGCCTATCTCGGTATGGCTGGTCCGATGTTTCATCTGGCTTACGGTAAGCATCTAAAATTGAAAGGTCTACCTTTTGTTTTAGCCTGACATTTTCTACATTTTTAGCGTAGCAAAGTATGTAATCATGGTCCGAATAAAAAGGCTTTTTATTCTCACTTGGGCTATCTACTTTCTGCCATATGAAAGTTGTCAAAAAATTATCCCGGCCAAATATTTCGTCCATCGCGACCTTCAAATATGCTTTTTCATTGTCATCACAATGCACCCATATAACACCATCACTTGTGAGCAAATTCTTAAGAAGAACTATCCTATCTCTCATTAAGCTAAGCCAAAGAGAATGCTCCAAACCATCATCATAGTATTCAAAAGCTTGCTTAGTGTTGAATGGTGGATCGATATATATGCATTTAACTTTACCCGTATACTCCTGCTCCAGTGCCTTAAGCGCCAACAAGTTATCCCCAAAAATAAGCTTATTATCGAAAATATCATTTTCGGTCACTTTTTGGCTGGCATGGTAAGACTTGCTTGGGTCTTCCAACAAAATACGCGGCTCAAGCTTGGGGCGCTTGTCTTTGCCTATCCAGGTCAGTTCTAGTTTTGTTTTGCTCATAGTGGTCTCTTAATCTTTAAATTCTGTCAGTGTCTATCATGGTGGCCGTTAAAGCTGCACTGCTTTACCGGCCAGATAATTACTTAAAGCTTGATTGTAGGGGTCTTCACGATCTAATCGGCCTGTTAAGGTCATTACCGTTTGATCGGCACTCATGTTTTGTTGGCTGATGCATACGCGCTGTATCAGCTTGGCGGTATCGGGTATGCGCTTAAAGAAAGCGTGGTGCGCACTGCCCACACCGTCGATGCGGTACTGGTCTGCAAATTGCTGCCGAATCTCGTCAAAAGTAGTGCTAATCAGGGCTTTAATACCCTCAGATTTTAAAATGTCGGCACCTTCAATTTTGGTTTTTAATTGCTTCATTAAAACGCTGGCAAGCGCGTAGCCACAATGCCGATACACCAAGCGCTCGGGGCTTGGTGACGTTTTATCGGCGGTGGCGACCAACTCCTGTATTACCAGATAGACGTTAACGCTATTGATCGCTATATGGCCAGCCAAATCAAGTGTGAATAGGGCGGCGTAGTCTGCGGAGGATGCATTGGTAAAGGTGCTGGGCTCAGACTTCAATTTTGCCGGGAAGCGAATATCGCTATGCCTGCAAGCAAGGGCTTTGGCCAATGTCTCGATCTCAATAATTTTAACGCCTGTGCTTAACTGGCGTTGCGGCCGATAATGATATTCCACGCCGTATAGCGCCATTTCCTGGCGAAGGCGCTCTTGGTTGTCATCCAATGCGGCAAAATTCGATAGGTCTACTGGGTTTTGCAGGTTGCGCGCTTTGGTTACCTGTTTGTGAAAACTGTCTGAACCAGTATTGATTAGGGTTAGCATCACTTGGGCTTGGCTGATGTCGGCTTCAGGATTCTCTTTTAAAAACTGAGCGGCAGTGGAAATGGTTTGTGCACCATTGACCACCGACATGCCTAGCACTTCAAAATCGCGGGTTGTTTTATTGTCTCTGGATTTAGCGCGCTGCTTTATTGAATTACCAACAATGGTGATGCCGTTATTCAAGTGTAAAAAATGTTGTGGCTCATTTTTTAGGGTTTCTTTAATCGCTGAATTAACGCCACGCCTGCCTGAACCAATAAAATAGCGGATATTTTTTTCGTAAAGACCTTTGCCGTGCTTGTTGTGAAGGTTGATTAAGTCGCTCACTTTAACAATGCCAAAATAGGTTTTGCGTTGGCCGTCGGCTGAGCGATATTTATGAATACGGATTTTATCGTTAACCAATTTAATGGCTTGTTCTTGGCGAAGCACCTCTTCTATTTGCTGTGGGCAAAAGTCTATGATGTCTAGTTCTAGTTGCTCTTCACCTTCGTCGATTTCTGCTTGAATAACACGCCGAATTTCATTGCTGGCCTGAATGGAAATGCCATCGCCAGTGTAAGCAATGATAAGTTTTATAGCGTCACACTCATCAAGCGCCTTATCTATAACAGCGGATAGATTTTTAACGTTTTGATTGAATTGATCATATTGCTTAGCAATAAGCAATTTTATACCGCTCAAAAAAGCTTGAGCTTCTGCCAATTGAAACTGCTCGTTCGCCTTTAATTTGGATTGAACGAAATAGAGGGTCTTATCTGCCTCATTATAATAAATGGCATCCACACCGTTATCGTTATAATCATCAACTACGGCTTTTGCAGCGGTTTTCGGGTCGGTTGAAAACAGCGCCTGCAGTGCAAATGCACTGAGTGCACGTGCCGTTTGTTTTTCTGGTTTATTGGCTGCATTGGCGTCACCTAATAATGGCGGCAAATGGGGTGCGTACCGTTCGTTTAGTAGCGTTTTTAATGCCGTAAGCATTGCGGGCTGTATTGCAGGCATTATTTCACGCTCCATTGAATGGTAAATAATTCTTCCGTTGTGGTTTTTTTATTGAGCTTGCCTTCCAAGGTTTCAATTAACGATTCGCGGCGTTCATCGACCTCATCTTGCCTGTCAAACAGATCTCGTCGGTTTTTGTTGCGTTGGCTTTCCAGGTTTTTCTGCTGCTTTTGCAGGGCCAGCTTTTCTTCCAAGGTTGGTGCTATTTTTGCTTCGCGACGCACGTCTTTGATTTGTTTGTCGAGCTCTTTAATAGAGGCTTCAAGGCCTTCTTTTAGGTCATCAGCCCAGGCATCTAATTTGTTTACCTCTTGCTCAAAAAAGCTTAGGTTCCGGTCGTTGACTGATTTTTCGACCTGATTGCGTTCAGTTTCAAGAATACGATCAAGGGATGCTTGAGAAACTGCAGGCTCTGCAATGCGATGCGATGAGTTAGTGGTCTGTTCATAGGCAGGGAGTTGCATTAACTTTTGCGCAACTTCAGCGGGAATAGTTTTGCCCTGATTATCGATGGCCGCAAACAGCAAGTAATCTTCACTGCGCTCCAGTGATTCAACGCTGAACTTCTGTAGGCGTAGTATGCCGGAGTTGCCCATTAAACTTTCAATCACCGACACTTTTGCCGTATGCGATGAATAGTCGAACACAAGTGCTGCCGGAGGCAGATCACGATTAATGGCCTGCTGTACTACCCATTCGCCCAGCGGAGCATTTAAACGGTAGCGATGAGCATGTGGTAACTCACTACTGTTTTGCGAACTACTCTTTTGCGAAGCGCCGCGTTTATGTAGCTGATAGTGCCCGGAAGCAATTTGGGGGATTGTGGTTTTTAGCTCAAAGCTATGACTGACTTCATCAAAGGCCGCTAAATTCTTTAGTTCGTGCTGGGTGAGCGCCCAGAACCAACGGCTTACTTTATCAAGCCGTTGCTCGGCGGCTTCTAAGCGCAGTTTTAGCAGGTCGTGAATGTCTTCGTCGAAGTTTTCAAGTAGAAGCTGCCGAGTTTCTTTCATCTTTTCATTAATGTCGGCTTCCAGCTCTTGTTGCAATTGTTTGAATGCAGCATCAATGTCTTCAGGATTGCGGCAAGTTTCGTAGATGGCTTGGATGCGTTTTTCGAAGTCAACACCCGACTCAATGCTGCCCAAAACTTCATCCGATGCGCCAAATACTCCGTCAAATAGCTGGAATTTTTCGCCGAGCAATTCCAGAACACGTTGATCGGCTTGATTGGATTTATTCAAGAAGTTAATGACGACGACATCGAACTTTTGGCCATATCGATGACAGCGCCCAATGCGCTGCTCTATTCGTTGCGGGTTCCAGGGTAGGTCGTAGTTAATTAGCAGTGAGCAGAACTGAAGGTTGACCCCCTCTGCTGCGGCTTCGGTGGCGATCATGATTTCAGCATGATTCCTAAAGTGATCGATTAATGCCGACCGACGATCTACTTGAGGCGAGCCGCTGATTTTGTCACTGTCTTTATTTTCCGCTAACCAGCCTTGATACACTTCAGTGGCTTGTGGATGGTTATTGGAGCCACTGAAGGTTACGATTTTGTTCTGGTAGCCATTGGCGGACAGAAACCGGTTTAAGTATTCCTGAGTGCGCTTGGATTCGGTGAAAATAATTACCTTTGTCGGCGCACCCATTGCTTCCATTTTCGCGAAGCCCTGATTCAGCGCGGTGAGAAGCGCAGTGGCTTTGCTGTCGGTTTCAATGGCTTTGGCTTTGCCGATGTAGAGTTTTATTTCGTTGATTTCGTCTTCGAGTAACTCAACGTCGATGTCTTCATCGCCACCATAAACCTCGTCGATTTCTTCCAGATATTCTTGTTCGAGGTCATCGTCATCCACCAAAGTAGCCACGACATCAATCTCGCTTTTGGCGCTTTCCCTTAACGATTCCAATCGTTTTAAGATGGTTTCGAGGGTGTTAAGTACTGCGTACGAACTGGACGCCAGTAGCTTGCGCAGAATCAGCCCTGTCAGGTGACGCTGATTGCGAGGAAGTGCATAGCTTTCATCACGCTCTAATAGCGCGGAGATACCGTTGTAGAGGTCTTCTTCCTGTGTTGTGGGGGTAAAAGGTACGGTTAAGGTTTGGCGCTGGGTATAGCGTACGTATTCCAATACATCGCGCCGCAAAGTTCGGTGGATAAAGCCTTTTAGTCTGCCTTTCAGTTCGGCCACAGAACCTTGGCCTTGAATATAACTCTGGCGAAAGCTACGTTCATCGCCAAAGAGTTGGTCATCAATTAACGTTGATAGGCCATAAAGCTCCATTAATGTGTTTTGCAATGGAGTTGCAGTCAATAACAGCTTCTTGCGTCCAGCAAGCGCCCGGCGCAGCAATTGGCCCATGCGGTTGCTGGCACGATGAGCATTCCTAAGTTTGTGAGCTTCATCTATGACGACCAGATTCCATGGCTCTATCAACAACTGCTCTTCAAGGCGCGCAGCATAGTGGTAGGACATGATGATCACTTGCTTTTCTGCAAGCGGGTTGTAAACGCCTTCCTTTTGTCGGTTTTTCCAGGTTTTAGCGTCCAAAATTTGGGAGGGTAGATTGAATTTATCGGCCAGCTCCTGTGCCCATTGTCGGCGAAGTGAAGCTGGGCAGATGATCAGAAGCTTTCGGCGACGTTCAGCCCAGTATTGAGAAAGCACCAGGCCCGCTTCGATAGTTTTACCTAGGCCCACTTCATCGGCCAGCACAACGCCTTGGCTCAACGGGTTGTTGAGAGCAAATAGCGCCGCGTTGATCTGGTGAGGGTTCAGATCAACGCTGGCATCAAACAATGATTGCGAGAGGCTGTCGACGCCCCCAGCTGCATGGCGAATGGTAAGCTCGTGGGCGTAGTATTTCGCTTGGTGGTTAGTTATCTGCATTCCAGCCTTCCTTTCCTTGGGATGACTGTTCAGCAATCCACTTAGCGATCTCAATTTTCTTAAAGCGCCAGGCATTACCCACCTTAAATGCAGGTATCTTTTTGGCAGCGGCCAAGCAGTATACGGTGCGCTCGTTCACCTTCAGAAAATCGGCGACTTATTTGATGGTTAAAATCTCATCACTCATGGCGTAGTCTCTTGCCCACACTAAAAAAAGCACAATTAATCATGTTGCTGTCAAATTAGTACAAATGAGTACATGGCTCAATCTTATTTTGATCAATTGGCAAATTGCGATCTAAGCTTCGTGTTCCCTCCGCCTACCCAATTTTCTAATCAAACTCCTTTCCTGAGTCCGATAATAAGGCACTGATTTTAAAGGGTTCTCTATTCTCTGGTCATGGACTTTGGCCATACGAGTTAGGGAGAGGCGCAGAGAGTATTCGGCAATTCAGGGGGTGCGAATCTTGGGACAGCCATCAGTGATTATGGGACTGGGGCCTTCTGGGGGTATTTGAATCGTTTGTACATCAAAGGCATGGCTGGGCAGCCACCGCGTTGATTTCCCAAAGCTCTATGGCTCGGTTGCGCGCCGCATGTCGGTGATGGTCTGTTGCGGATAGACAGTACCCATTATGGGTCTTATAG
>JAGPVL010000007.1 GCA_018067045.1 Gammaproteobacteria bacterium
GCACGCAAATCTGGAAAACGTTCTTTGCCAAATCAATGCTAATTACGTTATGTTCCATGATGATCACCCTGCTATTGAATGGTTAAGAACTTCAATATTGGCACACCCGATGCCGGAGCAGGGTGGTCATCTCAGCACCCATAACCTTATCCTAGCCATTGTCAGATATTGCGCACAAGGCGAGTCGCATTTTCTGCAGAAAGTTATGGGTATCCTTAGTTGCTTCATCTTTCAGAAGCTCTTTATCATGAAACCAAAAAATACAACAAGCATAAACAGGATAGAAAATACATCAAAAATCTTATCCATTTTAACGAAAGCATCAGCAGCTGCTTTGTGTTTAGAAATATGGTCAGGGATTTTTCCTTTATGATAAAGTAGAAAATCATGAAATATTCTAACGAAGCCATGCTGCCCATTTAAAATATTAGATACCTTACTCGCATAGAAAAACATAAAACCTATATATCCGATCATTAAAAATGTAGCCAAGAGAAATAATACCTTCATCAGTTCTTAACCCCAATCGCTGAATTCGCGTCCATCCAAAAAAATGGATATTCATAACTTTCTCCAGAAAAACATCACCCCTTCAAAACCTGCCCCAACCCCGCCACCACCAACACCACCCTCTCACACTTTTTCGCCAACGCCTGATTCAACCAACCTAACTCATCCGCGAAGCGGCGCGTTAGTGGGTCCATGCCGATGATGCCGAAGCCGACTTCGTTGCTGACGATGACGACGTCGCCAGTATAATTATCTAAGGCGGCAAGGAAGTTTTGTTTCTCTTGTTCGAAAACAGCGTCACCGGCGTGGAGTAGGTTGCTTAACCAGAGACTCATGCAGTCGATGAGTAGGCACGGCGGTTGGGCATTCGCGGTGCAGGTATTTTTTGCGGACAGCACGGCGCCGAGGGCGACGGGCTCTTCGTGCAGGGCCCATGCTGCTGGGCGGCGGCGTTGGTGCTGTTGAATGCGGGCGCTCATCTCGGCATCGCCAGCCGTCGCGGTGGCTATATAGATGACATCGGCCGGTTGTTGATTGGCGAGATCTTCGGCCAGTTGGCTTTTGCCGGAGCGGACTCCGCCAAGTATTAGAGTGTGAGGCACGATGTTGTCCTTTTATTTCAGCTTTTATTCGTCGATCTTTTTTAATGGACGATTAGAATTTTCAGGCTGCTAGGAAACCTCTGCATAACGTTTGCTTGCAAACTTAACAGCCTCAACCTAAAAATCATCGCCTGCAAGCAGCCTCCCACAAGAGCAGCGCTGTTGACCTTTGTGGAGGTTGCTTGCAAGCGAGCCAGCCTCTGCAAAGTTGCAAACCTATCGCCTGCAAGCAGCCTCCCACAAGAGCAGCGCTGTTGATCTTTGTGGAGGTTGCTTGCAAGCGAGTCAGCTCTTGCAGAGCTGAAAACCTATCGCCTGCCAGCAGCCTCTCACAAGGGCGACTCTCTATGTGGGTCTCTTCATCTGGGAACACGCAAACAAAAACGCCACAATCTTGTTGAGCCGATTGTGGCGTTTTTTTATCAGCAAAACCGGATTAAACCGGCAGTTTACATGCCCGGTGGCATTCCACCGCCGCCACCCATCATGCCTTGCATGCCGCGCATCATGTCTTTCATGCCGCCTTTGGTGCGCATTTTCTTCATCATCTTGGCCATCATCTTTTGCTGTTTTAGCAAGCGATTCAGGTTTGGAATATCAAGGCCTGCACCGGCGGCGATACGACGCTTACGGGAACCTTTAATCAGCTCTGGATCGCGACGTTCTTTGACGGTCATGGAATCGATCAGGGCTTCCATATGTTTCATTTGTTTCAGTGCAACCGGATCTTGTGCGGCTTGCATCACGCCGCCCATGCCCGGCAGTTTATCCAGCAAGGAGGTCATGCCGCCCATGTTACGCATTTGCTGAAACTGGTCTTTGAGATCCTCAAAGTCCATGGCCTTGCCTTTCTTAAACTTCTTGGCCAGTTTTTCTGCTTTGCCTTTATCGAGTTTGCGCTCTGCTTCTTCAACCAGCGAGAGCACATCACCCATGCCGAGAATACGTGACGCAATACGATCGGGGTGGAATGGCTCTAATGCATCGCTCTTTTCACCGACACCGATAAATTTAACTGGCTTGCCGGTAATGGCGCGTACCGACAGCGCTGCACCACCGCGTGAATCACCATCTGCTTTGGTCAGAATCACGCCGGTTAACGGTAACGCTTCGTTAAAGGCGCGCGCCGTATTAGCCGCATCTTGGCCGGTCATGGCGTCGACCACGAACAGGGTTTCCGCTGGGCTGATGGCGCTATGCAAGCCTTTAATCTCGGCCATCATGTCTTCATCGACATGTAGACGGCCAGCGGTATCGACAATCAACACATCGACATGACGGCGCAGTGCCTCTTCGATCGCGCTCTTAGCGATATCGATTGGCTTTTGATCCGACGTGGAGGGGAAAAATTCTGCTTCGACTTCTGCGGCAACGGTTCTGAGCTGTTCGATCGCCGCAGGACGGTAAACGTCTACCGATACAACCATGACTTTTTTCTTTTCGCGCTCTTGTAGAAAACGCGCGAGCTTACCGGCGGTAGTGGTTTTACCGGCGCCCTGCAAACCCGCCATCAAAATAACCGCCGGCGGTTTAACGGCAAGGTTCAGTGTTTCGTTGGCGTCGCCCATGGTGTGGACGAGTTCGTCGTTAACAATTTTAACGAACGCTTGGCCAGGGTTAAGGCTTTGCAATACTTCTTCGCCCAACGCCTTTTCTTTCACCTGTTCGATAAAGTCTTTGACGACAGGTAGGGCAACATCGGCCTCGAGTAGCGCTTTACGCACTTCACGTAGGGTGTCGCGGATATTCTCCTCAGTCAGCTGCGCCTGACCGGTCAGGCTGCGGAGCGAATGGCCTAAACGTTCGCTGAGGTTTTCAAACATACTGTCTCTCCAGTTATTACGTTGGTCGCTCTGTCTTCAGCACGCCGTCGAAAAAGGTGGCCGTGAGGGGGGTCATAAGGAGCGGCAAGAGTAGGCAAGCCACCGACAGAACCCAGCAACCAACACGTCGGATGGGGATTATAGCCAGCATCGGTAGTAAACGTCATGGCTGTTGCTTCAAAAGCCTGTTTGGCTATGACACACTCTGCGGCTTATTCGCACTCTACTCTGTACCAAATGACCATTTCTTGTTTGGGCAGCACCGCGACAACGAACCCGGGAGCACCATGTCGACAGCAGTTTGGACCGGCATTATTGCCAGTATTCTGTACCTTCTCGCCACATTGGTGATGGTCACAGCACTGCGCCGCCGCAGCGAACTCAGCCGCCCCTCCATGCTGGTAATCAGCCTACTCGCGCTGCTTTTTCATAGCTGCTCGCTGTGGCACCTGATGGTTAGCGATGCCGGCATACGCCTCGGGCTCTTCCCAGTTGCCGCGTTAATCGGCGCATTCGGCGCGGCCGTAGTGATTTTTGCAAGCCTCTATCGTTCGCTGGAGTGGGTCAGCGTCATGGTCTTCCCCTACTGCGCGGTGGCGATTCCATTGGCGGTATTTGTGCAGACAGGCTACGCACCCAAGCACCTGAGTCACGGCATCGGCGCTCATGTACTGTTGTCTATCAGCGCTTACACGGTATTAGCGCTGGCGGCCTGTCAGGCCGTATTGGTGATGATCCAGCATCAACAACTTAAAGGCGGGCATATTCGTGGCCTGATGCGGCACTTTCCGCCAATTCAATCCATGGAAACCGTGCTGTTTGAACTGCTTGGCGCCGGCGTGATGCTGTTAACGGTGGCAATTGCCACTGGCTTTATCTACGTAGACGACCTGTTTAGCCAGCATATCGCCCATAAAACCGTGCTAACGCTGATTAGCTGGCTGGTTTTTGCCGTGTTGTTAGTCGGCCGCTACCATCTTGGCTGGCGCGGCGTCACCGCCGTACGCTTTACGCTGACCGGTTTTACCTTCCTGCTACTCGCTTTCTTTGGCTCTCAGCTGGTTTTAGAGGTCATTCTGCGACGTTAAGCTTGACAGCTTTCGGGCTGGCTCCAGACAATAGCCCTCCAAAAGACTAACAGGCCTTCCATCTTGGATGATTACCCCCCGGGCATTTTACTAGGTGCCCTGATCGCCCTGATCTTTCTCTCTGCTTTTTTCTCCAGTAGTGAAACCGGCATGATGGCGTTAAACCGCTATCGCCTGCGCCACCTTGCACGGCAAGGCCATAAGGGCGCGCGCCGTGTTGAAAAGATGCTGGAGCGTACTGACCGCGTCCTCGGCGTCATCTTGGTTGGCAACAATCTCGTCAACAATGCCGCCGCGACGTTAGCCGCACTGCTCGGCCTGTATTGGTTCGGCGAGCTCGGCACCATGATGGCGCCGGTCGCTATCACCATCGTGATGCTGATTTTTTCCGAGGTCACACCCAAAACGTTTGCGGCTTTGCGCCCCGAAGCGATCGCCTTTCCCGCCAGCTTGATCTTGAAACCACTGCAGTGGCTCTTTACCCCCGTCGTTTGGGCCGTGAACGGTATCGGTAACTTTATTCTTAGTGTCTTCGGGGTGCGTCGAGACGAGCAGGATAGCGATCATTTATCGCCAGAAGAATTGCGCACCGTGGTCAACGAAGCAGGCGGCCTGATTCCTGAAAAACACCAACGTATGCTGCTGAACATTCTCGACCTCGAAAAAGCGACGGTTGAAGACATCATGATTCCGCGCAACGAAATGGTCGGCATCGATCTTGATAATGACATGGACGACATTCTCGCCACGTTACGAACCTCCCAACACACGCGTTTACCGGTGTACAAAGACGATCCGAACAATATGATTGGGTTGCTGCATTTAAGGAGGCTTAGCCGCCTATTGCAGCGACAGGAAATCACTAAAGCAGATCTTATGCAGCACACCGTCGAACCGTATTTCGTACCCGAAGGAACGCAGCTGCATCGTCAATTAATTAATTTTCAAAGTGTGAAGCGTCGAATTGGCGTTGTCGTGGATGAATACGGCGACGTACTTGGCTTGATCACGCTGGAAGATATTCTCGAAGAAATTGTGGGTGAATTCACCACCGATCTAGCCTCCTCGAGCCAAGATATACACCCGCAAGAAGATGGCAGTTATGTGATTGACGGTAGCGCCACGTTGCGCGACATCAACCGCATACTGCATTGGCATCTGGCCACCGACGGACCCAAAACACTAAACGGTTTAATTACCGAATACCTACAAGATATTCCAGACAGCAATATGTCCGTGCGCATTGATGATTATCTCGTTGAGATAATGCAGGTGAAAGACAACATGGTGAAGGCAGTCAACATGCGCCACATCAATGCGTTCTTGGCGACGCTAGAAACCGATACCGAATAATTTCGTTTTTTTGTTGGAGGCTGCTTGCAGGCGATAGGTTTTCGGCTTTGCGAAGGCTGGCTCGCGTGCAAGCACCCTCCTACAACAATCAAACATCGATGACCTTGTGGGAGGCTGCTTGCAGGCGATAGGTCTTCGGTTTTGCCGAGGCTGGCTCGCGTGCAAGCACCCTCCTACAAAAACCAAACATCGATAACCTTGTGGGAGGCTGCTTGCAGGCGATAGGTTTTCAGCTTTGCGGAGGCTGGCTCGCGTGCAAGCACCCTCCTACAAAAACCAAACATCGATAACCTTGTGGGAGGCTGCTTGCAGGCGATAGGTTTTCAGTTTTGCAGAGGCTGGCTCGCGTGCAAGCAAGCCCCTACAAGGGCAGGCGCCTAGGAAACTCTTTCTGCCAACGGCGAACCAAGCCAACTGCGAATCAGACCAGCACTTTCACGCACTAAACGACGCCCTTCTTCAATGGCTTCATCGGCGCGATGAAAGTCCATCAAGGCAAAATCTTCTAGCATGGGAACAAGGGTAATTTCGGCGGGATCACCGGCCATGCGGCTTCGTGTTATGCGATCTTGCATAATATTAATGCTCGCGGCGATCACATCGAAAACACCCGGCTCACCATTTTCGTCGCTTGCGAAATAACCCGTCAATCGCTGCCATAGACCTTTGTCTTCCTTCGGGGCTTTTTCTTCGACTTGCAAACGCGAGGCCTTTGACATGTGTGCGCCAACCAACTGCGTGTTTAAGTTAACCGCGATAATAATATCGGCGCCCAACGCACGGCAGGCGGATACCGGAACAGGATTCACCAAACCACCATCCAGCATCCAGCGATCTTCATAGCGTACCGGTGAAACCAGCCCAGGTAGCGCACAAGATGCGCGGGCTGCACGCAGCACGGGGCCTTTGGTTAGCCATACTTCTCGGCCTGTTTTCATTTCCGTTGCAATGGTGGCGAACTTTTTATCGAGCGATTCAATATCAGGATTAGCATGGCTCTCGCGAAAAAAACCAAATAATTTTTCGCCCTTCACTACGCCGCCAGAAAAACTAATGTCCATTAGACCGAAGATATCCTTTACCTCGAGCTTTTTCGCCCACTCTGTAAAGGCTTCAAGTTGTCCAGACACATAGACGGCACCGACGAGCGCGCCAATCGAGGTCCCGGCGACAACTTGTGGATGAATCCCCATGGCCTCGAGCTCCAAAATCACGCCAATATGTGCCCAGCCGCGGGCAGAGCCACTGCCTAAAGCCAACCCAATCGTTGGGCCATTATTTTCACGCGTAGCGTTTGCAGGCACAGAGTCATTGCTCATAGAGTTCTCTCGGAATAACGAAAAGTGGCAAAGGGCTTTATCGCAATATCAACGCTATTGCCTTAGCAAGAATTTCTCATCATGCGTTAGCGTTTGAAGAGTGATGACTCTCCCGCCACACCTTCCCCCACAACGCACACGCCAAGCTCGCCGCGCATACGCTGATGGCTGCGCTCAACAACCAATCGCTGTTTCTCGACGGTCATGCGGCCCCACTGGCTAATCTCCATGCCGGTGCGATAGCAGCCCACACACACATCGTCTTCATCCAGCGCACAGACGCTGACGCACGGAGATGGAACAAACTGAATATCACTGGAATCGTTCATCAATCTCTAAATGCTCCGCAAATTCTTTACTGTGCGCGGCATAGTGCATCGCACTAAGTTGCAGCATGCCACGATGACCATCATTCACTTCTTTTACTACTTTGGCAGGCGATCCCATCACCAAGGAGTTATCCGGGATCACCATGCCTTCAGGCACCAAGGAATTCGCGCCGATAATACAGTTCTTGCCGATTTTCGCTTTATTCAAAACCACGGCATTGATACCAATCAAGCTGTTGTCACCAATCGTGCAGCCATGCAACATCACTTTGTGGCCGACGGTGACGCCATTGCCGATTTTCATCGGCACGCCATGATCAACATGCAAGACCGAACCATCTTGAATGTTAGTGTTATCGCCAATCTCAATCGTGTCGTTGTCCGCTCGAATGACCGCATTAAACCAAACGCTAGCGTTATCGCCGAGCACAACCGAACCAATCACCGTCGCATTGGGTGCAACCCAAAAGTTATCAGTGACTGTGCTCATGGCACGGGGACCTATTTTATAAATCATATTTATTCCTCAATCTTCGACGGAGATATTGGTGTCGTAAGCGTGGTTCAATACATCAAGAATCATAAAGGCTGTTAAACCCCAAATACGTCGCCCCTCGAAGTCATAGCTCGGCATCCGCATGGTACGACCCAGAAAAGTAAATTTTTGCGTTAACTCTGGCGGGGTTTTCAGGAAAAATGACAGCGGCACACGGAAAATTTCACCGATCTCTCCAGGCTCTGCAACCAACGAAACATCCGGTGCAACGAGACCCACGAACGGCGTCACTTTCATACCAAAACGCGATGCCAAGGGTGATAGCTCCGCCAGCACTTCGACCTCTTTACGGCTCAGGCCGACCTCTTCTTCACTTTCACGCAACGCCGTATCGAGCAGATCGATATCACCGGGATCGCGTTTACCGCCCGGAAAGGCAACTTCGCCAGCGTGAGTTGGCATATGCGCTGAGCGCACCGTCAAAATGAGATGGGGATCAGGCTCATCGGTAAACGGCATCAACACCGCCGCCTCGGGCATCGCTTGTGCGAGCTCCCGCATGACATAATTTGGCAGCCGCTGACGTAACGTATCGATCATGATTCGTGGGTGTTTTCTCAATGAAAACCACAGTTTGAACGTCACGGCTAACAGCGGCAAGGACAAAACCGATCATTAACGGTCATGATTGCGGCTCTGTGCCGATCCAGCTAGTCTGAGCGACATTGCTTTTTCAGTGCCTCACGCTCTTTCTGCGAGCAGCGTGACACTTATGCGGAGTCTTTATGAAGTTTTGCAGTCACTGTGGCAGCGACGCCCTGCGCTACGATATTCCCGAGGGTGACAATCGACCACGTTACTGGTGCCCAAACTGCGCCACCATTCATTACCAGAATCCCAAGATCATCGTTGGTGCCGTGCCGGTGTGGGGCGACAAGGTCTTGCTGTGCAAGCGTGCAATCGAACCGCGTAAAGGCTACTGGACACTGCCCGCTGGCTTTATGGAAAATGGCGAAACCATGCAAGAAGGTGCAGCTCGGGAAACATGGGAAGAAGCCTGCGCTACTGTCGAAATTGGTGATCTTTACAGCATGTTTAACCTGCCGCACATTTATCAGGTTTATGTTTTCTTTCTCGGCAAGGTGCCAGACGGGAAGTGCGGGGTCGGCGAAGAATCTAGCGATACCCAATGGTTTAGCGAAGATGAAATCCCTTGGGATGAACTCGCCTTTCCCACCGTCTCGCGCACGCTAAAATATTTCTTAGCTGATCGAAAAGAAGATCGCTTCCCTGTCCGCGTGCAAGACATTGCCCCGCTTGGCAGAAAACCAAAAGAGGATTAACGTACTCTCCCGTTTAAAGCGTTACCTGCGGAAATAGCAAGACGAGCACCCCCAGAAGCATTGAAACCCACAGTAACGCGCCGAATAGCAGCCATACCGCATTGGCAAAAGTAATTCGCGTATTGACGTCATATAGCTCCGAAGTATCCCCCTCAGATACTATGCCGCAGGCTTCATTAATGCGGCGCTGCACGGGCACCAGAATCGCCGCAACAACAATAATAGACAACAATGGCAGTCCGATGCTCAGCCACGCCAAGCTTCCCTCGGCGGGAAAGTTGCCAATCAAATTGCCCACCACCGATATCACAACGTATAGCGTTGCTGGCGTCTTATAATCCCAATCCCCCTGTGGCTGCTTCAACGTCCATTGCGCACTAATCCGCGCAAATAAGCTGTGGGTAAAGAAAATGGAAAACAGCCCTCTCATGGCGGGCCAAATATTGCCCTCCATCTGCGGCTTCTGTAATGACCAATTACGATAGAACCAATAGATCAAATAGAGATTGCAGGTTATTACCGTCATGCATATGAACTTGGTGATTCCGACAACATAAAATGACGACTGCGATTCAAGCTCAAGTGGGGCGGCCGTAGGCGTCTGATAAGGATTTTGTTCCATCACATTTTACTCCATCAAAATTAAAGTATCGTCAGTCCCGCTATGCCACCGATAAAACATTTCCCGACTAAAATCGTCCCTACGATCACCATCAACTTTACAGGTTGGAAAGCTGCAGAAGCTCAACTACATCGAAGGCTGGCTCTTCGTATGGATGTGCCGATTTAAGTGCAGCAACGGATGCGGTAATACACTCACTAGCGCACACCATCTCGACCCGATACTCTGCCACCTTTTCCACCTCGCCTGTTTGACCAATAAAAGGCTGACTACCTTCCAGCGGGCGAAACTGACCTTCGCCAAGCACTTGCCATGCGCAACGATCATAGTCGCCAACGCGGCCCGCTCCAGCATCAAACATTGCGTTTTTGACAGCGTCGAGATATTCCTCTGGTACGTAAAAACACAACTTGTACATCATTGCTCTCCGCCCTAGCTTGCCGCAAACGCTGGCTGAATAAAGATTCCCTCTGCTGCAACCGTTTGCGTATCTCCATGGTAAACACCACCGTGGATAAATAGCTTACGCCCTTCGCTACGCTCAATATGAGCACGGCAGACTAATGGCGTTTCAATCGGAGTGGACGCCATGTAACGCAATGTCAATGTACCGGTCACACCAATGCGCATAGAGGCATGCATTGCGCGAGATAGCACCGCGTCCATCAGCCAACTTAGAACTCCACCATGCACTCGCCCTGGCGGCCCCTGATACTGAAGACCCAGCGTGACATGCGCTTCAACGCCCTCCTTCGACACAGACTGCCAGAGCAACTCAGGTGACACTGGATTAGCGCGGCCACTCATTGGCTCATAATCCATCATGTCGAAAACGTCCGTCGCACTGGCTTGGCCGGTAAACAGTTTCTTATTCGCTGCACGGGTATCACGCCGTTCGTGCCCACGCACTTGCGCCAACACCGCTTCAAGCTGTTTCGACCATTCGCCCAATTCATCGTCTGTGCAATCGATGCGCACGAGTTGTTCAGACAAGCTGCGCATGACCTCGGCAACCTGACGACGCAAAACAAAGGTATCGGGGGCAGGCTGGCCGTAGGCGTCAAGAAGTTCGAAGGGGCCGTAGTTTTTTTGCGGTGTATCTTCAGACATAGAGAGAATCCAATCGATAATCTATTTGCTGATTAGGCTTACATATTTTGGCAGTCCGCGCATCACCGAAAAAACCAACGCGGTTGGCGTTAGTGCAAGCACGAGCAACGCTAAGCGATTGTGGATAAGCCCCTACAACAACATCAAACCACACTGGCCTTGTGGGAGGCTGCTTGCAGGCGATGGGTTTGGGATTTGATCGAGCGCTGATCGCTTGCAAGCAAGCTCCTACAAAAAACTCAAACCACACTGGCCTTCTGGGAGGCTGCTTGCAGGCGATGGGTTTGGGGTTTGATCGGGCGCTGATCGCTTGCAAGCAAGCTCCTACAAAAAACTCAAACCGCACTGTCCTTGTGGAAGGCTGCTTGCAGGCGATGGGTTTGGGGTTTGATCGAGCGCTGATCGCTTGCAAGCAAGCTCCTACAAAAAACTCAAACCGCACTGGCCTTGTGGGAGGCTGCTTGCAGGCGATAGGTTTGGGGTTTGATCGGGCGCTGATCGCTTGCAAGCAAGCTCCTACAAATACAAAAAAGCCGCCAGCATTGTTGCTGGCGGCTTTTTTGTTGGGCTTCGTGACTAACCTGTAATGCTGTTAGCCCAGCCACTTCCGTGCATTAGCAAACATTCTAAACCAAGGGCCATTTTCGTAACCGCGCCATTCTTCTGGCACCCACGAGTTCTGCACCACACGGAAGACGCGCTCAGGATGCGGCATCATCACGGTGGCACGGCCATCGGCAGTGGTAAAACCGGTCACACCGCGCGGCGAGCCGTTCGGGTTGGCGGGATACTGTTCGGTTGGATTGCCCAAACCATCCACGTAGCGCAAAGCGACTAATTTGTTGTCGACACAATGCTGCAAGCTATCGCTACTCACCTCGGCATAACCTTCCCCGTGAGAAACCGCGATAGGAATCCGTGTGCCGGCCATATCGGCCAAGAAGATCGAGGTCGAGTCTTGCACTTCTACCAATGCAGTCCGGGCTTCGAATTGCTCGCTCATGTTGCGCACAAAACGTGGCCAGTGCTCCGTACCCGGAATAATTTCTTTCAACGACGACAACATCTGACAGCCGTTGCACACGCCTAGCGAGAACGCATCGTTACGCTGGAAAAACTCGGCAAACTGATCGCGCAACTCAGCGTTATACAAAATCGTTTTCGCCCAGCCTTCGCCGGCACCGAGAACATCGCCGTAGGAGAAGCCGCCGCACGCCACCAGCCCCTTAAACTGCTCTAGCGTTACGCGACCAGAGAGCAGGTCGCTCATGTGCACATCGACGCTGTCAAAGCCGGCGCGATCGAAGGCGGCCGCCATTTCGGTCTGACCGTTAACGCCCTGCTCGCGCAGAATCGCCATCTTCGGTCGGGCACCCGTATTGATATAGGGTGCTGCGGGATTGTCGGTCATATCAAACGTCATACGCACGTTTAGACCGGGGTCGCTCGCTTCCGGAATGCTATTAAACTCTTGCTCTGCACAAGAAGGATTGTCACGCAGGGCCTGAATGCGATAACTGGTTTCCGCCCACTGCTGATGCAAACTCACTCGCGGCTCTTGCAACAAAATCGCGCCGCCAAGTCGAATGCGCAACGTATCGTCGGTGTTCAACTCACCAATGCGGTGAATGCATGCACCTAAGCCTGCTTCGGCATACGCGGCGATAACACTGTCAGCATCATCAGCATGTACCTGAACCACTGCACCCAGCTCTTCACTAAACAGTGCAGCAATGGTTTCCGGATGATCACCAGCAATATGATCCAACACCAGATCAACACCCACGCGACCGGTGAATGCCATTTCGGCAACGGTTGTTAACAGGCCGCCGTCAGAGCGATCGTGATAGGCGAGCAGTTTTTCTTCAGCCAACAACGCCTGTGTCACACTGAAGAAAGACTTAATCAATTTCGGATCGTCAAGGTCTGGCGCGACATCGCCCACCATGCCAAATACTTGCGCCAAGGCTGAACCAGCAAGACGATTTTTGCCGCGACCTAAATCAATCAGCAGCAAGGTCGTGTCGGCCAAGTTCTGCAACTGTGGCGTGACGGTTTTACGAATATCCGCCACGGGTGCGAAGGCAGTCACCACTAACGACAACGGTGCCGTTACCGCTTTAGGAATACCTTTGTCGCTCCAAACGGTGCGCATCGACAAAGAGTCTTTACCGACCGGAATAGCAATGCCTAACTCAGGGCATAATTCCATTCCCACAGCTTTCACCGTTTCAAACAAATTCTGGTCTTCGCCCGGATGACCTGCAGCGGCCATCCAGTTTGCCGACAAACGAATGTTTTTCATTTCGCCGATATTGCTGCAGGCAATGTTGGTAATAGACTCCGCCACCGCCATGCGACCTGACGCCGCCGCGTCGACCAATGCGATAGGGGTGCGCTCACCCATCGCCATCGCTTCACCGGTGTAATGATTAAAGCCGCTCGCCGTCACGGCGCAATCCGCCACCGGAACCTGCCATGGACCGACAAGTTGGTCGCGATGCACCAAGCCTGTTACCGAGCGATCGCCAATGGTAATCAAGAAGGTTTTTGCGGCGACGGAGGGCAGCTGCAACACGCGATCAATCGCGTCTTTCAATTCAACGTCTGCACCATCGAATGTCTGGCGAACAAAGTCTGCGCGATCATATTCGCGCTGCATACGCGGTGGTTTACCGAACAAAACGTTCATCGGCAGATCAACCGGCGCGTTGTCAAAATGCTCGTCGGAAACGCGCAAATGCTCTTCTTCTGTTGCTTCACCGAGAACCGCATACGGCGCTCGCTCACGGGCACACATTGCTTCAAAACGCGGCAAGTCTTGCGACGACACCGCCAGCACGTAACGCTCTTGCGCTTCGTTACACCAGATCGCAACCGGACTCATGCCCGGCTCATCGTTAGGGATGCGACGCATCTCTAATGTGGCGCCGCGGTCAGCATCGTGTACTAGCTCTGGCAACGCATTGGACAAACCACCCGCGCCAACGTCGTGAATCGAAATAATCGGATTGTTGTCGCCGAGTTCCCAGCAGCGATCGATCACTTCTTGGCAACGACGCTCAAGCTCAGGGTTGCCGCGTTGAACCGAAGCGAAATCTAATTGCTCTGAACTTTGACCGGAAGCCATCGAAGAGGCTGCGCCGCCACCCAGACCAATCAGCATGGCCGGACCGCCGAGCATAATAATTTTTGCACCGGCAGGAATCGCGCGCTTCTGTACGTGGCCGTCACGAATATTGCCAAGACCACCGGCAATCATAATCGGCTTATGGTAGCCACGCGTTTCATCGCCATTGACGCCCGGCGCATTTATTTCCAAGGTGCGGAAATAACCGGTGAGATTTGGACGACCGAATTCGTTGTTAAAAGCGGCAGCGCCCAGCGGCCCTTCAATCATAATATCGAGTGCAGAAACAATACGGCCAGGCTTGCCGTATTCGCCTTCCCACGGCTGCGTCATGCCCGGAATATTTAAATTAGAAACAGAGAAGCCACTCAGACCCGCTTTCGGTTTACCACCGCGCCCCGTTGCGCCTTCGTCACGAATTTCGCCGCCGGAGCCCGTCGCCGCGCCCGGGTGTGGCGCAATCGCCGTAGGGTGGTTATGGGTTTCCACTTTCATCAGCACATGGACGGGCTCATTTACAAAGCCGTAAACCTGCGATTCAGGTGATGGGAAAAAACGGTCGGCGGTAAAACCTGCAATCACGGAAGAGTTATCGCTGTACGCCGACAACACGCCTTCGGGGTTGTGCTTGTAGGTATTTCGGATCATGCCAAACAGCGAAATGTCCTGCTCTTCGCCATCAATAGTCCAATCGGCATTAAAGATTTTATGGCGGCAATGCTCAGAGTTCGCTTGTGCAAACATCATCAACTCCGCATCGCTCGGGTTGCGGCCAAGCTGAACAAATTGATCAACAAGGTATTCAATTTCATCTTCGGCTAGAGCGAGGCCCAAATCGGCATTCGCTTTTTCAAGCGCTTCACGCCCACCGATCAACACATCAATGGTGCTTAGTGGCGCTGGCTGGTGCTGGCCAAACAACGCACTGGCGGCTTCATAGCTAGTAAGTACGGATTCTGTCATGCGGTCGTGCAATGCCGCCGTTGCTTCGGCCACAGCCGCGGCGCGCAGATCTTCGCCAGCGTTCGCCAACTGCACATGGAATGCAATCCCGCGCTCAACGCGGCGCACTTTGGTCAGACCAGCATTGTGGCAAATATCCGTCGCTTTCGAAGACCAGGGTGAAATGGTGCCCGGCCGCGGGACGACCAAGAACAACTCGCTGCTCTCGCCCGCTTCTTCGTCCGCTTCTTCAACATGGGGGCCATACTGTAACAATCGGCTCAGCACCTGTTGCTCGGCATCGGTCAACGCCTCATGCAGATCAACAAAATGGACATAATGGCTGCTCAGGGCACCAATCGCGGGCGCACCCTCGATCAATTTTTCCTTCCGGAAAGTAGATAGGGCAGGACTACCGGGCAATATCAGCATGCGAAGCCTTCCAGCTTAAATGGGGGGTGTCTCGAGAGAGGCGCAATCATACGGGATTTATGCCGGTCTGGCAGCCCGAAAAGTGCCTCTAAGGCAACTGTCTGAGCGATTTCACAGTGACTTCATAGTCGCTAAGGCACCATTACTAGTCCCAAACTGCTACACACGGCTGAAAATCGTAAAACTGAGCAAAAACAGTGGATTGTCTGACATCCGAAAGCGGATTTTCAGCACCTCGACTGATAGAGTTCGCGCCGATTACGTGACATAGTTCACGTTATATCAGTGCCACAAGGATGTCCTGCCAATATCAGGCTGGAACAGGCACAACGTTAGACCCGCATGTAAAAGAGGGTCGACGGAACGCGGAAACACCGGACTGTACGGTCCTAAACCGACAGAGGAAGCACCGGCAAATGAACGCACTGATTAAACAAACACGATACTTGCTAGCCCCAGTTGCACTGCTCGCAGTACTCGCCATGATGGTCGCTATGCGCCCTCTGCCCTCCTCTATGGAGCGTGTGCAGACGCGTGGTGAACTGATTGTCGTCTCCCGCTCCGCGGCATCCACCTGGTATGAAGATCAGCACGGCCAAACAGGCCTAGAGTACGAGCTTGCCCGCGATTTTGCCGCGGAGCTTGGCGTTAAGCTCACCATGATCAATGCGTCCTCTATTACTGAAGTCTACGAACTTCTTGATGACGGCGATGCCGATATGGCTGCAGCCGGCCTCACGATCACGGCCTCACGTAGCCTTAACTTCCGCTTCTCCGGCGCTTATCAGCAAATTAACGACACCTTGGTACAACGCCAAGGTGAAGAAGCTTCGCCAACATCTATTGAAGCGTTAGCCGACCGCCGCATTGCAGTACTGGCTGGATCAGGCCAAGAAGAGTCACTCCGCCAATTGCGCGCCAAGGGCTTCGATATTGTCTATGAAAGTGTCGACGGCAGCAGCGCTGAGCGACTGCTCACACTGGTCGACGCCGGCGACGTGGATTTCGCCCTTATCGACTCAAACTCGTGGACACTGCATCGCTCACTGTTCCCTGAATTACGACGCAGCATGGACCTCGGCGAGAAATCAATCGGCTGGGCGTTTACCGGCGGCGATAGCAGCCTGCGCGTTGCCGCAGAGCGTTACCTGACGCGCAAAAAAGCGGACGGCAGCATTGCCAAACTGGAAGACCGTTACTACGGCCACCTCAATCAGTTCAACATTTACTCGGCGCGCTCATTCCTGAATCACTTGGATAGTCGCTTGCCGAAGTACTCTGAGGCCTTCCGTCAGGCCGCTGCTGAACAAGGCTTTGATTGGCGCTTAATTGCCGCCATGGGCTACCAAGAGTCCCTGTGGAATGCCGACGCGGTGTCACCAACCGGTGTACGCGGCCTGATGATGCTGACCAATAACACGGCGAGCGAAATGGGTGTGGCGGATCGTACTAACCCGCTCGAAAGCATTCGTGCAGGCGCCGCATACTTGCGCAAAATCTACGACCGCATTCCAGAGCGCATTGCAGAGCCAGACCGCACCTGGATGGCCGTTGCAGCCTACAATGTTGGCATGGGGCATGTAGAGGACGCGCGCATTCTGACGCAGAAGCAAGGCGCCAACCCAGATAGCTGGCAGGACGTTAAAAAGCGTTTACCGCTACTGCGCAATGCCAAGTTCTATAGCGGCACACGCCACGGCTATGCTCGCGGCGGCATGCAGTCGGTGATCTACGTGCGCCATATTCGCCGCTATTATGATTTACTCGTTTGGGCGAACAGCAGTGATCGCCACGGTCAATTGCTGGCGCTGGCCGACTAAAACTACGCTTATCGTCATTCCGCGCGCCTTCGTTAACGGCTAAAAGCTAACGCCGGCGCGCGGCAAAAAACGCCTTCAGCAACGCACTCGCCTCAGCCTCCATAATCCCGCCTACCACCTCCAAACGATGATTATAGAACTCAGCCTGTGGCAACTGTAATTGACTCTGACAGACCCCTGCACGCGGCTCCCGCGCGCCGTACACCAACCGTTCCACACGGGCATGCATCAAACCACCAAAACACATAGTGCACGGCTCGATGGTGACGAATAACGTTGCCCCAGATAAACGATAGTTTTGCGCACGGGCCGCAGCATCACGCAGCGCAACAATTTCCGCATGGGCGCTCGGATCATGGCTGCTAATGGGCTTGTTCCAGCCCTCGCCGATAATCTCGCCATCACGCACTACCAGTGCGCCAACCGGAACCTCACCCTGCTCTGCCCCTCGCTGCGCCAGCATCAGCGCCTGCGCCATCCAATACTCGTATTCTTGCGTGTCCATTTCAGTTCCGTCTTACTTTGCCAATACAAGCCTGACGGCTCGGCCATCACACTAATAAACAGCGCTATGTTACACGGATCAACTCAGCGACACAGATACGCGTGCTTGCTCAAGCCGTGGGCGCACGACAAATACAAAACGCCAAACAATCGTCTGACATGTAAAGCGCAACCCTTCGCGCACCTGTGTTATAACTGCGCAAACAAAGACAACATCGCACTCCCTCAGCGGCGCTCTCCACAGAGACGCCCTCACAAAAGAAAGTGCGATGGTCCGCAAACGGGGAAGGCATGCTATGAAAGGGAAGTTCTGGACCAGTGACTGGTTTGCTGTACTGGTGATTGCCATCGCAATGGTCATCTTCAGCCGCAGCGAATTGCTGCAGGGCCTCGAAAGAACAACCTACGACATAGGTGTGCGCAGCGCCAAGCATGAGCCCGGCGACCGCGTCGCAATTATCGCCATCGACGACGAAAGCATCGAGAATATTGGTCGCTGGCCCTGGCCCCGCGATATCCAAGCCGACATGATCGACAAGCTACGCCAAGCTGGCGCGAAGGTGATTGGCGTCACCAGTTTATTGTCTGAAGCACAAACCGATCCCGGCCTGAAAACAATCCGCCAACTGCAAAACTTTTACGCCAACAGCAGCCTTGCCCACAGTGCAGACGACGATATTCATAGCGCCGATCTCACTAGCCTGTCCGAACAACTGGGCAGTGCCGCATTATCACTCGACACCGACCGCCGCCTTGCCGCCAGTATTGGCCACGCCAACAACGTTGTACTGGGCATGCAAATGAACCCTGGCGTGCCACTGGGCAACCCTGATGCCGAGCTACCACCATATGTCAGTCAGTATCAGGTTCTCAGTGACGGCGCCGTCAGCGGCCTTCCTTTTAGCACTACCTCTGTCGTGCCCCCTATTGCCGCGTTTGGTGAACCAGCCGCCGGTATCGGCCACATTGTTACCTTGCTGGATGTTGATGGCGCGGTGCGTTTTGAGCCACTGCTGCTCAACTATTACGGCCAGCTTTACCCGTCATTATCGTTAGTGATCGCCGCGAAAAGTTTGAACCTCGGGCCCGATGACATCCAAACAACAGCCAGCGGCATTCGTCTTGGCGCTTTAAACATCGGCACTGACAGCAACCTGCTAATGAACAGCTATTTCTATAGCAAACGTGATGATCGAGAGACATTCACCGCGGATTCTTTTTACGACGTCTATACCGGCAAAATCGACCCCGCCAAATATAAGGGTCGCATCGTTCTTATTGGTGCCACCGCGTTTGGGCTGGGCTCCACATTGAAGACACCACTGCCGCGCGCCATGGAGCCGGTTAAAGTGGTCGCCCATACCGTGGCCAGTATTTTAAACGAAGACTTTTTTACCCTGCCGCCTTGGGCGAACGCACTCAAGTGGGCGCTGATATTGCTCGTGCTCGGCTACCTTATGTTCGCGCTGCCACGTCTTGGTGCAGGGCTCGGCGCGGGGCTTTCTCTCATTTTCTTGGTTGCTTTTCTCGGCGTCGAAATCATCTTGCTCGGCCAAGAAGGCCTGTGGCTACCGATGACACTGCCTGCAGTGTTCCTTTTTGTCGGCCACCTTGCGCTTACCACCAAACACTTTTTGATTACCGAGCAGGGCAAAGAAAAGTCCGACAAAGAAGGCGCCGAAAGCAACAAAATGCTTGGCCTTGCTTTCCAGCAACAAGGCCAGCTGGACATGGCGTTCGACAAATTCCGACGCGTACCGCCCTCTGACGATTTAATGGACGTGCTCTACAACCTAGCGATGGATTTTGAGCGTAAGCGGCAATTCAACAAAGCCAGCGCGGTGTATAACTATATCGCCAAGCACGACGCCAGCTTCCGTGACATCAAACAAAGAACCAAGCGCGCTAATGACGCGCAAGACACCATTATTTTTGGTGCAAAAGCGATCAGTGGTGGCCCTGGCGACACGCTCATCGGCGAAGGCGGCTTTGAGAAACCTATGCTCGGCCGCTACCAAGTTGAAAAGGAACTTGGCCGTGGCGCCATGGGTATTGTCTACCAAGGGCGTGATCCGAAAATTAACCGCGTGGTGGCGATCAAAACATTATCTCTCGCAGACGAATTTGAAGCCGAAGAGCTACAGGAAATTAAGGAGCGTTTCTTCCTTGAAGCCGAAGCGGCGGGTCGTTTAAACCACCCTGGCATCGTTACCGTGTATGACGCCGGCGAAGAACACGACCTCGCCTATATTGCGATGGAATTCTTAAGCGGCCATGATTTATTGCGCTACACCAAGCCAGACGCATTGTTGCCGGTCGAAAAAGTTTTGAACCTGATGCTGCGCGCCGCCGAAGCGCTCGACTATGCGCACACTCATACCATCGTCCATCGCGACATTAAGCCGGCGAACTTAATGTACGATCCGGAAATTGATCAGTTAAAAGTGACTGACTTTGGTATTGCCCGCGTCAGCAATTCCAGCAAAACAAAAACTGGGATGGTTGTTGGCACGCCAAGCTATATGTCGCCAGAACAGGTAACCGGTAAGCGCGTTGATGGTCGCTCCGACATCTTCTCTCTCGGCGTTATGCTCTATCAGATGCTAACCAGCGAGTTGCCGTTTCAGGCGGAAAACGCTACGCAAATCATGTACAAGATCGCCACTGAGAAGCACCCTAATATTCTCGAAACCCGCCCCGGCATTAAACGCTCTGCGCCGTGGATTTCCATTGTTCTGAACCGAGCGCTGGAAAAAGATATCGACAAGCGTTATCAGCGCGGCCAACTGATGGCTAATGACATTAAAGCGGTGCTCAAGAAAATGGCCGCCGCCAGTCAGCGGGCGAAAAGCCAACCAGCGCCTTAACGAATCATTTCACCCAGCCGAGACGGCGGCTAACCCAGCAGTCGTCTCGGCCATGACGTAGCGCGCCCAGTCGACCTTTCGCCTTTCCTTATGCACTCTGCGCTCCTTAGCGCCTCCCCTAACGCATCCCCTAACGTTAGTCATTCCGCTTCGCGTTCTTTATCATAAGCACTCGAAAACGCACACCGACTGCACATCAACAGTAGCGAGACGATATGACCAGCAATACAGTACCTCCGAGCCTTAACCGCGACCAAACGCAAATCGGCACACCGCTTTCGGCGACCGCCGTGCGTGTAATACTGCTCGGTAGTGGCGAGCTCGGTAAAGAAGTCGCCCTTGAACTGATGCGGCTGGGCTGCGAAGTCATTGCCGTCGATCGCTATAACAACGCACCGGCTATGCAGGTGGCGCACCGCAGTCATGCTATCGACATGCTCGATGGTATCGCCGTGCGGCAATTGGTCGAACTAGAGCAACCGCATTTAATTGTTCCCGAAATCGAGGCTATCGCAACGGCCGAACTATTAGCGCTCGAAAGCGAGGGCTGGAACGTTATTCCTTCTGCCCGTGCAGCACACCTCACCATGAACCGGGAAGGCATCCGCCGACTCGCTGCGGAAGAACTTCAACTCAGCACCTCACCGTATCGTTTTGCCGAAAGCCGCGCAGACTACGATCAGGCCATCGCCGACATTGGTTTCCCCTGTATTGTGAAGCCGGTGATGTCGTCGTCGGGAAAAGGCCAAAGCACGATTAAATCGGCGGACGATATCGATACAGCTTGGGAGTACGCGCAGTCCGGTGGCCGTGCCGGTCGCGGCAAAGTCATTATCGAAGGCTTTATTGATTTTGATTACGAAATTACCCTGCTAACGATACGCCATCGTGACGGCACCAGCTTTTGTGCGCCCATCGGCCATCGTCAAGAACGCGGCGATTATCGCGAATCTTGGCAACCTCAGGCGATGTCCAATATTGCGTTAGCCGAAGCGCAGCGCATTTCTGCTGCGGTCACTGAATCACTAACCGGCTACGGTATTTTCGGCGTCGAGCTGTTCGTTAAAGGCGATAACGTTTACTTCAGCGAAGTCTCGCCACGACCACACGACACTGGATTGGTCACACTGATTTCGCAAAACTTGTCTGAGTTTGCCTTGCACGCGCGCGCCATACTTGGCCTGCCTATTCCTGTCATTCACCAAATCGCACCATCGGCGTCCGTGGCTTTATTGGTCGCAGGAGATTCTGACACCATGCAATTTGGCAATCTTTCAGAAGCGCTCGCAGAACCGGACACCGATCTGCGTTTATTTGGCAAGCCGGAGGTGCGCAGCGAGCGGCGTCTCGGCGTCACGTTAGCCCACGACACCAGTATTGAGAAAGCGATTGCCAAAGCACTCCGCGTTGCCAGTAAAATCACGGTCACACTGTAACGAGGGTTAACCCCACACTCTTTCCGTTTCGGATAATACGTTCAGGGAGTTTTATTTATGGAAAACAATACTCACAGCAAAGCAATTGGCTACATCCTGTGGATCTTCGGTTTTATGGGCGCACACCGATTCTACTATGGCCGCCAAATTACCGGCACCATTTGGTTTTTCACCCTTGGTTTATTTTTTATAGGCTGGATCATTGATTTATTCTTGATCCCATCCATGGATCGTGATGCCGACCAGCGCTACACCGCAGGCCGTGCCGACTATACCGCTAGCTGGATACTGTTAACCTTCCTTGGCATTTTCGGCATTCATCGCTTTTACCTTGAGAAGTGGATCACCGGCATTATTTGGTTACTGACCGTAGGGTTCTTTGGCTTCGGGCTGCTCTACGATTTGTGGACGCTGAACGGACAGGTGTCGGAATACAATCGCACCAAGAAATAGGTTTTTTGAGCTGCGGGCACGCAGCTTAAAAAGCGATAGAGTTGAATTGCGCGAGGGGCATTGCTAAACGCCCATCGCTTTGTAAGCAAAGCCCTGAAAGAACCAGCAGCGACGCCCTTGTGGGAGACTGCCTGCAGGCGATAGGTTTTTGGTTTTGCGAATGCTTTTAAAGCAAACGTTTAAAGCTAATTCTTAACGACAAATTTTCCCGGGCCAATAAACACAATCGCCAGTGAGGTAAACAAGAAGAAGCCTTGCAGCTCAATCGCCCAACCACCGTGGGAGCTTAACGCAAAAATCTCACCGGTATGCGCAATCGCTATGGCAACCACCATATTGCCCGCCATCAGCAGTGCCGCAATACGAGACTGAAAACCGATCAGCAGCATAATGGGCGCAATCACTTCGCCGACAAAAACGCCGTATGCGAGAAAACCAGGCAGCCCCATACTTTGCAGAGAACCCGAAATCCAATCAACGCCATGCTGTAATTTCGAGATGCCATGTAACAGCATCATTAGTGCAAGGGATACGCGAAGAATTAACTTACCGAGGTCTGGCTGATTCATAAAATTATTGAGTGCTCTCATTGAGATCATCGCCTAGGTTGTTGTCAGAATTACCTTTCAATCTCTGTTTGAAAAGTCTTTAAGCCCATTCGTTACGCCGAAAACATAACGTGAACAGATCAACAGAATAGACGGCCCACCCCCATGAAGACAATCACCGCGTGACACTTATGAGTGCCGCATCAGTTAACCGTCACTTGATACTGAATGGTAAAACTTCCGCCGCCAGGATCAAGGCTCCCGCCCATATCGATTTCCCACAAGATGACTTTACCACTGCCATCCGTTGTGAATGTCGGCGCGGCATATATCGCGCCGGAACCAGGGCAACCAACACTACAACTAAAGCTACCCGTATCGAGCGTAGCAAAGGGATTAACCGTATTGGACAAATGCACGCTGGTCGCAGGGCCGTCGCCGCTGTTCGTCACCATCACAAACTGCGTCACGGGGTCACCTGGGTTTGCGGTCGGGGAGCCAGTCGTCTTTACCACCGTCAGAACAGGAGGGGCCGCGATAGAAAGATCAAGGTAGTTATTATGATTAACCCCTTCAGTGCCTTCGTTCGCCGTTGTCTCAAAGCGCCAAATGCCTTGCACAACAAACGGTGAAATATTGTAAGCGTATTCATAAATTTTGGTGCTGGCACCTGAGTCTTGAACCTGTGTCATGACGGCATCATTCACCTGCAGCGTCGGCGTCGGATCAGTGACATCAATAGTCGCGGAGGTTATATCAAAACTGCCAAAAGGATCGCTGACCGACGATCGTATATACACCGTCTGGCCCGGTAAAATCATACTGATCGGCGAGGCGCCCGGTGCTGTCGCATAATTCGCCGCGTAGGCCTGAACACTATCAACGTTAATCACCGTTTGAGCAGGCAAGTTAACCAATGAACGATTGGTCCCAGCATCGGCCGGATCTACGATAACGGCACGCTGACCGCTACCCGTGGTCGTGTTCTGGAAAAAGAGCGTAATAGCCTCGCCGGCCACCAAAGATCTGACCCCAGAGATCGGAACATTAAAGGTATACGCCGTTGAGGTTCCATCGAGCACCACTGCCGTGGATAGCGTACCGATTTCTCCCGACACCGAGCCCTCAAGAGTAAACACCAAATTGCGCGACGTGCCGGTACCTGTTTCACGCAAGTACACGGTGACCGGAATGGCGGTCGCAGCAGGGTTTAGGACAAAGCTGCTTTGTAACGCCGGTGTCATGGTCCAAGTACTGGACGCACCTTCATTAAACGTGAGTTCGGCCTGATCGGCAGGAGGCACCACGCGCGACATGGATAAATTATTGTAAAGATACAGCTGTTTATTGCCCGCTGCAGGCGGAGTATTGCTCACCGCCACACGCACCGTTTCATCCGTCACTAGGGTACGACTTGATGGGAACGTCACGGAATTGCCCGTTACGGTTACCTCTGAAACACCAACGGTAACCCCAATCGGAAACGGCGAAGAACCCGCCGTAAAGGGGAGAGAGTTGATCGTTGTGGATGCGCCGCCAGCATAGCTACCCTCAAGCCCTGAAAGATCCTGCCCTAGACTGTCTGTCCAATCGCCGCTATTGAGAGTAAAGGCTTCATCACCGTCATTCGTTAAGGTGTAACACATATAGAGGGTGTCACCGGTCAGTACGGTCAGCGTATCAATTTGGTCCGAACAGGTCGCATTGCTGCTCACCCATTGATCAAACGTTGCTGCCGCCGAAGACACGACAATACAGGCCTCATTCATCCGGCCGGTATCTTGCCCGATAGGATCCTGAAAATAGAAACTCCATACCCCTGACGGCGTTTCATCATCAATCGCGGAGAGGTTGTTAGGGGCGGCGTTATGCGGCCTATGAGTGCCGCTGTAAGCAGGACTATTAGCGCAAGCGAAATTTTCTAGCGGCGCATTGCCCGATTCATCGTCAAATAGAACATCAATATCATTGCCAGGACAACCGAAAGGCGCGCCCGTTGCCGCAGTCGTTCCTGGACGCTCAAACAGCGACACAGTCGTCCCGTCAGGGCTCGTAATAGAGGCACTTAAATCGCCGGTATAGGTGTGCGAAATATCAACATCGACATCAAGATCGGTAATAAAGCCGACGTCAGCAAAGCCATAATCAATATCAATGGTTGTTGCCGAACCATCGTTAATTGGCCAGCCCACGCCGTCGTTATCATTACACGCCGTTCTAGCCGCCCACGCAGGCGTACAAGCCATCCACAATAACAGTGTGAGTATCCCTAACCGCAAGCGCATAAGTCCCTGAATCAGTTGACGTTACGACAGTACTATCTATTGGCCTGACTACCTATCGGCCTGACTACCTATTGATAGAAGCCTGCCAAAAAGAAATCTGCTTGTAATCAAACTAGCAGGTGCGGATTACGGCCACAATAGTGTGACGACGATCACATATTAAAATTGTGATAAATGGCGCCCTGTGAGGGGCACCTCACGTCCGAAGACTATTCTGTCACGCTTAGAATCGCCATAACGTCGCCAACAGAGGCGCCATAGAGCAACCAATAATCATTAATTCAGAAGCTCGGCTTGCTTATCTCCACTCTACACCTAGAGGCGATATGGCGGCGTGAAAGCAACCTTAGTCTTTCGTAATGGCGGACCAACACACCTCAAAGGTCGTACCCTTGCCAAGCGTACTGGAAACACCAATACGCCACCCCAAACGCTGGCAAATTTGCTGGACCAAGTAAAGCCCGATTCCTTGGCCACGACTTGAGCCGCCCTGAAAGTGGCGCTCGAAAATACAATTTATCCGGCTTTCGGAGATACCGCAGCCGCTATCTTCTATGCGCAAAAATCTCTTCGTCAAGACAATGCGAATAACACCTTGCTCTGTGTTGCGAACGGCATTTTGAAGCAGATTTCCAATAACCGCCGCGGCCATTCCTTGTGGAGCAGAAATTGAAACTTGATCCAGCGCCATTTCCAACTCAAGATTCTTTTGCGCGATATCAAAAGCATAACTTTCTGCAACCTCCTCAACGAGTTCATTTAACTGGCAAGGCGAGAAGGAATCCTCTCCCTTCTCGCGAGCCAGAAAAAGTAGCGATTCGGTTATTCGTTGCATTTGCAATGCGGCGCGCTGCAAACGCTGGCGTCGCGCCTCGGTCACTGGCGGGAGATGTTCCTCTTCCATTAGCTGTAAACCACTTAACAACGTTGCTAATGGCGTACGCAGTTCGTGGCTGGCATTTTCAGTAAAATCACGCTCTCGCTCGATATACGCTTGCATTTTATCGATGAACTGCCGGAATGCTTTCGCAATCTGATTCACTTCATCGATTTTCCAATCCTCTGTGATGGCAATAGTACTCTCGCCAGGATCCAGCTTCGTCACCTGATCTGCTAGCGCCTGTACCGGCCCCACAATCGAGCGGGCCATCCATAACGCAAATAAAAATGATACGCCGTAACCAA
Source organism: Gammaproteobacteria bacterium (assembly GCA_018067045.1). GTDB lineage: Bacteria > Pseudomonadota > Gammaproteobacteria > Pseudomonadales > Alcanivoracaceae > JARGPN01. The sequence continues at coordinate 26,198 of JAGPVL010000007.1, forward strand.
CAATAATCGTCAGCCATAACGTACGCATCAGCTGCTCTTCCATAGCCTCAAACGCTTCTATACTGATCGTCACAAACAGCCTGGCCCCAGGCGCGTCATAACGCATTGCATGGACTCTTTCACCATTGATGCGCGTATCAAACCGAATGCCGACATCCATATACTGAAGTTTTTCGGGTAAAGATTGCAGAGTTTCAGGCCGGCCAATATAACGATTTACATCGCTTTCTGTACGGGCTATCGGCACAAGACCTTGGGCATACGTTTCCTTCAACGCATCCATAGAATCTCGCAAATTCCGATAAGCAAGCTCATCCTCCATCTGCTCAACAATAATATTAATTGCGTAGCCATAGACCCCAGTGACCAGTGTCGTCAGAACGAGTAGCGCCACCAAAAAACGTCGGCGGAGACTCGGCGGCTTACTCATCTTCCACCGCCAATCGGTAACCCATGCCATGTATGGTATGTAACAAGCTAGTCGAACTTTCCTTATCAACGGCTTGCCTCAACGCATGCACATGACCGCGTAACGCCGCATCGCTAGTGGGAGGATCATCCCCCCAAACAGCACGCTCGGCCTGCTCTCGACTTACAACCCCCGGCGAAGTAATCATCAGAATCCGTAACAGACGCAGTGCGGCAGGCGTGAGCACGATACGCCGCTCGCCTCTACGAACGATAAGGGTATGTTGGTCAAACTCGAGATCGGCCACGGATAAAACACGCGTATCCGGTTTGCTGCGACGATATAACGCTTGGACACGTGCGAGTAATTCATGCAACGAAAAGGGCTTAGTCAGATAATCGTCCGTGCCCGCGTCAAACCCTTCAAGCTTATCTTGTTCTGTGTCCCGCGCAGTTAACATCAATACTGGCGTTCGTTGATTCGCGTCGTTACGTAGTCGTCGGCACAGTGTTATGCCGTCTATTCCAGGCAGGCTCAGATCGGTCACGATGAGATCGTAGTTATTGGTACTCGCAAGATGTAAGCCAGATAGGCCATCCGCAGCGTAGTCCACAATCACACCACGGCTTTCGAGAAACTCCCCGATATTCGCCGCAAGGTCCTGATTGTCTTCCACAAGTAATAGATACATGTACTCAGCCTGCCATGGTGTCGCTTAAAAATACAACGCAAGATGCTGGCATACTAGCTGTTAGATTTTCGTTTTGGCATTGGCTAATGTGCAATACACCCAACGTAATTTGCTACGACGCCGTTGGCCACGGGCTTTGCTCGTCTCGTGCGCTCAATGAGCATACGTCAAATACAAAAATGCCCCAATAAAGGGGCACTGTTGTGACAAGCAATCAAGGCTTGCTCAGACCATTCATCTAGGCAGGCTCATTCCCATTCAATCGTCGCTGGCGGCTTCGACGAAATATCGTAGGCCACACGGGAAATATTCGGGATTTCATTAATAATCCGTCCCGAGACCTTTTCTAGGAAGTCATAAGGAAGGTGCGCCCAACGCGCCGTCATAAAATCAATCGTTTCAACCGCACGCAACGCAACAACATATTCATAGCGTCTCGCATCGCCCACCACGCCGACTGACTTAACCGGTAAAAACACCGCAAAGGCCTGACTGGTTTTATGGTACAAGCCCGCTGCATGCAGCTCTTCGATAAAGATATAGTCCGCCAGACGGAGGATGTCAGCGTATTCTTTCTTCACTTCGCCAAGGATACGCACGCCCAAACCCGGGCCTGGGAACGGGTGACGGTAGACCATGTCGTACGGCAAGCCTAGCTCAAGACCAATTTTGCGCACTTCGTCTTTGAACAGTTCGCGTAAAGGCTCGACTAGCTTCAACTTCATATTTTCTTTCAAGCCACCCACATTGTGATGAGACTTAATCACATGCGCTTTGCCCGTTTTACTGGCCGCAGATTCAATAACATCAGGGTAAATAGTGCCCTGCGCCAACCACTGGGCATCTTCAAGCTTGGCGGCTTCGTCTTCAAAAATATCAATAAAGGCATTACCGATAATTTTGCGCTTTTTCTCTGGGTCGCCCTCGCCGGCAAGACGGGACAGAAACTTATCCGCCGCATCAACGCGAATAACTTTCACGCCCATGTTCTCGGCAAACATTTCCATCACCTGATCGCCTTCGTTCTTGCGCAGTAAGCCGTTATCAACAAAGACGCAAGTGAGCTGTTTGCCAATCGCGCGATGCAAAAGCGCCGCTGTCACGGAAGAGTCGACGCCGCCGGAAAGCCCAAGAATGACTTCTTCGTCACGAACCTGCTCACGAATCTGCTCAATGGCATCTTCAATAATGTTATCTGGTGTCCACAGCTTTTCGCAGCCACAAATATCGCGAACAAAACGCTCGAGCAAACGACCGCCCTGAAGGGTGTGTGTCACTTCCGGATGAAACTGCACGCCGTAAAAGCCTTTCTCATCATTGGCCATACCGGCAACAGGGCACGAATCTGTGCTGGCGCTAACAACAAAACCTTCTGGTTGCTGGCTAACGCGATCACCGTGACTCATCCATACGTCAAGAAAATCACTGCCCGCTTCTTCGTGATCAACGATGCCATCGAATAATTTATTGGCTTCCGCTTTGGCAACGCGAGCATAACCAAATTCATGTTTCTCACCGTGAATAACCGTGCCGCCGAGCTGTTCTGCCATCGTTTGCATGCCATAGCAAATACCCAGAACCGGAACACCCAGTTCAAAGACACGCTGTGGTGCGCGCGGTGTTTCCGTAGCGGTAACTGTTTCTGGACCGCCCGAAAGAATCACACCAGCGGGATCGAATGCACGAATTTCCGCGTCATCCATATCAAACGCACGAATTTCACAGTACACGCCAATTTCACGCACGCGACGCGCAATAAGCTGAGTGTACTGAGAACCGAAATCCAGAATCAGGACTCGTTGAGCGTGAATATCTTTCATGGTGCGTTCCAGAAATTGAAAAGGGCTGGAGGCCAGCCCTTATTACTCAAATTTCGCAGGCCTGCCTCACATCAAGCAGATGAAAGAAAGGCTTACGGATAAACTACTAATTAACCAATCGGGTAGTTCGGCGCTTCTTTGGTGATCGTCACATCGTGAACGTGGGATTCTTTGACGCCCGCGCTGGTGATTTTGACAAACTGCGGCTTGCTGCGCATTTCGTCAATGTCACCACAACCGGTATACCCCATTGAAGCACGCAGACCGCCCATTAACTGATGGACGATATTCGCCATAGGGCCTTTATACGGCACTCGCCCCTCAATGCCCTCTGGGACTAATTTTTCAATGCCTGCCGCTGCATCTTGGAAGTAACGATCGGAAGAGCCGGTTTTACCGGACATCGCGCCGAGCGAGCCCATGCCGCGATAGGCTTTGTAATAACCACCCTGATACAGCTCAACCTCACCAGGCGCTTCTTCGGTGCCCGCCAAGAGGGAGCCAATCATGATCGAACTGGCACCGGCGGCAATGGCTTTTGCCACATCGCCAGAGAAGCGAATACCACCGTCGGCAATCAACGGAACGTCATAAGATGCCAGCGCTTTTGCAACATCAGCGATCGCGGAAATTTGCGGCACGCCAATACCGGCAACAATACGGGTGGTGCAAATTGAGCCGGGGCCAATACCCACTTTCACGGCATCTGCACCGGCATCCGCTAGCATTCGCGCTGCATCGCCCGTCGCAATGTTGCCGCCGATAACTTGTACCTGTGGGAAGTTTTTCTTAACCCAAGCAACGCGATCAATAACACCGCGCGAATGACCATGCGCCGTATCGACAACAATCACGTCAACACCCGCTTCTGCTAACGCAGCAACACGCTCTTCGGTGCCAGCGCCAGTGCCAACCGCCGCGCCAACACGTAAGCGACCCTGATCATCTTTGCAGGCCGTGGGATAACGATTTGCTTTTTCAATATCCTTCACAGTAATCAAACCGCGCAGTTCACCGCTCTCGCTGACCACAATAATTTTTTCAATACGATGTTTATGCAGCAAGGCTTTAACTTCTTCCGCCGATGCACCTTCGCGTACCGTGACCAAGCGATCTTTGCCGGTCATGATCGCTGATACCGGCTGCTGGAATTCGGTCACAAAGCGTGTATCACGACTGGTGACAATGCCGAGCACTTCATTGCCACGGACAACCGGCACACCCGAAATGTTGTTCATATCGGTAATGCGGATCAACTCGGCAACGGTGGTGTCCGGCGAAACGGTAATGGGATCTTTCACCACGCCGCTTTCGTATTTTTTCACCATGCGAACATGGCGAGCCTGATCGGCGATCTCCATATTCTTGTGCAGAATGCCCAAGCCGCCTTCCTGCGCCATACCAATGGCGAGACGTGACTCGGTCACGGTATCCATTGCAGCTGAGACCAGTGGGATATTGAGGGCAATGCCTTTGGTGAGGCGAGTCTGCAGTGAGACATCCTTAGGCAGGACTTCCGAGTAGGCCGGAATGAGCAGAACGTCGTCAAAGGTCAGTGCTTCTTGCACAATTCTTGGCATGGGGCACCGTAGGTAACGGAAAATGAGGCGGGCAATTATAGGCGACAAGCGCCCTGCGGGTAAATGTCGGCGGCAACATTTACCGCGCAGATCCAACCACTGCCCGCAAAGCCAGCGCCTATGCTACTCTTGCCCGCCTATGAGCAACGATCTTCTCAATCCCGCCCCCGCAGAACGCGACATCTGGACCATCAGCCGCCTCAATCTTGAGGTTCAGGGGCTGCTGGAGAGTACTTTTCCGCTACTTTGGATAGAGGCGGAGATCTCCAATTTGTCCCGTCCGGCGTCCGGCCACCTGTATTTTAGCCTTAAGGACGACCGCGCCCAGGTCAGCGCGGCGATGTTTCGCGGCCGTAATCAACGCCTCCGCTTTGAACCGAAAAACGGTTTGCAGGTGCTGGTGCGCGCCCGCGTTACGCTCTACCCGCCTCGGGGCGGCTTTCAGCTCGTCGTCGAACACATGGAAGACGCCGGCGAAGGGCGCCTACGGCGTGAGTTTGAAGAGCTAAAAGCGAAACTGCAGGACGAAGGCCTGTTTGCCGCGGACCGGAAACAACCCCTGCCAACACATCCCTGCCAAGTCGGCCTCATTACCTCGGCCAGCGGCGCAGCGTTACGAGATATTCTCCATGTGCTGCGTCGCCGCAGCCCACAGCTGCCAGTGCTTATTTATCCGACGCCAGTGCAAGGCAAAGAGGCGCCAGCGCAAATCCGCGCCGCGCTTGCCATGGCGGTACAACGTCGAGAGTGTGATGTGCTGGTCATGACGCGTGGCGGTGGATCACTAGAAGATTTATGGGCATTCAATGACGAAGCGCTCGCCCGTGACGTCGCCGCTTGCCCGATCCCCATTGTTTCCGCGATCGGTCATGAAATTGACTTTGCTCTCACTGACTTTGTCGCCGATGTACGCGCACCAACGCCTTCTGCTGCGGCTGAATTAATCAGCCCCGACAGCAGCGCCCTCAACACCCAGCGCAACGCACTCAAACGCCGTCTCGATACAGCCATGACACGTCAGCTGACTCAGCTGCAGGAACGCGCACGCGGGCTGAGCAAACGCTTACAGAGTCCTCAGCGACGACTCGAACGTTATAGCCAGCAACTCGATGAACTCAATGCCCGCATAACACGACATATGAATGGTCAAATGAGTTCAACGGCACAGCAACTCGTCAGCATACAAAAACGGCTCAGCGCACGTGATCCGCGCCAACTCATTAAGTTGGCGCGAGAGCGCTTACTCGGATTACAAAGACGATTGGCTCTGCCGTTACCGCGCACAAGTAAACGCACGCAAACGCGACTCGCTCAACTGGCGCAAAGACTTCATGTGGCGAGTCCACTGGCGACACTTGAGCGCGGATTCAGTATCACGCTAACAGAAGATGATCACGCCATTCGATCGATCAACGATATCCAGAACGGCGCATCGGTAAAAACACGAATCAAAGATGGAACCTTGCATTCCACTATCACTCGCATCATCCCCCACAATGAAAAGAAATAGATCAGAACAAGGTCTGCGCTACAACACTCTGGACGTTAGATAGTAACGAACCATGCCAACTAATTTCTGTCGCTGGAACGGCTTGGCCAAATAGTCATCCATTCCCGCGTGCAGGCAACGCTCTCGCTCTCCGCTTAACGCGTTCGCTGTCAACGCGATAATCGGTACGCGTGCTCGGCTTAGTTCGTTCTCACGCTCTCGCCAACGACCCACTGCAGTTAAACCGTCCATCACCGGCATTTGCACATCCATCAGCACGCAATCAAATATCTGTTCTTCAAGCGCCGCCAAAGCTTCTTCGCCGTTCACCGAGCTAACGACATCTAACCCCATCGCCCTGAGCATATGGTCTGCCACCATTCGATTAACGTCATTATCCTCTACCAACAAAACCTTTCCGACCAACTGCTCGTCAACACTGCTTTCAACCTGATGAGGTAGATCACTGAGCGGATACGTAGCAGTGCGCGCGGCCAGATTAAATGTACAAATAAACTGGGTACCCGCGCCAAGTTGACTCTCAACCTTAAGATCGCCGCCGAGTAGACGCATCAATCGGCTTACAATAGCCAAACCCAAACCCGTACCGCCGAAACGGCGAGACGTCGAACTATCAACCTGCATAAAGGCGTTAAATAGATCCGGAATTTTCTCATCAGCAATACCAATACCGGTATCTTCCACTCTTATTACTAAACAAATATTGCCGTCAGAGCGATCAAGTGACGCAACGACAATGCGAATATGCCCCGACTCGGTAAATTTAATCGCATTTCCGATAAGATTTGAAAATATCTGCCGCACCCGAGTTGCATCAGACTTCACCTCAACATCTGCCAGCGCAGAAACACCTACTAGCTCTAAACTTAGCCCCTTATTTTCCGCCACATAACGAAAGCCTGAAACGCAACTTTGCAAAACGTCATCAAAGCGAAAATAGAATGACTCCAATTCTAGATGACCACTTTCCACGCGGGAGAAATCGAGAATATCGTTAATAACGTCAAGTAAATGCGCGGTCGAATCAACTGCTGCAGAGGCGTACTCTTCCTGCAATTTTTCCAAATCGGTCATTTGCAATAGCTGCAACATTCCCAGAACACCATTCATCGGCGTTCGTAACTCATGGCTCATCATCGCGAGGAAATCGCTCTTAGCCTGGCTTGCGGCCTCTGCTCTTGCTCGCGCATCACGCAACGCATCCATTGCTAACTGTTGCTCTCGTTGAGCCCTATCTTGCTCAGCGGCCAACTGATTAATATCGGATTGCAGGGTTGCTAGCTCTCCGCGCAGGTCCAAACTGCCGCGAGATTCGTATGCACCGCCGCGAATACGTTGCACTAACGACGAAAGATACTGAATGGGCTTAGAGACCCTGTCGGATAGACGACTCGCAATCCATAGCCCAAAAAACAATGCCAGTGCCGCCGGCGCTATAGACGCCATGATAATTTCCCGTTGCCGGGTCGCAATAGCTGCCACCGACAACTCAACGCTTACTTCCCCAATTTTTTGCAACGCAGCCGCGCCTCCCGTTGCTGCCTTTGTCGGTTCTGAGGCGGTTAGCAACACTGGCTGCCTGTATACCGTTGCAGTGAATCGGCGCAACTCCGGTTCGTCATTGTCCAAGCGATCTTCGTCAACGAAGAGCTCCAACAAGGTCACGCCTTCATTATCAAAATAAGAAACAGCGCGCACATCAGGACTCTGCATTGCAAAACGAGCTTGCTGTCTAAGCTCATCTTTGTTGCCCGATAGCAGACCGAACTCGGCTGACGAAGCAATATAGCGAGCGATGAAATGTCCGCGTGAGATAAGGTGCTGATCGGCATCCTGAAAACGTTGCCATGTAAGGGCCAATAGAACAGACAGCAACATAATCAGCGCCGGGACGACTGCTAACCACTGCAACTGCCTTCTAATACTTCCCGTTAGAGTCATCACTGATCTCCACCTAATTCACGTAGCGCCTCATCGTCAGGCGTTTTTATAGAGAAGGCCTCTGCGACGCTTTCATTGAATTCCACGTCAAAAGCAGGATAACGATCGCCACTCAGTTTGCGCGTACGCTGAAACTGAGTCATGACCGCCGAAAATGTTTCAATAAGGTTTTCTGAAGGAATATATGCGGCCGCTAGGCTGCCTGCGCGGACCCAGTGATCGTCCGGACCGATAATCGGCTTGCCTTGACGATACCCCGCCATCAGCAACAAACGAGCATTGTCCGCATTAAATATATTTTTATCCGGCAAGGCGATGACAACATCGACGCGCGCCAACAGCTTGGCTAAAGCGGAGGACAAGGGTTCGCTGTCACTCACCTCCTCCACCAGCAGTGATACCTGTGTTGTGTCCGCATAACGCTTTAGCAACGGTAATAGGTGCTGGGTTTCACTGGAGAGCAACACACCAACGCGTCTGGCACGCGGCAACAGAGTTTTTTGTAATGAGAATTGGACGGCCGGATCGGCGTGGGAAAAGACCGCGACACAGAGACATCCCTGCGCACGCATTGCGAGAATTTGTTGGCTGTCTACCTGAGTGGCCACGACCGGAATGCCGGACTCGCACGCGCTATTTAACGCGACAGGCCCCAAGGCAACAATGAGATCTGGGGACAGTGCGTCACGGTTCGCCCTATTTCCAAGCTGAGTCTGCAGTGACGTTGAAAAAATATCTTGCGCGCGTCCGCCAGGCCCATAGATCGCATAGGACAAAGGCGCCTCCGCCATCACGGCACTCGCGAATAGCAGTAACACCAGCATCAATGTCAGTCTTCCTTGCTTCATTACGCTTCCTGCGTTAAATGCTGACAAGTACACACAGTGTTACGCCGACAGATAAACCAAAGGAAATCATCACGCCGACGCAGGCACTAGAATGTTACCGCCGCAGACAACCAATAACGGGTGTCGTCACGGTAGACATTCTCTTCGAAGACCACTTCGTTGTTTGTTAAATCGTGTTGAACCAAGGCACCAATCATGACCTCTGAGTCAGAAAGTCTCGCCTTCCACGTAATCTGTCCATCTGTCCGCTCATAGCGCAATTTGTTGTAATCACTGCCTAGGTAGCGCGAGGTAGAAAACATCCAGTTATCATTAATATCCCAACGCCAAAGCAGCGATGCTGAATTACGGCTCGCCAAACGCAGCTCCGGTTTATTGTTCGCATCGGTATGACGATGTGCCCCAGTAGCCCGCAGCAAATGCCGAGCACTAACACGCCAGCTGAGCTGGACTTCTCGGCCATTGATATCCACTTCGCCGTCGTTCTCAGGGTCGAAGTTAAACGGGCTTAGGGAACCACTGACAAGATCACGCAATTCCTCATCGTAGACGCGTATATCCCACTCCACCGAACGATAGCGACCAAAGTAACCGATTTCCCGAGAACGAATTCTTTCTGGCGTTAGCTCACCGTGGGACGTTTGCACGATAAAAAACTCGACGCGGTCCTGCCCCAACAACCCCACTGGGTCCGACGCATAGGGTTCATTCACACGCGTCGGATACAGGTGAACGTCAGCAGCATCTTCGTACAGGTCCATGGAACGAATAGAGTCCGATGCCACCAGCCTTAGGCTATTGGAAGGCATAAATTCATAAATTAGCGAAGTGCGCGGGCTAAAATAACGGCCGTTTCGTTCATCTCTTTCCCAGTAACCACCAAGATTGAGGTAAAGCGGGTCCGCAAGGTGAAGTTCTAAATTTCCAAACAAACGCTGACTAACATTCTCAACGACTCCGTTGGTATAAGTCTTCGAGTACCCACGGTCATGACGTAAATTTCCGCCCACAACGAGTCGCGCATATTCGTCAATATAGATCGTATCTTGGATCTCTAAGTCATAACGCTCTTCTTGCAAGCGAAGATCGAAGTCCGCGCAAAGAGGTTCGCTCGTGGCGCCCACGAGTGCGCCGAAGCGAGCGCCAATTTCTGGTGAGCTGCCTAGTTGAGCAATGGTCGCATTGATATCCCGGCCATTCGCCTCATATAAATCGCGCATTTCTTTTGAAAATAATACCGCACCAGTAGAATCCGCGGCACCACCAGGAAGTTTCGCACAACCACCAAAGGCGAGATTATTGCTGTTGTACTGCGCGTAGGCCTGAACCTTTAATTCGTGCTTTGCTGAGAAACGGTGATTCCAAATCATCTGCGCAAATGCTTGCTCTGCGTGCTCATCAGGCGCGTCATATACTTCCAGCACTTCATAAAAATCGGAGTCTTCAGTTAACCGCTGCAGCCCGCTTTCAGACCCTCCAGCCAAAAACTCCAGCGTGTCGTCGCTACCGAGATCAAATGCACTGCGCAAATTAATATTCTTAATACGCTTCGCATCACGCATCGCGACATCGCGCATCACTAACGGATCATCGTCGTAATAGGTACCGTCATAACCATCGTCAGATTTTTCTGCGACCGTTAATCGTACGGATTTGCCGTCGCCATGAGCCGCCGTGGTAACACGCCAGTCACGGACGCCGTTATTGCCCTGCCGCGCCGCTAGTGTCGTGCCGACAACATCGTCCGGATGACGGGTAATAATATTGATCACACCTTGAAAGGCATTAGCGCCATAAGCCGCCGACGCAGGGCCACGAGTGACTTCAATACGCTCAATATCTTCAATTTCAATGGGTAAATCATTCCACAGAACCCGCGCCAGACCGGGTTTGTATTGTGAGCGGCCGTCAATCATCACCAACATACGCCGCACGTCACGAGCTTGCGTGCCGTGGTAGCTAACCGTTGGGATATTTCCGTCGACTTTCAGCGCAGCCATACCCGGCACCAGCTGCATGAGCTGGTAAATCTCCCGGGCGCCACTGGCCTCAATCAGCTCTCGATCAATCACGGTCACACTGGCTGGCGCCTGAGACTGCGGCTGGCGTAATCGCGCTGGAGTCAGCACCACCGGCGCAGCATCGGACATCCGCAAGGCATCACCATCGAAAGACAGCGATTCTGCGGCCGCAGCCGACTGCGCTAGGGCCACGGCCGCCAGCAAGCCCAATAATTTTTGCACGAAGCCCCCAAGGCTCATAATTAAGTACCACAGGGTAGCAGGCAGACGTGCTAGCAGAAAGCCATCCGCTAACATCTACCACAGCAAGAGGGAGACTAAATGCCAGTATGAAAGGCGCGCAGACGCACGCCTTTAGAGGAAAGTGACCGTACTACTTACGTACATGCTTTAGAAGGCGATGACGACGCTTTAACTGACGATCGGTTAGTGGGTTTTTACGCCCAGCAAACGGATTCTCGCCATTTTTGAACTCTACTTTAAGCGGCGTGCCCTCCAGCTTCAGAGCATCACGAAAGCGGTTTTCTAAGTAGCGGCGATAGCTATCAGGCAACTGCTCGACCCGATTACCGTGAATCACGATGCGAGGCGGGTTGGTTCCGCCAAGGTGAGCATAACGCAGCTTGGCGCGATAACGGCCCGCCATTGGCGGCTGAAACGCAGCCACATGTGCTTCTAGCATTTCCGTTAGCCTGCTAGTACTGACTTTCGGGTAGGCCGAAAGCCACGCTCTCTGCACCAAACCAAACAAATCACCGACGCCTGTGCCATGTAAAGCTGAAATAAAGTGTGTTCGCGCCCACGGCACAAAATCCAGACGGCGTGTCAACTCGGTTTTAACTCGTTCTTTGTGACGACCCTCTAGGCCATCCCATTTGTTTACTGCGATCAGAAACGAACGACCAGCATCAAGCACATGCCCAAGCAAACTCAAATCTTGGTCGGTAATGCCTTCCTGGGCATCGACGACGACAATCACAACATGGGCATCGGATATCGCTTGCAGCGCTTTAATAACGGAAAACTTTTCTATCGCTTCAAAGACTTTTCCGCGACGACGAATACCGGCCGTATCAATTAACGTATAACGCTCGTCATTGCGCTCAAACGGAATGCGAATCGCATCACGAGTCGTCCCCGCCATATCAAATACCACGACACGCTCTTCGCCGAGAAGACGATTCACCAGCGTGGATTTTCCCACATTCGGCCGACCAATAATGGCAACGCGAATTGAATCGTCATCGTCCTGCTGGTCCTCATCACTGGGAACCTCCGCCAGAACTTCTTCCAACAGCTGCGTCACGCCGCGTCCGTGAGAAGCAGCAATCGCATGAATATGATTAAAGCCGAGACGATAAAAATCAGATTGAGCAACGTCTTCATCGACGCCATCTGTTTTATTGACGACCAAATGAATTTCTTTATTCAGCGCGCGTAACTCTTTGGCAATATCCTGATCAGGACCGGTTAGCCCTGCGCGACCATCGACAAGAAATAAAACAATCGTCGCTTCCGCAATCGCCTGACGAGCCTGCTCACCCATCGACTCATCAATGCCGCCGCCATCGCTCTCGCCAATACCACCTGTATCGACGACCACAAAACTTCTATCGTTCCACTCTCCCTCACCGTACTGACGGTCACGGGTTAAACCAGAATAGTTCGCCACAAGGGCATCCCGACTACGAGTGAGTCGGTTAAACAGCGTGGACTTACCAACATTTGGACGCCCAACAAGGGCAATAACCGGTTTCAACGAAGTGACCTCAGAAGTGGGGGGCGCGATCCGTGCGCAAAAGTTGTTGGGACGCTATTTCAGCGCCTCAACGCTGTACGCGGCGAGCTCGCCATCTCCACTGAGAGCGTACAGAGTGTCATCATAAACCAGAGGCGGCGCTGCAAAGCCATCCGGATCAAAAAAACGTTGGGCGACAATACCGCCATCAATCACATCCAGCCAATGCAAGTAGCCGTCTGCATCACCTGTTACAACAAGCCCTTTCTGAATGGCTGTACCGTTCAGCACGCGACCATAAAGACTGTCGTTTTTCCAAAGCGCCGATCCCGTGCGTTGGTCAATACTCCAAACCAATCCATGGTCATCCGCAATAAACAGGGCGCCGACATCGCTGCTCACTTGCTGGTAGCTGGACATGTCTTTGTCCCAGTAAGGCCGACCGCTGTCTTCTTCAAGCACCGCCACCTTGCCTTGGAACGTCACAGCAAAAACACCGCCGCCTTCAACAATGAGGTTAGCGTCGATATCGACCAAGCGATCCAACTCAGATCGCCCGGTAGGCTCCGCCACACGGCGATCCCAAACGGGAATACCTGTCGCCTCCTCAAGCACAACAACCTTGCCCGACGCATAAGCAGTATAAACTTTTCCCGACGCCACTAACGGCGACGAGGTGCCGCGCAACGTTAGAATGGGTACGGCTTCTTCGTGAATCCAAATGCTTTCGCCACTGTCCACATTTAACGCCGTAACACGACCATCAAGCGTCTGCACAATCACTTTATCTGCACTTATCGTTGGCGCGGACAACACTTCACTCGACAATCTAACGCGCCACTTTTCTTCACCTGATGTCGCATCGAGCGCCAACGCGTCACCGTCACGGGTACCGATAATTAGATAACCGTAACCCGCTGTCATGCCACCAACGCGCATTGATAAATCTTTACGCCAAATCTTCTTCCCGCTGTGCCGGTCGTAGCAATACAAACGACCACGAATATCTGCGGTATACAAAAACTGCTCTGTCGCCACCGGCTTCAGCATCAGCGATCCACGATGATTACCGAACCCCGCATCACGATGCCATAAACGATCAACATCAAAACGCTTTTCAAAAGAAGGTAACGGCGCGGGCTCAATAGCATTGGGGTTACTGCTGCAGCCGTGTAATGCACACGCGGCAACAACAGAAACAACACACAGAAGCAGACGTTTTTTCACGATGCTGGCGCCAAGTCTTGCAGCTTCATTCTTACCAACTCGCGCTGAGCCTCACCCTCTGTGCTTTCGAGTGCCGCACCATATGCCTTGCGCGCACCTTCAATATCATCCAGGGCAAACAGAATGTCGCCTTTTAGCTCCTGCACTTGGCCTTCAAACGCTGCCGGCACATTACCCGATAAAAGCGCTTGTGCCGCGTCATATTCACCCAGCTGCACCTGTACTCGTGCCAGCCTTAATGTCGCTACCCACTTCAATGAATCTGATTCGGGATCATTCACAACTCTCTGTAAATGCGCGACGGCAGAAGCATAATCGCCAGACTCCACCGCAAGGCGCGCCAACGTCAGTGAGGCATAGTCGGCATAGGCAGAATCAGAAAAATCCGCCAATAAACGCTCGGCGCTCTGCTCCACAACCTGCTTAGCCTGCTCCGCCTGAGCAGCATCAACGCCGCGCATCGTCTCAAGACTCGTCGTCATTTCCTGATACAAGGTCGATGCTTCGTGACCCTGCTCGCCCTGATAGCCCTGCCATTGGCGCCAGCCAAGCAGCGCGGCAACAGCAACAACGATCGCAACAATGACGCCAACGCCATTTGCCGCCCACCAATTCCGGATCATCTCAACCTGTTCTTCTTCGCTGTAATCAGCCATTTACTTCTCCTGAGACAAAGTGCGCTGCCAACCAATCGGCGAGCGCCGCTTGTGCAACCTGTTGTTGTTCGATTATTCCACGCATGTCTTTCACACTAACCGTCTTCGCCGCGATTTCGTCTTCGCCGAGAATCAAGGTAAAGCGCGCGCCACTGCGGTCAGCTTTTTTCATCTGCGCTTTCAGGCCACCGCCGCCGCAATGGCACTGAACACGAATGCCTGCAAGCGTGTCACGTAGCGACTCCGCCAACATTAACGCTGTAATTTTCTCCGCACCGTTCTCCGCAACAGACACCACGTAGATGTCCGCGGGCGTAGGGAGTTCCGGCATTTGCTGCTCTAGCAGCAAAATCAATCGCTCAATCCCCATGGCGAAACCCACCGCAGGGGTGCTGCGTCCACCGAGCTGCTCAACCAAACCATCATAACGACCACCAGCACAGACCGTGCCCTGAGCCCCTAGGTCATCGGTAATCCATTCGAAAACCGTTTTGCCGTAATAATCGAGGCCACGTACCAAAGCAGGGTTAATCTGATATTCAACGCCCGCCCGATCCAGTATCGCGCGCAAACCTTCGAAGTGCTCGCGGGCATCGTCACTGAGATACTCGGTCAATAGCGGTGCGTCTTTTAACACCTCACGAGTGCCGGCATCTTTCGCATCCAGTACACGCAAGGGGTTACGTGCCAAACGACGCTTGCTGTCTTCATCCAAGCGATCTTCATGAGCCGACAAATACACAACCAATGCATCACGATATCGGGCGCGATCTTCACTGCTGCCGAGGCTATTCAGCTCCAAGCGCACACGACCACTTAGGCCTAACTCACGCCACAACCGCGCCGTCAGCAAAATGACCTCGGCATCAATATCCGGCCCATCCATACCAAACGTCTCAACGCCAATTTGATGAAACTGACGATAACGACCCGCCTGCGGACGCTCATGGCGAAACATTGGACCTAAATACCAAAGCCTCTGCACCTGATTAAACAACAAACCATGCTGTTCACAGGCACGCACACAGCTCGCCGTCCCCTCTGGACGCAACGTAAGGGAATCGCCGTTGCGGTCATCAAAGGTGTACATTTCTTTTTCGACAATATCGGTCACTTCACCGATAGAGCGCTTAAATAGCTCGGTATGCTCAACCACCGGCATACGAATTTCTTGATAGCCATAGCTGGCCAGCACGTTTTTCACGCGCGACTCAAGCCACTGCCATAAAGCACTCTGCTCCGGCAGGATGTCATTCATCCCGCGAATAGAGGCTATTTTTTTACTCAATTGAAAACTCCTGACACACGACCGAATGTAACCGTTCAACGACGCACACGCAGACAAGCTAGCTACGCACAATAACGCCCTTTTCTTTATCGTCGTGCATTCTCTTTACTTTATCGCGAACCATTTTCTCAAGTTCGTCGACCAAGTTTTCTTTCTGGATGTGATGGCTCTTTTCACCATCCACATACGACAAATTATTTGGCGTTCCACCGCTAAGACCAATATCGGCTTCCCGCGCCTCACCCGGCCCGTTCACCAAACAGCCAATCACGGCCAAATCCACGGACTCACCAATATCTTCAAGCCGCGCTTCTAATTCATTCACCGTCGCGATTACATCAAAATTCTGCCGTGAGCAACTTGGACAAGCGATAATATTGACGCCCTTCTTACGCAACAGCAGACTTTTAAGAATATCGAATCCGACCTTCACTTCTTCAACCGGATCAGCTGCCAGCGAAATTCGAATGGTGTCACCAATGCCTTCCATCAATAGCTGGCCGAGCGCAATCGCAGACTTCACTGTACCGGAACGAAACGTACCGGCTTCAGTAACCCCTAAGTGAAGGGGCTGTTCAATTTGCTGAGACAACTTACGGTAGGCTTGCAGCGTCATAAAAACATTAGATGCCTTAACACTGACTTTGAATTCTTGGAAATCATAACGATCAAGCAATTCGACATTGCGCAACGCGGATTCAACCAACGCGTCGCTGGTCGGCTCGCCGTACTTGCGCTGTAACTCTTTTTCCAATGAGCCCGCATTTACACCAATGCGGATAGGCACATTATTATGACGCGCCGCCTCAATAACCTCACGGACACGATCATCGCGGCCTATATTGCCGGGATTAATACGCAAGCAATCAGCTACATCGGCAACAGCCAGTGCGATCTTGTAATCAAAATGGATGTCCGCAACAAGCGGTACTTCTACCCTTGCACGAATTTTTCGAAAGGCCTCTGCGGCCTCCATAGTCGGTACCGAAACACGAACGATATCAACGCCAGCGCCACGAGCTTTTTGTATCTGTGCGACAGTGGCATCGACATCGCAAGTCTCGGTATTGGTCATCGTCTGCACGGAAATCGGCGCATCACCACCGACAGCAACATGACCCACCATTATCTGGCGTGTTTTACGTCGTTGAATCTTCACTTCTTGATGCATAGACATATTAACTAGTTCACTCAGCGCGCAGCGTTAAAACACGGCCCGGCTTTGCCGTTGGCACCGATACCGAGCTGTCATTTACCGTTATCGACGATACGGCCGCAGCATTCCCAAGCGTGACACGAAACGGCGACTGCCCCCTTACGACTAATTTATTCGCAGCACTTTTCTGCCCGGTAAACACTGTCGCGCCGGTAGCGTCACTCACTTTAACCCAGCAGTCATCCGAAAAATTAACCTTCAAAACATCGGCGGAGACCGCAACGACCTCCGCCAACGGGGTTAACACTTCTTCGGCTTCTGCCTCAGTCGGCTGAGACTCTTGCTCTACGCCATCAGTCGCGCCATCAACAAGAGGCGCCTCGTCACCCGTCGGCTCCACAACCGCCGCCGCAACTGGCTCATCATGGATGCCCACGTCTTGCGCCGAGACATCAACCGCCTCCGGGGAGAACGCAAACCAAAGCACTATTATTAACGCAACGACACTGATCCCTGCGTAAAGCAACCAAGACTGTGGTACATACTGCGTACTTGGCTGCTCCGTGCGCTCAGGCGTATTCGCGGACACTTCCTCCGCCATCACTTGAGAAAACATGTTGGCAATATCATCGCCGGGCAAGCCGACGAGGCGGGCATAATTACGCAAGTAGCCTTTCACAAACGCTGCCTCTGGCAGGCGCTCATAGTCATCCGCCTCTAGCGCCTTCACGTAGGCCGTCGACATATGCAGCGCCTGAGCTACATCCGTAACACTCAGCCCTTTCGCATCACGCGCGTCGCTCAAGCGTTTACCAGGTAAAAGAACATGGCTCATGAGCTACTCCCACGCCATTTCTTCCACGCTTGGTACTCTGCTGATTTGGGATAGAGGTTTTTCAGTGCTAATTCATAGCTAGATGAACGATCAAGCTGCTTTAACTCTGTCGTAATCCTAATCCCAAGCCAAAGCGCTCTGGCAGGTTGCGGATTAACCGCCCGAGCATAGTTGCTATAGTAAAAATCTGCGGCTTTCAGATCGCCTTGATCGTAATGCAAGTCAGCCAGCTCAAGCGCAGGAGCAGAGCTTCCGGGATTAAGGCGTATTGCCTTATTAAAGGCATCTTTAGCCTCATCCTTCTTGTCCATCGCGACCAAAACACGGCCCTTATTTTCATAAGCTAGCGACCGGTTGTCATTCGTAGCGCTTTCTGCCGCCAAAGAAAACTGCTTAATGGCGCCGTCATAATCGTTTTTGCGCGCAAGAAAAGTGCCGTAATTATTGCGCGCCGCAGAAAACTTTGGGTCCGCCTTCAACGCCTTCTTGTACTGTTCCTCTTCACGCTTATCATCACGCTCATAACGATACAGTAATGCCAGCGCGTTATGCGCTTCTGCACTATCTTCATCAACTTCAACAGCTTTAGTAAGGTGTCGCCGTGCATTCGCTGGCTGGTTTTGACGCATGTATTCCAAGCCGGCAGCGACATGGCTACTCGCCGCTCTCTTATTATCAACTTTCTTATCGCTAACGGTTACGCAAGCAGATAGCGACACAAAAAACGCCACCAATATTATTGTTATAGTCGAATTGCGCATACCTAATCATCACTCCCAGCGGCTCGCAGGAAAACTTCCTGTTGCCAACGTTCACTACGGCGCGTTCTATCCATGACATCGCCGACGAGTTGCCCACATGCAGCATCAATATCATCACCGCGCGTTGTCCGCACAGTGGTCATCAAACCATTACTATTAAGAAGCTTATGAAAAGCCATTATGTCTTTTTGCTTAGAGCGCTCATATCCCGCATGCGGAAATGGATTAAACGGAATTAAATTAAGCTTAACCGGAAGATCTGTCAGCAATGCCACCAACTGGCGCGCGTGCTCAAGCTGGTCGTTAACGCCACGAAGCATCACATACTCCATGGTGATGCTTTTATGCTTATGCGGTATTTTTTCGCTATAGCGACGACATGCATTTAGCAGTTCACTCAAAGGATATTTCTTATTGATCGGCACAAGCTCATTACGCAATTCATCATTCGGCGCATGCAGCGAGATCGCCAGCGACACATCCATAACTTCACTGAGCTTATCAATCATCGGTACGATGCCAGACGTGCTCAAAGTAATGCGCCGTTTTGAAATGCCGTACGCCATATCTTCTTTCATCAACTTCATCGAACGCACAACGTTATCGAAGTTGAGCAAAGGCTCACCCATCCCCATCATGACCACATTGGTCACCGGATGCTGACTCAAGTTTTTTCGGGGGCCAAACGACCGACAAGCCAGCCAAACCTGACCAATGATTTCAGCGCTGCTTAAATCGCGCTGAAACCCTTGTTTGCCGGTTGAACAGAAGCTGCAGTCGAGCGCACAACCAACCTGAGACGACACGCACAGTGTGCCTCGGCGTCCGTCAGGAATAAAAACAGTCTCAACCGCTCCACCCCCATCAACTTTCAAAACCCATTTACGGGTACCGTCTCTGGAAATGTCTTGCTGCAGAACTTCAGGCGGACGGACTTCGGCGATTTCGCTCAGCTTCTCACGCAGCCCTTTGCCAATATCGGTCATTTGCTCGAAATCATCGACCTGCTGAACATAGATCCACTTGAGCATCTGATGAGCCCGAAATTTCTTTTCGCCAAGCGAAAGAAAGAAGGCTTCCATCTCCTCACGGGTCTTTCCCAACAAATTGATTTTTTCCGCCGCACTCACAGGAGCTGACCTCGATATATTAAGCAACCACTCACTACCAACATGACAAGCCGTTCCGGTTTGCTCGGCCCACCCCATCATGACAAATACAAATTCTGCAATCCTTGCTACGCATCCCGACCACTTTATCGCTCCGGGCTACGTCTTCCATTCTGGTAGGCCAGCCACGCTGCCGCCACCTTTAATCGCTTCGCCTACTTCCTCGCTACTGCCCCGATACTACTCGTCAGCAGCGCCGCTTCAACTGTCGCCCATAGAGTTGCCTCTTAGACGCAACGCGAAGCACACCCCTACCGATCGGCTCGCGCCGTCGGCAGGGGGTAACAGCCCGTATCAAATATCGAGACGGCTACTAGCGTAGACGCGCGCAAAGCTCGCTGTCTTCGAAGAAATACGCAATTTCACGAGCAGCAGACTCTGCTGAATCAGAGCCGTGAACCGCATTCTCATCAATAGTCTGAGCGAAATCGGCGCGAATAGTGCCCGCATCCGCATCTTTAGGGTTAGTGGCACCCATCAGATCACGGTTTTTCGCAACGGCATCTTCACCTTCCAATACCTGCACAACCACTGGACCAGAGGTCATAAAAGACACGAGATCGCCGAAAAATGGGCGCTCACGGTGCTCAGCGTAGAAACCGCCAGCCTTATCTTGATCCAGCTGGACCATCTTCATCGCGACCACTTTCAGGCCTACTTGCTCAAAACGGCTCACAATTTGACCAACAACGTTCTTAGCAACCGCATCGGGCTTGATAATGGACAACGTACGCTCAACAGCCATCAGATCTCTCTCCAGTTAAATCAACAAACACGCCCGGACATCCGGGGCCTATTCTGAACCGGCGGATTATACGCATCTGTCAGGTCAATTTACACCTGCCCAATCACGGGCAATCGCAAGCGGATCACTCAATAGGCGCAATATATGTGAGCACACACTAACTGTCGGAACTGCGGTGGCTTTCCCCTGAGGCCTCCTTTGCATATAATACCTGACCGTTTTACTCTGGTATTCCGTCCTCCTTATTATATGGATCAGATTTCAATGTTCCTGGTCCGGACGAATCCACACGCTTAGCACGAGGCACTCATGAGTAATCAGGCCGAACTAGACAAATTGGTCCGCTCCGAATATTCCGCCGGGTTTACAACCTCGGTGGAGTCCGACACGTTACCGCCAGGACTAAATGAAGGCGTCATTCGCTTTATCTCGGAAAAAAAAGGCGAGCCTGACTGGGTTCTCGAGTGGCGCCTCGCGGCCTACAAAAAGTGGCTAGAGATGAAGACGCCAACATGGGCGCACATCCATCATCCGCCAATTGATTTCAACGAAGTCTCTTATTATTCGGCGCCGCGCAGCATGGCGGATAAGCCACAAAGCTTAGATGAAGTCGATCCGGAGTTATTGCGTACCTACGAAAAACTCGGCATTCCACTACACGAACAAGAGATGCTCGCCGGTGTCGCCGTTGACGCGGTATTCGATTCGGTTTCTGTCGCCACAACTTTTCGTAGCAAACTAAAAGAATCAGGCGTTATTTTCTGCCCGCTTTCTGAGGCGGTACACGAATACCCTGAATTGATTAAAAAGTATCTCGGCTCAGTTGTGCCGCAAGGCGACAATTATTACGCTGCGTTGAATTCTGCGGTCTTTTCCGACGGCTCGTTTGTTTATATCCCCAAAGGCGTTCGCTGCCCCATGGAGTTATCAACTTACTTCCGCATTAACGAGGCGAAAACAGGGCAGTTTGAACGCACCCTTATTATTGCCGATGAAGGTAGCCACGTAAGCTACTTAGAAGGCTGCACCGCTCCACAACGTGATGAAAATCAGTTGCACGCGGCGGTGGTTGAGCTGATTGCCCTGCCCGGTGCGACGATCAAATATTCCACCGTACAGAACTGGTACCCTGGCGACGCGGAAGGCCGTGGCGGCATCTACAACTTCGTGACCAAACGCGGCGTGTGCCACGACAACGCAAAAATTTCTTGGACGCAGGTCGAAACCGGCTCTGCCATTACGTGGAAATATCCGAGCGTTATATTACGCGGCGACAACAGCATCGGTGAGTTCTATTCCGTTGCCTTGACCCGCAATCGTCAGCAGGCCGACACCGGCACGAAGATGATTCATCTCGGCAAAAACACGAAGAGCACTATTATCTCCAAAGGTATTTCTGCGGGTCGCAGTGAGAATGCATACCGCGGCTTAGTGCGCATTAGTCCTCGTGCTGAAAACGCGCGCAACTTTACCCAATGCGACTCTTTATTAATCGGCGATCAATGCGGCGCCCATACCTTTCCCTATATTGAAAGCCGCAACCCTTCTGCCACGCTAGAACATGAAGCCACTACGTCAAAAGTCAGTGACGACCAATTGTTTCTATGTCGGCAGCGCGGCATCGACCCAGAGAAAGCGGTGTCGATGATCGTTAACGGATTCTGTAAGGAAGTTTTCAAAGAGCTGCCCATGGAATTTGCCGTCGAGGCAGGCAAGCTACTCGAAGTGAGCCTAGAAGGCTCTGTCGGATAACGACCATTTCACACGATACGATTTCATACGAGCCAATTTCATACGAGAGAGACACATGCTGGAAGTAAAAGACCTGCACGCCAGTGTGGCGGGCAAAGATATTCTTAAGGGCCTGTCACTTCACATCAAGCCCGGCGAAGTACATGCGATCATGGGCCCCAATGGCTCCGGAAAAAGCACGCTCAGCAATGTGCTCGCTGGTCGTGATGGCTACGAGATCACATCCGGCGAAGCGCTATTTAACGGCGTATCCGTTGCCGACATGCTGCCAGAGGAACGCGCACGAGCCGGTATTTTTCTTGCCTTCCAATATCCGGTAGAAATTCCTGGCGTATCAAACATGGAGTTCTTGAAATCCTCCATGGAAGCCATCTACACCGCGCGAGGGCAAGAGCCTTTAGACGCGGTCACGCTGTTACGTAAAGCGCGGGAAGTCTGCAAACTAGTAGACCTCGACCAACAGTTTCTGAAACGTGGCGTTAACGAAGGCTTTTCCGGCGGCGAAAAGAAACGCAACGAAATTATGCAAATGTTATTGCTTGAGCCACGCCTTGCCTTGCTGGATGAGACAGATTCCGGCCTCGACATCGACGCGCTACAAGTTGTCGCAAAAGGCGTTAACTCCCTGCGCAGCCCAGAGCGCAGCATTGTCCTCGTGACACACTATCAACGCTTGCTCGACTATATCGTGCCAGACTTTGTTCACGTTCTCGCCGGCGGCCGCATTATTAAATCTGGCGGTAAAGAACTTGCTCATGAGCTCGAAGATAAAGGTTACAGCTGGCTAGAAGGGCATGACGCATGATGCTACCCGATACGCTAAAAGAACAGGCGTTGGCTGGCGCGGCACTCCTTGATAAAGAGCTGCAGGAACAAGCAAAGCAGCAGTCACCGCACGCAAGCAACGGCCTCAGCGCCGTACGTGACGCTGGTCGTGTCGCACTGGCGGAACAAGTCTTTCCGGACAAAAAAGTGGAGCAGTGGAAATACACGTCACTGCTTGCCCTGCAAAACGGGCACCTCAAAGCATTAGCGGATAAAACCTCGTCTACGGTTAGCGCACCCGATTTCGGCGGCGTCACCTTAACGATTATTAATGGCCGACTACCCGCCTTACTGCCAGAAATCGATGGAGTCACTTTTAGTCAAGAGGCAGTGGACCAGAGCGCACAAGCGGAGTCCGTCTTTAGCCACTACAACGCCGCCACATTGCGTGCTGCTTTAACCATTAAGGTTGCTAAAGGCACGCACGTTGCTGAACCACTCCACCTAATTATTATTAGCGAAAGCGATAGCCCTGCTAGCGCCGCTGTACGCCTCCACATTGAAGCGGCTGACAACAGCACATTTACTGTCATCGAACATTATGTTGGGAGCGGCCCCACCTTATGCTCGAGCACAACTAGCCTTTACGCAGGCGCCAACAGTAATGTTCAACATTATCGACTGCAGAGTGAAACCCCAGAGTCGCTGCACATTGGCGAACTGTCGATTCATCAACAGCGCGACAGCCGCGTAGCAAGCTATCAGTTAATGCAAGCCAACACGCTCAGACGGAACAACGTACGCGTGTGGATGAACGAAAGCGGCGCTGACTTAGTCATGCGTGGTGTCTTTATTGCCCGCAACAAAACCCATGTGGACAACCAAATCTGCATCGAGCACGCTGCTCCGCATTGCACCTCCGATCAAATTTTCAAAGGTATTGCAGGTGAAAGCGGCAAGGCGGTATTTAACGGTCGCATTCATATTCATCCCGGCGCGAAGGGATCGGATGCCAAGCTCAGCAATAAAAACTTATTGCTTTCCAATGGCGCCGAAATTGACAGTAAACCAGAGCTGGAAATTTATAACGACGACGTGAAGTGTGCTCACGGCACCACTGTCGGTCAAATGGACAGCCAACAGCAGTTTTATTTGCAGTCGCGAGGAATTAGTGCCGAAGCGGCCAAACGAATGCTTGGCGTCGGCTTTATTAATGAATTATTAATGGCGCTACCCAATGAGCGCGTGGCCGAATGGGCACGCGATTGGCTTAGCGCTTCGCTGTAGGAATTCCGATGAGCTTTTCCGTCGATGCTGTTCGCGCCCAATTCCCAATTCTTGCTACGTCAGTACATGGCAAACCGTTAGTCTATCTCGACAACGGCGCAACCACCCAGAAGCCTCAATGCGTCATTGACGCATTGAATACCTACTACAGTTCGCAAAACAGCAACGTTCATCGCGGCGCCCACTACCTTAGTGATGTCGCCACCGCAGAGTTTGAAGGTGCCAGACAAGTTGTGGCCGATTTCCTAAACGCCAGTCGTGAAGAAATTCTATGGACACGCGGCACCACGGAAAGCATCAACATCGTGGCGCAGTGCTATGCACGAGAGCAACTCCAAACCGGCGACGAAATTCTGATTACCGCCATGGAGCACCATTCCAATATCGTGCCGTGGCAACTAGCCTGCGAGCGCTCCGGCGCCACTCTCAAAGTCGTTCCGGTACACGACGACGGCAGCCTCGACATGGAGGCCTATGATGCACTGCTCTCCGAACGCACACGTATTGTCGCCGTCGTGCAGGTATCGAACAGCCTTGGCACAATCAACCCCATCGCAGAAATAATTGCGAAAGCAAAAGCGATCGGCGCAGTCACCTTGATCGACGGCGCTCAAGCTATTTCGCATTTTCCGGTCGACGTTCAAGCACTCGATTGTGACTTTTATGCATTTTCTGGCCACAAGGTATTTGGGCCAACCGGTATCGGCGCCCTATATGGCAAACGCGCATTGCTAGAAGCAATGCCACCGTATCAAGGCGGCGGCGAAATGATTGAGCGAGTCACCTTTGCCGCTAGCACTTGGAACGAGCTGCCGTATAAATTTGAGGCCGGTACACCAAACATTGGCGGCGCCATTGGTCTGGGCACCGCGATTCGCTGGCTAGACAACCAAGATCGTGTAGCGCTAGAACAACATGAAGCGAGCCTTCTCGACTACGCCACTGAGCGAGCAGGCGAGATTGGGGGATTGAGACTTATCGGCACAGCCCCAAATAAGGTCGCCGTGCTGTCTTTTTTACTCGAAGGCGGCCACCCTAACGACGTCGGGCAGCTGCTCGACCAACAAGGTGTGGCAGTTCGTACCGGCCATCATTGCACTATGCCGCTAATGGACCGACTCGGTATTCCAGGGACAGTACGAGCGTCGCTGTCGGTGTACAATGACAAGAGCGATATAGACACGCTTTTTAACGCACTCAACAAGGTAAAAACCTTTCTATGAGAGGCAACTAATATGAGCGTACAAACTTATACCCCCGGCGACATCGCCGTGACCATGACCAGCGCCGCTATTAAGCAAGCGCGTAAAGAAATTGCACGCGAAGGCGCACAAGGATTGCGCTTAAGCGTCAAGCCTTCAGGCTGCTCAGGTTTTATGTACGTACTCGACTACGCCAAAGCGGTACCGGAAAACGATAGCCAGGCTCTCTTCGATAACGACATAACACTTTTTATTGAAGGCGGTAGCAGCGCCATCTTAAACGGCACCGAAATTGATTACGTAACCGAAGGCGTCAACAGCTTTTTCAAGTTCCGCAACCCGAACGCTACCGGCGAATGCGGCTGCGGCGAGAGCTTCACGGTAAATCAATAATGGCAGAGCAACGTACAGTCGTCACATCACGAGAAGTCTCCGCTAGGCTCGTGCCTGACGGCACCCACATCAGTATTCCCGGCAATACCTTTGTTAACTTACGTCAGGCTCTCGGCGGCACTTACACCGTAACCATAAACGGCAATATGGCGCGCATTGATGGAACCGACGCTGATGCTATCGGACAACAGCCGCTTGTTCTCTCTTTCCCTCCGGCGGAGCCCGATGGCAGCGTGCGTATTGATGACGTCTGGACGGCCCTGAAAACCATTTACGATCCGGAAATTCCCGTCAACATCGTTGATCTTGGCCTAGTCTATGACTGCATACTCAAACGCCATGACGATGAAAATGTTGTTCAAATCATCATGACCCTCACGGCAGCGAACTGTGGCATGGGCCCCGTTCTGGTCGGTGATGTTGAGTACCGTACAGCCAAGGTACCGAATGTTGCTCGCGTCGAGGTTGACCTCGTGTTTGACCCACCTTGGTCGCGTGAAATGATGAGCGAAGAAGCACAACTCGAGTTAGGAATGTTTTAATGTCTACATCAGAGCCTACTGCCGAAGCCGTCTTCAATAACCCTTTTGGTACTCGCATCACGCCTGACGAAGTCATCGACACCATTTCGTTCTTTGACGATTGGGAAGAGCGTTATCGTTATATAATCGATTTGGGCAAACAACTCCCCGAATTTCCGCAAAGCTTGAAAAACGAAGAGCTTCTCGTACGCGGATGTCAAAGCCAAGTCTGGTTGCTGGCAAGAGAAGATCAACCTAACAGCATTGTGCAACTTGCTGTGGATAGCGATGCACTAATTGTCCGCGGACTCGCCGCCATTGTGCTTGCCGCTTACAATGGTAAAAGCAGTCGCGACATTCTCGCATTCGATATTGAGCACTATTTTGATCAGATCGATCTACTTAAGCACCTTAGTCCCACTCGCGGAAACGGTTTACGTAGCATGGTCAAAAAAATTCAGCTTCATGCCGAAAATATGTCGCGTTAAAACAATTTCGTTGTTTCATCACGACAATTTTATACGTTATTTTTAATAAAGTAATAAATCGAGAAATAGCCTTTATTTTCAGCGTTTTTTACAACTTGAATCAATTCCCCTCTTCCCAAATTCAGTACGAGATTCGGCTCACACTTTCCTCTCTAACCACCGCCCAAATATAAGAACTCCTTCTTACATCCTCGTCCCAATTTCCTATACTGCCGACATATTCAGCAACGAATCAGTCGAGCAGAGGATGTCATGAAAAATACACTTACGATTGGCAGCGTTTTAGTCATGTCACTTTTTTTAAGCGCATGTGGCGCAGAAAGCAAAGATGACAACGCTGCGGAAAGTATGACTGCCACACCAGAAGCAGGCTCTGCCTCGGGCGGTGCCTCTGGTTCAGGCTCTTCTGGCTCAGGCGGCGGCGCTACATTACCTAGCATTACCGTCACTCCTCCGGACTGCACCACGAACTGCGACTTTGTTGGGCTTTTATCTGACACCGGAAAACACACGCCACCCGGCGCAAGCAATCCTGCTTTGCATAGCGCATACGTCGATGCAACATTTGGCACGACTATTCACCGCGTCACCGCGAACTCTCAAATCAGCGGCGTCAGTCGGGTTCGTCACTATTACAGTAAACAGAACCCTTTTAACGCCGATGGAAGCTATGCCATGTTCGTGGCAAGCAACGGCACCTATTGGGTTTACGACGCAGCGACGTTCGAACCAATTCTGAACGCATCGGAATATCCACATGTAAGCTCCAGCGAACCGGAGATTCAATGGCATCCAACGAATCCAGATCAGTTCTATTACCTTGAAGGCACTGAATTTTCGCGCTTCGAAATTTCATCAATAACCACAACTGTTCTGCATGACTTCGCCGATGAAGGGTTCAGTTCTGTTGCGGGCCGACTTGAAGGAAACATGGATAAGTCGGGTCGTTATTACGCCATGATCGGCGAATCTGGAAGTAACAGCCACGCCTTTGTTTATGATGTTCAAAACGACCAGTTATCCCAGCGTATTAATATCAATGATATCGAAGACGAAGGTATCGATTGGATTAGCATCAGTCAGAACGGCAATTTCGTCGTGATAATGGGTCATGATTACTCGTATGTTTACGATCACAACATGAACTATAAAGGTCGTTTACCAGAAGGAAGTTACGGCCACGCAGACTTATGCAGCCTCGCTAATGGTCGTGAAGTGATGGTTTACGACGGTGCGGATCATGTTGTCGCCAGTGACGGCGATCGCTGGATTAATATGGCCTACCTCGACACCGTAACGGGCGACGGCGGCGGCACAGTTGACCCATTAATTAAAATTGGCTGGAGCACCACGCCACATGTTTCTTGCCGCAATACCGAGTTTCCTGGCTGGGCACTGATCTCTACTCAAGGTAACGGTAGCAACAACTACGATAAGGAAATCTTCTGGGCTAAACTCGACGGCTCTGGCGAAGTCCGTCGCGTCGCCCATCATTATTCCAATCGCGAGAGCGGCGGCTACTTCGCAGAACAACACGCAGTCACCAACAAACATGGCACAAAGATCATCTTCGCCAGCAACTACGGAAGCGGTGCGATTTCATCCTACCTCATCGACTTAACCGATTTCCGCAGACCACTAGCTGAGTAGGGACGTTCGCTGAACCCCGCATCAGCGTAAACAAAAAAGGCGGCCCCTTACGGGCCGCCTTTTTTGTCTTTACTTTCGATGGTATAGCTCAGTCCTTATCGCTAAAACCTCGTTACTGACTCGCAACCGGCGCCTCTCCATTTCCCACAATCCAATACCACAGTAAACCTTGGAACTCATGCAGCGCCATGGAGCTTTTCTGCAAAGGACGAATAGAAGGAATCCATAGGCCACCGAAATCAGGTCGAAATGCCCGTTGATCGACCGGCCAAGGACAAACGTTAAAGCCCGATCGGGAAAATGTCGCTAGCGCGCGCGGCATATGCATCGCAGACGTCACCAAAAATATCTTCTCGCTTTCACTGCTGTCCGCTTCACTTGCACTAAGTAATCTGCCTACGCCCTCAGCATTCTGCCGCGTTGTCATGGAATCACGCTCTAACAGCAACTGATCATGGGCAACGCCTGCCTGAGTCGCTAGCAATGCCATCAAATCTGCCTCACGGACATCACCATAGCCTCCGCCACTCAGCACAACCATTGGCGCGCGCTCCAACTGATTCCATAAGCGTAGCCCCGCATAGGTTCGGACCAATGTCGTCTCCATTAGCGCTTCAATTTCATCGGGGTCTGCATTGCTACCCTTTTTACCGCCACCGAGGATCACAATCGCATCAGTCTTAGCAAAACCATCACACACTTGTGTACTGCGATAATTGCGTTCCAACAACCACACCAGTGCGTTGGCACCTAGCGGCGAAGCAACAAACCAAAAAGAAAGCAGTAGCAACACGCTTATACGCCAATTTCTCCGCCCACTCACAGCCCGAGCGCGCCATAAACTGAAGGTCAGCCAAATAAGCCCCAACCAAATCAGCGCAACAGGCTCTAACAACAGCTTAAAATAGTGCATCTATTTCTTTGGCAGCTGAATGAGGTATTCATTCACTTCATCGCCACCCCAGTTAGACGCAAATAAAATTTTCGTCCCATCCCTGTTTGTCACAGCATGTTGCTCCGCAAAATAGCCGCCCTCTTCTCGACTTGAATGGTGGTGGGCCAAGCGCCGCACCTCACCTGATCCATCCAATTTTAACCAAAACACCTCAAAATCCACGTTAGGATAATCGCTTCGTCCCCTATCACTACCCTGTGTTGAAATCAGCGCCCAACCAGGAAATTCGAAGTTACGACATGACACATGCGGCGTTGCGCCCCAACCAATGCGCGTACCAATCTCAAGCTCACCACTATCAAGCCAAGCAATATTAATATTGCGGTCGCCGTTTAGCTGCAAATCCGCTCCGTCAAACACTAATGCCTCACGCCCGGAGCGCGTTAAACAGAGATCACCGTGACCATAACTGCCCTCAGGCAAGGTGTGTATTACCTTAAGCTGCCTATCCAATATTCGCGTATGTTCTTTTCCCATCGCAACAACATACTTGCCGGACGGACTAACGCTAATCCAATCATTGACCCAGCGGGGGTTTACATTCTTCTTCGCAATAATCTTTCCGGCATTAATATCAACCAATGCCATGGCCATTTTCTTGCCGTCTTCCTGAGTCTTTCCCGCAACGGCATAAACGCTCATTGCTCGATCCGGGTTACCTTCCATCATGCCATTGGCGGAAATAAAACCTTCCTTCTCTAAATCAAGCAATAATGTTTTCTTACCCGTTGCCGCGTTTAACCAAAACATTCTGGAAATGTTGTAGTTAGAACCAAAGTCCATCAGAAATATTTTATCTTTATCTACTGGGTGCCAGTGCACTTCTGCGTCACTGCTTTGCAATGGCAAGTAACCTATAGGCTCCCAGGTTTTTGTATCGTAAACCCAGTTATACCCATCACTGGAAATCAGCACAGCACGACTTTCGTCGGCATTGAACGGGTTCCTCTTTGCATAGTAATGACGCAATCGTTCAACGCCTTTGACTTGATTGCTGTCGCTGACGCGAGTTATCCGAGCACCAAAACTTGGATCAACAATTTCCTTGTGCAACGGAGGACGCTTTTCGTCAGAAACCGGCACAACCTTCTTGTCGGTTCTAAACGCGACAAGGTCGGGCTGAGAGTACGCCGCAGCACAAAGCAAAACCAACCCGCTTGCCGCTAGCGCTCTCCCGCGCCGACACATACTGCTACGAATATTAAAGAAGTGAAGCTTCATACACGCTCTCATCGCCTTCAATCCATTGTTTACGAGAAAACAACCTCTCGACGCGTTCCCGTGCAGCATGCCCCATCGCGATATGGCACTTATCACTCGTGATATTCTGCATCGCAGTCGCTAGCGACTCCACATTTCCCGCCTCAAAGAGGATGCCTGTCACACCATCATCAACGACCTCTGGACAACCGCCTATGCGCGGTGCAACTACAGCCCGACCCGCTGCCATTGCCTCTCTAGCCGCTAATGGAAAGGACTCACGTGTCGACGACAATACAAAGACATCAAAAATCGACAAGAAATCGGGAATATTACGTTTGACCCCAGTGAAAATAATATTCTCGCCCAACCCAAGCTCTAGCGCCTGCTTATGAATATCCTCCCGTAATGGTCCATCTCCAACCACCATTAAACGAGCATTCGGTGTCGTCTCTAATACAGCGGCAAATGCCGGCAATAAGAAGCAGTGCCCTTTCTCTTCCGACAACCGCGCGACAATGCCAAAGATAAGGTGCTTGGATTTGTCCAGCCCATATTCTTCTAACAGCGCCAGCTCAGGCTCTTTGGGCAGGAAACGTTCAGTATCAATACCGCTATGAATAACGACGCTCTTTTCTGCCTGCAAACCAGACGCCAGCAACCGATCACGCTCATAGTGTGACTCGAAAATTACATGGTCACAGGCGGCACGCAGCAGCCATCCGCCATAGCGAAAATGCATCGGATTATGAATATTATGGATAGTGGTAATAATCGGTATGCGTTTACCCGTCAATTTGACTCGGTAGGAGAAAGGCAAAATTCTTAATGCGACTAAAGCAACTAGTGTTGTGCGAACAGACTGCGGCGCTAACACTTCAATCTGATTCGCAACGACAATGGCGCGAAGCTTTCTAGCCGCTCGCCACAGACCCTGCAAGCCGCTAAAGTGAAAATCCGCCGAAATAAAGGTCACCCCCTTTTCCTCAAGCTCGGGAAGCAACTCACCTTCTTTCGTGGCCAAAAAAACATCATGGCCGCGAGCGGTAAGGTCCGGCCCTAGCGCCAACATATCCGACTGCACGCCGCCGACCCCAAAAGGCTCTGTCATTAAATACAATAACTTCAATGGTTAACTCCCTTTAACTCTTTTTCCACCTGAGATTGCTTACTGAACTGGCGAGTGCGGCGCACATGCAATACACCATGAATAAGATCAAAACAACCCGCAAGCTTTAACCGAAACAGCAATGGCGTATCCCGATCAGTCACCTCAGTCCTATGCAGCCAAAAACGGTTTGTCGTTGGAAAGTTTACCCCTGGCGCAACAGTCACTGCGGCGACATAACCACTAGCTCTTACGCGGTGCGCTTCTCGCTCCGTAACATCACCGGAGGGATAGCAAAATATGCCATTGTGGGCCACGCCCGCCGCGGCCATGTCCGCCATACAGCCGGCAATTTCTTCACGACACTGTTCATCCGATACGCGCTGTAAGTAGGGGTGACTACGCGAATGGGCGCCCACTTCATTACCGGGAAAGCGCAGCCATTCTTTTACCTCTCCCCAGTTCATATGTAGCCGTGCCGATGAACCATAGCGCGGATGCTGCTGAGCCCCAGACGCAAACTCTGTAGTCACAAAAACACTGGCCGGCAAGCCGCGCTCTTCCATCATCGGCAGCGCATGAGTGAGGTTATCCAAATAACCATCATCAAACGTTATGACCACGGTGTTTCTTTTCACTTTGCCGTTAGCCAGTTCCGTCAGGGCTTGCGTTAAAGAAATAACGCGATACGATCTAGCTAAAATGTCCATCTGCTGAGAAAAGCGGCCGGGCGAGACCGTTAGTTGATCAAAGTGCGGTAATGAATCAACACGATGAAACATCAAGATACGCACTCCAGGGCGCAAATAATTCGCGATCAAAGACACTGGGTAAAATGATAAGGCCACCAGTGTACGCAGCAATCCCTTCATAATATTACCTTCACAAGGAGACCTTCATAACAACTCTTCCTGCCTGCCATCCACGACCTCTACCTCTCGATACAACGCCTCGTAGCAAGCGCTCAACTCTTTAGCACTATATTTCTCTTCAACCCTTTTTCGCGCCGATGTTCCCATTGCGTGGCGCATCTCAGGATCCATCAGTACGGTTTTCAGCGCCTCTGTTAGCGCTGCGGAATTTTTCGAGGGAACAACCAAGCCATCTAAACCATCACGCAAGACATCGCCAATTCCACCCACATCATGCGCCACCACGACGCGTGCCAACGCCATCGCCTCGAGAAGCGCCATCGGCAAACCTTCCCACTGAGACGGGATAACCAGTACATCGATCGCCGCCAATAGCTGAGGCACATCGCGCCGAAAGCCTGCAAAAAACACGTCATCGCTCAACTGCAATGCATTGACCTGACTATGCAAAGCCTCTTTATCAGGTCCATCGCCAATAAATAGACAACACACTTTCACATGGTTATCGCGCAGTTGACGCAAACAGTTTAGTAGGTAGCCCTGTCCTTTGACCGGTTCCAGGCGACCAAGCACCGCCATAACAGGAACATTCGCTGGAATAGAAAATTCAGTTTGTATATTGATTGGCGCTACGTTTTGAAAACGCTCTAGGTCAACGGCATTGGCTAGTGTGACGACTTTATCCACTGCAATGCTATCCACTCGAACAAGTTTCTCTGCAACCTGTTGCGTACAAGCAATCAGCCGAGTCGTGATATGAGCCAATGCGCGATCGACCCTACGATGCACGCTTCCTTGCCATGCATTAACGCTATGCACTGTCGAAAATATTCCCGGCACTCTTGCTAACTTCGCTGCAATTCGTCCCCAAGTATCCGCAGTGAATAAGTGCGTATGGACAATGGTCGGCCGCTCTCTCCGTAGCCAGCGCCAAAGCCTAAAAAGCATTAGAAGATCGACACCCGGCTTCTTACCTAAGATATGAATCGGCACGCCCATCGCACGAATCACTGATTCAAACTCGCCCCCCTCAACCAAACATAAAACCTGGTACCGAAAATCATCACTGCGATAACACAGCAGTTCACACAGTAAACGTTCAGCACCATCCGGGGGTAAGCGATCAATAATATGAACGACCAAAGGCTTACTCATGCGTACCTCGGCGCACATGACCAGCTACTGTAGGCTTTCTAATCACTCTTCCGCTCTTTAACTCAGCAAAGAGATGGCCCAATATGGCGAGGTATACCCACACGTAAACGCATACTTCAATGTTCACCATGCGTGAGCCAAACATATTGATTACCACAACTGCCCCCGCCATACCGGCTCCGCCAAGCCCCAAGCTTTTCGCAAAGCCGTCCTCTGCTTTACGCCAAACCACATAGCCAAAACCGAACAAGCATGCAAGACAAGATAGAAACGCAATTAACGCAGGGATACCCATCTGGGAACACACGAAGAGAAACATGTTATGGGTATCAGACTCTAGGACATCAATCGCCGTATAGCGCCCCTTAAAATATTGGAAGCTCTTAAACCCCTTACCAAGGATGGGACTTTCCGCCGTAATCTCCAACGCGGCGTCCCACAAAATGAGCCGTGTTTGAGAGCTTGCATCGACCTGTGCAGAATGACTTCCCTGCACCGTCGTTTGCGCCATACGATCCCGTAACGAATCGGGAATGAGTCCTGGCAGCGCCGCAAACAGAACCATCACCGCAACGACAGCCAGAAAGACATAACGCAAACCTCGGAACCAGGTAATGGCCGCGAGCGCCGCACCAAACGCCAAATAGGCACCACGTGAGAAGGTGGCCAGCAAAACCTTAACCAAAACACCAAGCCATGGCAGCAATATCCACCGCTTCACCTCAAAAGGCTTGTACGCCAATATCGATGCGATAATGCAGCCGGCATAGACTAGAAATGCCCCAAAGTCATTGGGCTGTTCCTGCGGCCCAATAACACGACTTTTTTCCATGGAATCGAGCCCCTGCTTTTCCAGCATTTCTTTCACACCAAACATCAGCACGACCAAGGAGCCAAGCAACAGATAGACCGCGATACGACGCGCCATGCGCCCATCGACAATAAGATTGAGCACAGCAAAATAAACGATGAACTGATCGATCCACGCCTTGTACTCAAGAAATACATCAGAAATTAGGTAGGAGAGCCCTATGTAGAAAACAACAGTAAGCCCCGACAAGGCACTTAATACGCCCCACATCATCATCGGGCGCGTACCAGGTATCGACCGAAAAAAAGGCTGCTTTCGTTTGGCCGCATGCACAGCCCAAAAGAAAACCAACATTAATAAAACAATATTTGTTCCGTTAATCCCTGGAACAATCGCAGCAGGAAAAATTCTAGCGAGCGGAATATAGATCAATGAAACGGCGAGCAATGTTTCAGGGCTGCGAAATGAACGAATGACAAGCAGAAGGCCGATGAATCCGCCGCCACCATATAGCAATGGCTTGGGCACGCCGCCATCCCAAAATAACGTTGGCAATAAAAAAAGCACGGGCCAAATCAGGAACCTTAATGTGTACTTTATTTCGTCGATATCAAGCAACGAAGTACCATCAGGAACCTCAGGTAGCGGCTCATGTGGCCGTTTCAATCTAACCCCGGAAGAAGCGATAGAGCTCATGATACCCCCGGTTACCTAACACGCTTTTTACTATTCGTTTGATCAAATAGCTCAGCTTCATCTTGACCCAAAGCGGCCTATCACCACTGACAACACGGGCAAGCCACAGCACCGAACTGTCTGCGCGCACCGCAACACGAGGGCGACAAAACTCATTACCCTGCACTCGCCCTGGAACTGACGTATAGCACACCTCGTAACCCGCCGCCTGCGCCAAGCGTAGCTCCCTACGGCCATATCGGCCTCCAGGAAATGACATTGAGCGAACCTTTGTATTTAATCGGCGCTCAATAATACTCTTCGACTCCACCAACTCATTACGGCACGTGACCTCATCTAGGTCCGGCAGAAATTGATGGGTAAGACCATGTGCGCCGATCTCGTGCCCCGCAGCGCTCAGCGCAGACAAGCCTTCCCAGTCACAATAGCCTGGCGTACCAATCAAACGAGGCGTCACAAAAAACAGGGCTTTTACAGAAAACTTTTCCAATATGGGAAGAGCCTCCAGATACCAACCCGCATCACCATCATCAAAGGTAATAAGCACCTTGTAGTCAGAAAATAGCGCAAGATGATCTGCCAAACGCGTAGTGTCGACGGCATAGGGATGATCCTCTTGCGGGATTGAATCCAAATGATGGGAATCACCGACAATAGCGTGATACATCAACACAACCCTATTCATGCGGTCCGCTCCCAACGTGCATCGACAACGCCGAAATAAAACTTGTAGGCACCCATAACCGCAGCAACGTTCAACTCAACAAATAATCTTGCTATCGCCGCGAGGCCGCGCTTGCAGCCAACCCAGCCTCGTACGTTCCCCACTGCTAGGAAATAGAACGCTACCTGTGCAAACCAGAGCCACATGTAAAGACCGTAAAAATTAAACAGTGGAGCAACAAGCAAGGCAACAAGACAATACGGCACAATAAGACGCAGCACCTTGTGAGAAATAAACTGCCACCATATTGGGTTAATCAACGGTACAAACAACCACGCATTACGCGAAAAAGCTTGGTAGTTTCCGGCGAGCGTGCGAATCTTCCGAGCCTTCTCTTTCTCTATATTTTCTGATGGATAATCAAAAACCCGTGCCCCGCCATCAAAAATAATTCGCTCACCTGCGCGCAATGCGGACAGCGGCATTTCAAAGTCATCAAGCAATGAATCATCCGCCAACGGCCTGACATACTCTTTCTTAATGAGATACAGCGCACCAGTTACACCTGGAACAGATCCATAGCGACTCTCTGCCTGCCGAATGATTTTTTCATAACGCCAGTACAACCCGATATTCGCTTCATCCTTATTCTCATCTAGAAACACCAGCTCCCCACTCACAGCACCAACCTTCTGCGAACAGCCCTCTCCATAACTCAGCATAGAAGTGACTAGCGATCTCAGAGCATCTTGATCTACCATCTGTCGCGCATCGGTAAACAGTACAAGCTCATGCCGCGCCACGACCATTGCCGCATTCAATGCAGCAGGCTTGCCGCTCCGAGCCGGTAAAATGACAACATCCACGCCGGAAGCGGCACAGCGTCGTATCACCTCTGCGGTATCGTCTTCCTCGCCATCAGAGACAAAAACAATCTGTACGTCTCCCGCATAATTAAGCGCTTTTAACGTAGCGAGCTTTGGGTGGACACGGCCACTCTCATTGCAAAACGGCACGATAATCGTCACCGCCGGCCAATCGCGTAGTTCAACTTGTGTAGACAGCTCACGCGTCTTCGACAGAACTAGGATCGCTAATGGATAACCTATATAGGTGTAAACTACCAAAAAAAATGCAGCCCAAAATATGACGATCATCATCTTTCCCCGAATTGCTTACGCAACTCAGATAGACCACAAAATTTCACGCCCAGCCCGGAACACCAATCAAGCACCTCGACCATATCGTCAACAAAGCGCATCACATCCTGATCCGATTGTGGATACGGCGTTGCCTTCGGAATAATTTCCATTGAATGAAACATCATATTCAATACAACAACTCGCTGAGAACGATTTTTGCGAAGCTGATAATTGATGATGCTTTTCATCTGATCAACCGACGAGAACCACGGCCGAAACCAACGAGGGCCTCTTAACCAACGTGGCTTCATCGTAACCGGCACTTCTAAAATGGGACGCTCCTGCCCCGGCTGAATAATCGTACCCGGCGAGCAAAAGAATGGCTGCTCTGGAGCGCCTCGAAAATCCACTCTAGCATTGGGTTCTTCCCATGCGATATGGGGAGTCACACTTGTGTCAACGAGGTACCCCAAGCGCTCCAACGCATCAATAGAATGCTCACTTGCGCCGTAGCGCCCCGCACGAAAGCTTGTCGCCTTATAGTGAAAGCGCTGCTCGAACAAAGCGCTCAAATTAGACAGCTTTTGATACTCAATATTCGGCGGATAACTACACTGGAAATCAGGACTATCAACGCCAGCGTAATCAATAAATTTCTTCTGTGGTTCGATAAAAGCAGCATGCAAGTGCGTTCCGTACTCGTATTGCCCTTGCAACGCCCGCAATGCCTCAACTGACTCAGCATCCTCCATCACCTCAACGGTGAGCAAATAGGTCGGCACCGCTCCACATGATGAAAATGCTGGCTGCAAAACATTAGGCAGACCATGGGTAATGGAATGAAAGGTCAACGGCTTTGATCGCGCCCATGCAAGGTCGTGATCACACTCTGTATCAATGCTAATCGTAAGAAAAACATCTTCCGTTCTATCTGTCATATCGCACCGACCAATTACGCCATTGCGAGCGAAAAAAGCCGCGCGCCTTAAATATTAAACTTGCTATTAAGCCCCATGGACCAGGCCGGAAAATTGCGGCTTTATACATCCGGTCCTCTTCACAGCCATAACTATTTTTATACGAACTATCTCCGCCCCGCATAAAATCAAACCAGCTTAGTTTCTTATCAATGGCTTCTTCTATTGCCAAACTTAACAACAATCGACCCGGCGACAATCGCGACCACTCGATCGTGTCCGCGCCAGACTGGTAATAGAATGCAGAAGGGGCATTCTCAATGAGATAAATCGATGCAATCGGCGTTTCAGCGATATATAGCGTCAACAAACGCAGTCGCCTGCCTTCCAAAAGTACTCTCGCCCAATCAAGATGAAATGATAAAAATCGCTGACTCGAG
Organism: Gammaproteobacteria bacterium; assembly: GCA_018067045.1. Lineage (GTDB taxonomy): Bacteria > Pseudomonadota > Gammaproteobacteria > Pseudomonadales > Alcanivoracaceae > JARGPN01. Next base: position 64,611 of record JAGPVL010000007.1, read on the forward strand.
AAACTCCCTCGCAAACCCATCTGCGACCAGCGCGTACCATGAAGGGCAGCCAATACTTTCATTCCTTCTTCTAGGTCGCTTTCTGCGGTTATCTCTCTGAAATGAACATCGTCATGTTCCGCCAATCGACGTCGAGCGAGATTTATCTTACGACGATGATTTTGCTTCAACCCGGAAAGATAAAGATCCCAACTCGTCGGCAAGCGCACTCGATAACGGAAACCGGTCTCTTCCACATGGATACCAGACCAAGAAGCTGCCAACTCGGGAATCACATGGCGCGACAGCAGGGAATCAGACAACATATCCTTAACTAAGAATCGCCCCCAGCCCGTAGAGTCAATTAGTGTCCGAGTGACAGCACGAGCGACTTCGCCTTCGTCATCCGGTGACGCAATAATATCGAGGTATTCGGCACAGACCTCATCCTCTTCCGCTTCGCCTTGGCCGATAAAATGAAGCGTAGGCACTGTGAGCATCGGCCAGCGACGGCGTATATACAACGGGGCAATACCCATCAACCTTTCGTGTTGATACACCAAAATCACCAACGGCTTACACAGCGCCGTGCCAAAATGCTGCCACCATATCAATGCGAATTCATGACTTGAAAATGGACACTCCTGGTCACGCAATTCATCTAGGGCATTCCATTGAGGACCAATAGCAATGACATCCGCCCAGGATTGAAGCACCCGAACGGTAATAGCCCCATCAACACTTTCCCACTGTTTGCTGTCCACTAGGAGCGATCTCCCATAATGGCTACTTGAGTTGCGGCGCTGACCGCCAACCTCTCATCTTGTGTCAGGTCTGTATATGGCATGCCGCTAAGCTCCATCACCCATCCCAACGACGAAGTCATCAGCAACCGACTCCAATCTTGCAGATGAAACTCGTGATTGGCATCTTTGATTAATTTGATTTGGTAGCCCTTCCCGTTCAGAGATCCGCTCAGGAATCCGTCGACAACCAGCTCCTTAAATGCTGTCCAGCGAGCATCACGCTCGCCAAAAATCATCAGATGCTTAACTCCCGCATGTTGGAGCTGACGAAAACTTGAAAAAAACAGAGGGTTTTCATTTGCCCAATGAAGTCGCACCAAACCAGATTTTTCTAAAAGTAACGAAAAAATCGATGCCACGTTCGAAAAAATGGATGTAAAAGAACTTTCTCCACGAAGAATTCTTTGCCATGCATGTGGCGAGAAGACTTTGCGAATGTACGAGCGACTATTACTCACCACTTCACTACGCGTCGCACCGCGAGCACTAGGCTCTTCAGAATCCAGTACTGCCACATGAGACCACGACAGAACACCGAGCACTCTATCTACATCTTGTTCTTCAACGCTTTTTGCAGCGACAAGCTGTGCACTAATAGCGCCGCCACACAAACCGCCCAATACAAATTTTCGGCGCCCCATTCGTTGGTCAATATCGTTCATTACGGCCAAGCAATCAGCAACAAACAGGCCACTCTGAATACTGCGGTAATGCTTGCCGTTAAAAGCAAAATCTAATTCACCGTCACTTTCACCAATTCCCATCGCGTCCAGTCTGAGCACCGTAATACCGTAGCTCGCCATCAAACGTGCGACATGAACGTACAACCGATGAGGACCAACTCGATCCTTAAGACCAGCCGGCAGCAATATCAACACAACACCTGAGTCATCTTGTTCAGGAACCGTGAGAATGCCACGTAGCATCTCACCAGTGTCTGATTGGGTTTCATAAACTGACTCAGACCAATTCATGAAAACCACTCCGACAACTGCAACTGGACGCTTTGTGTTAACGCAATTTTCTGAACATCGTGATGCTTAGGTTCATACCAAAATGGCAGGCCATCGACCGGCGTGTATGACGCGCCCCAGCGATCAAGATGTTGGTGCCACGCGGCCATCGGCGGCTCATCAAGAGCGCCAAGCTTAATCACCGCGACACGGGGAGCAGGAGCACTTTCAGGCAGATCCACTTGACGCATTTGCTCTATAAGACACGAGCCCAGCTCATAACCTTGAATATTAATACTCTTACCCTGGGCGGCTTCTTTTAGAAGCACCTCCCGGCTCTGTCGTACCGCTCCCCAAGTCGCCATCTGAGTCACCAGGTTCTGCCTAAGTAACTGCTGCAGATATTCCTCACCGCGACGCAAAGGCTCAATCGCTATAACCGCATCTGCGTTAACGCTTCCTGATAACAGAGCAAGCGTACCGCCCCAACGGAGACCGATCAGCACTAATGGCAATCCGTCTTGCTTCTCTGTAGTCGCCGCAATAGATTCGATGCAGCGCAAGGCGTCCTCAATACTGGCGTCCTGTAACTCGCCTTCGCTATCACCTTCACCAACACTGTCGAAGCGAATCACATGCCAATCCATCTGCGCAAGCAACTGCGCCAGATGGCGAAAATAGCGACGACAAAACTGCTTCTCTTCCAAGAATGGCGCACACAAAATCACACGCCCCCGAGGAGACTTGGGGACGTGCTCAGATACAAAAAGTCGATACTCTCCGGCCTGAAAGAAGTCGCTGCGGTACACCGACGCCATCATCACAAATCCGGCGAAGCGGATTCCAGCGGTACGGGTTCAAGCAAAACCGGTGCAGCATGCAGATAGCGCGTCGTTTTTCGCTTTCTCGCGATATCGCCAAACACCCAAGTGGCTTGCTCTTCGCTAATCTGGATTTCAGTCGCTAAACGCGAAGGTGACCAAGACGCATTGTAAGCGTAAAGCGCAACATCCATACGCTCATACGGCAGCGCGAAGTAAAATTCATCTTGGCCCTGAGCGAGACTATACGTATCTGTTGTTGGTGTGCTGCTACAGATCGCATCAGGTAAACCTAAATGTCTCGCCAAAGCGTAAACTTGCGACTTATAAAGATGCGCAATCGGTTTGATATCCGCCGCACCATCACCATGCTTTACGAAAAAGCCTTGATCATATTCAAGCCGGTTTGGCGTACCAAGAACAGCGTAGTTAAACCTGTCCGCCCAGCAGTACTCTAACGTCTTGCGGATACGTTGTTTGAAGTTCGTCGCCGCAACAATCTGCAAATACTGTTTTACCGGCAACCTAATCTGCTGACGCTTCCCTTCAGGATCTTCGACCACTAACTCATATCGATTGATTTGTCCGTCCATACCGCCGCGTATCACAATTTTATTACGCCAGCCATTACCGCTACCATTTCCATCGACATAGTCCGGCACTAGCTCACGAATCGCATCATCTCGCCACTGGTAACAGCCAAGTGACTCAAGCGCTACGGACAAACTTTGTGTTTCATATCGCACGCCAAGGTGCTGCGCCAGCAGCTCGCCAAGATCACCACTTTCCGGAGCGGAATCTTGCTCCGGCATCAATAAACCAATGACCTTATCCTTACCCAGCGCACGAACGGCAAGTGCCGCACAAACGGAGCTATCAATTCCGCCGGATATACCTAATACAAGACCTCGCCGCCCAATAGCGCTCACCATTGCGTGGCGAATTCCCTGACAAATTTCTTCTGCTGCTTTCTCACAATCAAACGCCAATACCGGATTCATAAATTTCCCTTTTCTGACCCTGTTATTTTCGGGACGTGTGAAAGCAACTCGGCCAACATGTTCCTTTGCACTTTTCCTGACCCTGTTTTCGGCAATGCGCCGATCATTTCAACGTAACGCGGCACTTTCCAACCAACCAGTTGACTACGGCAATAACGTAGTAGCGCTTGAGGTGAAAGCTCCGCGTCTGGCTTCAACACAACAAATACGCGGGGTACCTGTCCCAGAACTTCGTCATCGACGCCGTCGACCGCGCATTCGGACACTTCCGGCAGCTCACTAATGACGGCTTCAATTTCTTGAGGATGAAGACGCTGCCCTGACACTTTCAACATGTCCGAACGCCGCCCTCGGATATATAAAAAGCCTCTGCTATCCATCTCTCCCATGTCGCCAGTACGCAACCAACCGTCGATAAGCACCTTGTCCGTCGCCAGTTTGTTTCGCCAATAGCCCTGCATAAGCCCGGGCCCTCTCACCCAGATTTGCCCGACTTCTCCCGCCGGCAAATGCTCTCCATGTTCATCTCGTATCTGCACGCAGGTATCCGGCATCGGCCAACCAACGCTGCCTGGCTTCTCAAGCAAATACTCCGGCGAAAGGTAACAAATACGTGCGGTAGCTTCCGTCTGGCCATACATCACAAAGATCTTGCACCAAGGCAATGCCGCAGACAGCCGTTCCGCCGCAGGCGCGGACAGCGCACCACCAGCCTGCGCGACATAACGCAACGATCGCCAACGAATGTCGGATAACAAATCACGTTTGAGTAGCAACTGAAATAGTGTCGGTACGCCGGCAAGCCCTGTTACACCCTCAGCTTCGACCAACGCCATAAGCTTTTCTGGATACATGAGACTGGCACCGAAAACCAATCGAGCCCCGCTTAACAAGTGCGTCACCAAAACAGAGTTGCCAAATGAATAATAAAACGGCAATAGAGCCAAACTAACATCGGCACTGCTTAGCTCAAGGTAATCCGCTACGTCGATTGCGTTCTGCAAAAGGCTGACGTGACTGAGCATGACCCCCTTCGGCGCACCGCTGGTTCCCGATGTATAAAGTATGCAACCAAGATCCGTCAGGGCGCCCGACACCTCTGGGGCGAACTCGTGTTCAATTTCAGATAACGCTATACAACGGCCGGTAAATCGTTTGCTTTTAGCTAGCCATGTCACTTCTGGAAGATGCGTAATGAGATCTTCAACCACTCGAGCAGAGATATCGGCAAAAACGACATCCGCTTCGGCGTGCCGAATTAACGCCGCGAGATCGGCTCCACGCAAATCCGGATTTAGTGGCACTGCCACAGCGCCAGATGCCATGGCCGCCAAATAGACCTGCACCCACTCCTGAGTATTAGGCCCAATGATGGCAACACGATCGCCATGCTTTACACCGGCGTTGCTCAACACGAAAGCAAGTGCCCGCACCTTCTGCCACAACTGAGACAAGCTCACTTTCTCATCGCCATCCACCAGCGCAACCCGATCTGGATTGTGCTGGACATGCATGGCTAATGTGGCAATTAGATCGCTCATGCAGCAACGCCTTGTTTACGTGCTACAAATGCGACAAGATTCTCAACCGAGTCCAAGTTCTCTGGGACCATTTCCACGTCATCAACACTTATCGAGAATGTTTCTTCGATAAAGAAAATAACTTCCATCATACCGGTAGAGTCCACCAATCCACTTTCCAAAAACGAAACATCATTATCCAATGCTGATTCATCTTCAGTGAAAAGATAGTTACCAAGCAGAAATGACCGCACTTTTTTTCGAATATTTTCCATTACCCTTCCCTACGCCGCCACATTAATAAAATCGGTTTTACCTTCAATAAACTGCTCATGCCATATTTGTGTACTAACAATACCGACCAGCGCCATCTGATCACGCATTGCGTGCAGTCGCCCTGCCTGCGCCTTACGCCACAACATTTCAACCTTCTTGGCATCGAAATAGCCGCCGCGCTCAATACTGCGCTTGGACAACACGGACTCCATAAACGACGCCGATGCCAAACTCGTGCCGTCCGGCGCCCGATAAGGCTGTTTCGGCCTATTTAGAATACCCTTCGGGAGCAGATCCTTCACCGCCATTTTTAGCAGCGCTTTTTCGTTTAACCCTGGCAGCTTCCGAGAGGGTGCTATGCTGTTCGCAAACTGAATAAGGCGCGGATCAAGAAAGGGGAAACGTCCCTCGATTCCATTCGCCATCAACATCCGATCCCCTTGACTGGAAAGCAAATACCCGTCCATCAATAGACGTGATTCCAAAAATTGACCCTGATGAAGCGGCGCCCATTGATCGGCCTGTTGTGGCATCCAGCGCTCTACCGCATCCATGGCACTACCCGATACCTTTGAGCGCATAGCATCACTATAGAACTGCTTGCTCTGCGCTGTATTTTTCCAACGCGGCAGATGGGAAAACACTGAATCGTTTAAACGCTCCAAATCCTGACCGAAAAAACGTTTTAAATAATTCAGTGAACCAAGGTCCATCCACGGGTAAAGTCGACGAAGCAATGCCCAGCGCCATTGTGAGCCCGCCTGTCTCGCCCAAAAATGACGAACCTTACTTTCCTTGAAAATATCGTAACCGCTCAGCACTTCATCCGCGCCTTCACCGGTCAACACCACTTTGAAGCCACTGTCCCGCACTAGTGAGGACAAATGCATCATCGGCACGGGCGCGCTACGTAAAATCGGCCGCTCGGTATGCCATATCGCCCGCGGCAAACCCTTAGCGATCTCTGTCTCACCTACGGTGATACTACGGTGCGCCACGCCAAGGTGTTGATAGAGCGATTCTTGCCACTCACGCTCATCCACGCTTGGATCTGAAAAGTTCAGCGAGAACGTTGTGGGCTTTTTCCCCATCGACGCAACCAGCGCTGTTGTCGCCGAGCTATCCAATCCGCCCGACAAATAACAACCAACAGGAACATCTGCACGAAGACGAATTCGTACGGAGTCTTCCAGAATTTCGCGTAATTCGGCGGCCAGTTGCTCTGGGGAGTCCCTTCGCTCCTGCCCCGAGGGAGGATAAGACCATTCGAAGAATACGAAACGCCTTTCTGCCGATTCGCTCAATACCAAACACTCACCCGGCATGAGCTGCTCAACACCCTGAAAACCGGTAGCTGGAGGAAGAGGGGACCAGAAAGTAAAGATGTGGTCGAGCGCAGAATAGTCGGGCTGCAAACTGTGATGCATCGCTGGCATCAATGATTTAATTTCTGACGCGAAGAGAACCTCTCCACCCTGCCGAGTAAAGAACAACGGGTGAATACCGGCATGATCTCGCGCAAGAAGTAATTTCTTATGGCGCTTATCCCATAGCGCTAATGCAAACTGACCATTCAGCAGTGAGAGAAACTGTTCACCGTAATGATGATATGCGGCAAGCAAAACCTCGGTATCAGACTCCGTCCTAAACGCCCAGCCTTTCTCTACCAATGTTTCCCTCAGCTCAACGAAATTGAAAATTTCGCCGTTGTAACTCACCACCAACTGCTCGTCGCTAGACATCATGGGCTGATGGCCACCGTGTAAATCGATTACGCTTAACCGTCGATGAGCAAGACCGACATACGTATCGGTATAAATACCATCATCATCGGGGCCGCGGTGCGCGATACGCTGCGACATTTTTGATAGCCGTAGAGACAAAGACTCTCCCGATGCCAGTGCGGCAGGATTCCAAATTCCCGCGACGCCACACATCAGTTAACTCGCTGCCCGCTGTGGCGAAGCTCGCGGCCCCGCTCTCGAGCCAACAAACTACCCCTAAGGCCAAACTCTACGTAGACAACCGTTTCATCAAAATCAGCAGAAGAAACACTCGAACGTCTTTGCACTTGACGAGCACCTACAGCGCCAAAGAACAAGTTTGAAAATATGCGATTAACTCTAGCATTCAACGTATAATCATCATCCACTCGATCACTATCTAAGAATTTTCGACGTGATGAGTCAAAAAATAAATTCAACACTGTTTTCTGACTAATGACTCTTTGCAATCCAATTTCTGCAGCAACAATATCTTGATCTAACAGTTGAGTTTCATAGTCTTGCTGCTCTCCACGGAGATATAAATCCGCGCGCCAAACGCGACTATTCCAGCCAGACGCAAAAGAGACTGTTTTCAGTTCATATACATCGTTGGTTACGATCAAATCAATATCAACGCCACCATCAATAGCGTTAGAGATTGTCTCTTGCGCCGCATCCGTTAAACGCCAATCGCCTCGAAACTGCGTATAAAAATTCTGTCGCCATTGTTGGCGCCAACTTAAATCAGCCAACGTACCAGAAAATTTCTCTCCGGTTTCAGACGTCACTCTATTATATCCAGCTTCCAGCCGAATCTCAGACCGCGTCAACGCCCGACTGATGAATACCGCCGCCTCGTCGCGATCGTAATCATAGACATTGTCTTCTAGGGAGTGCGTGCGCGTTCTTTCATAATGCACGCCAGTTGTAGCAATCTCACTAAGCCGGTGCTGCAACTCAGCACGACCAACATATCGCTCACTATCAAAGGAAATGTCTTCGCCATACCACGAATGGCCATAGCGCGCGGAAAGCAATAATTCATCGCGAGAGTTCGCCGAAAAATTCAATTGGGGGCCGGTTAAAAGAATGTTTTGATCGGTTCTGTTCGAACTAATGTCGGTGTCGCGAGAATCAAGTATGCGGCGACTTGCAGTATCTTCAAATAACCACTGCAGCCGGTTTTCAATCACATCAGCAACCCAAGCCGTCGTCAGGCCGTATTGCTGCTGATCTTGTAGGATATCATTACGGTAGTCGACATCTTCTAGATACAAAGCGCCCGACCCCCGCACCCGTCCTGTCTCTTCAACCAAGGTTAGATCAAGCCGAGGCACAAGCATGTCTTCGCTCTGCTCCCCATCACCAACCTGCAAAATATTATTGCTCTTCTCATAACGCCCACTCACCCCACCTAGCACTTCAAGCGCCAACGCAGAGTTGATCGGACCACATAAAAAAATGGCAAGAATAGCCCTTAATTTCATGGGAGCTCCTACTAAGGGCGAATCAGAGGAACTCTAGGCTCCTTATTAAATACAATACCGAGAATGCGCTCCTCTCCCAGCGTATCAATTGCCTGCTCAATCTCGGTCGGCATTACCTTGCCGTACGGCACGACCAACACAATAAGGTCGCAGTAACGCGCCAACATGCTCGCGTCCGCAGACGTTTTTAAAGGGGGAACATCAACGACAAGATATCGATCAGGGTAGCGACGCGCAGTAGCCTCTAGTAACTCCTGCATTCGAACACTTGAGAATTGCTCGCCTTCCATCGACTTTTGCGTACCACGCGGAATCAAGCGCATACGTGGAACTCCAGATGGATAGATCACATCCGCTTCCATCAGGCGTCCGTCCACCAAATAATCTGTCAGCCCCGGCAAATCGGGAGACACTATCTTTAACGCGTCATCTCCGCCGCCAGAAACATCACAATCCATCAACAAGGACGAACGAGATTCATCAAGAGCCAAAGCCGCCGCGAGATTTCTTGCTACAAAAGATGCTCCGCCGTCGGCAACCATTCCAGCGACCATAATGACGCCGTTTCTGCTGCCCAATTTGCCCAAAATCTGCTGCCGCAAGCTTCGAACAGAATTTCCTAACTCGGTATTAACCGCGTTGCCATCAACGAGCCGCATCGCGGCCAACTCTCCGCCATCTAGCCGGAAAGGCTCCATCATTCTGGAGATCTCTTCGCGGCTTTGCTGACGCTGATGCAACTCTAACTGACGACGATCCGCAGAAGTAAGCTCCTGCTTTTTCAACACCATTGAAACCGGCTTATTTTCACTTTCCATCACAGCAGCCCCTAGATCAGTCCGTTGATTTTAATGACAGCCACAAGAATATAAATGGCCAGTACGGCCACTGACACCAGCACAATAGTCCGAAGGGCGTCCCGTGCTTGCTGCTGCTCGCCTTCTAAGTAAACAACGGGAATTGAAGCCAAAACACGATAACCGAGCTGTGCAGTTAGCTGCTCAACAGAGCGAACCCTTGGATCAAGTTGCACGCGCGCGACTAGGTAGGCGGCTGGAATAAACAAACCTAAAAAGACGCCAAGAACCATAAAGTGCAGAAAGCGTAATCCTGAGGACTTAAGTGGCAAAAAGGCGGGCTCGTAAATACGCAGCGTCAAACCTTGTTGGCCCTCATCAAGACTCATCGACACGCGGGCATTTTCACGACGACGTAGTAGATCTCGATAAATATCACGATTCACTTCATAGTCTCGAGTAAGCTCAGCCAACACCATCTCACCTGTATGTACTCGCCTACCCCGCACCAACTCATCTTGGAGCATTATCTCGAGCTCTCTTTTGCGCGCCTCTAGTGTCGAAATATGCGTTCTAGTATCAGTGAGCTGCTGTCGTAACTGCTGATAGACGGGACTTAGACGAACGCGATCATCAACATATAGGCGCCCTTCTTTGCGCGCTTGGCTCTGCGCCACCTCACGTCGTTGCTGCTCGCGACTAATCTGCGATTTAAGATCTTCGATTTGATGTTTAATCCGTACCACATCAGGATAGGTGTCGTGGTAGCTCAAGCGCAGCTGATCGAGCTCACCCTGCAACATCGCAATTTGTGTCTGAAACTGTCCTTGTCGGGACAAAGACACTTCGACTGCAGCCTCTCCTGAGAGCTGACTCTCAATCGACGCCGCTCTGATTCTTGTCTCCGCCAACTCAAGCGTGGCTTGTTCAACATTTGTATTCAGCTGAGCGATGCGAGTACTAATCGCGGCATCCGTTCCCGGCCGAGCATCAAGATTATCTGTGCGGAATTCCTTTAGCTTAACTTCAGCGTCAATTAACTTCTTGTGATATTCCTGAACCTGCTGATCAATAAAGGTAAAGGCAGCAGAGCTTTCACTGGCCTTTAATGCCCGCGTTTCATTAATAAATAGATCTGCCATTTTTTCCGTGATCTTATGAGCAAGCACGGGGTCTTTGGCACGATATTCAATCCGAATAAGGTTTGGCGGAATCGTAGCGATATTGATACGTTTACGCATACGCTCACGCTCCTTCTCCCAAGCGAGAGGATCCTCATCCCCGTTCATTACGCCGCCGTACTCAATTATTTGGTTTAGAAAGCCCCGGCTATTAATGACTTCGTGTGCCAATCGAGCGCGGTCAGTCGCCGCCGTTGCAACGGCCGCGCCTTCCATTAACGGCTGAATAATCGTTTTCTCGTCAAACATTACTGTCGCATAAGAGGTATAACTTTTGGGCCAGAAAAAACCGATCGCCAACATAAGCAACGCGACGATTACGGACACGGTAAGTAGCGGCCGCCACTGCAGCCATGCTAAATAACCCACTTCATTAAACCGATGGCGAAATGCATCAATCATAATAGCGCCCTAAAATAAACGTTCAGGCACGGTGATAATGTCACCGGGCTGCAAAGTATAGTTCGTGTCCAAATCGCCTTTCTTTAAAATTGCATCCAACTCAATTTTCATCATCGTGCGCTCTCCGCCTTGCTGACGATACAAGCGGGCACGCTCGGCGGAGGCAAATTGACTAGGCCCACCGGCTTCTAATACTGCATCCATAACGGTCATGCCTGGACGATGTGCGATTGAACGAGGAGCACCGACAGCCCCGGTGACTCGCACACGCGACAAGTACTCGTGCGAACGCAATTCCGTAATGATTACCGTCACATTTGGATCACGAATAAAGTCTGCTAGGCGCTTACTGATCAAGCTCGCCACTTCCATAGGCGGCTTTCCGCCAGCCATCACATCGCCAACTAACGGAACCGAAATCATGCCATCCGGACGAACTGGTACGCTGACACTCAATTCAGGATTGCGCCAAACACTCACCTGAATCTGATCATCAACACCAATAAGGTAGGATGCTACGGCCGGCGTAAAGTCGCTTTCCTCGGCATAGCCAACACGCACAAACGGCAAGACCATAAAGGCCACTAGTGCAAAAGAAACCATTCGATTAATGCTTTTCTGCATCACATTCTCTCTCTAAGCTATGGCCATCAGCTTTTTGCCGGAACCTATGAATACGCGACTGTCTTACTACACCTTGTACGCGACACTTGAGCTACCTCAGGATGCCTCAAGCGAACAACTTCGCCTGCACTACCGTCGCCTCGCTCAACGCCTGCACCCTGATGCGCCGACTGGCGACAGCGAACAGTTCCAGCAATTACATAGCGCTTATGACACCCTGCGCCGTTACCACCTGTTGCACGGTCAAATGCCGCTACAACATCAAGACAACCTATCTCGTGAAGCCCGTGACAGCGGAAACATTCACGATCCACGTTCCGCTGCAGATGCCACTACCGCCGGAATCCGCCGCCACCCCGTACCCGTTCAATCCCTGCTCAAGCGTCATGCTGGTACGCTATGTCTTAGCGCTCTAGCCGCCAGCATTCTATGGCATCAATTTAGCCAGCCAAGCGTCAACCCAAGCCCCTTAGCTGCTAACGAATCGACTCAAAGAGTCGTCGCCGCTGAAAAAACATTTTCAATTGGCGCCGGCATCACTGATGTCGTTGACGCCCAAGGTATCCCCGACTCCTCTGAAAACGATATTTGGGTCTACGGGAACTCCCGGGTATTCTTCTTTGAGGGAAAAGTCGCGGGATGGGACGACGTACCCGAATCACCGCTTAACCTAACCCGCGAACTGACTTTATCTTCTCAGCCATTTTTTGCACTTGGCGCACCAGCCCAAGATGTCTTCCGCGCCCAAGGTGTGCCGAATCACATGTCGAAGCACGAATGGCGCTATGGCCTTTCAAGCATTTACTTTCGTCACAACCGCGTTACCGGTTGGCACGAAGACCCCGCCAACCCTCTCGCCATTGAACGCTTAGCGCCCACGCCCAAATAAAATCACTTCCACTGTCTGCAACAAAATCATCACATCCAATAACAAACTGTTGTTCTTCACGTAATACATATCGAACTCGAGCTTGTGCAACGAATCCGCCACTGAAGCCCCATAAGGATAGTTAAGTTGCGCCCACCCGGTTAATCCTGGCTTGACGCGGTGTCGCTCGCCGTAAAACGGCAGTTCGTTTGTCAGCTGCTCGACAAAAACAGGACGTTCTGGGCGCGGACCAACAAAAGCCATTTCGCCCATAAAGATATTAAAAAGCTGAGGCAACTCATCAACACGATACTTACGAAGAAACTCTCCCACGCGCGTAACGCGCATATCATTTTTCTGTGCCCACTGAGCGCCTTCCTTTTCAGCATTTTGAATCATGCTGCGAAACTTATGCACTCTAAAGACCTCACCGTTGTGACCAACCCGATCTTGGCTATACAGCACAGGCGCTCGCCAGCCATCGCTGACTTTGATCGCAATAACGGCAGCCAGCATCAGTGGCCACGTCATGGCGAGAATCATTATTGAGGCAAATACGTCGAAAAAACGCATGCTCCAGCGACGCATCCCTCTATTGCCACAGCCATCACTAAAGATTAGCCAGCTAGGCTTCAACAACGACACATCAATACGCTGAGCTTCACGTTCAATAAACGTCAGCACATCGGTAACACGCACGCCGGCCAACTTGCACTCGAGCAATTCCTTAACTGGCATACCTGCCCGCTGGTCATCGACAGCGACGACGATTTCTTCAATACCGAACTTTCTCGCAATAGATAGCAACGAACCTGAGTGGCGAATCAACATCTTCCCTTCCACCAATGATTCCTGGCCCAAAACAGGAAGGTACCCAGATAGCTCAAAGCCGCGTTGATCGGATTTCCGACGCAAGCGTCGTGCCACGAGGTTCGCTTTATTGCCGGCACCCAAAACCAACACACGGCTACGCAATGCGTTTTGATTAATGTATTGAGAAAATACCGCGCGAACAGCAAGAACAATAAGGAAGGCCAAACCGAGGCTAATCAACAAGGCGCCACGACCCAAAAATACCGTTGGCCACAGGTAAAAGACCATCGTCAATGCCACGCCACCGATCACGAACGCAACAATGGTACGTAACAGAACGCCTATCATCCCGTCACGCAAGTTAGGCTGATACAACCCAAGCGCCTGCATGCAAACATAAAGGACCGCGGCAATCACAAGCGCACGCACCTCGAGCACACCAATATGGGCACTAACAAGATTAGGGTCTTCAAAGAAGCGGAGAAATGAACCGGCGTAAACAGACAAGATCAGAACTACGATCTCAAGTAAGCCAAGCATCAAATAGGCAAGATGAAAGTGATGACGAAAGAACCGTACGGTAGCCACGCTAAATCCCTCTAATCAGGCCCGCATCCTGCGGTCCCCCATTACCCTAAAACCCAAAGCCGTAGTTATTGCTTGGCTCAACTAAGCTGCTCAAATGCAGAATCCGACTGTTATGTTTTAAGTATCTTGCTGTCGGCTGGCTAAACTATGCTTATGTGAACTGGCTCACAATACGAATTTCTACTAAGCCAAATATTTAGCAAAATACTCAGAACCAATAAAAGGTCCTTCTTTTCGCTCAGCTATACGTATAACTCAATGCTCTCGGTAGGCTGGGGCAGCCATCGTACGCCCATCAAGCAGGCACCCTGTCATCTATTCCTAGACAAATGGCATGGCGAAACCACTATGAAATCAGTCAGTTAAGGACTACGCCGAGTACGCCGAGTAGGGCTAATACAATAGCCTCAGCGCAAGAAGAGGATAAGATAAAAGAATGACTCCGCGGGAGACCAGAAAGAACTAGCCTGCAGAGCCATTAAAGTGAAATCATTTTGTTTTTGTTAGACAAGTGTAAAGCTAAGCGAAAACTAGCCTCTTAATTTCGTCACTTTGTCGACGACATGCTCGATCGTGCTCTCGATCTCTGCAGAAGTTGTCTCTCGTCCGATCGCAAAACGAATAGATGAATGCGCGAGCTTATCACTGAGCCCCATGGCTTTGAGCACATAAGATGGATCCAGCGATGCCGACGTGCAGGCGGACCCAGACGAGACGGCAATGTCGCTCAAAGAGGTCAGCAAAAGCTCTCCGTTAACCCCGTCAAACGCAACGTTAATGTGTCCCGGCAAACGCTTATCGGCGTGGCCATTTAGGTACACACCACCCAGCGCATTCAATCCGGACCAAAGTCGCTGCCGCAACACGGTTAAACGCTTGCAGTCATCGGCAATGGATTGAGAAGCCAACGCAAACGCTTCGCCCATGCCGACGATTTGATGGCTGGCTAATGTGCCTGAGCGATGACCACGTTCGTGTCCTCCACCGTGCATTTGCGCGGCAATTTTCACTTCTGGACTACGCCGAACATACAAAGCCCCAATCCCTTTGGGCCCATATATTTTGTGCGCAGAGAACGACATCAAATCGACTGGCAACAGCGCTAAATCAATTGCAATTTTTCCGGCGGTTTGCGCGGCATCCACATGAAATAAAATATCCCGTGCGCGGCACAGCGCACCTATCTCGGCAATATCACTCAACACACCGGTTTCATTGTTCGCATGCATCACTGACACCAACACGGTGTCGTCTTCTAGCGCCGCCTCAATGCGTTCCGCCGACACAGTGCCGTCTTGCTCGGGCGCAACATAGGTCACACGGAAACCCTGATCTTCAAGCCAGCGACAGGTATCAATCACCGCTTTATGTTCCGTTTGCGCCGTCACAATATGTTTGCCGCGCGCCTGCCGAGCGAAAGCCGCGCCCTTAATCGCTAAGTTATCGGATTCTGTCGCACCACTGGTCCAGACAATTTCCCGCGGGTCTGCACCGACTAAATCCGCCACCTGGCGCCGAGCATTTTCAACCGCCTCTTCCGCTAACCAACCATAAACATGCGAGCGTGAGGCAGGGTTGCCAAACTGGCTGTCGCTGCCCATAAAGGCCATCATTCGCGCAATCACCGACGGCGCCACCGGCGTCGTTGCGGCGTAATCAAGGTAGATAGGCTTCATGATTGAATAAGCGAAAGACGGCGCGCGTCACGCTGCTGATTTTGACGATCAGCGATACCGCGCACTTCTTGGCGAGCAACCAAATCGCCTAGGGAAATATCGGTCAGAAACTGATGGATCTGCTCGGATAAATCCGACCAGAGATAATGCGTTAGGCACGTCACGCCTTCTTGGCAATCTCCTTGTCCACCACACCGAGTAGCGTCAACGGACTCATCCACCGCATCAATGACGCTGGCAACGCTGACATCTGCCGCCGCGCCACTTAAACGATAACCGCCACCAGGACCACGCACACTCACCACCAATCCGCGGCGACGCAATTTGGCAAACAGCTGCTCAAGGTAAGAAATTGAAATGGCTTGGCGCTCAGCGATATCGGCAAGCGATACCGCTCCGTCTTCCGCGTGCAGAGCAAGATCAAGCATGGCCGTCACAGCATAGCGGCCTTTGGTGGTTAGTCTCATATCCACACGTCCGGTAGGGGAATATGAGAAGGCTACTAATCCCGACTATTTTGGTCAAGTATTCCGATCATATTTAGTGCAGGCTGAAGGGCGAATAGCGAGAAGGCATACCGAAAGGCGGTAGCAAGTCGACGCTCCACTCTCCGCCTTGAAACGACTTATTCGAAACAAGGTAACCAATACGGTCACCGAGTAGAGCCAAGAGCCAGCTAACCGAAAACCCGCTCAGCCCCAACACATAAGCACTAATCCGTGCCTTCCGCTTTAACCGAATCAAAATCTTCATCGTTTAGCTCCGGCAGCCGCTCATCGCAGCTACGGATGCCCTGCTCCGATAGCGACGAGCACATGCGGTCAATTTTCGTATCAACGGCATGCATATGGTCAAGCAATAGATGGATCGCTTGCGCGACGGGATCCGGCATATCGTCGGTAACGCCATACGCCTCAAAGCCAAGTTTCTTGGCCATTTCTTCGCGATTACGGTCCGTCTGACTATCCGCATCAACCGTCGGTGCACGCGATATAACCCGACCAGGAATACCCACAACCGTCGCGCCAGCCGGAACATCTTTCGTCACAACCGAATTCGAACCAACGCGACCATCCTGACCCACCGTAATCGGGCCGAGCACCTTGGCACCCGCGCCCACGACCACGCCGTTAGCTAACGTTGGATGGCGTTTGCCTTTATTCCAGCTGGTGCCACCCAGCGTCACGCCGTGATATAGGGTTACGTCATCACCAATCTCTGCCGTCTCACCAATCACCACACCCATGCCGTGATCAATAAAAAAACGGCGGCCAATGGTTGCGCCGGGATGAATTTCAATGCCCGTTAACCAGCGACTAAACGACGAAATAATTCGCGCGGATAATTTCCAATTGCTGCGCCATAGCCTATGCGCAAGCCGATGAAAAATAATCGCGTGCAGCCCAGGATAGTTCAGCACGACCTCAATGCTGCTACGCGCAGCCGGGTCACGATGAAACACAGACTGTATATCCTCGCGAATACGTTCAAACATCAACGCTCTCCTATTAAAACCAATACCGGCATTTTCGCCTTAATCGTCTGCTTTATCGAATGTCTTTTCCACACCAGACAATACGCCGCGAAGAATACTCACTTCCATTTTATCAGGCCGCGCGCGCATAAACAGACGACGTAGTCGCGTAACAACTTGCGCAGGGTTATCCGGGTTCAAAAAGCCAGCGCGGATACTCACCCGCTGTAAGTGCTCCAGTAAGCGCTCAACGTCATCGCTGCTGGCCGGCGGCTCATCCCAAACAAGCTCAGGCAGAACCATCGTGTGGCGCCGAGAACGCGCGTCAGGTCGTTCGATCTCGTCACCCACAATCGCCATACGCAGTTCGTACGCAATCAGCTGCACGGCGGACGCCACGTTCAAAACACCGTATTCACTATTCGCAGGAATCGAGACGTGTAAATGACAACGCTGTAATTCTTCGTTGGTCAGGCCACGGTCCTCTCGGCCAAATAAGATGGCCACCTTGACGCTGTCTTCCCCAGCGACCTTCTCCGCCAACTGCCGTGCAGTCACCGACGGCCAAGGGATGCGACGTTGACGTGCACTCGTACCAATCACCAGCTCAGCATCGGCCAACGCTTCATCGACCGAACCACAAACTTGTGCGTTCTCGAGGATTTCTGCGGCACCGCTAGCGCGCGCGGTTGCCTCCGCACAGGGAAACTCCTTTGGGCTAACCAAGCGCAAATCCGACAGGCCCATAGTTTTCATGGCCCGTGCAGCAGCGCCGATATTGCCGGGATGGGAGGTTTCAATCATGACAATTCGAATTCGGTCGAGCATGGGCAAGTCTAATCCGCATAATTCAATAAGCGCGCATGATAACAGAAGGCTGCAGCAAGGATGACACTGACCCACCTAATGTCCGACGCGACCGCGCCCTATCTTACCTTCGAGGGCGTCGGTGCAGAGCCGATATAAAGAACAGGCCGTCGAGCATGATCCACAATAAGCCCGTAAGCCACGCCTCTCCGCGCCAGCAGCGCGATACAAATGGGACTCGTGAAATAGATAATAGCTACATAATAGCCCACGCATTTGCTACAATCCGCCGCCTGACAGCCAGTGACACGCCCTGCGTGTAGGTGTTTGCCTCATTGTTCTCAATGTGTGCCACCACCGCCACTGCCCCGCTCTTTTACAGGAATCCAAACCATGCTGGCTCCCCAGGTCAACATCGCCGCACGTGCCGCCCGCGAAGCAGGCAAAATTATTCGCCGTGCCGCCGAAGATGTTTCGTCTATCGACGTGCAAAAGAAAGGCATGAACGATTTTGTCACCGAAGTGGATCGCGCCTGTGAGCAGACCATCATCATGGCGATCAAGAAGTCTTACCCAGATCACAGCATTTTGGGTGAAGAATCTGGGTTCACCGAGGGCTCTGGCGAAGGCAAGGATTGGGAATGGGTCATCGACCCCCTCGACGGTACCACCAATTTCATCCACGGCTTTCCGCAGTACTGCATCTCTATCGCCCTTAAACATAAAGGCCGCGTTGAACACGGCCTAATTTATGATCCCCTACGTGAAGAAGAATTCAGTGCTAGCCGCGGTCGCGGTGCAGCGCTAAACGGCCGACGCTTACGCGTCACTAACCTACCATCTCTGGCTGGCGCACTCATCGGCACAGGCTTCCCGTTCCGTAAAGACCAAGCGCCCCATATGGACGCCTACCTTGCGATGTTTAAAGATATTGCCAGCGAAGCAGCAGGCCTACGTCGCCCCGGTTCTGCCGCGCTCGACCTCGCTTGGTTGGCTGCCGGTCGTATGGATGGATTCTTCGAGCTGGGATTGTCGGAGTGGGATATCGCGGCGGGATCATTAATGGTGACAGAGGCAGGTGGTTTGATTGGCGATATCGCCGGCGGCCATCGCCACATGGAAAACGGCAACGTCGTGGCTGCTTCGCCCAAAGTATTTAAAAGCTTGCTGCAAAAAATTCAGCCGCACTTAACGGCGGCACTGAAAGCGAAATAAAAAACGCGCCGAAAGGCGCGTTTTTTTCTGGTTCTTCTTTTTGCTACGTCTGTTTACGACTTCTCTTTGCCGCTACTCAGATCGCCCTCTAGGTCTTTATTGCCGCTGGGGCGACTCACCCGATCTAGAATGCCCATCGCAAACGCAGACAATACAAACGTCAGGTGAATCCAGACATACCACTGAATTTTACTGTCCGGCACATTTTCCGCGTTCATAAATATTTTAAGCAGATGAATAGAGGAAATCGCGACGATCGACGCGGCCACCTTATTCTTCAAGCTGGTCGTGTCCATCTTACCCAGCCACTTTAACTTCTCCGAACCTTCATCAATATCCAGTTGCGAGACAAAATTCTCATAACCGGAAAACATCACCATAACAATCAAGCCACCAACGAGCGCCAAATCAATCAGCGACAGAGCCAGCAGCACAACATCTGCTTCCGTCGCTTGGAATATGATCGGAAAAACATGAAACAGCTCTTGAAAGAATTTTACCGCCAGCACCAGCAGCACCAGACTCAAGCCAAGATAAATTGGCGCAAGGATCCAACGAGCCGAGTACATCAAGCGCTCTAAAAACTGTTCCATATGCTTTCCTATCAATTCTTTAACTGTCGATCAACCCGCTAACGCACCAGCTAATTAAGGCATCTCATCGACTTCGGTGATTTCTGGAATAATGAAATCCTCCTTAGTCATATTCATCGCCAACGCAATGGTACAAACAATATAGATGGACGAGTACGTACCGATTAACACACCAATCGACATTGCCAACGAAAAGCCATGTACCGATTCGCCGCCAAAGAATTGCAACGACAGCACCACAAGCCAGGTTGTCAGCGCGGTATTCACCGTTCGTCCCATGGTTTGCCGAATCGCATCGTTCACCACTTCCGCCGGATCGGTTAGCCGAGAGGTACGGAACGTATCGCGAACATAGTCCGCGATCACGATCGAGTCGTTAATCGAATAACCAATCAACGCCAGCAGCGCCGCCAATACGGTTAAATCAACCTGCCATTGGAACAAGGAAAATGCACCAATCACAATAATAACGTCGTGGAACAGAGCCGCCACGGCGGCGACACCAAACTTATTCGAAAATCGAATCCAGACGTAGACGAGCATAAAGCCCAATGCCATCAGCAAGGCCAGCCCGGAATCGTCTCGCAGTTCATCGCCTACCTGCGGACCAACAAATTCAACACGGCGTAGGTCTAACTCGGGCATCGCCGCCTTCAACTGATCAAACACTGCCTGCCCAGTCAAATCCGCCTTAATGTCGTCTTGCGGCGCAACGCGCACAACCATATCGTGCGCTGAACCGAAGTGCTGCAACACCGCACCCGAGAAAGGCGTATCCGCCAACGCAGCACGAGCCGTCTCTAGCTTAATGTCGCTTTCCGCATGCACTTCAATCAGCGTGCCGCCGGTAAAGTCCAAGCCCAGATTCAAGCCGCGCGTAAAGAGCAACGCAATCGAGCCCAACACTAGCGCCGCTGAAATTGCGCCGAGAACATAGCGCGCCTTCATGAAATCAATATTTTTTAAGATGCTCATGGTTCGCCCCTTAGATGCTCAGTTTCGACGGCACACGACCGGCGCGACCATAAATTAGCCCAACGATCGCACGGGTACCGACAATCGCCGTAAACATCGACGTCAAAATGCCGATAAACAACGTCACCGCGAAGCCCTGTACTGAACCACTGCCTGCTGCAAACAAAATAACCGCCGCAATAATCGTCGTGATGTTGGCATCGACAATCGTGCTAAAGGCTCGATCAAAACCCGCATCAATTGCCTGCAACGGCTGCAAACCATTCTTAAGCGACTGCTTAATCTGCTCAAAAATCAGCACGTTTGCATCAACAGCCATACCAACTGTCAACACGATACCGGCAATACCCGGCAGCGTTAGGGTGGCGCCAGGAATCAGCGACATCACACCAATAATAATGACCAAATTGCCCAGCAATGCGACGTTAGCCACGAGCCCAAACGCCTTGTACCAAATCGCCATAAAGGCCAATACCAATGCCATACCGAGCAGCATTGAATTAAAACCGGCTTTAATATTATCTGCACCAAGGCTTGGTCCAATGGTGCGCTCTTCAATAATAAACATCGGCGCAGCTAGGCTTCCCGAACGCAACAACAACGCCAGTTCGCCAGCCTCAGCAGGGCTATCTAAACCGGTAATACGAAAACGGCTTCCGAGCGCACTTTGAATCGTTGCAACGTTAATCACGTTTCTTTCTGTCGTTGAGGTATTCCGAATCTGGCTTACACCATTTTCATCGGTATAACGCTCAACTTCCGTTTTTGTTTCAATAAACAAAACGCCCATCGGGTTACCGACGTTCTTGCCCGTAATGCGCTGCATATGTTTCGCGCCAATGCCATCCAGCGTGATATTGACCTCTGGAGTATTGCTTTCTGGGTCAAAACCCATTTGCGCGTTAGTCACTTCATCACCGGTCACAATCGATTGCTTGCGCAAAATCACCGGACGACCGCCGCCTTTAAATGGATAAATTTCGGTGCCGGGCGGGGCAATACCGGTCGCGGCGCGGTTAGCACCATACTCATGCGCCACTAAGCGAAATTCGAGTGTCGCTGTACGACCGAGAATTCGACGCGCTTGCGCCGCATCTTGAATACCTGGCAGCTGCACGACAATCCGATCTGCGCCTTGGCGCTGCACGACAGGCTCGCCAACACCCAGTTCATTAACGCGATTATTCAAGGAGGTGCGGTTTTGATTCACCGCATAATCCTGCACAGACTTAATCGCTTGAGGCGTCAAAATAAGCGCAAAGGTATTCCCTTCACTATCTTCTACGCGAGGCGCGAACTCGCGCAAGCGCTGTCCAATCAGCGTTGCCGCCTCATCAACACCACCGCTGTTCGCCAACGTCACATATAAGCCACGTTCAATCTCACCATCAGCTCTTTCCCGCTCGAAGACTTCAACATCGCGATAGCGAGCACCTTCTTCTTTGAGCAACAATTTCACTTCACCGGCCCATGCAGCCAGACGCGATTGAATCGCCGCATCAATATCAACCTGAATCAGAAAGTGGACGCCACCCCGTAAATCCAATCCCAAATTCATCGGACTTGCGCCAATGGCACGTAACCAGTCTGGCGTAGTCGGAGCGAGGTTAAGTGCAACCACGAAACGCTGGCCTAACAGCTTTCCAGCAATTTCTTTTGCCCGTAATTGCTCTTCGTTTGTGTCCACACGAACGAGCCATGAGGTGCCAACAATTTCACCAGCGCCATGACCAATACCCGCGTCATCCAACGACTTTAAAATACGCGCCTGTGTGTTGCCGCTAACGTCGCCACCCGCTTCAGCGCTAGTAACCTGAATAGCCGGCACGTCTGGGTACAAGTTTGGCAACGCATACAGGCCAGATAAAAGCAGTACGCCGAGCAACAAATAAAACTTCCAACGCGGGTAACGAGTCATGGCTCTCCCCTGTTTTCCCGTTAGGGAAATGGTCAATTTACAACGGGCGCTCGTCTCGCAAGCGAGACGAGCCGGTCACTAGCAAGAATATTGCATATGACGCCCACGATTTTTTATTAGATAGACTTGATGGTGCCTTTCGGCAATGTCGCCTGAACGCTCGACTTCTGCATTTTGATTTCTAAACCATTCGAAATCTCAACCACAACATAGTCGTCAGTGACCTTGGCAACCTTGCCAAGAATGCCGCCCGCGGTAACCACTTCGTCACCCTTGGCCAGCGCATTGACCAGCTCTTTCTGTTCTTTGGCGCGCTTGTTCTGCGGACGAATCAAGAAGAAATAGAACAACACCACCATGCCAACAATCAGCAACCAATCAAATGCAGCGGCGCCAGGGGTGCCCGGAGCTTGTGCGGCGCCTTCGGCGAAAGCAGATTGAATAAAGAGACTCATATCGGTAATTCCTAGGTCGGTCGGTTAAAGCGCTGGCGTTTGCAGGCCGCGCGCGCGGTAGAAGGTGTCCACGAAGGGCGACAATGTACCGGCTTCAATAGCCCCCCGCAATCCAGCCATCAGTGTCTGGTAGTAATGCAGGTTATGAATTGTCGCCAGTTGTGCCCCTAACATTTCCCCACACTTATCCAAGTGGTGCAGATAGCTACGGGAGAAATGGGTGCAGGTGTAGCAATTACAAGTGCTGTCGAGGGGGTTTGTGTCATGCCGGTGGAAGGCATTGCGGATCTTAATCACCCCATCGTGGGTGAAAAGATGGCCATTACGGGCATTACGGGTGGGCATCACACAGTCGAACATATCAATACCACGACGTACCGCTTCAACAATATCTTCTGGCTTGCCGACGCCCATCAGGTAACGGGGCTTGTCTTGCGGCATGTCCGGGGTAATCTCGCCGAGCACGCGCAGCATCTCTTCTTGCGGCTCGCCAACCGAGAGACCACCGAGGGCATAACCATCAAAGCCGATCTCCGTTAGCCCGGCCAACGATGATCGGCGCAGGCTGCCATACATGCCGCCCTGGACGATGCCAAAACAAGCCGCGTCGTTGCCCTCATGAGCTTGTTTGCTCCGCACCGCCCAGCGCTGAGACAGCTCCATGGAGTCGCGAGCCTGCTGCTCCGTCGCAGGGAACGGCGTGCATTCATCGAAAATCATGCAGATGTCGCTACCAAGATCACGCTGCACCTGCATGGCCTCTTCCGGGCCAAGAAATATTTTGTCGCCGTTGATGGGCGACCGAAACGTCACCCCTTCTTCGCTGATTTTGCGCAGATCGCCAAGGCTAAACACTTGAAAGCCGCCAGAGTCGGTCAGGATCGGCTTTGACCACTGCATAAAATCATGCAGATCGCCGTGCGCCTTGATCACTTCCGTGCCGGGGCGCAGCATCAGATGAAAGGTATTACCGAGGCAAATCTCAGCACCGGTCGCTTCTAAGTCACGCGGCAACATCGCCTTCACCGTGCCGTAAGTGCCCACGGGCATAAACGCTGGCGTCTGCACGGTGCCACGGGGAAAGCTCAGCTCGCCGCGGCGAGCGGCGCCATCCGCGCCCTTTAAGGTAAACGTCATTCTCGACATAACATCTCTTCACTCAGTCTTAATCTTGGTGTCTTTGTTTGATCTCGCCTTTGCGCCCATCCGGACTCTGCCTGCGCCCCTCTGCTGAGTCGCACTACAGCGAATCCTTAAGCACCTCGTCCAACTCAGCTTTTTCCAAAAACATCGCATCGCCGTAACTAAAGAATCGATACTGCTCTCGAATAGCTTCCTGATACGCCGCCATAATGCGGTCGCGGCCGCACAGTGCGCTGACTAGCATCAGCAGAGTTGAACGGGGCAAATGAAAATTAGTAATCAGCGCATCCACCACGCGAAAACGGTAACCGGGGTAAATAAAAATATCAGTGTCGCCATTGCCCGCCGTTAAATGCCCAGACTGCGCCGCCGATTCCAGTGCCCGCAAAGACGTTGTGCCCACGGCAATAACGCGGCCGCCGGCCGCTCTGGCGGCAAGCACCTGCTCAACTAGCGCACTCGGCACATCATATAACTCGCTGTGCATAACGTGCTGCTCAACACTCTCTACCCGCACCGGCTGAAACGTGCCCGCGCCAACATGCAGGGTGACAAAGCCGACATCAATGCCACTATCGCGTAGCTGAGCCAACATTGGGTCGTCGAAGTGCAAGCCCGCGGTGGGCGCCGCCACCGCGCCCGGCTTATCCGCATAGACGGTTTGATAACGGCTGAGATCCTCGGCATCGTCAGCGCGGTCGATATAGGGCGGCAACGGCATATGGCCGACCAGATCCAGCGCCGCCAACAACGTGTCAGTGCCGGAAAAGAACAGATGAAATAAATCCCCTACTCGACCGCGCATTTGCGCGCGAATGCCGTGATCAAACTCCAGCCAAGTGCCCGGCTTTGGCGATTTAGAGGCGCGCACATGGCATAGCGCCTCGCGCTCAGCGGTAATCCGCTCGACCAGCACCTCTACTTTGCCACCGCTTTCTTTTTGCCCAAACAAACGCGCCGGAATCACCCGTGTGTCGTTAAACACCAGCAGGTCGTTAGGACGTAGAAAACCGATCACATCGGGAAATTGTTGGTGCGCCAAACCATCGCGCGTCAAGGAAAGCAGCCGAGAGCCACGGCGATCTGCGGTGGGACGCCGCGCAATTAGCGCGTCAGGAAGGTCAAAATCAAAAGCATTCACATCCATCGTACTGTACCGGCACGTAGGGCTTGTCTAATCCGCGGCTTGCGCGGTGCGGGCTAAATAACGGTCGGACAGAGCAGGAAAACGCCATAACGAACAAAACTTGTTCTAAACAGCCCTAAAATAACCCGCTAATCACCACTATTTTGCAAAGGCGGCAAGGATAACGCTTAACAGCTATGGAATCACGCGCCAGACGTGCTTATACTGCGCGCCCTGAGAATGATTCATTCTCTTCGTACACTTGCCAGAGTGGCGAAATTGGTAGACGCAGGGGATTCAAAATCCCCCGCCCGCAAGGGTGTGCCGGTTCGAGTCCGGCCTCTGGTACCATCTATAGCTCCGACGAAGTCCGAGCGAGTCCGGAAGTCAGTTACTATTCAATGACTTACGAGAAAAACCATTCCAACGCAGTCCGAAGAACTCCATTGACATCCCGTGTCAGTGGTGCCAACTTTTTGACTTGGCACCAGCATGGAAATAAATAAGCTAACAATACTGCCAAACCGAAAGATACAATCTACACGCTGCCCGACAGCGGCATGTACCTCGAAACAGCCCCGCGAGGGGCAAGATGTTGGCGCTTCAAATATCGCTTCGACGGCAAGCACAAGCGCCTCTCCCTAGGCACCGACTCTGGTGCATCCCCCAAAGAAGTAGCCTTCCTATCTCCTATCCAGATTCACGGAAACTGTGAAAGCGGGCTGCTGGATGGCGTCAAAAAAGATCTTATTACTGCTCGAACGAAATAAGACCATGCAGCAAATCTATGCCCCTGATCTCTTTCAATATGCCCCCTTAGTGTCAGAGCAAAAACAAGCCCTGCCTCTACTGCCTCATCAAGATAAAGCTTCGCTACTTCTATGTTTTTTCTACAAACCTTCCTTCGAAGTACATGGCGCCAAGCATCATGGAAGAGGATGAGTTTTTATTGCTTTCATATAACTCCGAATAAAACCTGAAAGCCATTTCATCACTTGATCCCCCTATCCTTTTCAAATAATGAAGAGATGCCAAACGAAGCATGGCCTGAACGGATCGACTCTCAACCACAGCTTTCTCATAATAAAGGGCAGCTTTCTCATAATCCCTTGAAATGCTATTTTTCCCAGACTCGTAAATAACACCTATTAGAAAGTTCGCATGACCAAAGCCTTTATCTGACCACTCTATAAGCTCTCCCATTGCTTTTTCAGCATCTACTGTAGACAGACCAACTAAGTAGTTGAATTTATCTTCGTTGCTCATAAATTCTACTGTCATTTCGGAAACTACCGCCCTGTCCTAAAAATTCCACACATATTTGCTCCCTTCTCAATCTTTTCAAGTAATTTTCTATGGTTCAAAAAATCATCCATTTCACCAAGATGACCGGTACAAAAGCTATTCTTATAAAACCACCTGCGCACGCCCCTCGTACAACCTTTGGTGCTACGTAGATCATAGCTGTCGTAAGTGATGGCTTTGATGACATTGCCGCTTTCGTCACTAATAACACGCGGCGAACCCAAGTGATTCGTAGCTATGTAATAGCGGCTTCCGTTCTGCGCAAAGCTCGTCGTGGTGTGCCCGAGCGTATATTCAAAACGTTGTTTGATGGTGCCGCCGGCATCGCCAGTACTACCGTTTTATTCAGCCAGAGATATTTTTCTGTTGTTTGGCCATTAACCGATCACGCTGTCTTTCATCACGCTTTTTAGGCGACGGTTGTCGTCGTAGGTGTAGACGTATTGATGCGTACTGCCGTCATGCAGGGTTTCGGATTTGCCAACAATCAAGCCTAGGTCGTTATACGTCAAGGTGTAGCTGTAGGCCGAGTTGTTCGCAACTTGAGTAATGACGCTGCTGGGTTCGCCGTAAGCGTTATAGCTACGCTGTTGCTGGTAATGATTATTAGTAATGGCGTCAGGCAGTCCGTGTTGTACATTTCTGTCGATGGTGAAACCGTTCGCAGAGAGGAAACCATGGCCCCT
>JAGPVL010000011.1 GCA_018067045.1 Gammaproteobacteria bacterium
GAGATGGTAATGCCAGGTGACAACATCAAGATGGAAGTCACCCTGATTGCACCTATCGCGATGGATGAAGGTCTGCGTTTTGCGATTCGCGAAGGCGGCCGGACTGTTGGTGCGGGTGTTGTAGCAAAGATTTTCGAGTAATTGGAAAATAATCCGATTAAGGCATTGCCCTAATCGGATTTCTTCCATATACTTCGCGCCCTCTCAAGGCCACTAAGGCTAAGAGAGGGAGCCAACCGGGGCATTGTTCCCGGGCTTGAACGCAGACCTCCCGCCTCGAATGAGTAGGCAGGGTGGGTTTTTTGCCATCTGAAGTATGGCCGCAACAAGTTCGGAGTTTGTTAGCTATGGCTAACCAGAGAATTCGTATTCGTCTCAAGGCCTTTGATCATCGTTTGATTGATCAGTCAGCTCAAGAGATTGTGGACACCGCTAAGCGAACGGGTGCCCAGGTGCAGGGGCCGATTCCTCTGCCAACCCGCAAAGAGCGGTTTACCGTGCTGGTGTCTCCGCACGTTAATAAAGATGCGCGAGATCAGTACGAAATTCGCACCCACAAGCGCATGGTCGATATCGTTGAGCCTACAGATAAGACTGTAGATGCTTTGATGAAATTGGATCTAGCTGCTGGTGTGGACGTACAGATCAGCCTGGGATAACAGCGCACGGGTTGCCCCCGTGACGGGTTGTGAAGAGGTAGACAATGGCTATTGGTGTGGTCGGTCGTAAATGCGGAATGACTCGCGTGTTCACAGAAAATGGTGCCAGCATACCGGTAACCGTAGTTGAAGTGACGCCGAACCGTGTGACCCAGATTAAAACAAGCGAGACGGACGGTTACGAAGCGGTGCAGGTTACTGTGGGTGAGCGTCGGGCGACTCGTGTAACAAAGCCTCAGTCTGGGCATTTTGCTAAGGCTGGTGTTGCAGCGGGTCGGACAGTGCGCGAATTTCGTGCGGCTGCTGGCGAGCTCGCAGCGGGCGGCGAAATTACAGTCGGAATTTTTGAGGCTGGCCAGATTGTAGACGTAACAGGTACGTCAAAGGGTAAAGGCTTTGCGGGTGTGATCAAGCGTTGGAACTTTAAGATGCAAGATGCGACGCACGGTAACTCGTTGTCGCACCGTGCTCCGGGTTCTATTGGTCAGAACCAGAGCCCTGGTCGAGTTTTCAAGGGCAAGAAAATGGCGGGACACATGGGGGCTGAGCGCGTAACTGTTCAAAACCTAGAGGTTGTTCGTGTTGATGCCGAAAAGAACCTTTTGCTGATTAAGGGTGCGGTCCCTGGAGCTCCTGGCTCTGATTTGATCGTGCGCCCTGCAGTAAAAGCCAAGGCCTGAGCGAGGAATAGAGGATGAATCTCAATACTGCCTCTGGAGGAACCGTTACGGTGTCTGAAGTTGCTTTCGGCAGAGAGTTTAATGAGCCGTTGGTCCATCAGGTTGTAACGGCGTATCTAGCTGGTGCGCGTCAGGGTTCTCGGGCTCAGAAGACTCGTTCCCAGGTTAGTGGTGGCGGCAAGAAGCCGTGGAATCAGAAAGGTACGGGCCGAGCTCGTGCTGGTACGATTCGCAGCCCATTGTGGCGCGGCGGCGGTACAACGTTTGCGGCGGTGCCGGCTGATCACTCGCAGAAACTGAATCGCAAAATGTATCGTGGGGCTATGCGTTGCATTTTGTCGGAGCTGGTTCGTCAGGAGCGCTTGGTGGTTGTCGATGAGTTTGTTGTCGCTGATCCTAAGACAAAGGTTCTGGCTGCTAAGCTTAAAGAATTGAACTTGAGCAATGTGCTGATCGTTAGTGATGTGGTGGATGAGAATTTGTTCTTGTCGGCCCGCAATTTGCCTCGAGTAGAAGTTTGTGACACTCATGCGGTCGATCCGGTTAGTTTGATCGGTTTCGAGAACGTACTGATTACTGTATCTGCACTTAAGAAGCTGGAGGAGGCGCTAGCATGAACAAGGAGCGTATTTTTCAGATTCTGCTTTCTCCTCATATTTCTGAGAAGGCAACGGTAGTGGCAGATAAGGCTAATCAGTTTGTGTTTCGGATTGCCGGTGACGCGACAAAGCTAGAGGTCCGCAGGGCTGTGGAAGAGCTTTTTGGTGTCAAGGTTAAGTCTGTGCGCACCTTGAATGTTAAGGGTAAGGCTAAGTTGTTTGGTCGTACTGCTGGCAAGCGAAACGATTGGAAGAAAGCGTATGTTGCTCTGGAAGCAGGGCAGGATATCGACTTCCAGGCTGTGGCAGAGTAAAGGAGAGCTATTGTGGCGATTGTTAAGTGTAAGCCTACATCTCCGGGCCGCCGTTTTGTAGTCAAGGTGGTTAGCTCGGATCTGCATAAGGGTGACCCTTATGCGCCGCTGGTAGAGCATAAGTCAAAAAATGGTGGCCGAAATAATAATGGCCGCATTACTACTCGTCATATTGGCGGTGGGCACAAGCAAAAATATCGCATCGTTGATTTTCGTCGCAATAAGGACGGAATTATCGGTGAGGTCGAGCGTCTCGAGTACGATCCTAACCGTACCGCGCATATTGCGCTGGTTAAGTATATGGATGGCGAGCGCCGGTACATTCTAGCGCCGAAGGGTGTTAAGTCCGGTGACAAGCTTCAGTCAGGTTCTGATGCGCCAATTAAAATTGGTAATGCGTTGCCGCTGAGAAATATTCCGCTGGGTTCTACTATTCATAATGTAGAGCTTAAGCCGGGCAAGGGCGGGCAGGTTGCTCGTTCTGCTGGGGCATCGGTGCAGTTGCTGGCGAAAGATGGTCAGTATGTGACGTTGCGCTTGCGCTCAGGCGAAATGCGAAAAGTTCATGCTGAGTGTCGAGCGACGCTTGGTGAAGTGTCAAACGGCGAGCATAGTCTTCGTTCGCTGGGTAAGGCTGGTGCAACTCGCTGGCGTGGCGTTCGCCCAACGGTTCGTGGTGTTGCCATGAACCCAGTAGATCACCCGCATGGTGGTGGTGAGGGTCGTACGTCCGGTGGTCGTAATCCTGTTACTCCTTGGGGTGTTCCTACCAAGGGTTACAAGACACGAACCAATAAGCGCACCACCAAGATGATCATTCGTGATCGTCGTAAGTAATATAGAGAGGTTGACGCTGTGCCACGTTCACTGAAAAAAGGTCCTTTTATTGACCACCACCTTCTTAAAAAGGTGGAAGAGGCGGCGGAAGCAAATTCGCGCAAGCCGATCAAAACCTGGTCTCGCCGTTCAATGGTTATTCCAGAAATGGTTAGCCTGACGATAGCGGTACACAACGGCCGACAGCATGTGCCAGTACTTGTTACTGAACACATGGTAGGCCACAAGTTGGGCGAGTTCGCCGTGACGCGTACGTATCGCGGACACGTGGTGGACAAAAAGGCCAGAAGGTAAGGTAGCGAGCCATGGCGACTGAAATTGCAGCCCGCCTGCGCGGGGCAAGGATCTCGGCACAGAAGGCACGACTGGTTGTTGACCAGATTCGTGGCCAGAAAGTTGAAGATGCGTTGAATATTTTGGCCTTCTCGCCAAAAAAAGCAGCGACTATCGTCAAGAAAGTGCTTGAGTCCGCTATTGCGAACGCAGAAAACAATGACGGTGCGGATGTTGACGAACTTAAAGTGTCTTCCGTTTTCGTTGATGAGGGTATGTCTTTGAAGCGTATCAAGCCGCGAGCGAAAGGTCGCGCGGATCGCATCACTAAGCGTACTTGCCACATTACCGTCAAGGTAGCAGAAGGGGAGTAACCCGATGGGTCAGAAAGTACATCCAATCGGTATTCGTCTGGGTATCGTAAAGGAGCACAACTCCTTGTGGTACGCGAGCCCGAAGCACTATGCCGATTATTTGGTCACTGACCTGGAAGTGCGCGACTACCTTTTCAAGCGTTTGAAGAGTGCCTCGGTAAGCCGGATCAAGATTGAGCGTCCGAGTGGCAATGTGCGTCTTACGATTAGCACTGCGCGTCCAGGCATTGTGATCGGTAAGAAAGGCGAAGATGTCGAGCGCTTGCGTCGTGAAGTTGCCCAGAGAATGGGTGCGCCGGTGCATATTAATATCGAGGAGGTGCGTAAGCCTGACCTTGATGCGCGTCTGGTTGCTGATAACGTCGGCAGTCAAATCGAGCGGCGCGTTATGTTTCGTCGTGCGATGAAGCGTGCGGTGCAGAATTCATTGCGCGCAGGTGCTGAGGGTATTCGGATTCAATTGTCCGGTCGCCTGGGTGGTGCTGAGATTGCACGTACTGAATGGTATCGCGAAGGCCGCGTGCCGTTGCACACTCTTCGCGCAGATATTGATTACGCTAGTGTTCGTGCAGAAACGACATACGGCACAATCGGTATTAAAGTTTGGATTTTCCGTGGTGAGGTGCTCGGTGGTATGGAGCAGGTTCAGCAGGAAGAAAAGGCTGGCAAGAACGCGCCGAAAAAGCGCGGCGGCCGTAGCTAAGGGGTAGCGAAAAAAATGTTGCAACCTAAGCGCACGAAATTCCGTAAGCAGTTTAAGGGCCGTAACCGTGGCCTGGCGCAGCGTGGTAGTAAGGTGTCTTTCGGCACTATTGGTCTTCAATCTACTAGTCGCGGACGTTTGACCGCTCGGCAGATTGAAGCAGCGCGTCGCGCCATGACTCGTCACGTAAAGCGTGGTGGTAAGATCTGGATCCGTGTTTTTCCGGACAAACCGATCTCTAAAAAGCCACTCGAAGTACGTATGGGTAAGGGTAAAGGTAGTGTTGAGTACTGGGTGGCAGAGATTCAGCCAGGCAAGATGCTTTATGAGATGGAAGGTGTCAGTGAAGAGGTGGCGCGTGAAGCGTTTCGTCTTGCCGCGGCTAAGTTGCCGCTTGATACCCGTGTCGTAATTCGGACGGTGATGTAAGCG
This sequence comes from Gammaproteobacteria bacterium, assembly GCA_018067045.1. Lineage (GTDB taxonomy): Bacteria > Pseudomonadota > Gammaproteobacteria > Pseudomonadales > Alcanivoracaceae > JARGPN01. Next base: position 4,872 of record JAGPVL010000011.1, read on the forward strand.
ATGAAAGCGAGCGAGCTGAGAAATAAGAGCGTCGACGAGCTTAAGCAGGAGCAGTTAAGCCTGTTGGAGCAGCAGTTTAAGATGCGCATGAAAAAGGCATCTGGACAGCTTTCCCGTACCCATGAAATCGGACAGGTGCGCCGCGACATAGCTCGCGTCAAAACCCTTCTGATAGAGAAGCAGGGCAACTGATATGGTAGAGGCGAAGCAAAAACTGCGTCGGACCGTAACTGGTAAAGTCGTGTCTAACAAAGGCGACAAAACCATTATTGTGATGGTTGAGCGCAAGGTTAAGCACCCGGTTTACGGAAAGTTCCTGCGTCGTTCTAGTAAATTGACGGCGCACGATGAAACTAATCAGTGCCGCGAGGGTGACGTAGTCACCGTTGAGGAGTGTCGTCCTCTTTCCAAGCGCAAAACCTGGATGTTGGTTAGCGTTTTGGAACAGGCCCCTGTGGCTTGAGGCGAGCGTTGCTAAAGCTGCCTTAGGCAGAGCTGGAGAGATAAGCGATGATACAGACCGAATCGATGCTCGAAGTGGCCGATAACAGCGGCGCCCGTCGAGTTCAGTGCATTAAAGTACTGGGTGGATCCAAGCGCCGTTATGCTGGCATTGGTGACATCATCAAGGTCACTGTTAAGGAAGCGATTCCACGCGCCAAAGTAAAAAAGGGTGACGTGATGAATGCAGTGGTGGTACGTACCCGCCATGGTGTTCGTCGCCCGGATGGCTCGTTGATTCGTTTCGATGAGAACGCGGCAGTGCTTTTGAACAACAACAAGGCACCAGTCGGTACCCGGATCTTCGGACCAGTGACGCGTGAACTGCGCACTGAGCAGTTCATGAAGATCATCTCCCTAGCACCTGAAGTTTTATAGAGGCGGGTAAGGGCATGTTAAAGATTAAGCGTGATGACGAAGTCATCGTAACCGCAGGCAAAGATAAAGGTAAGCGCGGCAAAGTTGAGAAAGTTCTCGATAACGGCCGTCTACTTGTATCTGGTGTCAATATTGTCAAGAAGCACGTTCGCGCTAACCCGCAGCGTGGTGTTCAGGGCGGTATAGTTGAGCAGGTATCTGGAATTCACCACACGAATGTGGCGATCTGGAACCCTAAAACCCAAAAGGCGGACCGCGTTGGTTTCCGTGTTGAGGGTGAAAAGAAAGTCCGCTTCTTCAAATCTAATGGCGAAGCGCTGGACGCCTGAGGTTAGTGAGCCATGAGCAATTTTAAACAGGTTTACGATAAAGAAATCGTACCTAAGCTCCAAAAAGAGCTAGGCCTGGATAACGTAATGGAAGTGCCGCGTATAACCAAAATTACCCTTAACATGGGTGTTGGTGAGGCCTCCCAAGATCGTAAAGCAATTGACGGCGCGGTCGCTGATATGACCCGCATTGCCGGTCAGCGGCCTGTCGTAACCAAAGCACGTCGCTCTGTGGCGGGTTTTAAGATACGTGAAGGCTGGCCGATTGGCGTCAAAGTGACGTTGCGTCAAAGCCATATGTATGAATTTTTGGAGCGTCTGGTTTCTGTGGCTGTGCCACGTATCCGCGACTTCCGTGGTTTAAGTTCCAAGTCTTTTGATGGACGCGGAAACTACTCCATGGGGTTGAGCGAGCAGATCGTATTTCCAGAGATTGAGTTTGATAAGGTCGATAAGTTGCGTGGTCTTGATATAACTATCACGACCACAGCTAAAACTGACGACCAGGCACGGGCGCTGTTGCGCGCCTTCAACTTCCCGATGAAGGGCTGAGAGTCATGGCAAAGATCTCAATGATAATGCGGGAAAAGAAGCGAGCGAAGCTTGTGTCTCGTCACAGTGCTAAGCGCGATGCGTTGCGCGCAGTGATGAAAGATCCTAATGCTGATGCAGAGACTAAGTGGGATGCGCAGATTCAGTTGCAAAAGATGCCTCGCGATTCTGCTCGCACTCGTCAGCGTAATCGCTGTCGTTTGACTGGTCGTCCGCATGGTGTATACCGCAAGTTTGGGCTTGGCCGAAACAAGCTGCGTGAAGCAGCAATGCGTGGTGATGTTCCTGGTCTGGTTAAAGCCAGCTGGTAATCAAGGTTTAGCGGAGCGATAGCAGCATGAGCATGCAAGATACCCTAGCGGATATGTTTACCCGTATTCGTAACGCTCAAATGGCGAAGAAGACTAACGTTGCAATGCCAGCGTCCAAATCTAAGGCAGCTGTTGCCAAGGTTTTGCAGGACGAAGGCTATGTTGGCTCTTTCGTAGTGAGTGATGATAAGAAGCCTACCCTGACTATCGAATTGAAGTATTTCGAAGGGAAGGCAGTAATTGAGCATATCAAGCGGGTTTCATCCCCTGGTCTGCGCATTTACAAGGCGTCTAACGCTATCCCGAAAGTAAAGGGTGGTCTGGGCATTATGGTTGTGTCCACCAACCAGGGCATCATGACTGATCGCGCAGCACGCCAAGCCAAAGTTGGCGGCGAGCTGCTTTGCGAAGTGTCCTGATAAAAGGCAGGGTGCAAAAATGTCTAGAGTAGCTAAAAGTCCGATACAACTGCCTAAGGGCGTTGAGATCAAAGTCGACGGCCAGGCGCTTACCGTAAAGGGTGCGAAAGGCAGTTTAGAGTTAGAAGTGCATGCGTTGGTTGAGCTTTCGCAGGAAGACGGCGTCATCAAAGTTCTTCCGCGTGAGCAGTCCCAGAAAGCTTGGGCGCTCGCAGGCACAATGCGCTCACTGGTGAGTAATATGGTCACCGGAGTGTCAGAGGGTTATGAGCAGAAGTTGGAGCTTGTAGGCGTTGGTTATCGGGCGCAGGCCGCTGGAAAAGTGCTTAACTTGACGCTTGGGTTTTCTCACCCGGTAGCGTATGAGCTTCCAGAGGGAATTACTGCCGAAACACCGACTCAGACAGAAGTGCTGATTAAGGGTGTCGATAAGCAGCTGGTCGGTCAGGTTGCAGCCAATGTGCGTGCATACCGTCCGCCAGAGCCATACAAAGGTAAGGGCGTTCGATACGCCGGCGAGCAGGTTCGCCGGAAAGAAGCCAAGAAGAAATAACCGTTGAGAATGAAGCGATGACAGACAAAAAAGTTCAGCGTACTCGCAGGGCAAAGCGCACCCGGATTAAGATCCGTGAGTTGGGCGAAAACCGTCTTTGCGTGAACCGTACTCCGCGTCATATCTACGCACAGATCATTGCGCCAAGTGGTGCTCAGATCCTAGCGGCCGCCTCGACGGTGGAAAAAGATTTGCGTGGTAGTGCAACAGGTAATGTAGATGCTGCGGCTGCCGTAGGTAAGTTGATTGCTGAGCGTGCTAAGGCCGCTGGCGTCGAAAAAGTAGCATTTGATCGTTCCGGCTTTCGTTATCACGGCCGGGTTAAGGCGCTGGCTGATGCCGCGCGCGAAAACGGACTTGAATTCTAAGGGTACGGGTTATGGCGAAAGTTGATCCCAACGAAGGTCTGGTGGAGAAGCTGGTTCAAGTGAACCGGGTGGCCAAGGTTGTTAAAGGCGGCCGAATCTTCGCATTTACCGCGCTGACCGTAGTAGGTGACGGCAAGGGTCGGGTAGGTTTCGGTCGAGGCAAGGCGCGAGAAGTGCCAGCAGCGATTCAGAAGGCTCTCGAAGCTGCGCGTCGCAATATGATTCAGGTCGAGCTGAAAGGTACGACTATTCAGCACCCAATTCGTGCGCGTCATGGAGCCTCCAAGGTTTACATGCAGCCTGCGTCAGACGGTACTGGTGTTATTGCTGGTGGTGCGATGCGTGCGGTACTGGAAGTGGCCGGCGTGCAAAACGTATTGGCAAAATGTTATGGATCCACGAATCCGGTTAACGTAGTGCGAGCGACCTATGAAGGTTTGCGTAGCATGACATCGCCGGAATCTATTGCTGCTAAGCGCGGCAAGTCAGTGGAAGAAATCACGGGTTGATCCCGCAACCGACCGGAAGTAGAAGATGGCGGCGAATATGATCAAAGTAACCCTGACCAAGAGCGTCAACGGTCGCTTGCAAGCACACAAGGCGTGCGTTAAAGGCTTGGGCCTTCGTCGCATCGGCCATACTGTCGAAGTTGAAGATACTGCGTCCGTGCGTGGGATGATTAATAAAGTCTCATACATGTTGCAGGTAGAGGGAGCATAAAGCATGCGTCTCAATGATTTAAAACCAGCAGGCGGTTCCCGTCCGGCGGCAAAGCGTCGCGGTCGCGGTATCGGTAGCGGACTAGGTAAAACCGGCGGGCGTGGCGTTAAAGGCCAAAAGTCTCGTAGCGGCGGCTCAGTTAAGCCAGGCTTTGAAGGCGGCCAAATGCCCCTTCAGCGTCGTTTGCCTAAATTCGGTTTCACCTCCCGTTTGGCAGCTGTAACGGCTGAAGTTAGGCTGGCGGAGCTCGCGAAGGTTGACGGCGACATTATCAACTTGGCTTCTTTGAAGGCAGCGAACGTTATCCGTAACGACATGCGCCGAGCGAAGATTGTTCTCAGCGGCGAAATTAGTCGCGCAGTGACTATTAGTGGTTTGATGATCACTAAAGGTGCTCGCGCTGCGGTTGAGCAGGCTGGCGGCAAGGTCGAGGAATAATACAGGTTATGGCGAAAACCCGCGCACAAACAATGAACTCCGGCAATGCGAATGTTGATACATCCGGATTAAAAGAGTTGTGGCGCCGCATCGGCTTTTTGCTGGGCGCGCTGCTCGTGTTCCGCGCGGGTTCGCACATACCTGTTCCGGGAATACATCCTGAGCGGCTTGCAGAAATGTTTAGCGGCACAGAAGACACAATTCTCGGAATGTTTAACATGTTTTCCGGCGGCAATCTTGAGCGAATGAGTATTTTTGCTCTGGGAATTATGCCGTATATCTCTGCGAGTATCGTCATTCAGCTGATGACCGCCGTAGTGCCTTCTTTGGAACAATTGCGTAAAGAAGGCGAGCAAGGTCGTCGCAAGATTACGCAATATACGAGATATTTAACATTGGGTCTGGCGCTTATACAGTCTTTTGGTATGGCCGCGGGACTTCTAGGGCAGGGCGTTACTTTGGTTCCTGAGGGAGCCATGGCTATGCAAATAGCGTCGTACTATTTTGTGGCGATAACGACTCTGGTTACGGGCACGATGTTTTTAATGTGGCTCGGCGAACAAATAACTGAACGTGGTATCGGTAACGGTATATCGATGCTTATTTTTGCCGGTATCGTTGCAGGTCTACCGACCGCAGTTGTGCAGCTTTTTGAGTCGGCTCGCCAAGGCGAAATTAGCTTGATTGTTATGCTTCTAGTTTTAGCAATAGCGATCGGTGTGATTTTTGGAGTGGTTTGGGTTGAGCGTGGTCAGCGGCGCATAACGGTTAATTATGCGCGTCGCCAGGAAGGCAAGCGTGTTTATGCGGCACAACAAAGCCATTTGCCTCTTAAGGTTAATATGGCCGGTGTTATTCCTGCAATTTTTGCGAGCTCAATCTTGCTGTTTCCTGCGTCGATTAGTAGTTGGTTTAGCTCATCCGCGGATTCATCAGCATTTAGTCGGGCGATGCAAAGTGTTACCGATGCACTGCAGCCTGGTACGCCTCTTTATGTACTGTTGTTTACGTTTGGTATTGTATTTTTCTGCTACTTCTACACGGCGTTGGTGTTCAACCCAAAGGATGTAGCAGACAACCTGAAGAAGTCCGGCGCATATGTCCCGGGTATTCGTCCAGGTGAACAAACTGCACGTTATGTTGATACGGTGATGGGTCGGTTAACACTTATCGGTGCTGTATATATGACGTTGGTGTGTCTGCTTCCAGTAGGTTTGCAGGCAGTCTGGAATGTGCCTTTTTATCTTGGTGGAACGTCGCTGCTTATCGTAGTTGTGGTCGTGATGGATTTCTGGTCGCAAGTTAACGCGCACCTGATGTCGACTCAGTATGAAAAGATGATGAAGAAGGCCAATCTAAAAGGTTACGGCGCAAGCGGTTTGGTGCGCTAATTAAGTGAAGAGGCGAGTGCTATGAAAGTCCAGGCTTCCGTCAAGAAGGTATGCCGTAATTGTAAGGTCGTTCGTCGTAATGGGCGTGTGATGGTGATCTGCGCAGCTGAGCCACGGCATAAGCAGCGTCAGGGCTGATACGCAATTTCGTTGTGTATCAGAAGTTTAGTTGAAATTCATCGTGTCAGGCGCTAGTATCTGCCGCCCTTTGGTGCAGACAGTCTGTCACGTATCGTTTTAATCGGAGATTTTCGGATGGCCCGTATTGCAGGCGTAAACATTCCGGACAATAAGCACGCAGTGATTTCACTGACGTATATCTTTGGTATTGGCAACACTACAGCGAAGAAGCTGTGCGTTGCGACTGGCATTACGCCAAGTACCAAAGTACGCGAGCTGTCCGAAGAACAACTCGACGCTTTGCGTAATGAGATCGCAAAGATGGCGGTTGAAGGTGACCTGCGCCGGGAAGTTAGCATGAATATCAAACGGTTGATGGATCTCGGTACATTCCGGGGCATCCGTCACCGTCGCGGTTTGCCGGTACGCGGACAGCGTACTAAGACTAATGCCCGGACCCGTAAGGGACCGCGGAAACCGATTCGCAAATAAGTCCTGATTTCAGGTAGGCACGTATCATGGCGAAGAAAGACAGCGGCGCACGTCGGAAAAAAGTAACTAGGACCGTGGCAGATGGTATTGCCCACGTACACGCGTCCTTTAATAACACGATCATTACCATCTCTGATCGCCAAGGCAATGTGTTGTCTTGGGCGACCTCGGGTGGTGCAGGCTTTCGTGGTTCACGTAAAAGCACCCCGTTCGCTGCTCAGGTAGCGGCCGAGAATGCTGGAAACGCGGCGAAGGATTACGGGCTTAAGAATCTAGAGGTTCGTGTTAAAGGTCCTGGCCCAGGTCGTGAATCATCAGTGCGTGCACTCAATGCCTGCGGTTATAAAATCACTAGCATTGAAGATGTTACGCCGATCCCCCATAACGGCTGTCGTCCGCCGAAAAAGCGTCGCGTGTAACGGGAGTTATAGAGCATGGCAAGATATCTAGGCCCCAAGTGCAGGCTTTCCCGTCGAGAAGGTACTGACCTGTTCCTGAAGAGCGGTATTCGCCCTTTAGATTCGAAATGTAAGGCTGATCAGGTTCCGGGAGCAGCTGCGGCTGGCCGTCGCCCTGGCCGTCTGTCCGACTACGGTGTTCAGCTTCGTGAGAAGCAAAAAGTCCGCCGTATGTACGGTGTTCTTGAAAAGCAGTTTCGCGGATATTACCAGAAAGCATCTCGTTCACGCGGTGCAACTGGTGAGATTTTGTTGCAGTTGCTTGAAAGCCGTCTGGACAACGTTGTTTATCGTATGGGCTTCGGCGCAACGCGCTCCGAAGCGCGTCAGTTAGTTAGCCATCGCGCGATCCTCGTGAACGGGCTTTCGGTTAACGTCGCGTCATATCAAGTTCAGTTAGGCGACATTATTTCCGTTCGCGAGAAGTCAAAAAACCAGCTGCGTGTTAAGAGTGCAATGGAATTGGCTCAGCAACGTGGATTCGCATCGTGGATTGAAGTCGACGATAAAAAGCTTGAAGGAACTTACAAGTCTCAGCCAGAGCGTACCGATTTGCCGTCTGAGATTAATGAGAACCTGATCGTCGAACTTTACTCCAAGTAAGGCTTGCCCGAGGGAATTCTATGACCGCTGTGAACGATTTTCTGACTCCGCGTGCGATCGCGGTCAATGCTATCAGCCCAACTCAGGCAAAAGTTATTCTGGAGCCGCTAGAGCGTGGCTTTGGTCATACCTTGGGCACCTCTCTGCGTCGTATTTTGCTATCCAGCATGCCTGGTTGTGCAATCACGGAAGTGGAAATCGATGGTGTTCAGCACGAGTACTCGTCTATCGAGGGTGTGCAGGAAGATGTGATTAACATCCTTTTGAACTTGAAAGGCGTCGCTTTGCGCATGGAAGATCGCGAAGAAGCAACGCTTGAACTGGTTAAGAAGGGCGCTGGAGCGGTGACGGCAGGCGATATTCAGCGTGATCATAGCGTTGAAATCGTAAACCCTGATCACGTTATCTGCACCATCAACGGTAGCACTGAGCTTCGCATGAAGCTGACGGTCAAGAAAGGCCGAGGCTATGTTGCTGCAGACTCTAGGCATACTGATGAAGACGAAACTCGTGGTATTGGCAAGCTTCAGTTAGATGCGAGCTTTAGCCCTGTGCGCCGAGTGGCCTACGTTGTAGAAGCGGCTCGAGTAGAGCAGCGCACTGACTTGGACAAGTTGGTTATTGATCTTGAGACTGACGGCACCATTGATCCTGAAGAAGCTATTCGCCGCGCCGCAACGATTTTGCAGCAGCAGATAGCGGTGTTTGTTGATCTTGAGCAAGAGCGCAAGCCTGAGAAAAAGGAACAGCGCGAAGAAGTAGATCCAATTCTTCTGCGTCCGGTTGATGATCTTGAGTTGACGGTTCGTTCGGCTAACTGTTTGAAAGCAGAGAATATTTATTATATCGGCGATCTAGTTCAGCGTACTGAAGTTGAGCTGCTGAAAACGCCTAATTTGGGCAAGAAGTCGCTGACGGAAATCAAAGATGTATTGGCTTCTAAGGGCTTGTCCTTAGGCATGCGTCTAGAAAGCTGGCCACCAGCCAGTCTGCGCGATGATGATCGCCTGAATACCCGTCTGCGTTAATTTGATTGTGTAGCGGGCGCCTGTTGGCGCCCTCAAGCGAAGGAATAGAACCATGCGTCATCGCAAAAGCGGCCGTAAATTTAACCGCAACAGCGCTCACCGTCAGGCTATGTTTCGTAACATGGTTGTGTCGCTGCTTGAGCACGAAGCAATTAAGACAACCTTGCCAAAAGCAAAAGAGCTACGTGGTTTTGTAGAGCCACTGATTACTCTTGCGAAAAACGATACAGTCGCAAACCGCCGTTTGGCGTTCGCGCGCACTCGATCAGAGGCAATCGTTGGTAAGTTATTTACTGATATTGGTCCACGCTCGAAGAATCGCCCTGGTGGCTACGTTCGCGTTCTAAAGAACGGTTTCCGGACTGGCGATAAAGCTCCTATGGCTTATGTCGAGTTGGTTGATCGCGCAGCAGCAGCGGCTCCTGCCGACGCTGAATAGTGTCGATATAAGCAGCACAAAAAAGCCGAGCTTATTGCTCGGCTTTTTTGTGCTTGTCAGGTTTTCGGCAATTTACAAACCTTTGAGGAGGGGGCGCCCCTCCTGCAAGCGTTCTTTGTGTTGCTATTGAAGCATAGGCTTTAAGAATCTAGCCGTATGACTCCCTTCAACTAACGCCACGGTCTCCGGTGTACCTTCGGCGATTATGTTTCCGCCGCCGTCACCGCCTTCTGGACCTAGGTCAATAATCCAGTCGGCTGTTTTGACAACATCAAGGTTGTGCTCAATCACAACGATGGTGTTGCCGTGGTCCCGCAGTCTAAATAGCACGGTTAGTAACTGCTGTATGTCGTGGAAGTGCAGGCCTGTCGTCGGTTCGTCGAGAATGTATAGCGTCCTGCCGGTATCGCGTTTTGATAGTTCGCGGGCCAGCTTTACGCGCTGCGCCTCGCCTCCAGACAAGGTGGTAGCTGCCTGGCCAAGCGTAATGTAGCTGAGGCCGACATCAATCAATGTCTGTAGTTTTCGCGCGAGAGCGGGGACAGCATCAAAAAATTCGCGTGAATCTTCAACCGTCATCTTGAGTACTTCGTAAATATTCTTGCCTTTGTATAAAACCTCAAGTGTTTCGCGGTTGTAGCGTTTGCCGACGCAGACTTCGCATGGGACATATACGTCGGGTAAAAAGTGCATTTCTACTTTGATGACGCCATCGCCTTGGCATGCTTCGCAGCGGCCGCCTTTTACGTTGAAACTAAATCTTCCAGTTTTGTAGCCGCGTGCGCGTGCTTCTTGCGTTGCTGCAAAGAGGTCGCGAATCGGGGTGAATAGCCCTGTATAGGTCGCAGGGTTAGAGCGCGGGGTTCGACCGATTGGGCTTTGATCAATATCGATAACTTTGTCGAAGTGATCCATGCCAGTTACTGCTTGGTGTGCGGACGCCTTTAATACGGTAGCGCCATTGAGCTGCGTTGCTGCAATAGGGTACAGGGTTGCGTTAATTAGGGTCGATTTCCCTGAACCTGAAACGCCAGTCACACATGTAAGGAGGCCAACAGGGATTCTTAAAGTAACATCTTTTAAGTTGTTGCCCGTTGCACCTTCTAGGGTCAGCCATTTTTTCGAGACGGGCGTTCGCTGCGCGGGTATTTTTATAGATTGGCGACCGGATAGGTAGTCACCGGTGACTGAGCGCGGTTGGTTAATAATGTCAGCTGCCGTGCCTTGGGCAATAATTTCTCCGCCATGTACGCCAGCGCCTGGGCCGATATCAATAACATGGTCGGCCATGCGGATTGCGTCTTCGTCGTGCTCCACCACAATCACAGTGTTGCCTAAGTCGCGTAGCCGCGTCAGCGTAGCCAATAAACGCTCGTTGTCACGTTGATGCAAACCAATAGAGGGCTCGTCTAAAACGTACATCACGCCAACGAGACCAGCGCCTATTTGTGAAGCCAGCCTAATGCGCTGGGCCTCCCCTCCCGATAGAGTGTCGGCATTGCGTTCTAGTGATAGGTAGTCGAGGCCGACGTTGACGAGAAACTGAAGGCGTTCTCGAATCTCCTTGAGAATTTTGTCCGCGACGGTGCCACGATGCCCTTTTAACTTAAGGGTGCCGTAATAGTCGCAGGCTTTACCTACGGGCATTCTCACAATTTCGGGTAATGTGACTTCGTCTATATACACATGCCTTGCAGATTCGCGTAAACGAGACCCTTTGCACCCAGGGCAAGACGACGTGCTGAGGTAGTTTGAAAGATCTTCGCGAACAGCGTCTGACTCGGTTTCCCGGTAGCGACGTTCCATGTTGGGGATAATGCCTTCAAACGGATGGTTGCGTTTAACGATGTCGCCGCGGTCGTTGAGATATCTAAACTCAACGATATCTTTGCCGGTTCCGTAGAGGATGTTGTGCTGTGCTTTTGTGTTGAGCGCTTCAAATGGCTGGTCCATGTCGAAATCGAGCTGCTCGGAAAGCGACGTGAGCATTTGGAAGTAATAAACGTTGCGTCGGTCCCAGCCGCGGATAGCACCCTCTGATAAAGAAAGGGTGGTGGATACGATGACTTTGTCTTCATCGAAAAACTGTTTTACACCAAGTCCGTCACAGCTTGGGCAAGCGCCTGCAGGATTGTTGAAGGAGAATAGTCTTGGTTCAAGCTCTGGAATGGAGTAGCCGCAATGCGGGCAGGCGAAACGAGCAGAGAAAATAGTTTCACTGCCGCTTCCGTCCATTGGCGCAATGATGGCAATGTCGTCGGCTAGGTTTAAGGCAGTCTCAAAGGACTCTGCTAATCTATTTTGCAAATCGGCGCGGACCTTAAATCGATCGACAACGACTTCGATGGTGTGTTTCTTTTTCTTGTCCAGCTCAGGAGTGTCGTCGAGCTCATGCACTCTGCCGTTAATGCGTGCCCTAATAAAACCGCGCGCCCTTAATTCATCGAACAGGGCTAGATGCTCGCCTTTTTTTTCGCGCACAACCGGCGCCAGCAGCATCAGCTTTTCGCCTTCTGGTAAGGCGAGAACTTGGTCGACCATTTGGCTAATGGTTTGCGCGGCTAGTGGGGCGTCATGCGTGGGGCAGCGTGGTTCGCCAGCTCGGGCGTATAGCAGCCGTAAGTAGTCATAAATTTCGGTAATTGTGCCGACGGTCGAGCGCGGGTTATGGCTGGTAGATTTCTGCTCAATCGAAATAGCCGGGCTTAGGCCCTCGATGTGATCGACATCGGGCTTTTCCATCATCGATAAGAACTGTCGGGCGTAGGTAGAGAGTGACTCAACGTAGCGGCGCTGGCCTTCCGCATAAAGTGTATCGAATGCGAGCGATGACTTTCCGGAGCCGGAAAGCCCCGTGATGACCACGAGCTTATCTCGCGGTATATCAATGTCGATGTTTTTGAGATTATGGGTGCGAGCACCCCGTACCAGAATCGTATCCATGCATCTTCGCCAAGAGAGTACTGTCTAAATGAACAGCGTAGTATACGGCAAAGATTGAGACGGGACTATCGTTGCGAATGTTTCGCGGATTGTCGCAGCGAAGCAGCACCCAATAAAAAGGCCGGAGTAACCGGCCTTTTTATTGGGTTGTCACTGGCGGTTAGAGGTTTTCTTGTGCCCAGTTGACGGCTTGCAAACGGTTGGAGGCGTTAATTTTCTTAAAAATATTATAGATGTGCGTTTTGATCGTGTGCGGGCTAAGGCTTAACGTTTTGGCAATTTCAGAGTTTTTTGCGCCGGTAGCTAGGACCTTAAGCACTTCAACTTCACGATCCGTCAGCGTGACTTCGCTGCGGGCAAAGGTCTTATTGAAACCGCGGGATTTCATGAGATATTGCTGTAGAACCTTGCGCGGCAGCCATAGCTCGCTTTCGAACATCGCGCGAACGCCTTTCAGAAGTTGTTCTTGTGGGCAGTCATGCAGGAAGCCGCCATTGACCATCGGCAAGCCGGCAAGACGGGACAGCGAATCTTCTAGGTCTACATTGAATACGCCGATCAATAAATCGCCATCGACACGTTGGTCGGCATCCATTAGGTAGGTGATGATGGCGTTGATGTCGACAGTATTAAAGTCAATGAGAAACAATGATTGTTCGCAGTCAGCGAGCTGGCCGAGCTCCGCTTCTTCTGGGAGTTTTACTGCAGTAGCAGGCACATTCTGCTTGCCTAGAAATTCAGCGAGCAATGAGTTTTGGAGGTGTTGCCCCCCGACGACGAAAACTTGTTGTTGTTTGTTGAATATAGTCATCTGGCCTTCCATTTGGGGCGCCGTCTCAGTGCGAGATCAGTGCCAGTGCAGTCCCAATCTAAGCTAAGCGCTACGAAAAAACACTGAATATATGGGAATTTATCACCAGTTCAGTGCTGGTTCAATTTGCCGAGGCCAGAGCATACATCAATAGGGGCGGGCGTTGTCGAGGTATTCTGCTACACTGGCCCGCTTTCCTCGTTACGGGTCTCGAAATGAGTAGTACATCACCCGCCGCATCGCTGCATAAGGCAGAATTTCGGATTACCGCGGCGCTTTCCTCCGTTTTCGCCCTGCGGATGTTCGGCCTTTTCTTGCTACTCCCGGTCTTTACGTTGTACGGCGACACGCTCGCTGGATCGACCCCCTTTCTTATAGGTACGGCCATCGGCGCTTACGGGCTGATGCAGGCATTGTTGCAAATTCCGTTTGGTATGCTGTCGGATAGATTTGGTCGTCGTCCCCTCATCTTGGTGGGGCTGGTGTTCTTTATTGCCGGCGGCGCGGTGGCTGCGTTGTCGGATCACATTTATGGCGTGATTCTGGGGCGCGCCCTGCAGGGAGCAGGGGCCATCGCTAGTGTTGTGATGGCGCTTATCAGTGACTCGGTGTCCGACACGCGGCGTACGAGGGCCATGGCGCTGATAGGGATGTCGGTTGGTGGCACTTTCGTGTTGGCGCTTATTTTAGGTCCGCTGATGGCGAAGTCACTGGGTTTGTCAGGGCTGTTTTGGACAACGACGGTGATGGGAGTGGTCGCTTTTGGGGTGACGTTGCGATGGGTGCCGGCTGTTCGAGCGAGGCACTCCCGAGCGGCTATGCGATCTCCTTTGAGCTTGCGGCGGCTATTGATTCATCCTGATTTAAGTCGCCTCAACATGAGTATTTTCTCTCTTCATCTGGTTATGACGGCGACCTTTGTCGTGCTGCCTTTAGTGCTTAAAGAGACTGCAGGCCTTGCTCTGCCATCTCATAGCATGTTGTATCTCGGTGTTATGGTCGGTGGCGTGGCGTTAATGGTGCCGTTGATTATTTATGCTGAGCGGCGCGCTGTTCGGCCGGTAATGGTGGCGGGCATAGCGTTGCTGATACTGGCAGAGGTCATGTTGGCTGCTGCACCGGGCCAGTTGTGGTGGTATGTCGTGGCGCTACTGGCGTTTTTCACGGCGTTTAATTTGCTCGAGGCGTTACTGCCCTCGTTGGTGGGGCGGGCAGTTCCTGCGGGAACGCGTGGTGCGGCAATGGGGGTGTATTCCACCAGTCAGTTTATGGGCGTGTTTATCGGCGGCCAGCTGGGTGGTTTTATGCTTGGCTATAGCGGTCCGCGTGGCGCTTTTTGGGTGTGCGCAGGCTTGCTTGTTATCTGGGCGATTGTCGCCTGCTCGTTTCGTGAGCTGCGGCGGCTGGAAAGCCGAGTGTTAGTGCTGACAGAAACGGGCCCCGTCGCAGATCGCTGGCTGGAAGGCGTGCTGGCCCTAGAGGGGGTTGTAGAGGGCTTAATCGTCGCGGAGGATCACATCGCAATAATCAAGCTAGACCCTGCTTTAATGGACGAAGACCGACTAAAACAAACGCTGGGAGGCGTCGCGCGGGTTGAATAAACCTGCCACAATGGCCGCCCGATGGAACGTAACAACGGAGTGATAGGCATGGCGCGTGGTGTCAATAAAGTAATTCTGATTGGTAATCTTGGGGCTGATCCGGAAACGAAATTTATGCCCAGCGGTGGCGCGGTAACGAACATTCGTTTGGCGACGAGTGAGAGCTGGAAGGATAAGAATTCCGGACAGATGCAAGAGCGTACCGAATGGCACAGAGTGGTCTTTTTTAACAAGCTGGGCGAGATCGCCGGCGAGTACCTTAAAAAAGGCAGCAAGGTTTATGTTGAGGGCAGCCTGCGTACGCGTAAGTGGCAGGGCCAAGACGGACAGGACCGTTATAGCACCGAAATTGTTGCGGATCAGATGCAGATGCTAGACGGTCGTGGTGATGCTAGCTCTGGTTCAGGTGGGGGCTACGATCGAGGTCGAGATCAAGGCGCGAGTGCTTCAGCGCCAGCTCAAAATCAGGGGCAAAGCAGCGGTTACTCGGCGCCAGCACCGGCTGCGGATGACTTTGACGACGACATCCCGTTTTAAAGGCCTAGATGCTAGCTAAGCGATGGCTAATCAGCACCTTCCTGATTAGTCTGGTGGTTTTTCTTGTTTGCACCCTTCCAGCTGCGTTGCTGGTTGGGTCACTGCCGCCTGTCCATCTTGCCGGGCAGCCGCTGCAGTTCAGCGCGGCGCAGGGCAGTGTATGGAATGGGAAGGCGTCATTGGCGTGGAAGCAGTTGTCCGGCACGCTGTCGTGGCAGCTCGATTGGCGCGAGGGTTATCCGGGCGTTGCGTTTAGAACGCTGGGGGCCGTGCCGTCTAGTGGCTGGGCCGCTGCGTCGGCGGAGGCGCTACTGGTGCGAGAGCTGGATGTGTCACTTTCTGCGCCAATGCTTAGACAATTTCAGCCAGACTTGCAGCTTGGGGGAACGATTCTCGCCAAGAGTGTGTCGTTTACCTTTCGCGACAAACACATAACAGACGCTAGCGGTAGCCTCGCCTACACTGGTGGGGATGCTAAGTGGCGTCGGGATGACGCCGTTGTTGTTCCCCCTTTGCGCGGCGTTATTAAGCAGCAGCCGCTTGGGCCGGAAGTCGTCATTGAAGATGACGCGAGTACGATGATGGCGACGGCCAAAATTGATAATAATATTGGCGCGCTGACGGTATACAGAGCTTGGGCAGTGCGTCTTGGGCTGTCACAGGGCGGTAGCGCTGATGATGTAGTCTTCGAGACGAGCCTGCCGCTTTGGCCGGAATAATAAATAGAACGTTATTGGGTGGGATTTCGAGCAGCGATGGCAACAGCAAAACAGTTTCAACTCAGCGAGCCATGGCAGCAGCGCATCCGTAGTGCGTTGATGCTGGTGTTGCTGGTCTGGCTGGCCTGGATGCTGGCGAGTACTTTTTGGTTGTTTGTGTCTGGTCCGACAGATCCTGTTGCGTTGGATAGAAACATGGTCGTTTTGCAGGCCTCGACAGATTCTGCTGATTCAGCAACAAGCATGCAGCGTAGTGAAGAACATGTTCGTAGCTGGGAGCTGTTTGGGCCGCTGGCCGTCGAGCAGGCTCTTGTTGCTGAGGCGCCTGAGACGCGCTTGCGCCTTGAATTGCTGGGTGTATTTGAGAACGTCGAGGCAGGGCTTGGTAGTGCGATTATCTCCGAGCAAGGTAAGGATGGCGATCTTTATCACCCAGGCGATAAGGTGCCGGGAAACGCGACGTTGGAAGAAATTTACGGCGATCGCGTTATTCTCTTGCGCATGGGACAGCGTGAAGCGCTGCGGATGAAAGAAATTGAGTTGAGTGGAGAGGTGGCGCAAGTCTCTGAATCCTCCTCTCTGCGTACTTCGAGTGCGTCACAAGATCGCCTCTCCAATCAGTCCGAAGATGGGGGAGAGGATCTGGTTGAGCAACGAAATATGATTATCAGTCGACTTGGGTTAACGCCGTCTGATAGTGGTGGTTATGCAATTGGATCAAGCGCTCCGGCGCAGGTGTTGCAGGTGGTCGGTCTGCGCAGCGGTGATGTGTTAGTGTCGGTCAATGGTCATGATGTAGGTAATGAAGAAGCGGATATCGCGGCGTTGCAGGAGTTCCGTAATACGGGAGCTGCTTCTATTGTTGTGCAACGTGGTGCGCAGCGGTTTACCGTTAATTATCCGCCTTAGGGAATGTGGCGAATGAATATAAGACAAATAAGACAAGCAATAGTACTCGCCGTGGCATTAATGCTGGCGAGCGTTTCTGTTGCGGCAGACCAGCCGATGACGCCTTCAGCGGACGGGAAAACGTGGACTGTGAATATTCGCAATGCGGACATTCAAGCGTTTATTAGTCAAGTTGCCGAAATGACGGGGAAGAACTTCGTTATTGATCCGCGAGTACGTTCACGCGACGTCACGGTGATTTCGAAAAAGGCGCTCAGTTCTGACGAAGTTTATGAGCTGTTCCTGTCGGTGCTACAGGTGCATGGTTACGCTGCAGTGCAGTCTGGCAATGTCGTTAAAATCGTCAATAATACGGTGGCAAAGCAAAGTAATTTGCCGCTTGTCCAGTCAAAAAGCGCGAATGGTGAAGAGCTCATTACACGCGTGATTCCTATTGAAAATACGCCGGTGGATGAGCTAGTTCCGGTGTTGCGTCCACTGGTTCCGCAGTATGGTCATCTGGCGGCCGTGAGCTCTGCGAATGCACTTATCATCAGCGATCATACGGATAACATTCGCCGTATAGAGGCCATCATTTCTCACCTCGATAATGCAGAGAATCGTGAAGTGGAAGTGGTGCAGCTCGAACATGCTTGGGTTGGTGACTTGGTTAAGTTGCTGGAAACGCTGACGCCTGAGAAAGGCGGGCGCCGAAAAGACCAGCCCTCTAGTGTGACGCTCGTGGCGGACGAACGAACGAATCGGCTTATTATTCGTGGCGACCGTGATGCGCGTGACCGGATTAGTTCTTTAATACAAGAACTTGATGTGCCGCAGAATCAGACGGGTTCGGTTCAAGTTGTGCGCTTGTCACATGCGGACGCGAAGATGATGTCTGAGCTGTTGAAAACGTTTACTGATGGGGCGACGGAAAGTAAGTCCGGAGAGAAGGGAGCAACGGCGACCGGCGGCAAGGTGTCGATTCAAGCAGATGAGTCTCTCAACGCTTTGGTCATTAGAGCAGAGCCTGCACAGATGACGGAAATTAAGTCTGTTATCAGTCAGCTCGACGTTCGGCGCGCACAAATCCTGATCGAGGCGGCGATCGTTGAAATTACAGGTGATAATGGCAATCAGCTCGGCTTTCAGTATGCGACCGGTAATGAGAAGGATGGTGTAGCGGGCGTTAACTTTAGCAACGTTGGTGTTAGCGTGAACGGCATCCTCAACGCAATTCTGGCTAATGACCCCTCTGCAACAGGCGGTCTTGGTGATGGTATTACCATCGGTGGCGGTGAGACGGATGCTAATGGTGATCTTAAGTGGGGCGTCATTATGCAGGCGTTGGCCTCGACGACTGCGGCGAACCTGCTCTCTACACCGAGTATCTTGACGCTAGACAATCAAGAAGCGTCGATTATTGTGGGTGAAAATGTTCCGTTTGTGACAGGCCAAAGTACAAGTACGGGCGCGGGTGTTTCGAATCCATTTACAACGATTCAACGGGAAGACGTTGGCCTTACCTTAAAAGTGACGCCACATCTTGCAGGCCATTCATCGATTCGTCTTGAACTGGAACAGGAAACCTCTAGCGTTAAAGACACGATTACCAGTAGCACGACACAGCCTGTTGATATCGTGACAACAAAACGGAAAATCCAAACGACAGTTCTTGCTGATGATGGGGAAACGATTGTTTTGGGTGGATTGATTCGTGATGACATCCGAGATTCAGTGAGTAAGGTGCCTTTGCTTGGCGACATCCCTATTCTTGGCGTTTTGTTTCGCTCGACTAAAAAATCCCGCTCTAAGCAAAACTTAATGGTGTTTTTGCGCCCCACTATTCTGGCGGACAATAAGCGTCTTGTTGAAATGACTCGGAAAAACTATCTGGGTATTACGGCGCTACAGTTTGAAGTGAATAAGCGCGGTGACTTGGAGCGTATCGTTAAGAGGCCATTGCCCGCGAAGGTCGAGAACCTTTTCCGTGGTCGAGAGGCGGTCCCTGAAGATTTGCAGGAATATCACGATAAGCATTATGAGCAGCAGGATCGTGCCGAGGAAGAAGATGCGGCATTGATTGGCGAATGATAGTTTGGGTGCTGTTATTTGCTGTGGCGAGATAAGACGGGTTCACATCTCGCAATTTGTCTCTTATATTGAGAATTTGAGTTTTGGGGCCTTAGGGTGTTGTGACGAACTCTGCCTGATACGGCAGGCGTCCAGAGGGAGTAATTGGCGTCATGTTGAAGTTGCAATTTAAGGATCTAAAAAAGGCGGCCATTTGGCTGGTGGATTCTCGCTATTCGATTGGTCGTGATAAATCGAACGACATTGTCATCGATGAAGAGGGAATTAGCGGTTTTCACGCGGAATTGCGGGTAGAGGACGATGATCGTGTTTTCCTGACGGATGCCGGCAGCATTAACGGTACTTTCGTCAATGGCAAGCAGATCAAAGCGAGAACGCAGTTGCGGGCCAATGACGTGATTAGCATTCATCGCTCTGAGGTAAAACTCGTTGATCCCAAGGAGCAGCTTCAGGTTAAGCCTGCCGCAGATGAAGCGACGGCAATGACTCCTGCGTTGCAGGGCCTGAACTCGGCGAAAGGCGTTGGCGGTGTGCCAACGGGATGGTTGCTCAGGGCGAAAACCGGCAATGTGGCTGGGCAAACTTTTGCCATTCCTGCCTCTGGACGCGCTGTTCTGGGACGCTCTCAAAATTGCGACATTATCATTCCAGGTACCCATGTTTCGCGGCAACATGCTGAGTTGTACTTTCAGAGCGGTAAGCTACACGTTAAAGATCTTGGTTCTTCAAACGGTACCTATGTGAATCGCAAAAAAGTTGACGACTCGGTTGTTTCATCAGGAGATGAAATTCGGTTCGATACGTTGGTGTTTCAGGTGGAGGCGCCAGAGCCTGTCGTTCAAGCCGCGGCTGATGTTGATAGCACCCAGTTTCGTCCAGCGGTGACGGCTGCTGGGTCTGCGGGCAAGCCAGCTGTGGCGCCGCCGAGTCCTAAGGCGCGTCCTCAGCCAACGCCTTCGCCGACCGTTGTGGCGTCGTCCGGTGGTGGGTCAGGAGTAGCGACTGCATTTGTTGTTATTGTTGTGCTCGCGCTGGCGGGTGCCGCGGCTTGGTATTTTATGTAGGCAGTAGAATGATAGATCGCATAAAAAAACCGGCTGTTGCCGGTTTTTTTATGCGATCTAATATCGAAGAGTGAGTGTTAGCTCGATAGGGCTTTAAGGTTGCTGATGACGCGAGTAGCTCTCTCCATTTTTTTATCAAGTTCGGCGTCGCCTGGATATATATCACGAATGTTCTGCCATGCTTGCAGGGCTTCCTGGTATCGGCCCTGGGTATAAAGGGCGTCGCCATCGTTGAGGCCTTGGTTGAAGCGTTTCTGGCAGATCGCTTCTAGGCGCGCAGCGTGCTGGTCTAGTTGGCCAGAGCGATTATTTTGGCTTATGTATTCTCGCGCATTTAATAGATCTGCTAAAGAGAGGCTGGTTTCGTAGTTGTCGAGCAGCGATAGAGCTTTGTTCTGAATCTGCTTTTCTTGTACTCGCTTATGCCGATTCTGTTCGTTGGCTAGGTGGCGTTGTGCGGTAGCAAGAGACGCCGGTATTTCTGCGTTGCCGGACAGCGCGCGTGATGCGCTGAGTAGATCACGAGTTCTTACCCAGTCTTCACTTTTTGCAAACGATTCGCCCAGTTCATTTAACGTAATAATTAACGCAGATTTTCGCTCATTTAGCGCGGCGGTAAGTGCGAGAGCGTCTTCTCGTTCTAATGTGCCTATTTCGGTGAGAGTATTTTGTTCAGCTGTAAGCCAGCGCGCCTCATCGACAAGAAGGTTGGTGCGCAAACGATTAAAAAGTAACGTTTCCCGAGTTCGTAGTCCCTGTTCTGCAGCATTCAGTTTTTCGCTGTTGCGCCACTTTTGTTGCGCCGCGGCTAATGTCTCGAATGCTTCTTGCCACCGTCCTGCGCTAGCGAGTTTCTGTGCATGAGAAATGCTGGTGTCTTCAAACGCTTCTGTTTGTTTGCTTAGCGCGTCGCGTTGATTGGTGATGTGCTCGTACTCGGCATTGGACTCTTTGATATTGTTAAGGTAATACCAAGCTAGATTGAAGTTTTCGGATTCGCGCGCCTGAGCGAAGTTGGTTGTAATGTCGCTGGAAGTCATGAGTGTTAGCCGAGCGCAGCCGCTCAGAAACATAAAAATTAGAAGGAAACTAAACGTAACTTTCCGCATTATTTTTTTATTCTCGATGCTATTTTAGTGAATTTTTATGAGTGATGCGGGCTGTAGTTAAGCCTCTATTATTGCTTACGCATTTTTAAGGCGTAAGGGTTCTTCCATAAGCTCGTCTAGGAACTGGGCGATCCGTTGTTCCATTAATACTTCGGAATGTGCGTGCAAACCTTCGACAATGTAGGTCATTAACGGTTCGGATTTTCCTCGAACACGCATTGCGCCGGATTGGCGGGCGCGTATGCGTGAGCGAATATTGGCATGCAGAACGAGAGCTTCCGGCAGCATCACATCGCCTGCGTTAGCCATATTGGATAGTCGAGAGGCTAAGTTTACGGCATCGCCTACGACGGTATATTGCATGCGATCTCGTGAGCCTAAGTTGCCGGCAAGCATGCTGCCAGCATTGATGCCAATGCGAAACTCAACGGTGGTGAGACCTCTGCTGGCGCGATATAGATTGAGGCGCCGAATAAGACGTTGAATCATGACGCCGCACGAGATGCTATGAAATAAATGCTCGGAATCTTCTTCAGGGACGCCAAACACAATCATTGCGCAGTCGCCCATATATTTATCGATGGTGCCGCGATAGAACGTTGCGGCAATACTGATGGCGTCAAAGTACCCGTTGAGTAATTCAGCCACGGCATCGGGCGCCATGTTTTCTGATAAGCGTGTAAAGCCGACGATGTCGGCAAAAATAACGCTGCCCTGAACTTCTCTGCCGCCGAGAGAAATTTGATCGAGGTCGGACATCATATTTCGAGCGACGGACGGGCTGACAAAGCGAGACAGTACTTTTTCCACCTGGCCTTTTTCTAACAGCCCGCGCGCCATGCTGTTGTAAGCCGTAATCAGTTTGCCAATTTCGTCGTTGCGGCGTTCGTCTATTTGGTAATTCAAGTCGCCAGAACTCATGGCGCTGGCTGCGCTGAGTAGGTTATGAATCGGACGAGAGAGGCGGCGGCTAACAAAGAAGGCCACGATAATGGCAATGCAGCCCATGATGAGGGTCGCGGTGAAAATGGTTTCTCGCGCCTGCGTTAGCGCGTCGCGAATACCTTTGCCCGATAGTGTGACGGCCGCATAGCCAGCGGTCATCTCCTGTACCTGAATGGGCACATAATAGGTGCTGAGTGGGCCGTCAGAGCCGTTCCAGCGCATTTTTTTGCTGTCACTGGTAATAAGGACTCGTTCGGGGGATTCGCCGGCAAGGTGAGCGAGTTGTCCGTCGCGGTCAAAAATTGCGGCGCCGCGCAGGGTGTCACTGCGCACCAAATTGCTGAGTAGAATTTTGAGATTAAACTGATCTTCGGCGAGGAGCGGTTCGCGTACGGTGTCGGCAAGTTGCGTAGCGATCGTCGCGCCGAATTTGTCGGCCTGGGCCTGCATGCGCTCGAGTTGACTGTTTAGGATGACGCTGCCGAGTACCGCCATGCCGACAACAATCATGGCAGAGATAGATAGCCCTAGCTTCCATGCAACAGGGAAGTATTCTGGCAAATAGGGGCTAAGGCCGTCGCTGACGTTACGACCGACATTGCCGAGTTTTTCTCTAAAACCTGTCGCCACGGTGCCTTCCTTT
The DNA here is from genome assembly GCA_018067045.1 of Gammaproteobacteria bacterium. Lineage (GTDB taxonomy): Bacteria > Pseudomonadota > Gammaproteobacteria > Pseudomonadales > Alcanivoracaceae > JARGPN01. Next base: position 27,323 of record JAGPVL010000011.1, read on the forward strand.
GCTGCACATCTGTTTGACTGAATAGCGCGCTTTGCGCGGCAGCCTTGCCAGAGAGCCTTTGACGCCTTTAAACGGGGTAGTTCCGCGTGCGCACGTCATAGACTGGATAAAGATACCATTTAGATTAACGAGAGTATGCAGTTGTGAGGTGTATCACAAAGCGCTGTCTGACAAAGACCTAAAAGTGGCGGACAGGCGTGGTTTTAGGGCGTTGCCTTTAGTTAGGAGGTGGGCGGCGAGGGTTATGCGTCGTGCTTTTGGGAGTGGACTGGATAAGTGCTGCCCGTCCGTTCGCCTCTGCCATTATCGACGGGCTTTTCGTCTTGAGAATACGCGTGATTCAGGTTTGTTTGCCGGGTATGCGCTGGCGAGCGCGGCGCTCATCGTCAAGTACGGTGATTTTGGCGAAGGTTTCGGGAACCAATTGATAGGCAATGTTGACGGCCATTTCAGTGGTTTTGGGCAGCAGCTGATACAGAGCTTGAGCGACGACCCCGGATGCCGGAACTAAGCGTTTAGGGCGGCGAATGATCGCGTCACACATCCATGCGACCGCTGCCTCTTGGGATAACGCTGGCGCGTGATCGTAAGCCTTGGTGGGGGCGATCATTGGGGTGCGAACCAAGGGGTAGTTGATAATGGAGAAGTCGATGCCGTGATGGGATAACTCGTTTTGCACTGCCATCGTCCAGCCTTCTAGCGCGAACTTCGAACCGAGGTAAGCGCTGAATCTTGGTACACCCGTTTGCACGCCAAGGGTTGAGATATTGATGATGTGCCCGCCGCCTTGACGAATCATCGATGGGATCAAGTTTAACGCGATGCGGATAGCGCCGAAGTAATTAAGCTGCATGGTGCGCTGATAATCATGGAATCTATCTGTCGAGTTTACGGCGGAGCGACGGATGGAGCGTCCAGCATTGTTGATTAAAATATCGATGTGAATTGCTTGGGCAATAAGCTGATTGCTCAGGCGGTCGCAATCATCCAGATCAGAAATATCGCAACGCAACGCGATTGCTTCACCGCCATGGGCATTGATGTCTTGGACTAAGTCATTGAGCTTGTCGAGTGAGCGGGCTGTCACTACGACACGTGCGCCTGCAGCGGCCAGTCGTCGAGCGCTTTGCGCCCCTATGCCGGAGCTTGCGCCGGTAATCAGAATTGTTTTGTTCTTTACGCGTTGCTCGAGTGCGAGATTTGGCGTCACCGTTGCGCGCAGTCGCCAGCCAAGGGCGAGAGCCATGCGTTTGGCGTGTGGTGCGAACTTAACGTTTTTCAATCCGGTCGTGCGGGACATGACATTCTCCGAGGCATGCGCTGTTATCGACGTGTGGTTATGCATGCGTAAAGTGCTGACAGCATAGCGCGAATTTGCGTTGCGGATGTAGCGTTGGCGCCTAGGGCATAGCATTAGGCGTTAGGGGGATATGGAGCGGGGCGAAGCCGGAGACGTGGGAGAAAGACTGCGGGAGCCTCTAAAGGCTCCCGCAGAACAGGGCTTACCAGTGAATGCCCTTAAATAGGCGTGAAAACGCCGCTTGTTCACGGCTAATTTTCTTCGGTGTTTTTTCCTGCCCACCCAGTGCGGCGGAGGAATCTGCGAAGATCTTGTAGCCGGTATTCATAATGGTTTCAGTAATCTTTGGGGTTAAGAAGTGCATTACCTGCCCGACGATACCGAGGCTGGTGGCAACGCGTTTGGGGCGACGTACGATAGCATCGCAGATCATATCTGCAGCCTGAGTGGGGCTAATGGTTGGCACGTGATTATAGATCTTTGTTGGTGCAATCATCGGCGTGCGCACCAGTGGCATGTTGATGGTGGTGAAGCGTACGCCTTGATGGGCTAGTTCGGAGGACGCGCAACGAGTGAAGGCGTCGAGCGCTGCTTTTGATGCAACATACGCAGAGAATCGTGGCGCGTTGGTGAGCACACCAATAGACGAAATATTGATGATATGCCCATCGGCGTTTTCGGCCATTGCGGGCAAGAAGCCCATGATCAATCGCAGTGCCCCGAAGTAGTTTAACTGCATGGTGCGTTCAAAATCGTGGAAGCGATCAAAGGTGTGCATAACCGAACGACGAATCGAGCGGCCAGCATTGTTCACCAGTACGTCGATTCGGCCATGATCTGCGAGCACCTGTTCGACCAAGCGATCAACATCGTCAAGATGAGAGACGTCGCAGCTATAGGCTTGCGCCTTACCGCCGAGCTGCTCAATTTCGTGCAGTGTTTGCTCCAGCTTTTCTTTGGTTCTCGCAACAGCGAGTACGGTTGCGCCAGCGCGCGCGAGTTTGATTGCGGCGGCTTTACCGATGCCTGAAGTGGCGCCGGTGATGAGCACGATCTTGCCTGTGACGCTATTTTCTAACGTTTGCGATGGCTCATCTTCGTCTTCGCGCTCATCGCGCTCAGGGTCCAGGTGGTTGGCCCAGTAGTCCCATAGAATTTGCGCGTAAGACTCCAAGTCTGGGGCTTCAATGCCAGAACCTTCGAGTGCTGCTTTCGCATGAGAATTATCAAACTGCGTTGGGTACGTTAGAAAGCGCAGTGCGCCCTCTGGGATATCCAGACCATCAAGCGCTTGGCTGAGTAAAAAGCGCGCAGGAGTGAGATTGGACACGCCTTTTTTTAACATGCTCGGAACGGCGTTAAAGAGCGCCGTGTCGAGCCGCACTGGCATTTTCGGTGCGTCTGCTACGGCGGCAAAAATATTCATTACTTCGCCAACGCCATAGTGTTTGTCAGCGGTTAGATGGAAGCATTCACCGTCTCGGTCGGGCAGGTGCGCAATATGGTCGAGTGCGTCCGCAACAAAATTAACCGGCACGATGTTGAAGTGGCCACCGTCTATGCCGATCAGCGGAATCCAAGGTGGCAGCAAGTCGCCAAGCTTTTGTAACAGCTTAAAGAAATAATAAGGGCCATCTACCTTGTCCATCTCACCACTTTCGGCATCACCTACCACCATTGATGGGCGGTAGACGCGAAAGGGAACAGGGCTTTCTTTGCGTACCAGCGCCTCAGACTCATGTTTTGTTTGTAGGTAAGCGTTTGCCAGCTCGCCAGCTTCTTCGAACATGTCTTCGTAAAAGGTGCCGTCGAATAAGCCGGCGGCGGCGATGGAGCTGACGTGATGGAAGCAGTCGGCGCTTAATTCGCCGGCGAGCTTTAGCGCGTGTCGCGTGCCTTCGATATTGGTGTAGCGCTGTTGGTTCTCATCGGCTTCTAGGTCGTATATCGCCGCGAGGTGGAAGAAATGCTGAATGTTGCCTTTCAGGTCGTCTCGGTCACGTTTGCTGATGCCGAGAAGCTTTTTGGTGAGATCGCCATTAATAGCAATTAGGCGGTCTTCCTCGACATTGAGGCGTTTACGCATCGCGTCGAGCTTGTATTCGGAGCCAGGTCTGATCAGGGCGAAAATACGTGATTCAGGGCGCGCGAGCAGGCGGGTGATAAGGAATCTGCCGATAAAGCCGGTGGCACCAGTGACAAAGTAATTCATGGACGACCTCTTTTTAACTTCCGTTTTGAAGCGCCTCGCCAGCGGCGGAGGCATTCCCGTTTATTGTGAGTCGCGATGCTGCAGGCTATTACTGTAACGCAATCTTTGGCCGTTGCATCGTTATGATGGTGCAGCGCTAGCCACTTGCCATTAATGGCTAACAAGTGTGAGTTGAAATTTACGACATTCTTTAGCCTATTGTCAAGAATCTCCGGTTTTTAACATTTATACATTGGCGGATGGCAAGGTGGTCTGTCTGTGAGTATAGTATTGCAACTTACAACTGTATGTTTGGTGGTGTCATGACGGTAACGCGTGCTCAGCGTAAGGCGGAAACTCGACAGCGCATTCTTGATGCTGCGCTGCGCTTGTTGGCGGGAGGGAGGGGCGTAGATGGATTAGGTTTGCGTGAGGTTGCCCGTGAAGCGGGTTTGGCGCCGCCGTCCCTGTATAACCATTTTCCGGATATGGATGGCTTGGGGCTGGCGTTAACGGATCTCGCCTGTTTTCGTCTGCGCGAGGTGATGCGCCAGGGTCGTAAGGAATTGATTGTGAACGACCCATCTGCAGGCGTCCGCGACTTAGTTGAGCGTTTTTTTCGTTATTTATCAGAGTATGAAGCGGAGTTTCGTTTATTAATCCAGCAGCGCATGGGCAATTCGGTGCGCTACCGACGCCGTATTCACCGCGAGATCCAGCTCTTTCGTGAGGAGCTAGAAGAGGACGCCCGGGCTGTGTCGGCTTATCGCAACCTGCCTGATATGGATTATCGCGCTGCGTCAGAGGCGGCGGTGGCGGTGGTGTTTGGGTTTGGCATGGTGGCGCTGGAGCTTTCGCCCGCGGCAAGAGCGGCATCAGTAGAGCGTGCTGTGGTGGAGGTGACGATGGTGTTTCTCGGGGGCCGGGCTTTGGCTGCGGGAGCCCAGCTTGGTGGGGACATTACGCCGAAAGCATTAAGTTGAAGTGATTTATTATGAACACAGTCTAACTTTATGAATAAATTGGATAAATAGATTAAATTAAGGTTGATCGGAAGGTAGCTTTACTTTAAGTATGTCTCGTAACCTATTGATATTTGAGAGTGGAGACATCACATGGCTTTCGATCCCCGAGATATCTATGACGCTGCGGCCTTGTATGACATGTGGCTAAACTGCCAAAGCTGCCCGAAAACGTTCGACTTTGAGCCGAATCGGCCGATTGGTTTGGATTATTACCACGATATAGGTCAACAGGCGAAGCATGACGGCTGGGTTGTCGCCGAGCAGGTTGATGTGGAGCGCCCCGATGAAGAGTCTTATATGGTTCTGTGCTCTCATTGTGCGGCGCAATATGGCCTTACCGCGGGTAACGCACGCACGGCTGCGGCGCCGGCGGCTATAGAAGAGGTCTGTCAGGCCATGGCGATGGCCGAGCAGGGGCAGTTTGCGGCCTGATTTAGGTGGTCGGCTAGTTGCCGTTCGGCGGCGTAATGTTAGTGCTTACTTTCGTCTTGTGCGCTGTTTTTGATGGACTCGCCTGCTTTTTCTAGTGCTTCGCCGGACTGACGAAGCGCTGTTTTACTTGCGCCTTTTAGCTGCTCAGAAACGGACGCAGAAGAGAAAGGGTTGCTGTAAAGCGGCTTGCCTTTACCAATATTGACCCCTCCCCAAAGGCCAAAAAACAGGCCTATGACCGTTCCGATCAGTAGCGTTTTGAATTTTGTCATCGCTATCTCCTTGTTAGCTGGCATGATAGTTCGCTCTTCCCCTGGTCACTGCCGAGTGGCGCACGAATCGAATATTTTAAGGAGTGGCAATGTCTGCAGCGTCGATGTCCCTAGAGCAAGCTTTGCGAGAGCGCCGTTCTGTGCGCGGGTTTAGCAGTCAGCCGGTAGATCAGGGTCTGATGGAGGAAATTTTTTCGTTGGCCCATCTGGCTCCAAGTAACTGTAATGTTCAGCCGTGGCGTGTTTTTGTGGCTTCTGGCGAAGTGCGGGACGAGATGAGGCGGCGCATGACCGAAAAGGCCACAAACGGTGTCATGGTCAATCCAGACTTTGAGCATATGCCCAGCTTTGCCGGTGTTTACCGCGAGCGGCAGGTGGCCTGCGCCGCGGAGCTGTACGGCAACATGGGCATAGCTCGTGACGACCGCGTCGGGCGTATGAAGGCGACTTTACGTAACTTCGAGCTCTTCGACGCGCCACATGTTGCCTTTATCGGTATGGAAAAAACCTTTGGCGTGACCGTCGCGTTAGACGTTGGTATGTATATCCAGTCACTGATGTTGGCGATGACGGCTTATGGCATCAGCAGTTGTGCGCAGGGCAGCATGCGCTATTACCCAGACGACGTACGTGAGATCTTCTCTGAGCCAGAGACGACGGGCATTCTTTGTGGCATTAGTTTTGGTTACGAGGACGCGGAGGTGGCGGCGAATAAAACCCGCGTGGGGCGCTCCCCCTTAACGGACAATGTGACGTTTTTGAGCTCTCTCGATTAGCCGTTGCTCAGGATGGAGAGGCTGAATGGGTTGGGGTGTGCTAGAATACGCGCCCTCCATTCGTCGCTACGGGAGCACTATGATCATCGTCAAGGGTTCAATACCTGTGAAGACCTCCTATCAGGAAGAGGCGCTGAAGCTTATTCAGGGGCTGGCGGCGCAGTCTCGTGGCGAGCAGGGCTGCATTGCCTACGAGGTGTATATCTTGGCGGATGCACCTGAAACGATTGTGATTTGGCAGCAATGGAGTGGTCTGACGGCGCTGGAAACGCATTTTGCTTCTGAACATGTTGATGCGTTTTTAGACGCGATTCCGGACTTGATCGAAGGCGAGGTTACCTCGGCGCGTTTTGATGTTGTTTCGCACGACGAAGATTTATTGATTGATGAATCTCTCGATTACCCCTCGGTACAGTTAGCCGAAAATACTATCCTGCATTAACTCCCGCTTATGCTTACAGATCTTGTTGCTTGGCCGACTCGGGTGCATTGTCATCCGAGTCGAAGCTCGAGTCGTTGTTCCCGCTTTTTAATACTGAGCGTATATTGCGATCCAGCTTGCTGCTATTGATGGGCTTGGCAATATGGCTGACCATCCCCGCTTCGTGACACAATCTGATTTTGTCCGGCACCGCGTGTGCAGTCAGGGCGATGATCGGGATGTGATCAATCTTCCCTTCGTTTTGTAGTCGAATAATTTCTCGCGATGTTTCGAAGCCATCCATTTCCGGCATCTCGCAGTCCATAAAAATCAAGTCGAACGGCCGGCTGTCATTCAATAATACGGCAAGCGCTTCGGGACCGGTTTCGGCAACCTCTACTTCATGACCAAGCTTCTTTGCTAGGCCTTGTGCGACTAACAAGTTGACGTGATTGTCGTCGACAATGAGCAGTCTTATTTGCGGCGTGTGCTCATCCAAGTCCATCTCTTCTTTTTGCTGAGCTCGGCGTTCGTCTCGTGATACTTCTGGTAGTGGTAGTCGAAACCAGAAGAGTGATCCTCGCCCCTTTTCACTTTCGACGCCGATCTCGCCGCCCATTAACTCTACCAGTTGCCGACTGATGGCGAGGCCGAGGCCGGTGCCGCCGTATCGTCTGCGCGTTGAGCCATCTCCTTGCTGAAATAATTCGAACAAGTGCGACATCTGCGAGCGGCTAATGCCGATGCCCTGATCGCGAATTTCGAATAAAACATAGGCATGGTTGTGCGGGTCCCGTTTCACATCAATTGAAACGACTCCGCCTTCTGTAAACTTAACCGCATTGCTGACGAGGTTAACGAGAATTTGTCGAAGACGAATGGGGTCTGCATGACAGAGTAGGCCCAAATTATCGTCCAGAATTGTGCGAAGTTCGTTGCCGTTAATGCGCGCACGGTTTTCGAATAGTGCGACCGATTCGCGAATGAGGCCGGGTAAATTAAATTGCTCGTCGTCAATTGGTAGCTTGCCCGCATCGATTCGAGAATAGTCGAGTATGTCATTAATCAGCTCTACTAGCGTGTTGCCCGACTGTTCGATGATTTGGACCTTGCGGCGCTGCTCTGCATCCATATGGGAGTCTTTGAGCATGTCGAGGGTGCCGAGCATGCCGTTTAGCGGCGTTCTAATTTCATGACTCATGACGGCGAGAAATTCTGAGCGTGCGTTGAGCGCATTGTTAAGCGCTTCGGTTCTTTCGTGGACCCGTTGCTCGAGCTGAATGTTGGCTTCTGCCTGTATGCGATCATTCTCGGCCTTTAGCATCGTTAAGCGGTACGCTAATGCGAAAGACAGTAGCCAGGCTTCAAGTGTGCTACCAATTTCAAACGCATGATCCAGTAGCCAATTACTTTCAATGAGTGCGAACGTTTTTAAAACGAACAAAGGCGCGAGTGCTGCGATAGGCGTGAACGCGAGCAGAAAATACTGTGCGGGTTTGAATCCGTCTCGAATACGAAGGATCGTCGGAACCAGTAATGCGGGTGCGATAAAGATAACGGCAATAGTGGCGAAACGAAGAGTGTGCTCTGGTTCGAATAGCCAAGAAAGAATGGCAAGCACGATCAAGGTGAATCCCAATGATTGCATTAACGCGTTCAAGCGTCGGCGGGCGTGGCGAAGCTGCAGAAACGCGGCGGCAAACAAAACGGCGAGCCCTTCCGCTGCGAGTGATACGCTGACACGAACGGTGTCATTGAACCATGGGTGTTGCGGCCAGAGAAACTGAAAGGCAATGCTTGAGCGTGTCAGTAGGAATGTCATTAATGCGGCGAGATAGAGTACGTACAAGAGGTAGCTACGGTCTCGGATGGCGATAAAGAGTAGTAAGTTAAATAGGCACATTGCCAAGATGGCGCCAAAATACAGACCTGAAAAAATATGCCGTGATAGCTTGTAAGAGGTGTAGCCGTTGCGATCAACAAGCGTGATGGGTAGCTCAAGCGCACCGGTTGTTTTGACTTTCAGCAAGACAAACGCGGTTTGTTCCGCAGGCAAGACCAACGGGAACACGGGTTCGTTGTCGTCCATGGCTCGTTCGTGCCAGCGCAGCCTGTCGCCCTGATGGTCAGTAGCAATGGGTTCAAGTTTTTCATTATACAAATAGAGGTCGAGGTAATCGGTATGGGGGCGCCCTGCGATGAGAAAGCGTTCTGCTTCAGGGCCGCTATTGCTGATACGTAATAAGAACCAGAAAGGATTTTGTTGAAATCCCAGCGACGTATTGTCGCTGTTAGTCATCTTAGGGTTGTCGTCTGATAGGAGTGTCGAGAGTGCGTCACTGGCAGTGAGGGTGTTGCTGCTATCTTCAATTGAGGAAACCGTTGCGCGCAGCTGTACCTGAGGGCCGGGCTTGTGAGGGCTCGGCTCAAGGTTTTCCTGAGAGCACGATGACAGCAAAGGTAGCGCCGCAAGTACGGCGATTAGCAAGATGCTGAAGTGCCTAACATTCAGTGATGTAAGCGTTCTGTATTTTGTCATTATTCGTTAATTATTCAGAGGCTCGCTAGCCTCCAGTGTACGATACTGGGGCGGATGAACAACCTCTTCCTGTGCCGCCTGCTGTGGTGTGGCCGCGTACAGCGGAGGAGGATCTGGGTGGTTCCGTCGGACATGTTCTATTGTTGTGCCTGAGTCGCTGCGTGTTGCACACTGGTTCGCGCGAAAAATAACGAGATTGGGGATAGTGCTATGACGAGTCAGCTACATTACCGCACCTGCAATTTGTGTGAGGCCATGTGTGGGCTTGAAATAGAATATGAGGCGGACCAGGTTGTCGCTATTCGTGGCGATCAGAATGATCCGTTAAGCCGTGGTCATATCTGCCCCAAGGCCGTTGCTTTGCAGGATTTACATTCTGACACTGACCGGTTGCGCTTGCCGGTTCGGCGTACCGACAAAGGTTGGCAGGAAATTAGCTGGGATGAGGCGCTTTCGACAACGGCGCTGCGGCTGGCAGAGGTTCAGGCGAAGCACGGCCGTAATGCGGTGGCGATGTACGCGGGCAACCCGACGGTGCACAACCATGGCGCCATGTTTACGTTGCTACCGTTATTGCAGGCTCTGGGGACGCGCAATCGCTATAGCGCCACGTCGGTCGACCAGTTGCCACAGATGTTGGCGAGCCTGAAATTATTTGGTCATCAGTTATTGCTGCCGGTCCCGGATATTGATCGGACGGACCATTTTTTTGTGATTGGCGCGAACCCGATGGCGTCGAATGGCAGCCTTATGACTGCGCCGGATATGCGTGGACGCCTCAAGGCGTTGCGGCAGCGCGGAGGTAAGCTGGTGGTTATCGATCCGCGCCGGACAGAAACAGCGGCGGTTGCTGACAGCCATTATTTTATTCAGCCGGGACGTGATGCGGTGCTTTTGCTGGCAATGCTCAATGTTATTTTTGACCAGAAAAAAGCCGTTACGTCAGCGCAATCGCCACTGATTGATAATCTCGATGTGCTGGCGGAGCACGTTATGCCATGGACGCCGGAGAGAGCGGCGCCGCTGTGCGGTCTGGATGCCGATACGATTCGGCGGATCAGCCTTGAGTTTGCGGACGCGAAAAGTGCGGTAGCTTACTGTCGTGTCGGCACGAGTACGTCGCAATACAGTAGTGTTGCCGCATGGCTTGTGTACGCGCTGAATATCGTGACCGGTAATCTTGATCGCGAAGGAGGGCTGATGTTTCCCGCGCCGGCCGCAGATATGGTCGCGTTTACCGCCCGTGGCGGCCATCGTGGTGGCTTCAATCGCTACCGCTCTAGGGTGCGCGATTTGCCGGAATTCGGCGGTGAGTTTCCGGTCACCACACTGGCGGATGAAATGTTGGAGCCGGGTGAGGGGCAAGTTAAAGCGTTGCTGACCCATGCCGGCAACCCGGTGCTTTCTTGTCCAGACGGTAATCGTTTAGATAAGGCGTTAACGCAATTAGATTTTATCGTCTGTATCGATTTGTATATTAACGAAACCACGCGTCACGCGGATATTATTTTGCCGCCGACCGGGCACTTGGAGCACGCTCAATTTGACCCGGTGTTCCATGGTTTGGCTGTTCACAACACCATTAAGTTTTCCCCTGCGCTGTTTGCTCCGGTTGCTGGTGCACGCCACGATTGGCAGATCATGCTGGAATTAACACGACGTTTGCATGAGGCGAAAGGCATGCCGTCTTGGCGCGCCAAGGCAAGTGAGGCTGTCATGCGTACGGTGGGGGATACTGGCCTGATTGATTTACTGTTGCGCTTTGGCCCTTACGGGCAGATGAGTGCAGCATCCAGTCGCATTGGAAAGTTGTTGTCGAAGGCGCCGGTAGTGGGGCGCCGGTTGGCAAAATATTTTCCGGCGGGTGATGCCGTCGCGGAACCGCTTCGGCAGCGCGAACGATTATCGTTAAAGCGCGTTAGAGGGGCGCCGCATGGCATTGATCTTGGGCCGCTCTCGCCCTCTTTACCTGAACGCCTATTTACAAAAAATCGGCGTATTGATGTATGTCCTGATCTTTATCTTTCCGGCCTCAATGCGTTGAATGATTTGCAGCCATTGAAAGCGGATTCCTTTTTTCTGATTGGTCGTCGCCATGTGCGCAGCAATAATTCGTGG
>JAGPVL010000014.1 GCA_018067045.1 Gammaproteobacteria bacterium
GCAAGCAAGCCCCTACAGCACACCCCTTTCGCGAAAATCAGCAAAACTAGGACTTGCCGCGCACCTGCTTCTCCATCTCATCGACAGAGATATGGCGTACATCTTTACCTTTCACGAGATAGATCACTTGCTCGGCGATATTGCGCGCGTGATCACCAATACGCTCAAGCGCCCGCAACGACCAAATAATATTCAGTACACGCGAAATGGATCGCGGATCTTCCATCATAAAGGTGACCAATGACCGCATCGCCGAACGGTATTCAAGATCGACTTCATTGTCTTCTGCCGCCACCTGTACCGCGCGATCCGCGTCAAAACGCGCAAAGGCATCTAACGCATCACGTAGCATGGTGCGCACGTGATTGCCGATATGACGCACTTCGACGTAACCGCGCGGTGATTCGCCTTCTTCTGCCAACTGAATGGCCATGCGCGCCACTTTTGCTGATTCGTCACCGATACGCTCGATATCCGAAACCGTTTTTGACACGGCAATAATCATGCGTAGATCGGATGCTGCAGGCTGCCGCAACGCCAAGACTCTAGCGCACTCGCTATCAATTAGTTTTTCCAAATCATCAACCCGATCTTCTGTGGTGATAACTTTTTCCGCCAGCTCCGAGTCCGCATGCAGCAACGCCTGCAGTGCATCAATAACCTGCTTCTCAACCAGTCCACCCATTTCCATCAAATGGCTACGAATCGATTCCATCTCTTCGTTAAACTGGCTTGAACTATGTTGGCCAAAATGGGTGCGGTCCATGAATGTCTCCGAAATATCCTGATAAAGCGTTGTTAAACCAATCAATCGCCATACTAAACGGCGTCAGCTCATTCGTTCTAACGTCACAAAACTAGCTTCATTGATTAACCAAAACGGCCGGTAATATAGGCTTCCGTTAACCGGTGATCTGGCGCCGTAAATACCTTGCGCGTGTCATTCACTTCAATTAATCGACCTAAATGGAAGTAAGCGGTGCGATGAGAAACCCGCGCGGCCTGTTGCATCGAGTGCGTCACAATGGCAATGGTGTATTGGCTAGACAACTCATCGATAAGCTGCTCAATTTTCGCTGTCGCAATCGGATCAAGTGCCGAACAGGGTTCGTCCATCAACACCACTTCTGGGCTCACCGCAATAGTGCGAGCGATACACAAGCGTTGCTGCTGGCCGCCGGACAAGCCGGTTCCTGGCTGATGCAAACGGTCTTTTACTTCGTCCCAAAGTCCCGCTTTTCGCAAGCTGCTTTCAACAATCTGATCAAGCTCATAGCGCTTGTTCGCCAGTCCATGTAAACGTGGGCCGTAAGCGACATTGTCGTAAATTGATTTTGGGAACGGATTGGGTTTTTGAAATACCATACCTACACGAGCACGCAGCTCGACTACGTCGAGACGGGGATCGTAAATATTGTCGCCTTCGAGATGAAATTCGCCGTTAACGCGACAGGTATCAATGGTGTCGTTCATACGATTAAGTGATCGCAAAAATGTAGACTTGCCACAACCAGAAGGACCGATTAACGCAATCACTTCATTTTTTCCAACGTCTAAATTAACGTCAAAGATTGCCTGCTTATCACCATAAAACACGTTAACGTCACGCATGCTCATTTTCGGGTCATCAACAAGCGGAAAGCCCACTGTCTTGTCTGGGTATTCAATATTCGTTTCGTTCATTGGAACCGATCCCGTGGCATTAACTTTAACCGTGCTATTAGTGTTGTCCGACGCAGTCTTCTTCTGTGAAGGCGCCTCTGAAGTATCATTGATACTACTCGCGGTTTCCATGACTTCTCACTCCTTACCAGCGACGCTCAAGACGTTTACGTAAAATAACAGCGAACGTGTTCATCGTGATCAGAAAACCGAGGAGCACCATAATTGCCGCAGAGGTAAGCGCAACGAAAGATGTCTCCGGGCTATCTGCCCATAAATAAATTTGTACCGGCAGCACCGTCGCCGGACTAACCGGGCCGCCCGGCACATCAACAATAAACGCCACCATGCCGATCATTAACAAGGGCGCGGTTTCACCTAGCGCTTGCGCCATACCGAGAATGGCGCCGGTTAACATGCCCGGAAGCGCTAATGGTAAAACATGATGTAACACGACCTGCATCTTCGATGCGCCGAGACCGAGTGCTGCCTCACGAATCGACGGCGGCACGGATTTGATCGACGCACGTGCGGAAATAATAATGGTTGGCAACGTCATCAGCGTTAGCACAATACCGCCCACTAGCGGCACCGAACGCGGCATACCAAAAAATCCAATAAATACCGCCAAGCCAAGCAAACCGAAAATGATCGACGGCACCGCAGCAAGGTTATTGATATTCACTTCAATAAAGTCAGTAATTTTATTTTTCGGCGCAAATTCTTCTAAGTAAACCGCGGCCGCCACACCAATGGGAAAGGCCAGCGCAACCGTCACTAGCATGGTAAAGAAAGAACCAACCGCCGCCCCCCAAAGGCCGGCAAGCTCTGGCTCACGAGAATCACCGTGGGTAAATAACGACGCGTTAAAGCGTCGATCAATGTCACCAGATTGCTCTAACGAGGAAATCCACGCTTGCTGTGATTCCGACAGCCGTGCCGTTTCACTTCGTGTTGCAATATTGGCTTTGCTGTACACATCAACATCATCATCGGCAAGCAACCACATTGTTGCCGTCGTGCCGATTAAGTGCGGGTTATCCTTAATATGATCTCGCAAAGAGTAACTCGCCCCATTGCTGATCAGGCTATACAACGCGCGTTTTTCCGTTCGTCCTTCAACGTCGGGGAATCGTTGCCGCAAGGATTGCTTTATCACCGCCGAGAAGTCGGCAAACATCAATTGCTCTTGATCGGTCGGATCATTGATACCCAATAGCTCACTGTCGTAGGTCACTTCGAGCTGCACATAGGTTTCAAAAAACCCGGATGTACCTTTACTAATAATGTCGCTGAATAGCAGTACGACCGCCAGCAAGCCAATCGAAACGGAGGCAATGCCATAAGCGCGAAATCGTTTCTCGGCGCGATAACGACGCGCTAGTGTTTTCCGGACTGTTTCAGTGGTCTTACTCATACTGCTCCCGGTATTTCTTCACAATGCGCAAGGCAATAATGTTTAGCGCGAGCGTGGTCAGGAATAACATCAAACCTAGCGCAAAGGCCGCTAATGTTTTGGCAGAATCAAATTCTTGGTCGCCGACCAACAGCGTGACAATTTGTACGGTAATGGTGGTTACGGCTTCTAACGGATTCGCGGTTAGATTGGCGGCCAATCCTGCAGCCATCACTACAATCATCGTCTCACCAATCGCGCGCGACGCTGCTAACAACACGCCGCCCATAATGCCGGGCAAGGCAGCCGGAATAATGACCTGCTTAATGGTTTCACTTTTTGTCGCGCCTAACGCTAACGAACCGTCGCGCATCGCATTCGGCACTGCGGTAATCACGTCATCGGATAACGACGACACGAACGGGATAATCATGACACCCATGACCAAGCCCGCCGCCAACGCGCTCTCTGACGCGACCGACAAGCCAATGCTATCTCCTAGCTCGCGAATAAATGGCGCCACGGTCAGAGCGGCAAAGAAGCCATACACGACCGTTGGCACACCGGCGAGAATTTCCAACGTCGGTTTCGCAAAGGCGCGGAATTTGGGGTGCGCATATTCCGCCAAGTAAATCGCGGACATCAGCCCGACTGGCACGGCAATAATCAATGCGATCGCCGAAATAAGTAGCGTGCCAGCAAACAGCGGCACTGCGCCAAAAGCACCTGACGACGCCACCTGATCGGCGCGCAACGCTGTCTGCGGGCTCCACTCTAAACCGAATAAAAATTCCGCCGGCGAGACCTTGCCAAAGAAGCGAATCGACTCAAACAGTACGGAGAAGACGATGCCGACGGTGGTCAAGATCGCCACCAGCGCACTCAGCATCAATAAAAATTGAATAACTTTTTCGACCCGCTGACGCGCTCTTAACTGTGGCTGAATACGGCTCCATCCCCACACGCCACCGAGTACCGACAAGCAAACAAAAAAGAGTGTCAGCAACTGGGTATTACTGCGGCGCAAGCTGTTGAGGTGCTCAGCCGCTATCGCCACATAAGGCTGCACAGCATCTTCGGCCAATGCCCCACTGGCGACGTTTTGGATTTTGTTCATCAGCAAGTTGTAGCCGACTTCATCGGTCGGCAGCGCCGCCACGGGCAAAGCACTAATGACGCTGTTACGGATAATGCTGTCATCAATGATCAGCCACATGCCGAGCAGCGCCAGCGCGGGCAATACACACCAGATCATAGCCAGCATGGCGTAATACGACGGCAAAGAATGAAGGTGGCGAATACCACCCAATGGCGCCGCCACGGCATGGGAGCGACGGTAGCCTAGGTACCAAACGGCAGCCCCAATCGCAATCAGTAATAGCAGCAGGTTGCCTGTCTGCATGAATAACTCCGTAATTCAGGGAATGTCTGCCAAGTCGCAGTTTACTCACGCCCTAGCAGGACAGGATTAAACATCGACTTGGCGGAAAATCCGAGCTAACTCTTTGCTCCCAGTGCGCATGCGCTTGACGGTGGTGAGCGCATAAGAGGCCTGGTCGTTCCCGGCCAAGCCTCTTATGTCATGCTAGATTAACGGCTCTGGTGCTTTCCAGCCTACCTTCAGCGCTTGCAAGGGTCTCTTGCAAGCCATCCCAGTAAAGCGTGTATGACGCTATGGTGACGCACCAGTGTTACCGTTTTATTACAGCGTGTGCTCAACGCTTTAACTGACGCGTTTAGTGCAGCTCTTTGCCGGTCATCGGCGTCAGGCTTTTCGCTTGTGCTGCGACTTCGTCACGCATCTTCTTCGGCGCAGGAATCAGGCCTTTATCGGCAAGATAGCCTTCGTCGCCCCAAGCTTTCTCGGAAGTAAACTCTTTAACATAGCCTTCGATGCCAGGAATCACACCAACATGAGCATTCTTAACATAGAAGAACAAAGAGCGGGACACTGGGTATGAACCATCCGCGATGCTGTCAAACGTTGGCACAACACCACCGACGGTTGAACCCTGCACTTTGCCGCGATTCTGGTCGAGGAAACTAAAGCCAAATACGCCCAGCGCGTTTGGGTTGCCTTCGAGCTTTTGCACGATCAGGTTGTCGTTCTCACCCGCTTCAATGTAATGGCCGTCTTCGCGCACGCCGCGGCAGATTGCCTTGTACTTGTTCTTGTCGACGCTCTTCATGTCTTTCAACCAGCCAAATGTCTTGCAACCACCTTCGATGGCCAATTCATTAAAGGCATCGCGAGTACCGGATGTTGGCGGTGGACCAAGCACTTCAATTTTTGTCGCCGGTAACGTTGGGTTCACGTCTTTCCACGTTTTGTAAGGATTGGCGACCAATGTTTCAGAGCCGTCTGGATTTGGCACGTCTTTCGCCAAGGCCAAGAACAAATCTTTGCGAGTCAGCGCCAACTGTGGTGCTTTGGTTGAATTGGCGATCACGATGCCGTCATAACCAAGCATCACTTCAGTAATGTCTTTCACGCCATTTTCTTGGCAACTCTCAAACTCACCTTTCTTCATACGTCGTGATGCATTGGTGATGTCTGGGTGCTGGGTACCAACACCGGCGCAAAACAGCTTCATGCCACCGCCCGAACCGGTCGATTCGATCTTCGGGGTCGCGCCGCCGGTTGAGCGACCAAAACGCTCAGCCACAACCGTAGCGAAAGGGTAAACCGTGGATGAACCCACGATGCTGACGTTTGAACGTGACGCGGCAACTGCCGGGGCGCTCGTTACCGCAACGGCGAGTGCTAGAGCAGGCGCCATACCGACAAAAGTAGCTTTTAGATTCATTTTATCTCTCCTGTTGAAATCACCGCCGGTTTTCGTTTTTGCCGGCGGCGCTGTGTAAGCAATGATGTGTCATCTTGTGCTGTTCTATGAATGCCTTAAGACCATTCAAACCTTGAGCAGGGCTGATGCTAGGGTGCGAATATGACAGTGTCGTGAAGGCATCAATAAAACGTCGAAATACTGGTCTGCCTCTAATCTGGCCATTATCAGCCTAGAAACCCTGAGTGACGCCTTATATAGCGCCGCAACATAACGCCACAGCAAGACACAAGACGCTACTGACCTAGACGGCGGCGCACCCTATAATCGCGGGCTTTCTCATAAACAGGAATATCCATGACGTCTCGCGCGCGCTGGCTAGGACGGCTAGAACACATCGCTACCGTGACCGGCCACGCCAGTAGCTGGCTGAGCTTGCTGCTGGTAATGGCCTCGATGCTGGTCGTGGTGCTGCGCTATGTCTTCGACTTCGGCAGCATCGGCCTGCAAGAACTGGTGATGTATTTGCACGGGGCGCTGTTTATGTTCGGCCTTGCCTATACTTTGTCGCTCGACCAGCACGTGCGCGTGGATATCTTCTATCAGCGCTTTAGTCCGGCACGGCGCGGCATGGTGGATTTCTTCGGCACGTTAATTTTCTTGCTGCCAACCTGCATTACCATCTTGGTGCTGTGCGGCCACTATGTGTGGGTCAGCTGGGTACGCCAAGAAGGCTCCGCCGATCCCGGCGGCCTGCCATTTGTGTACCTCTTGAAAACCTTGCTGCTGATCGCCCCGGCGTTACTCACCCTACAAGGCATCGCCGAAGCGATACGGGCGTGGCTGCGCTGGCGTCGACCAGAGCATGGCGCGGCCTACACTGCACGGCCGTCCGTGGACCAAGGAGAGTCCGCATGATCGAATTGATGCCGCTATTACTCTTCTTTGTCACCTGTATCGCCTTGATGGCGGGCTATCCGGTCGCCTTTACACTCAGCGGCGTGGCACTGCTTTTCGCCGCCATTGGTACGGCCACCGGCACCTTCGACAGCTCGGTGATGACCTTCATTCCGAATCGCCTGTTCGGCATCGTCAGCAATCAAACCCTGATCGCCGTGCCACTGTTTATTTTTATGGGCGTGACGCTGGAGAAATCCCGCGTCGCTGAGAATCTGCTCTCGAGTATGGCGCGCTTATTCGGCCCGGTACGCGGCGGGCTGGGCGTATCGTTGGTGTTGGTTGGCGCGTTGCTGGCCGCCAGCACTGGTATCGTCGGCGCGACAGTTGTCACCATGGGCTTGTTGTCGCTGCCGACCATGCTGCGTATGGGCTATTCGCCAACATTAACGACCGGCTTGATCTGCGCCACCGGCACACTCGGACAAATTATTCCGCCGTCAATTGCGCTGGTGTTGCTCGGCGACGTGCTGTCATCGTCCTTTCAACAGGCGCAACTAAGCGCCGGACTCTGGTCGACCGATACCGTATCGGTGGGGGATTTATTTGTCGGCGCGTTAATTCCCGGCCTAGGACTGGTGTTGATGTATGTGCTGTATGTGTTGGCGGTCGCGTGGGTAAAACCCAGCCACGCACCGGCAGCACCGTCGATCAGCAACGCCGACATCGTCACGGGTACAGCCGCCAACACGCCCCTGTGGCTCGATCTGCTCACCAGCTTAGTGCCGCCGCTAGGGTTGATTCTGGCTGTGCTCGGTTCAATTCTCGGCGGTATCGCCACGCCGACCGAAGCGGCCGGCGTTGGCGCATTCGGTGCATTGCTGCTGGCACTGCTGAATAAACAGCTGAACCTCACCCGCCTGCGTGAAGTGATGCGCACCACCACCCGCGTCACCGCGATGGTGTTTATGATTCTGATCGGCGCGTCGATTTTCTCATTGGTATTTCGCGGTCTTGGCGGCGACGAAGCCGTCGAAGGGCTATTTCAGCACATTCCCGGCGGCACCCTCGGCGCGATGCTGGTGGTAATGGCGCTGATTTTTCTGCTGGGCTTTATTCTCGACTTTATTGAGATCACCTTTGTCGTCATCCCCATTGTCGCGCCCATTCTGCTCGCCCAAGGGGTCGACCCGGTGTGGCTTGGTGTGATGATCGCCATCAACCTACAAACGTCGTTTCTCACCCCGCCGTTCGGCTTCGCCTTGTTTTATTTGCGCGGTGTCGCACCCGCAAGCATTAGTACCGGACAAATCTATCGCGGTGTACTACCTTTTATTCTGATCCAGCTGTTAATGTTGGGCCTGCTGGCGTGGTGGCCCGAACTCGCCACTTGGCTACCAGAACAAATGTACGGCTAAAGCACACAACATAAATCCGTCCAGGGGGACATGTGGCAGACCATATAGACGATATCGATAGCGACCCATTGCCGGCCGGTACCTTGGCACTGCAAACCATTGCCATGCCCGCGGACGCCAACTGGAATGGCGACATTTTTGGCGGCTGGCTGGTTTCACAAATGGACCTCGCCGGCGCCGTGACCGCACGCCGTGCCGCACGCGGCCGTATCGCCACCGTCGCCATCGACAGCATGGCCTTCTTACGCCCCGTGCCGGTGGGCGCCGTGATCAGCTGCTACACACAACTACTCGATATTGGTCGCACCTCGATGAAGATTCAGGTCGAAGTATGGATTAGCGACCACAACAGCAACCAAGCCAAAGTCACCGAAGGCATATTTACTTTTGTTGCCATCGACGGCACCGGCCACACCCGCCCTGTGCCGAAAGCTTCGGCCAACTAATCGGTGCATCCCATGCCGCGGCTACATTTACGTTCAACGTTCCGAACCACTGTACGCGCAACGTTTAACCACGCCTGTCGGCGCGCCGTCACCCCGCTGCTGGTTACACTGACATTGTTGCTCAGCGCCAGCGTGCAGGCTGACGTCACACTGGTACGCCACCCACAAGGTGTTACCGAATGGGATCAACGCAACGACTATTTTATTGCCGTCCTGCGCCTCGCATTGGACAAAACACACGACCAATATGGCGATTACCTTCTTGAAGAAAGCAGCCAACCCCTGACCCAAAGTCGCGCCATTGCCATGCTCTCCGCCGACGACGAAGTTGATGTACTCTGGAGCATGACCTCGCGATTACGCGAAACCCAAATGCTGCCCGTGCGCATCCCATTACTAAAAGGCTTAATGGGCTACCGTCTTTTTATTATTCGCGCCGAAGATGAAATGTGGTTTAAGGACATCACCACACTCGATCAACTGCGCGAATTGCGTGCCGGCCAAGGCCACGACTGGCCCGACGCCGAAATTCTGCGCAGTAACGGCTTGCACGTCGAGACCTCCGTTGAATACGAAAATCTCTTTCGCATGCTCCACGCCGGCCGCTTCGATTTCTTGCCGCGCGCCATCAACGAACCCTGGGAAGAAGTGAAAGCGAGACAAGAACTCGATCTCTCCATTGAAAAGAATCTACTGCTGTACTACCCCACCGCCAGCTATTTCTTCGTCAGCAAAAACAACCCCGCCCTTGCCGAACGTTTACGCACCGGCCTAGAAAAAGCGATTGCCGACGGCAGTTTTGAAACGCTTCTGCTTAATCATCCTATTAACGCTTTTGCGTTAAAGAATGCGCGTATGAAAGAGCGGCATATGTTGAAGTTGGTAAATCCTTTGCTTCCGGCGGAAACGCCTTTGGAGAGAAAAGAGCTGTGGTGGCAGATGGGTGAGGGGGAGTGATCTTAGGGATAGCAACTTTTAATCACTAAGGACGAGTGGAACTAACATCCACGTTAACGCTTTCTTTCAGCGATCTTTTGTTCGGTGAGCCTGAAACGAAAGATCCTGTCTTCAAGAAGTTCAGCGTATGGCCAATAACAACGTCGTCTTTCATGATGAATGGGTGCGATGCCTCAACGATGACGAAGTCTGCCATGCCTTCTAACTTTGTGCTTTCGACCGATACTTTCCCATCATCTGGGTTCGGCAAAAATTGCGATAGGATCGGATTAAATGTTTTGCTGCCAGCAATAACACCGACCGAATACTTAACGGGACCAAGCTTGGCGGGGACGCTTTTTTCACCTGTTCCCAGTTGCAAACCTGCAGGTCCGTTTACGAATGCAAATCCAGGCACGCCTGATAGCCTATCAACCACCTGACTGCCTTGGTTCGGTGGCGCAATCATAACGACATGCCCAAGATTCTCGATTTCGTTCGACTCAAGATAATACCGAATTAGAATCCCCCCCATAGAGTGCGTCACAAAGTGAATTTTTTCGCTGCCAAGCGACTTGCACCGACCAATGCCTTCCAGCACGGCCATCGGCGCCAACGCCTCGATTGGCTTGTCTCGTGATGGGTAATTTACGTTCGCAACGTGATAATTTTCTTCTACCAATTTCATTTCAAGCTTATTCATGGCTTTAGCTGTTCGCGCCAGCCCATGCATAAGGACTACGCATTCTGCGGAAACAGCCACTGAAAATAACAATAGGACTGCCGCCGCAGAAAATTGATAAAATACTCTCACTGTCTTCCCCCAAGCAATCAACGCCCTGTAACACCAACTCGGCTATCGCCGCGAGGCCTAAAACTCACCAACGAATGCAAACTGGAGACGCCAACTTTAAAAAACGCGGATTTCCCAAAGGAATAGCAACGCAGCCTCTTGATGTAAGACTGATTACCAAGCTCAATTTTCAGGCAAGACCAGCAGACGCTCGCTACGCCAGACCCGTATTATTTGTATGGAGTCAATGTCACGCAGATAAACAATTCTAAATGGCGGGTGGATAAGCTCACGAATATGCTCTGCGCTAAACTCTGGTACTATTCGGCCAATATCGGGATGGTCTGTTAATGTCTCAATGCGGGCCAATATTGCGGCAATAAAGCTTTGCCCAACGTCTGGGAGGTCTTCCTTGATGTAATACTCACCAATGCCTTTTAGGTCGCTGATGGCTGAATCAGAAAGCGTAATGTTCATTTAACGCCGAATCTTCTCTTGGCGTCTTCTAGCGTCACCGTATTACCCTCTTTGATATCCATCAAACCTTGGGCAATGGCTTTAACAAAAGCGCGTTCCTCTTCATTCCTTTCATACTCTTCAAGCCCCTGCACAACGGCCACGCCACGCCCCCTGCTGGTGAGTAGAATAGGACGGCGCGTTGCCTCTGCGTGCCTAACCACTTTCCCAGGATTAACCTTCAGGTCAGAGAGAGGAATAATGTCCTCAGAAAATTTTGTGTCCATTTCATGCAACCTACAGGTCATTTAGGTCAACTTATAGCACCCGTTAATGGGTGCCGTCAACAAGACCTTTCGGTCGCATCTACGTCAACCCGCTCTATTCATGGAGCATGAGGCTCGCCATCTGCACGCCCTACCAACCCGGCGTGCGCGCCTCGATTCGAGTGATGTACGCGGTGTGATTAAGCGTTGTTATTCCCAACCGCACGCGGCTCTTTTGTTCCAACGTTTCGCCGAACAACTGGTAACGCTCATGCTGTTGCAGGCTCACTTGAAAACCATCGCGCTCTGTTAGCCAGCGCAGATCGGACTGACTATAAGCCTGGCTCTCGGAAAAACGCCAAAGTGCGCGAAGTTGCTGTATGTACTCGGCACGGGTCAACGTTAGCGTTAGCGACTCTTCGCTGTCTTGTTCGAGGATAATTTGAATCTGTGCATCATCGGCAATAAGCTGCGTTAAGGTGTCAGCGTCTTCGTGCGATAACGCTTCGTGGTACTCCTTAAGCAGCACTCGCTGCAGTTCATTTGCGTGAGCTGGATTCAGAACACAGCAAAACAGCATTGCGGCCAACCCTATTCGCATCATCACCATGGACTCCCGTTACCGCACTCGGCACGTTCGGGCGACACCTTGCAGCGCACCTTCTTTAACCAACGCATCATGTCTTCGTCATAAACATTCTTGCTGATCAGATAACGACGAGCATCATTCATCAACTGGATATAACGCTCGCGGTCACGGTCTGGTGGCGGATAGAAAAATAGGATGTCGTCTTCGGCTGCTTCAACCACGCGCATGGCGAGATCAAAATTTTCCAAGAAAAATTGCCGTGACCATTGCATAAAGCTTTCATCAAAGTGTTCTCGACGCAGCACCAACTGCATTGTCAGCTGCGCCGCTGGCATCTTCACCACCAGACCGTGACTGCCGACGCCGCGATACAGCTCTAACGGCAGATAGGCCACGGCCGGCGCGGCAATAATATCCACAACACCGTTATTGAATTTACTCGAGAAATTGGTGACATCAGAGAGCACGGGACGCAGGCCCATGTATTCGCTCATCAACATCTGCGCTCGGTCATTATCAAACACGGCGATACGTTTGCCGGCAATCTTGTCCACACTAGTAATGCGACGGTCTTTAAGAAAAAGATACGCGGCGCCGAGCGGCATCACGCCAGCGGTTTCCCAGGCGCCATTGCGCATAGAGGCGGCCAACTGCGGATGTGCCGTCAGCGTAATGAGTGCCTGCAGCGCATCGTAGCTGTGCAAACCGCCAATCGAATCAATGCTGCCACTAAACGGAACAAACTGGCGTGCCTTGATGCCGCTCATCAGCAAGCCGTCGCACATTCCCGCCTTTAAGTCTTCGCCAGCAACGCGCTCATCAGTGAAGACGCGCAAATCAAAATGGGCGCCTTGGCGAGCGGCGGCTAAGCGATAATCGGTCATGAATTCCCACAGTTCGCCGTGGGCGCCAACCAAACTGAACACACACAGGCTTTGCGCCTGCGCATTGCTCGCCACCAATAAAAAACCGGCCAGTAAAACGTTACGTAACCACATCAGTGATGCCCACCTGCATCATCGAGTTTAACCACACCTTCGGTAGCAACGCGTTCAATGAAACGCTGGCCGGTGCGGCGCAGCAAACCGGCCAACAAAGGTGTGCGCTGTAACCAGCCATAGCTACTCATCAGCGGCAGCATAAATTTGAGCTGCTGCTCACCGACGCGGCTACGTTCGATGCCGTACGCGTCTGCCATGTCATCACCAAGCATGCGCCGAAATAATGCCAGCTGCATCGCGCGTGGCAGGTTAGCGGTTGGCTTTTGTGTAGCGAGCCCTTCGATCAGGTCTTGCATCACCGAACGGGCATTGTCATCGGGAGCAAAAAACAGGCTCGTAATGTGTCGGTCAAACTCATCTTGCTCGGCTTGGGTA
Source organism: Gammaproteobacteria bacterium (assembly GCA_018067045.1). GTDB lineage: Bacteria > Pseudomonadota > Gammaproteobacteria > Pseudomonadales > Alcanivoracaceae > JARGPN01. The sequence goes on from JAGPVL010000014.1 coordinate 13,022, forward strand.
CGGCCAATCAACGACTCTGGCACGCCAAGCAGGCGTGTGACATAACGCCAGATCATTGTGAAACCTAGCGCCTCGTCATCGCTAATCCGGGCGCCCAGCCGCCGCAGGCCGCCTAGCTGATGGGTGCCGAAGAATGCCGGGCCAGCGGCTGTCGATAACTGGTTAATGGGTACGCCGCGCCGGCCAACGTCCCACCCTTTTTTGATCAAACCCATACGCACGACGCTGTGAACCAACCGTACCTGTAGACAGATTTCCCACATGGGCTTGCCGGGCGCCAGAGTGTCACTGTTATAGATACCAAAAAACAGCGTGGCAGATTCGTTCAGCCGCCGACTGATGTTGGCCTGCATACGGCCGGTACCAGAAAACACCTCTGCGGCGTCTGGGTGCGCGAACGTCAAAGGTAGGCCGCCATAAGTGAGGCCGAGAATGAGCATTGGAAAATGCCGCTGCGCCATAGCGCCGGCGTGTCGCATCAGATCATAGTCAACCCACCCTGGGGTATCGTGCATATCTGCCAGCAAGGCTTGGCAGGACTTGTCCCCATCGGCGGCCAATTGCTGGACTGCGCGCGCCGGTTGTTTCAAGCTCATGCCCGCCTGACGCAACGCCTGCACCGCCTTCTCGGCCAAGCTATCACCAACATTCAACCACTCAAAACGCTGCGCAGCCCAGCGAACTAGGCTGTCAGGATCTGGCGAAATTCCATTAAGCGGTATCGGTTTAAGGCCATTCAGATAGTCGCTCAGCTGGTCGGTGCTCGTTGAGTTTTTCGATACCTTGTTCATGGCTGGCTCCAGGTCCGCTCTAGACAACAGATCAAGCAAGGCTAGCCTGTTTCGAACACTTACTCAACATGTTGAGTATTATACAAGTTGAAAAGTAGATACCATCCCGGTCTGGAGGAGTTTTCATGTCCCTGCGTCACGTTCTTCTGGTTTATCTCGGCAGCGGCGGAGCATCTGGTTCCGATATCGTCAAAGGCTTCCAGCACACCTTCGGCTACCTATGGAATGCCAGCTTTCAACAGATTTATCGCGATCTCGGCAAACTGCACGAGGAAGGCTTGCTGGACTGCGCGACCGTGGATAACGCACCGCGCCCACCGCGCAAGGTCTACAGCCTGAATCAGGCTGGCTGGCAGACAATGCAGATTTGGTTGGCAAAACCGGTGGCTGTGCCACGGCTCAACGACGCCTTTATGGTGAAGGTCGCATCAGTACACTTACAAGACCCAGAGGCGCTGGCGGTCGAGCTGGCCCAGCTGCAGGAGCATTTCCGCGAAGCGCTTACCCACCTAAATCGCAAACGCGCTGTGTTCGAGTCATTACCGCCTGAGCTGCTGGAGAAGTTTCTGGGTGTATTCCTAACCCTTAAGCGCGGCATCGGTTTGGCAGAGTCTTGGCTGGATTGGTCCGACGAGGTTGCCGATATGCTCTCTGCGCGTAAATGGCTGCAAGTGACGCCTGACGATCTGCGCTTATTTCTCGATACAGTGCAAGGTGATGATTTGCCGCATCCGGGCAATCAGAAAAAAGGCGGCTGGAAAAAGAAACCCGATTGATGCGGGCAAGTCATCAAGATCGGGGAAACCAGGCGCTCCATTCATTTCAAATATCCGCAGGCATCAACGCTTTCCTAGCGGCGCTAATGCACTACGCAATAAACTACGTCGAGGCAAAAGATCCGGGCCGTCATACACGTTTTTGACATCTGATACGGAATAAACAGCCGCTTTATCTAGCTCCTTAATTAGCCGAATAAGCGAAGGGACGTTACGTCTTTTTTCAATAATCAGTAACAGCTCCACCGGATGGTCATCCCCCATGTCGCCGTCGAATGATACGACCTTGAACCCTTCTTCACGTAACTTCCCCGCCAGAACATCACGATTAAATGATATGCAGCGGATAAGCTCATTACCAATTGCAAAGCGATTCTCGATCGAAATCCCGACATAGTTTCCAACCGCATAACCGCCAGCATAGGCCAACGAGAGATACCACTGATCGAGATTTGTCAGAACTTGTGCTGCTGCCATGAGCCAAATCATGATTTCGAAAAAACCAATAAATGAGGCTAACGATTTATGGCCGCGAAAAACAACAATGGTTCGAAATGTTCCAAGGGAAACGTCAGAAACTCGGGCAAAAAATATTAACGGGATTAATAAGTATGGGTATTCGACTAATAGTTCGATAATGACTACTCCCTGTTGATCTCGGCTTGATCATAGCACCTTTCGCACTGACAAATTGGACGTGCAGAAAGTGGCTTGTCGGTAAACACAACCAGATGAATATTCCTAACGTTGTTGCGAATTATCTCTCTCTTAAACGTCCCAACGGAAAGCAGTCACCAAACGTTATGAACCTCATATTTAATCTTGAGATAGAGCGTCCATCAGGGATTTGAGAAATCGAGCAGCCTCGCCGCCAGTAACGGCGCGATGATCGAAGCTCAGCGACAGTGGTAGCACTGCGTGAATTACTGGCCGCCCGTTTTCCGCAACCACTTGTTCTCGTATCACACCGACGCCAACAATGGCCACTTGCGGCGGCATGATGATGGGATTTCCGTAACGTCCCGCAATGGTGCCAAAGTTAGATAGCGTCATCGTGGCGCCTGTCATTTCTGCTGCAGGAATAGTTCGGGCTATAACGTCCGCGCGCAATCGCTGTAGCCCCGCGCGCAGCTCTTCACTCGTGCGGTCGTGAGCGTCGCGCAATACGGGCACAAACAAACCATCCGGCGTATCGACGGCAATGCCCAAATCAACTTTGCTCAGCACCCGCAGCGTTAACGCCTCGCCATCGAACCAGGCGTTGAGGGACGGTTCAGCACGACAAGCGGCGACGAGCGACTGAACGAGACGCATGGTTATATCGGTATCTTTCGGCCAGTGCGCCACATCTACGTCATCGTGCAAGGTGACGCTAACAACCTGCTCATGGCTACGTGACATATTTTTTGCCATTGCTCGGCGCACACCTCGCAACGGCATTGCTGCACCATGCTGCTCATTTAACTGAGCGGATTTCTCCACGTCGGCAGCGCTAATCAATCCGTTGCGGCCGGTGCCGGACACTTCGTTTAAGCTAACGTTTAGACGTGCAGCAAGGGCGCGAACGGCAGGTGTGGCGAGTTGATTTCCCTGGGCTCTTTTGTGTGCAGACCCAACGATAAAGCGATCTTGATCGCTGCTCGCTGTGTCGGCTTCAGAATCAGAACCGATGCTGCCCACGACCGTACCTTCGTCGTGCTGCTTTTCACCGACGTATTCCAGTAACGGTTCATTGATATGAATAAAGTCGCCAACTGCGCCGAACAACGCAGCAACCTCTCCTTGCTGCGGCGAGGGAATGTCGACGATAGCTTTCGCTGTTTCAACAGACACGAGTAACTGATCGACTGATACCGCATCACCAACGGCAACATGCCACTCGACAATCTCAGCCTCTTGTAAACCCTCACCGAGATCGGGCAAACGAAAGTATTTCATCGACTTCCCCTTTTGCTATTCGCTCCTTCGTATTCATTCCATCCCGATCAGGCGATCTGAAATCGCTTAACGATGTCCTGTTAGGTTATTTGCTCTAACGTCTTTTTCACCGCCTGATAGATATCGCCCTCATCAGGCATATAGAGTGTTTCTTGACGAAAATAGGGCATAGGTACGTCAAGGCCAGAAACGCGAGCGACCGGTGCACGCAACAAGTAAAGCCCCTGCTCTGCAATGCGCGCTGAGATTTCAGCGCCAAAGCCACAATGCTTAGGCGCCTCTTCAATCACAACACAACACCCTGTCTTCTCAATGGAAGCAAGAATGGTATCGTCATCGAGAGGGTTGAGCGTGGCGACATCAATCACCTCCGCGTGAATGTTTTCACGCGCTAGGCGATCTGCTGCTTGCAAGGTTTCATAAATCATCGCCCCCCAAGAGATCAGCGTAATGTCGCTGCCTTCGCGCAAGGTAAAACAGACATCAAGCGGCAACGCTTGACCATCATCAATCACCGGCTGGCGACTGATGCGATAAAGACGTTTCGGTTCAAGAAAAATAACCGGGTCTGGCGACTCAATCGCGGCGAGTAATAAACCGTAAGCCCGCGCGGGTGACGAGGCTGTCACGACACGCAGTCCGGGCACGTGTGCCAGCATGGACTCCATGCTTTCTGAGTGATGCTCCGGCGCGTGAATGCCGCCACCATATGGAATACGCATCACCATCGGGCAATGCAATCGACCACGCGTGCGCTGCCGCAAACGTGCCGCATGGGAGACGAGATGTTCTATCGCCGCATACATAAATCCCATAAATTGAATTTCTGCAACAGGCTTGAGCCCTTGACTTGCCATGCCGACACTAATGCCAGCGATGAGCGCTTCGGCCAACGGTGTATCCATCACTCGTTTATAGCCAAAGCGCTCTTTTAGTCCGAGCGTTGCTCTAAAGACACCACCGTTCGTAGCGATATCTTCACCCAACATGACGACGTTTTCGTCTTGCTCCATAGCACGCGCTAAGGCCAAATTAATGGCCTCGACCATGGTGATGTCGGTAGCTGCCATGGGGGCAGGGTTTTCGGATTTATCGATATGCGTTTGATTCGTCGCAGCAACGCTTTCACGGCTTCCCATGGGCGCCTCCTAACGATAATCGCTCGGCTTTATCGAGTATCTGTTGACGCTGTCCGTACAGCGACATCGGCAATTCAGCAAACAGGTAATCCAACACATCCGTAGCCGCTTGCGGTGGCGTGGCGAGATAACCATCGACCGCTGCCTGCACGGTATCGGCGCAATCCGCTAAGCATTTTTTTTCTGCGGCTTCATTCCAGTGATCTTGCTGATGCAAATACTCACGCAGTCGTCGAATCGGCTCACGCTGCCATGCCGCGTTCACCTCTTCGACGGGCCGATAACGGGTGGCGTCATCGGCGGTAGTGTGATCGCCGAGTCGATATGAGAGCGCTTCGATTAACGTGGCGCCTTTTCCAGCACGAGCCTTACGTAACGCATAACTAACCACGTCAAAGACCGCACACACATCGTTGCCATCGACCTGTATACCTTCGATTCCCGCCGCGATGGCTTTATCGGCCAGCGTGGTCGCCGCACTTTGTAACGTACGCGGCACCGAGATGGCCCATTGGTTATTGTTGACGACCACCACTAACGGCAATTGCCAAACGCCGGCCAAGTTAAGCGATTCATAAAAATCACCACGAGACGTGGCGCCGTCACCGCAGGTGACCAGCGTAGCGTCGTGTTGGTCGCGTATTTTCATTGCGGTCGCAATACCCGCCGCATGTGTCACTTGCGTAGCGATGGGCACACATAACGGAAAATCACACGCGGCAGCACCGCGATAAACATTGCCCCGCTCGTCGCCACCCCAATACAACAACGTCTCCTTAAGCGCGACGCCGCGTAAGTATTGTGTGGCGACATCGCGATAATACGGCACAAAAATATCGGTTGGTTTCAGCGCTTCACCGATGCCAACGCCGATTGCTTCCTGGCCTACGCAGGACGCATAAGTGCCTATCTGCCCGGTACGTTGTAGTGCGACCGCTTTTTGGTCGAAGATGCGGATTAATACTAGGGTTTGATAAAAACGGATCAGTTTCTTCGTATCAATATTCGCGGGCAGGTCATGCCGCAGAGCGCCGCTAGCATCGAGGTACTGAATAGGCGATGGCAAGTCATTAGGATAGCGCATGGCGTTTCCCCTTCGTTCCGCCAGCGCTCACCGGCGCCTCTAATCGGGCTTGCGCGAGTCGATCGGCGATATCGGCCGGAGGTAAATGCTGCTGTATCGCACGCTGCAAAATATCGTCGACGGTTGTACTGATGCGTTCAGTATGCCGACGAATCTCTGCCAAGGATTGACCGAGCTTACCCAGCGACACCTTAATAAGCCCGCCGGCATTGGCGACATAATCCGGCACATAAAGGATGTCATGTTGATCGAGCCAATGGGCCAGCGCAGGACTTTCTAGTTGATTATTGGCGCTGCCAACGACGAGGCGACAGCGTAGTTGGTGCACGCTGTGATGGTTCAGTACTGCGCCTAACGCGCAGGGCGAAAAAATATCGCACGCTTGCGCATGAATCACTTCGGGCGCCACGGCGCGCGCATCAAAACATTGCACCGCTTCCTGTATCTTTTGTTGATCTAGATCGTTGACCAACAGACGCGCGCCCGCATTGTGCAGAAGCTGCGCCAGCGCCCACCCAACTTGCCCGAGTCCTTGAATCGCGATGATTTTACCGCTGAGATTGTCCGAGTGATCCATGACGTTGCACGCCGCGCGCATCGCACAAAAAACGCCGTACGCTGTTTCTGGAGAAGGGTCGAGGCCGTCGCCATGACTACCCGACACATGACCCGTTTGTGTTTCAATCTGATCCATGTCTGATAACGACGAACCACTGTCGACCGCCGTGATATAGCGCCCATCTAGCGTCTCGACAAAACGCCCGAACGCACGAAAGAGCGCCGCACGGTTGTAATTGCCGGAAGGTTTGAGAATAACGGCTTTGCCGCCACCTTGCGGCACATCCGCAAGCGCAGCTTTGTAACTCATGCCATGGGCAAGACGCGCCGCATCATTCAGCGCATCACGATCAGAGGCATAGGGAAGGAAACGACAGCCACCCAAGGCGGGACCAAAACGGGTGCTGTGAATGGCGATAATAGCGCGCAATCCGGTGGCAGGGTCAGCCTTGAGATGAACCGCTTCAAGACAGGCCCGTTCGATTGTGTCGAACATCTGACCTCCTCAAAACACGTTTCGGCACGGATAGTGTCGAGGCGCATTTCATGCTTGCTGAAAGCGAAACTAGAACACTGGATTGCAGCGCCCTACTACTCTTTAGACTAGACCCATTGGTGCTGGAGTAACAGAGTCAAAATAGGCGCGAATATCACGAAATATCCCGTTTTATCGCCGTTAAGATGGCAACCTGACGAAGACGGACTTGTCATCAACTTCTTCGACTTTCGGAGCTCACCCAAACTTAATACGCAATGACAACGCAATCGTTAGTTTCTATTCTCGGCACTTCGCGCATCACAGCGTCTAACGCCGCTTACGCAGCGCTGGACACTCTGATATGCATGCGCGTACCGCCATCCGGCAAAGGAGACTCCGTTATGTCGAGTGCTTCATCGTACCCTTCGGCAATACCGATCATGATGCCGCGCGCGAGCGCTTCCATGCGCCGTTTCGAGGTGTAATCAAGCTGTAGCTCTCCGTCGCCGAGAGAAGTGAATTGCAAACGCGGAGGCTCGGCACCTGGATTCTTCATTCGCACCACACGGTGAATCGTATCTTCCACATGCAGCAGCAACTCTTCCGTACGCCAAGATTTTGGAATCAACGCGGCATACATTTCCTTTAAGTGTGGCGCGAGAAAGCGGCCAAAAGACTCCAATAGTTCGTTTGGCGGCATACCTGACAACTTAACTGCGGCGGCCGCGATGGCACCGAGCTGCTCGTCTGGATACATGCGGATCGGCACAAAAACCGCATCTGGCATATCGGCTTCAACTAGGATCGCTTGCCAAGTATTTTCATCAAAGTTCTTTTCAACGAAAGCCTTCAACTTCGTGAGGACAACACCGTGCATAACGAAACCTTTTTATAATGAGTTAACCAACCACAGTTTTACATCGTGTTACGGACGCGAGCAATCATTAGATCGCTTTCACCATATATGAGCACGGCGATTATTTGTGCCTCTCCGATTTCACATTCCACCTTCAAGCAGCGACGCGTTGCCGCGCACCCGCCCGCCACCTATCATGTTGCGCAGAGTATCGAATAGGAATGTACCTTGAAGAACGACAACGACGCCTTGATCGGTAAGATATACGAAACCGCATTATCTCCCGGTGATTGGGTAGAGCTGCTGGATACTATAGCCAGCTGGACCGAGGAAAAGGGTAACGTATCCGCTGACGATAGTGCGCTCGCGGCCAAACCGACATCACGAAGCGAAGAAGTGGAAGGGCTCATCACCCACTTAGAGCGTGCCGTGCGTTCAAGTTCGTATATGCATGCACTAGAAGATCGCACCAACATGCTCAACGCCATGTACAACCAAATGCCGTGGCCCATGTTGATGCTCGGCGATCAATTACAGGTGCTTGAGTCAAACCCTGTGGCACATCAAGTGCTGGCAGAGGGACCTGTTCGTCTGCGTGCAGACGGCACATTGAGTTTTGCTGACACTGAATTACGACGTGCGCTCGAGCGCGTTAATAAACTCGCCGAGGGACGCGGCACGCAGCTACTCACCTCTCCGGAAGATGGCATTTCATTATTGTGCTTACCCGTACAAAAGTCCGATGCGCTAGGAGCGATTTCTCAAGTGCGCACTATTGTGTGGGTGTTGGCGGGACATAGCATCGTCACACCGTCAGCAGACATGCTGCGCTCCGTATTCAACATTACCGAAGCGGAATCACGCCTGCTGCACTTGCTCTGTAAAATCGGCAACCTTCAGCAAAGTGCGCAACTATTGAATGTTAAAATCAGCACAGCGCGCAGTCAGCTCAAATCTATCATGGGCAAACTCAACACCACCAGCCAAGTGCAATTGGTAAGCCATGCCATGGGGCACGCATTAGTGCAGGCAGCTCGGCTGCCTCAGACAACAGATGACGACGAAGAATTTACCGTAACGTTGCCAGACGGAAGAGTGCTGAGCTGGTATGAATACGGAGACCCGAAAGGCCGGCCCGTGCTGACATTGGAAAACCAAGGCGCATCCATGCCCGACCACACGGTGTTTGAGCAGTGGTATCGGCAACAAGGGCTGCGCATGATCTTGATCGTACGCCCCGGATACGGAATTTCTACATACAAGGCAAATTATCAGTTCAAAGATCTCGGCGATGACATTCAGTTTCTTTGCGCACATTTGGATATCAAGAAGCCAGCCATGGCGGCGTACTGCGGTGGAGGCCCTTACGCACTATGCACTGCAGCGCTGCATCCAGACCTGTTTGATCGTCTTGGTTTACTCGGCACAACACTGGCCATTGAGCATTTTGAATTGGATAAACTCGAACCGATTCATCGCATGTGCTTACAGATTTCTCGTCGTGATCCGCGTTTGTTTATGCTGATCGGTCGACTCGGGGTACGTGGCGTACAAAAAGCGCCGGAGAAATTCTTCAAAATGCTCGCGCGAGGTTTGTCACAAGCCGATAAGGATGTGTTCAACGATCCCGATCTTTTAGCGCGGGCCATCAAGCGAACACGACGCGGTCATTTTCAAGGTGCGCGCGTGATGATGGAGGAATACTTAAATCACCTCAAACCACTGGGCGCGGATGTAAGCAAGATTACCGTGCCGGTGCTGCAATGGCATGGAGAAACCGACGGCATTATTTCGATTGGCGGCGCACGTAGTCTTGCGGCTGAAATCCCCAACGTAACATTTCAAAGCTTTCCCGAACTTGGGCACTTTATGGTGTACGACCTTTGGCAGGATTTTCTGACGGAATTATTAGGGCTACACATGACGAAATTGGATCAAGGAGGTTAGCGCGAGACGTCTTTATCGTTCTGCCCCGTCCCAACAACCTTCCGCATGATCAAACGGCAAATGCCTGACATCTGTTCGCCGGCCTTACCGACGAACAGATATTCACTCCGCCAGCGCGGCTCTGACAGCCAGGTATTCTGCTTCGGCAACGTTTGAGTAACTGCTAACGCCGGCACGAAACGTTTGGTAGGAATCGAACACGCGGCGGGCGAAAGGGTTATCGCGGGTGAGTTCGTCTAGCACGATGTCGCTTTCTTTTTTCAGGGCTTTTAAAACGTCATCAGGTAGGCGGCGTAGTTGTACGCCGTGTTTTTCTTGCAAGTCGATCAGCGCAGCGTTGTTGCGCGCGGTGTATTCGCTGAGCATATCATCGTTTGCCCACGCAGCAGCAGCCCGAACGATCGCTTGCAAATCTTCCGGCAAAGCATTCCACACCTCGTTGTTCATGATCAGTTCAAGCGTCGGGCCGGGCTCGTGCCAGCCGGGGTGGTAGTAGTACTTGGCGACTTTATAAAAACCAAATGTAAGGTCGTTATAAGGACCGACCCAATCGGCGGCATCAATGGCACCGCTTTCTAATGCGGTAAACACTTCGCCGCCGGGCAGTTGTACCGGTGTTGCACCGAGACGTTTAAGCACTTCACCCGCTAAGCCAGGCATACGAATTTTTAAACCGGCAAGATCGCTAACGCTATTAATTTCACGGTTATACCAACCGGGCAATTGCGTGCCAGTGTTGCCGCAAGCAAACGGCTTTAGGTTGAAGCCTTCGTACAGCTCGTCCCACAGTTGCTGGCCGCCGCCATAGCTGAGCCAGCTATTCATTTCTTGCGCGGTGAAACCAAAAGGTACTGCGGTGAAGAATGGGGTTGCGGGATGTTTGCCCTTCCAATAATACGCAGCGCCGTGACCAAGCTCGGCGCTGCCTTGGGAAACAGCATCGAAAACTTCCATGGCCGGCACGAGTTCTTTGGCGCCATACACTTTAATCGTGATGCGCCCCGCTGACATGGTGTTAACCATTTTGGCGAATTTTTCCGGGCCAGTGCCTAGGCCGGGATAATTCTTCGGCCAGGTAGTAACCATCTTCCAATGATAGGTTTTGTTTGCATCCGCTGAACCTGCATCTGCACTAGGGCCAGCGCAGTCTGATTGCGCGCAACCGGCTAACGCAGTACCGGCGACGCCCAAACCAAGCGTAGAAACAAATTTGCGACGATCCATGGTCTCACCTTTTGATCATTTTATTTTTGTGTCTTGCGAATTCTCTTGTCTGCTCGGTGCCGACGGTTACGCCTGCTCTAAACGGGCGTATTGGCTGACCAGCCATTTGCTGCCGGCGCGATCAAAATTAATTTGCAGACGAGCGTTCGGCCCTTGCCCTTCAAAATGAATAATCGTGCCTTCGCCGAACTTTGGATGCACCACGCGCATGCCAAGCTCATAGCCTTCGGCGGTGGCGGCGCTCGTACTACCATTTTGTGACGCGGCCGATACAGGCCGTGTAATTTGCCCGCGCATGCGCACTTCTTCTAATAACTCGGCGGGAATCTCACGCAAAAAGCGCGAGGCCGCGTTGTAGGTTTCTTTGCCATACAAGCGCCGCGATTCCGCATAGGTAAGATACAGCTCGCGCATCGCGCGGGTGATGCCGACGTAACACAGGCGTCGTTCTTCTTCGAGGCGGGCCGGGTCGTCAGAGGACATCTGGTGCGGGAACAGCCCTTCCTCTAAGCCGCAAATAAACACCACTGGGAACTCCAGCCCTTTGGCAGAGTGCAGGGTCATCATTTGCACGGCGTCTTCATTTTCGGCGGCTTGACCATCGCCCGCTTCCAGCGCGGCGTGATCGAGAAAGGCGGTTAACGTATCGACCGCATCATCTTCGTCTTCGCTGTCGAATTCACGGGTCGCGGACACCAATTCACGCAAGTTGTCTTCACGCTGCTGGCCCTTCTCGCCTTTTTCCTTGCGGTGAAATTCCAGCAAACCGGACATCTCGATAACGTGTTCAGTTTTCTCCGCCAGCGTTAAACCATTGGTATCGGTGTCTAGCTGGTTAACCAAATTGAGAAACGTCGCCAGCGCAGACGCGGCCCTACCGGGCAAGGCGCCGGAGGCAATTAGACCATTGGCCGTTTCCCACAAGGTCTGACCGCTGACGCGGGACTGTTCGCGCAACAACTCAATGGTTTTCAGGCCGATGCCGCGAGTCGGTGTATTGACCACGCGTTCGAACGCGCTATCGGCATTACGGTTGTCGAGCAGGCGCAAATAGCCCAGCGCGTTTTTAATTTCGACCCGCTCGAAGAATCGCTGACCACCATAAATGCGGTAGGCAATGCCGCTTTGCAGAAAGGCTTCTTCAAGCACTCGGGACTGGGCGTTGGAACGATATAGCACCGCCATTTCGCTACGATTGGTGCCCTGCTCTTGCAGGGTCTGCACCTTACTGGCGATAAAGCGCGCTTCATCCACTTCGTTGAAGCCGGAGTACAAACGGATAGGGTCGCCGTTACCCAGCTCCGTCCACAACTTTTTGCCGAGACGGTCGCTGTTGTAATCGATCACCGCATTGGCCGCTGCCAAGATGGTGCTGGTAGAGCGGTAGTTTTGCTCAAGGCGCACGGTGCGCAGGTCCGCATAGTCGTTGCCGAGGCGATGGATGTTTTCGATCTTGGCGCCGCGCCAGCCGTAAATTGACTGGTCATCGTCGCCAACGATAGTAATCCCCGCCCCGCCGCCGCTGAGCAGACGCAGCCAAGCGTACTGAATGGCATTGGTGTCTTGGAATTCGTCCACCAGAATGTGGCGGAAACGGCGTTGGTAGTGGCCGCGCAGGTCATCATTGTCGCGAATGAGCTCTAGGGCGCGCAGCAACAGCTCATTGAAATCCACCAGCCCGCGCTGTTTGCACTGGGCTTCGTACTCGGCGTAGACCTTTTGCATGGTCTGGACAAAGAGGTCACCGGCCGCTTCTATATTACCAGCACGTATGCCTTCGTCTTTCTGGCCGTTGATAAACCATTGCGCTTGCCGAGGCGGCCAGCGGGTATCGTCTAAGCCCAGCTCTTTCATCACGCGACGAACCAGCCGTAGCTGGTCGTCGGAATCAAGAATCTCGAAGCTCTCAGGCAGGCCCGCTTCTTGCCAATGGGCGCGCAGTAAACGATGGGCAATACCATGAAAAGTGCCCACCCACATACCCGAGGCGGGCATGTGCAGCAGCTGCTCAATGCGGCCGCGCATCTCGTGGGCGGCCTTATTGGTGAAAGTAACCGCTAACAAACCAAACGGCGACACCTGCTCAGTGGCGACCAAAAAGGCGATGCGATGCACCAGCACACGGGTCTTGCCTGAGCCAGCGCCAGCCAACACAAGCAAATGCGGATCGGCGGCCGCAACAGCATCGCGCTGGGCCGGGTTCATGTGGTCGAGTAGTTCGGTGACGTCATCCATTGGGGCGCGATTGTAGCAGCTTGGACGCGGAAAGCATTCCTCCATAAGGCTCGCCAAAGCGAATAACGCCTCCGCCTATATGGACGCAGTACACCGACATTGACGTATATTTCACGGGAAATGATTTCGTTGCGTCGACGCACAGGCTAAACTGATCGACCGGCAAGCATTGCGCGTGTAACGCACCTTGATACACCGCGCCGCACACACTACTTGGCTCACGGATTCGACCCGTGTTGCATTCGGTGGTGGTGTCTTTGCGCTTGCTCGGGTTGAGTCGTTAGAGGTTGGCGGGCGTGCAAAAAAATAACAATACAGCGATAGCACACGACGATCTGCTCAAAGAGCAGACCCGTAGCCTATACGCCTCATTACCTGCCATGACCCTACTTGAGCCGTTCTGCGCTCTGGTTATCGTTTGGCTGTATTGGAATACTGGCACGCCACCACTCGAACTGCTGACCTGCGGCACACTGATTCTCGGCATCGCCTTTACCCGCGCCGTCGTAGCCATGCTGTTCCGCCACGTTTCCCCTGAACTCGACAACACCGACGCATGGCGCTGGATGCTGACACTGCTCATCTGGATCAGCGGCGCCGTACTCGGCCTTGTCGCTGTACATCTCAATCCCATCGACGTCATGTTCACCCCTGCGCTGCTGCCCTATCAGGCACTACTCGCTGGCCTGATGCTCAGTCTCTCCGTTATCGCGCTAACCTGTTACTCCATCTACTTACCCGCTGCGATTGGTTACATGGCGGCCACAGCCACTCCCGTTGCCCTGCATGTGGCCAACGGCGCCGACGGCGCAGGCATTATCTTTGCCGGCGTGTTTGCCTGCGCGGCGCTCTTTATGATGCTCGCCGCATTCAGCATTCATCGAAACGCCATCCAGAATTTAAATCTTCAGTACAAGAATCTGTCACTGATCGATTATCTCGATCGCGCCCGCGCCGATGCCGAGGCGTTGAATCAGAAGCTGACCCGCGAGATTTTTGAGCGCAAACAAGCCAAACAAAACCTGCAAGATGCAAATGACCGCCTCGAATCCATCGTGCAAGAACGCACTCGTTTACTCGAGGCCGCCAACGGAGAGCTAAGCTCCGCCGGACAACGTCTGCAACTCGCCCTTGATGCGTCCAGTATCGGACTGTGGGATTGGAACCTGTTGAGCGGTGACACCTATCATTCAAATTTCGACCGCCTACTCGGCTACGGTAAAGATCGCTTTTCTAACTTTGTCGTCGATATGGAACAGATGGTTCACGGCGACGATTGGCCTAAAATCAAGCGCGCAATGATTGCTCACTTTAAAGGCCGCACCACTCGCTACCATGCCGTCTATCGCATCCGCCACGCTAGCGGCGACTGGCGCTGGATTGAAGACGAAGGCCGCGTAGTGGAATGGAACAGTGACGGACGCGCCTCACGCATGATCGGTACCCGTCGCGACATAACCGAAGATAAACTGTCCGAAGACCAACTACGCCTATCTGCTACCGTGTTTGAAAATGCCTCCGAAGGCATTTTAATTATGGACACAGACTTCCATTTCTTAACCGTAAACGACTGCTTTACACGCATCACCGGCTTTAGCGATGAAGATGTGCGCGGGCAGGGTATCGCCATTGCTAGTCATAGCGGTGACATCAACGCCGACCTTTACCATGAAATTGCTGTCTCGGTTCGCCGCGAAGGCTTCTGGGAAGGCGAAATGATCGAACGACGCAAAGATGGCGAGCCTTACCCCATTTGGCTGCAGCTCAGCGCCGTGTACGACGAGGCCGGTCAAATCACTCACTATGTCGGTATGTTCTCCGATCTAACTGCGCGTAAAGAAGCTGAAGAGAAGCTGCAGTTCCTGTCGAACTACGACCGCCTAACCGGTCTAGCCAACCGCAACATGTTCCGCGACCGCCTACACAAATCACTCGCATTAGCGCGACTCAATCGCGAGCGCGTCGCACTGATTTGCCTCGACCTCGATCGCTTCCGCCCAATCAACGATTCACTCGGTCACGAAATTGGCGATCAGCTACTGCGCGTAACCGCTGAACGATTACGCGCTTTGAATATCGATGAAGGCAGTCTGGCCCGTGTCGGTGGCGACGAATTTAATTTGTTGATCGACAATTATCGCAACGTAAGCGATGTGGAAGCCTTATGCGAAGAGATCATCGCTGCTCTGAAAAAGCCTTTCAATATTAGCGGCCATGAACTACTCCTCGGTGTGAGCATCGGCGTGAGCGTTTTCCCAGATAACGGCAAAGAAGCGCAATCACTGATCAACCAAGCCGACCTTGCCACCCATCAAGCAAAACGTATGGGCGGCAACAACACTCAGTTCTTCCGTGGCGATATGCGCGCAGCAACCGTCGAGCAACTCGCGCTGGAAACCAGCCTGCGCAAAGCCATCTTTAAAAACGAATTTGTTGTGTACTACCAACCTAAAGTCGATCTTGCCAGCGGTCGCATCGTCTCTGCCGAGGCACTGGTACGTTGGCAGCACCCCACCATGGGGCTGCTCCAGCCAAAAGATTTTATTCCGCTGGCCGAAGAGTCTGGGCTGATTTCAGCTATCAGCGAATGGGTATTGGAGCGCTCTTGCCGACAAGCCGCCTTGTGGCGCCAGCAAGGCGATGAGATTCAAGTCTCCGTTAACTTATCCGCCCAACAATTCCGCAAAGGCGACATCACCGTTATTGTCGACCGCGTACTGGAACTCACCGGCCTACCTTCTCACCTGCTTGAACTCGAACTGACCGAAAGCTTGATCATGGAAGACCTCGACAAAAATATCGACGCGCTGCATAAACTCCGCGAGCGCGGTATCACCCTATCACTGGATGACTTTGGCACCGGCTACTCATCACTCAGCTACCTAAAGCGCTTCCCCGTCGATATTCTTAAAATTGACCGCTCATTCGTGGAAGACATGCACACCAACGCCGACGACGCCGCTATCACGAAAGCGATTGTCGACATGGGGCATAGCTTAAAAATGAAAATCGTTGCGGAAGGTGTTGAAGAAGAAGCGCAGCTAGACCTGCTCAAAGAAATGGGATGCGACGCTATTCAAGGCTACTTTATTAGCCGCCCAATACCAGAAGCCGACTTCTACAAACTGTTTAAGCAACGGCAATTAGCCACCGGTTAATTGTTTCCTCCTCTTCTTTCCCATTCATACGCTGAATGCGGCGGCGCAACCTGCCGCCGACATTCTTC
This sequence comes from Gammaproteobacteria bacterium, assembly GCA_018067045.1. Taxonomy (GTDB): domain Bacteria; phylum Pseudomonadota; class Gammaproteobacteria; order Pseudomonadales; family Alcanivoracaceae; genus JARGPN01. The sequence continues at coordinate 29,274 of JAGPVL010000014.1, forward strand.
CCGCTCTGACATTGGCAAGAACTCACATTCAGATAACCGCGCGTCACGCACCGCATCGTAGAGGCCACGCTCAGAGCAATCACTCATAGACTGAAGCTTGAAAACTGCGGATCGTTTCAACGCCAGCTCGGACAATCGTCTATCAAAAATTATTGCCGGCGGTGCCGCCAGCCTGATTACTTTCTTCTTTAAGCTCGCGGGCCGGACGCACCTCAATCGAGCCGTAACGGGCAGGCGGAATTTTCTCCGCGAGCGCCACCGCCTCATCGAGATCCCTCGCCTCAAGCATATAAAATCCTGCCAGCTGCTCTTTTGTTTCAGCAAACGGGCCATCTGTTATGGTCACGCTGCCGTCACGAACGCGCACCGTTGTAGCCGTATTAACCGGCAACAACGGACTCCCAGTAATGTAATGTCCGCCCTCGTTCAAACGCGCCACACAAGCAATGCATTCATTGTTTAATTCGTCCCATTGCTGCTGTGACATGCCATTCATGATCTTCTCTTCGTAGTACACCAACGCCAAATATTTCATTCGTTTCTAGCCCCATTTGTTATATAGGCCTTCATCATCAAAATGCGATAGCGCTAACTCAGCTCCTTCACTAACGCATCTCAATGGGTCGAACTTCAATCGTACCGAGACGGGCGGACGGCAAACGCGACGCAATCCGCAATGCTTCATTAAAATCTTCCGCCTCGATCATCAAAAAGCCACCTATCTGCTCTCTCGTTTCTATAAAAGGTCCATCACTGGTGATCAGATCGTTATTGCGCACACGCACCAACACACCGGTGCCCGCACGTTGCAATGTCTGCGTATCCAGCAGATGGCCGCTTTCTCGTAGGGACGCCATATACTCATATGTTTCCTGACGTAATGCCGACCACTGTTCCGGCGACATTGTATCGGTGACGTCTTCGGCCTCATAAGCCAAGCACAAATATTTCATCACTCGCTCCACGTCAGCAACAATAAGCGCCATATACCTTCAAATATCTGCATCGCCTTGAAAATTAATCATCCAGGGAATACCAAAGCGATCTACCAAAGCGCCAAAGCGCTCTGCCCAGAAAGTCTTCTCTATCGGCATAACAACCTTGCCCTTCTCCGCCAAGCTCGCAAAAATGCGCTCGGCATTCTCAACGCTGTCGACATCCATTTGTACATTCAAACCTTGCGGCGGGTTATACATCCCCGGCGGTGCATCACAACCCATCAATTTCCACCTTCCAATGCTTAACTGGCTATGCATAATTTTTTCTTGCCAATCTGTAGGCACATGATCTTTTGCAGGCGTGTCGTCGAACGCCATCATCGCGTCGATGTGTCCGCCCAGCACGTCCGCGTATAAATGCATTGCCTTAGCGCAATCACCATTAAAGGTCAGGTATGTCGACATAGACGTTGGGCGCCGCGCCAATTGCGCACCTAGCTGCTCATGAGTGGCGATGCCTTCGCCCTGTTCAAAATCCTCCATCTCAAACAGCTGGCGCAACTCTAACTTGGCTGCCCCTCCAGCATCTTGCGCGGGCCATTTCTGCGCCCAAGAAATTGCCTCTTCTTTCGACGCCACCTCAATAACACTAAAGCCAGCTATCAGTTCTTTTGTTTCAGCGAAAGGTCCGTCTGTAATAGTCGGGTAACCATCGACGAATTCCACGCGAGCGCCCTGATCACTTGGCTTTAGGCCTGTGCCATCCAGAAACACTCCCGCATCCGCCATCTCTTGGTTGTACTTTCCCATCGCCATTAACAATGAATCTTCTGGCATGATGCCCGCTTCTGTATCAGCATCGGCTCGACGAATAATCAAAAATTTCATACAGCACTCCTAGTCAGTCATATATCAGGGAACGGCGTCGAACATGGTCGCGCCTGTTTCTGGATCAAAGGGAATGGAGAAATGCTCATGAACAATCTTCCATTCTGTTCCGAGCTTGCGCAGACAAACCGTGCCACGCATCCACCCCATCTGCTCTTCGCCACTTTCCTGAACGCAACCGCAGCGACACAGGTAACGAGCAAACGCGACGTTCGAAGAGGCGGTTATATCGAGCTCATGGATTTCGAAGATCATCCCGCCTTGGCTCAGACCCATACAATACTTCCAGTGTTCGGCGTAGGCATCACGGCCGATAAACTGCAGTGCTTTAATCGCGTCGAAAGACACGATATCCGCACTATAATGCGACAGGATACTGGGCAGGTCGGCACTGAGTACGGCATGTTGCCAGGACTCCAGCACCTCCCGGATCTCGGTTTTGGCCAAATCATAATTATTGGATGCGTTCATTCACCTCTCCTTATTCCATAGTGGCGCCCCCTTTTGTCTCAGGGGTTATGAAATAGTCGAATGAGGTACGCGGAAATCGACAAGCAGACAAAAAATATTCCGCTTTTTTAACGTTTTGCTTTTATTCGCCCAATTCCTTTAAACGGCTCGCCAGAAAACGTTGTTCCGGCCCTTGCTGGGACAACGACAACGCCAGCTCATAGGCTTGGCGGGCCTCTTCCCTTTTGCCTAGACGTCGATACATATCGGCCCGCGTCGCGTGAGCTAGGTGATAGTCTTTCAACTGCCCATCGGCCAACAGCGCCTCCACTAATACCAATCCCTGCATCGGCCCATCACGCATGGCCACGGCAACCGCGCGATTCAGCGCCACCACCGGTGACGCGGTAATTGCTAGCAACGCATCGTATAGGCCTATGATTTGCGCCCAATCCGTTGTCTCCGCGCTTTCCGCCTCTGCATGCACGGCGCTGATAGACGCCTGCAAGGTATAAGCGCCGAAGCGCCGGCTCGCCAATGCTGCCATCACCAGATCACGTCCCTCCTTAATTTGCGTCTGGTCCCAAAGTGCTCTGTCCTGCTGGTCGAGAAGAATTAGGTCTCCCGCTTCCGTAGCACGGGCCCTACGCCGCGAATCATTTAGTAGCAGCAATGCAAGCAAGCCACGCGCCTCAGGCTCTGGCAATAGCTCCACGAGCAAACGTGCTAAGCGGATCGCCTCGGCAGATAAATCATGACGAACTAAATCATCACCCGCAGACGCTGAGTAACCCTCATTGAAAACCAGATAGATTACGTGCAAGACCGCTTGCAGTCGCGCCGGCAGTTGATCCGACTCAGGCACCTCATAAGAAATGCCTGCATCACGGATCTTCGCTTTAGCGCGCACAATACGCTGTGCAATCGTGGGCGTAGCAGCCAGAAACGCGCGGGCAATTTCTTCAGTAGTTAGGCCGCACACTTCTCGTAGGGTTAGCGCCAATTGCGCCTCAGTAGCTAGGCTTGGATGGCAACAGATAAAGATCAAACGTAGACGATCGTCTTCGATGCTATCGTCATCTAGGTCGTCCGCCTCAGCAACCGCTAGCTCAGCAAGACCCTCATCGAAAGCATTGAAACGCGCGCGTCGACGTAGCTGATCAATAGCTTTGAATCGCCCCGTCGAAACCAGCCACGCGCGCGGATTATCCGGGACGCCCTCTTGCGGCCATTTCTGTAAGGCAATGGCAAAGGCGTCATGTAGCGCCTCTTCTGCCACATCAAAGTCACCCAGTAAGCGAATTAACGTGGCAAGAATGCGCCGCGATTCCTTCTGATAATAATCATTAATCCACGCATTTAACGGCTCAGGGTGCACGCTCACAACACACCTAATGCCTTGAGGCTTGCCTTGCCCAACGGAATACGCTTATCCGCATCTCCGTTATTACGCACATCAATATTCATCGCAAAAGTATAAATGCCCTGCTCGGCCTCAACCCAGCCTATCCACCAGCCAACACCAGGGCCCGGCGCACCAACCCACCCAGTTTTACCGTAAAGCCGGTAGCGTTCATTGCTTTCCAACAAAACGATATCCCGTGTCGCTTTTTGCTGTTCTGTTGAATAGGGCAGTTGGTCTTGCGCCAATCTCGCTAGAAACAGCGCTTGCTCAACAGCACTAATTCGCAACGGGCCGTCCAACCAAAAACGATCCACTGTCTCGCCAATATTGGCATTGCCATAGCGCATCTCTTCCACATGCGCGGCCATGTTCTTTAGCCCGGTACGACGCGCAAGGTTTTGATAGATAGGTACGTTGGATATCGCAATGGCGTCGCGCAAACTCATATCGCGCTCCCATTGAGGAAATGGCTGTGGCTTACCGCCATAGCTCAACACCTCATCTACATCCTTCACGGAGCCGACAGCCAAGCCAATTAAGCTATTCGGGATTTTAAATGTGGATGCGGGAATATAACGAGTGTTAGCCCGTGAAGCGCTGTGCCCAGTAAAGCGAGCAGAAGAAACATCGTAAAGAACAAATGTTCCTTCCAGCTGTGCTTCAAAGTAAAGCTGCGTCACGGCGGAACTAGAGGTCCAGTCAAGCGCCATCGCAGGTGTAGCAAGAAAAAAACTAACAAGCACCAGGAAGTGTCGAATCATTAATTCAATACCCACTATTTATTAATGGCAGACCTACTTATTCAAGCGCATTCCGATATTTATTGAAAGATGATATCCGTCAATCATCGCACAATTTTACCGTACGTATTTTCCACTCTTCTAAACTCAGCTGTACAACAGAGCCAAACTAAAACCAGAACGGGGCCAATAAGGCCCCGTTTTTAACTGAACGCGCAAACTAAAACGTTTTGCGCACACCGATAGTAAAGCTGTCGATGTCGACATCCGTTGAAGGGGTGGCGGGGATGCCCAGCTCATAGGTTGCTTCTGCATAACCTAAGACCAGCTGCGGCGCAGCTTCCGAGAACGTGAGTGCTACGTCTAACCCCATTGCATCGGGGTCATAATCCACAGTCGTATTGCCCGCTTTAAAGTCTGTCTGTGACTTCTGATACCACGCGCCAACTTCAGCTATACCAAGATTTGCCCGTGCGCCAATTTTAAAGCCAAAGCCAGTTCCCACGTAGCTAGTAAAGGTGGCCCGTACCAGCCCAACCTCACCATACAGCTCAGCCACATCTGCTATAGGGAAGTGTGCACCGCCGCCAACAAAAGATGAATCCGTCACAATAACCGACTCACCTGCTGCATTAAATTCACCGAACTTGTCGTCGTAATTCACGTCTAACATCTCAGCACTGACAAAAAATAGCTCGCCGATTTCAAACGCGCCTTTTAATCCGAAGCCATCGTTGGCATCTAACTTTGCACCAACAAAACCTGCACCGATATCTACTTCACCAGAGAGCACGTAATCAATCTGAACAAAGTTAAAAGAAGGGCTGTCTGCTTGCGCGGTCACGGATAGGCCCATCAGGAGTATGCTTGATGCAGTAGCCACCGTGGCGCCAAAAGTGCTTTGCTTGCTCATATGGAAATTCCTTTCCCAAATTGATGAGTCTCGAATGCTAGTACGAGTGTTATTTTGGTGCAACATACCGCAACAACCTTTCGCCGGCTATGGGAGCGCAATAAAATAAGGGGCCGTAGCCCCTTCTATTCAAGCGCTTAGCGGCTTATTCGACAGTAACTGATTTCGCCAAGTTACGCGGCTGATCCACATCCGTGCCGCGAGCGACAGCAACGTGATAACTAAGAAGCTGCATGGGAATAGTATAGACAATCGGCACCAGTAACTCCGGCACCGGTGGCATTCCTAAAACAATCACGCCATCTTCTTCTTTCACTTTCGCGCTGCGATCTGCAAAAAGGTATAACACCCCGCCACGAGCGCGAACTTCCTGCAGATTCGATTTCAGCTTTTCAAGTAATTGATCGTTCGGCGCGACCGACACAATCGGCATATCCTTATCGACCAGCGCTAGTGGGCCATGTTTTAGTTCGCCTGCAGGATAGGCTTCGGCATGAATATAAGAGATCTCTTTGAGTTTAAGCGCACCCTCCATCGCAATCGGATAGAGCGGGCCACGACCCAAGAAGAGGGTGTGATGCTTCTCAACAAAGTCTTCTGCCAATGTTTCAATACGAGCGTCAAGCTGCAGTGCTTGCTCAATAAGACCAGGCAATTGGCGCAACTGTGAAAACACGGACTCTAGGTCGACACCTTCAGTATTTTTTGCCCGCGCGACTGCCATCACAAGTAACAATAGACCCGCAAGCTGAGTCGTAAATGCTTTCGTCGATGCAACGCCAATTTCGGGACCCGCTTTCGTTAAGAAAACGAGTTCGGACTCACGCACCAATGACGAAGAATCCACATTACAGATCGCCAAGCGACCACAGTAATTAGGTGAATCAAGGGTGCCACGCAGAGCAGCAAGGGTGTCTGCGGTTTCGCCAGATTGAGAAATCGTGACAAATAATGTGCCCGGTGATACCACATGTTTTCGATAGCGGAACTCGCTTGCCACTTCAACTTGGCACGGTACGCCAGCAATACCCTCAAGCCAATAACGCGCCACCATACCAGCGTGATAGCTGGTGCCGCAGGCAATGATTTGAATATTATTCACGCCAGCGAGCATTTCTTTAGCGTTTTCACCGAAGGCATCAAACAACGCTTGTTCTGACTCGATGCGGCCCTCCAACGTACGCTGAATAGCGGCGGGCTGCTCGAACGTTTCTTTCAGCATAAAGTGGCGATACTCGCCCTTCTCTGCATCTTCAACGCTATCGAGTTCATGTTCGGCCCGCGTAACTTCCACGCTATCTTTATCGGTAATGCGCACGCCGGACAACGTTAATTCCGCCATATCACCTTCTTCAAGAAAGATGAAACGATTGGTCACTGGCAATAAGGCCAACTGGTCCGACGCGAGATAGTTCTCGTCGATACCCAAACCAATTACAAGCGGGCTACCGAAACGAATCGCCACCAACTTATTCGGCTCAGACTTGCTGATTACGCCCAGCGCAAAGGCGCCATGCATATTTTCCGCCGCAGCACGCACCGCAGCACACAGATCATTGCCGCCGCGCAATGCGCGATGAACTAAGTGCACAATCACTTCGGTGTCCGTTTCAGAACTAAACTCGTAGCCTTCGCTCTCTAATTCAATACGTAGTTCTTGGAAATTTTCAACGATGCCGTTATGCACTAAAGCAATATCGCTGCCAGACATATGTGGATGTGCATTACGCTCACTCGGCACACCATGAGTTGCCCAGCGCGTGTGAGCGATGCCAAGCACACCGGCAGCAGAAATTTCATTCACTGCATCTTCAAGGCCCTGAACTTTGCCTTGGCGACGAACGCGCTGAATGCCGGAATCATTTAATAACGCAACACCGGCAGAATCATATCCGCGGTATTCAAGGCGCTTTAATCCGGTCAGTAGAATATTGGCAACATTACGCTGGGCAATCGCCCCGACTATTCCACACATGCACTAATCCTTTTTCGCATCTTGTTTGACTGGTCGCTGCCAGCTTGCAGTATTACGCTGCCGTCCCCGAGCAACACCAAGCTGCTCGTCAGGAATATCTTTACTAATCGTGCTGCCCGCACCCACGGTTGCGCCCGCGCCGATAATTAGCGGCGCAACCAGTGAAGAATTGGAGCCAATAAACGCGCCGTCTTTCATCACTGTTTTAAATTTATTGACGCCATCGTAATTGCAAGTAATCGTGCCCGCGCCAACATTAACGTTAGCACCAAGCTCCGCGTCACCAATATAACTCAGGTGATTCACCTTACTACCAAAGCCAATAGTGGCTTTCTTGGTTTCAACAAAGTTGCCAATTTTTGCTTTGTCTGCCAACGAAGTGCCCGGACGCAGTCGCGCATAAGGGCCAATCTGGCAAGCGTTCGCAATCGTTGCGCCATCTATGTGACTATTCGCCTCAATCACCACGTCGTCACCGATTTGGCTATCGCGGATAACGCAGTTAGGCCCAATACGAACGTTGTTGCCGAGTGTCACGTTACCTTCAAACACTGCATTAATATCGACAAAACAATCGGAGCCCGCCGTAACGATGCCACGCACATCAAAACGCCCAGGATCTGCCATAGCAACTCCGGCGCGCATCAGCGCCTCGGCCTGCACGCCCTGATAAATTCGTTCGAGACGGGACAGCTGCACGCGATCATTTACGCCATCGACTTCCCACGCAAACTGAGGCTGACGTGCGTCGACGGCCAACCCTTCGTTGACCGCCATGGCGATCACATCCGTCAGATAATATTCGCCCTGAGCATTGTTGCTCGACAGTGCCGGCAACACTTTATCGAGAAAGCTGCGCGGGCAAGCAAGAATGCCAGTATTAATTTCGTTAACCGTTTTCTCTTCGTCACTCGCATCTTTTTGCTCAACGATACGGGTGACATTACCGGCAGCATCGCGAAGAATGCGGCCATAACCAGACGGATCAGACATCGTCAGCGTCATGAGCGCCACAGTCTTTTCATTTACAGCGCCGACAAAGTTCTTCAGCGTATCTGCGCTAATTAAAGGAACGTCGCCGTAAAGTATCAGCACCACGTCTTCTTTGAGCAACGGCATAGCCTGAGCAACTGCGTGACCGGTGCCAAGCTGCTCCGCCTGTAACGCCCACTGCAAGTCATCGCCGGGCAACGCTGCGGGTACTTGCTCGCCGCCATGTCCATACACCACAGCAATTCGTTCAGCACCAACTTCACGCGCGGCTTCCACTACGTGTGCCAACATCGGCTTTCCTGCCAACGTATGCAGCACCTTAGGTAGCGCGGATTTCATTCGCGTACCCTTACCCGCTGCGAGAATAACTACCGCTAAGCTCATACGTCCTTGCTTCCCTTCATGTGCGTTGCTTTAATCTAGGTGCTTTAACTAACTAACATTTACTATTTATGTGCTGTCATTTTAACAGACAAATAAAACAAAAAAGGGCAGCCTTTCGGCCACCCCCTTTCTTCAACGTGCCGAAACATCGTTTACTTGTTTCCGTATTTTTTCTTCAGCTGTTCTACCGTTCTCAGCTGGGCAAGAGACTCTGCCAACAGTGCCATAGCACGGCCAGAATCCAACTCCGAGTTATTGCCATCCAGCGCTTCCTTCGCCTTTTGCTTCGATGCTTCAGCCGCCGCGGAATCAACATCTTCCGCGCGTACTGCTGTATCGGCAAGGATCGTTACCAAGTTTGGCTGCACTTCTAGGAAGCCGCCAGTAACGTAATAAATTTCTTCGCTGCCATTTTGCTTAACGATGCGCACTGGACCCGGCTTTAACCGAGTCAACAGTGGCGCATGGCCAGGCATAATGCCGAGGTCGCCTTCCGTTCCGGCGGCGACAATCATCTCCACCAGACCGGAATAAAGCGATTCTTCTGCGCTTACAATGTCACAATGCACTGTCATTGCCATCCCGTGTTACCTCCAGGGGATTACTTAGCCTGACGCTTATTGTAAGCCTCAAGTACCTCGTCGATGCCGCCCTTCATGTAGAAGTCTTGCTCAGGAATATGATCGAACTCGCCGCTCATAATACCTTGGAAACCACGAATGGTTTCTTTCAGCGCAACATACTTACCTGGCGAACCAGTAAAGACTTCGGCCACGTGGAAAGGCTGAGACAAGAAGCGTTCGATTTTACGCGCGCGGTATACGGTTTGCTTGTCGTCTTCAGACAGCTCATCCATACCCAAAATCGCGATGATATCTTTCAGCTCTTTGTAACGCTGCAGAACGATCTGCACGCCACGTGCGGTATCGTAATGCTCGGTACCGATAACCAACGGATCAAGCTGGCGCGAAGTTGAATCGAGAGGATCTACCGCGGGGTAAATACCTTTCGCTGCAATATCACGGTTCAATACAACGGTCGCATCAAGGTGCGAGAACGTAGTCGCTGGCGACGGGTCGGTCATGTCATCCGCGGGCACGTATACCGCTTGAATAGAAGTAATGGAGCCAGTCTTAGTTGAAGTGATACGTTCCTGCAGAACGCCCATCTCTTCTGCCAGAGTTGGCTGGTAACCTACCGCTGAAGGCATACGGCCTAACAGTGCAGACACCTCAGTACCGGCGAGTGTGTAACGGTAAATGTTGTCAACAAACAACAGTACGTCACGACCTTCGTCACGGAACTTCTCCGCCATGGTCAAACCCGTCAGTGCAACGCGCAAACGGTTACCCGGTGGCTCGTTCATCTGACCATAAACCATGGCCACTTTAGACTTATCGAATTGCTCAACGTTTACAACGCCAGCTTCCTGCATCTCGTGGTAGAAGTCGTTACCTTCACGAGTACGCTCACCAACACCTGCGAACACTGACAAACCCGAGTGCTCAGTCGCGATGTTGTTGATCAACTCCATCATGTTAACGGTTTTACCAACACCAGCACCGCCGAACAGACCAACCTTACCGCCTTTGGCGAAAGGGCAAACCAAGTCGATAACCTTAATACCGGTTTCGAGCAATTCGTTTGCTGCTGCTTGTTCCGCATAGCTTGGCGCTTTACGGTGAATTGGCATCTGCTCGTCTTCACCGATAGGACCACATTCGTCAATCGGGCGACCGAGGACGTCCATGATGCGGCCCAATGTCTTGATGCCGACAGGCACATGAATCGGCTTACCAGTAGTATCAACCGTTAGGCCACGCTTAAGGCCCTCTGTTGAGCCCATGGCGATGGTGCGTACTACGCCGTCGCCCAGCTGCTGCTGAACTTCGAGCACAGTTTCGGTGCCATTCACGTTCAACGCGTCATACACCTTCGGTACGTTATCACGCCCGAACTCCACGTCGATCACGGCGCCGATAATCTGAACAATACGACCGCTACTCATGCTTGCATCCTCTTAACTTTTTTACTGCTCGGCTTAAACCGCAGCAGCACCACCAACGATTTCGGAAATTTCCTGGGTAATCGCAGCCTGACGAGCCTTGTTATAAATCAACTGCAGCTCTTTAATGATATCGCCAGCGTTCTCGGTTGCGGCCTTCATCGCCACCATCCGCGCTGCTTGCTCACAGGCATTGTTTTCCACTACACCCTGATACACCTGAGACTCGATAAAACGAACCAACAACACGTCGATTAACTCTTGTGGGCTCGGCTCGTAAATATAATCCCATGGAAACTTATTTTGCTTCTGCTCTTCTTCCGGCAACAACGGCAACAACTGATGCGTTGAAGGCTTTTGCGTCATGGTGTTAACGAACTCGTTATACACCAGATTCAAACGGTCGATTTCGCCACTCTCGAACTTGTCCAACATGACTTTGATCGAACCGACCAGGTCAGACAAATGCGGTGCATCACCAAGGCCACTCGTTGTCGAGTCAACCTTGCCGCCTACATTGCGGAAAAAGCTCACAGCTTTTGAACCGATTAGGCAAAACTCTACGTCTACGCCCTGCTCTTTCCACTGGCGGTTTTCACGCACCACCTGCTTAAACAGGTTGATATTCAAACCACCACACAAACCGCGATCTGAACTGACCACGATGTAGCCAACCTTTTTGACTTCGCGCTCACGCATAAACACGTGACGATATTCAGGGTTGGCATTGGCCAAGTGGGCTACCACCTGACGCATGCGTGTGGCATAGGGCTTGGATGCCGCCATTCGCTCCTGCGCTTTGCGCATTTTGCTGGCAGCAACCATTTCCATCGCACTGGTAATTTTCCGCGTGCTCTGGACACTCGCGATCTTGGTTTTTACCTCTTTCGCGCCGGCCATTTATGCATCCTCTAATCAGCGATTGCCTGAATTACCAGGTTTGGGTGGCCTTAAAGGTCTCGATAGCCGCTTTAATGGCTGCTTCGATATCTTTGTTGTAGTCACCCTTCTCGTTGATCTGATCCATCAACGCTTTCTGTTCGCTGTTCATGTAGTCCAGCAACGCGGCTTCAAAACTGCCGATTTTATCGATCGCCAATTCTTGCAAATAGCCTTCGTTGGCAGCGTAAAGTACAACGCCCATTTCAGCGACAGACTGTGGTGCATATTGCTTTTGCTTCATCAGCTCGGTAACGGCCTGACCATGCTCCAGCTGTGCGCGGGTTGCATCATCAAGGTCAGATGCGAACTGAGCAAACGCAGCCAGTTCACGATACTGAGCCAATGCCAGACGAATACCACCGCCGAGTTTCTTAATGATCTTAGTTTGCGCAGCACCACCAACACGCGAAACCGAAATACCTGCGTTCATCGCCGGACGAATACCGGAGTTAAACAGGCTGGTTTCAACGAAGATCTGACCATCAGTAATGGAGATCACGTTGGTTGGAACGAATGCGGAAACGTCACCGGCTTGTGTTTCGATGATTGGCAGAGCGGTCAAAGAACCGGTTTTGCCTTTCACTGCGCCGTTAGTGAAGTTTTCAACATAGGCCGCGCTAACGCGAGCGGAACGCTCGAGCAAACGGGAGTGTAGATAGAACACGTCGCCAGGATATGCTTCGCGGCCCGGTGGGCGACGCAGCAACAAGGAAATCTGACGATACGAAACCGCTTGCTTAGACAGATCATCATAAACGATCAAAGCGTCTTCACCGCGGTCACGGAAATATTCACCCATGGTGCAGCCAGAAAACGGAGCCAAGAACTGCATTGCAGCTGGCTCAGAAGCAGACGCGGCAACAACAATGGTGTTCTCCATTGCGCCGTGCTCTTCCAGCTTACGTACCACGTTAGCAATCGAAGATTGCTTCTGGCCAATGGCCACGTAAATACATTTAATGCCGGATTTCTTCTGGTTGATAATAGTATCAATCGCGATCGCAGTTTTACCGATCTGACGGTCACCAATGATCAACTCACGCTGGCCGCGGCCAACAGGTGTCATCGCATCAATTGACTTCAGACCAGTTTGAACTGGCTCGTCAACGGACTGACGCCAAATAACGCCTGGCGCAACTTTTTCAATTGCGTCAGTGATTTTGGCTTCGACTGGGCCCTTACCATCGATAGGGTTACCCAGCGCGTCAACAACACGGCCAAGCAGTTCCGGACCAACCGGCACTTCAAGTACGCGCTGCGTGCATTTAACTTTTTGGCCTTCCTGAATATTCAGGTAGTCGCCAAGAACAATTGCGCCGACAGAGTCCTGCTCAAGGTTGAGGGCCATGCCGTACACGCCGCCTTCAAACTCGATCATTTCACCGTACATTACGTCGGCCAAACCGTGGACACGTACGATACCATCAGATACCGACACCACTGTGCCTTCGTTGCGCGCCTCAGTTGAAGTATCTAGCTTAGCTATACGCTGCTTGATAATTTCGCTGATTTCAGACGGGTTGAGTTGCTGCATGCTCCAATCCCTCAAACTCTAGAGTTCAGTTGCTCGGCCAGTTTATTCAAACGGCCGCGCACACTACCATCGATCACGGTGTCGCCAGCGCGAATAATCACGCCGCCGATCAGGGCTGCATCAATTGTGCTGCTAACCCTTACGTCCATACCGAACCGCTTTTTAAGCGATTCCACCAACTTGCTGGTTTCAGCATCATCTAGTTCGAATGCGGAAACCACCTCCACGTCGGCAAAGTTTTGCTGCTGTGCCATCAAAGTGTGGTACTGCAAAAAAATCTCAGGCAGTACAGCCAAGCGCTTATGCTCTGCTAACTGCGCGATCAAATTTGCGCCACCCTCATCAATCTGGTCACCGCAGACATCGACAAAGACTTTCGCTTTGTCTGCCACGGACAGCTTCGGATCGTCGAGCACACTGGAAAGTTGCGCATCTTCGACTAATGCCGCTGCCAGACCGAGCATGGATTCCCACTTATCCAAAACATTCTGTTCGCGAGCGAACATAAATGCTGCTTTGGCATAAGGGCGAGCTATGGTGGAAAATTCAGCCATGGTTCATCCAGTGTCTTACAGTTGAGCAGCCAATTGCTCGAGCATCTTACCGTGAGCATCGCGGTTAACTTCGCCGCCAAGTACTTTTTCAGCACCGGCAATAGCGAGGACAGCCACTTCGGCGCGCAGCTTCTCACGCGCACCATTCACTTCACGTCCGATCTCGGCTTGCGCCTGAGCAACCAAACGGTCGCCTTCCGCACGAGCTGCTTCTTTTGCATCTTCAACAATCTGGCTAGACCGACGGTTAGCCTGATCGATGATTTCTGCGGCCTTTTCTTTCGCTTCTTTCAGGTTGCTTGTCGCTTTTTCCTGCGCTAACACGAGATCGCGTTCTGCACGGTCAGCGGCACTCAAGCCTTCAGAAATTTTCTGCTTACGCTCGTTTAGGGCGCCAATAATTGGCGGCCAAACAAACTTCATGCAGAAAAACACGAACAATGCGAACCAAATAGCTTGGCCGATAATTGTCATGTTGATGTTCATGCCTTCACCTCAATCGCGTTAGGAGGAATCCCGTCAGAAACGCGATTCTCTACTTGAAGATCAGTAGGAATGAGATAGCGATACAGATAATCGGCACAGCATCAAGAAGACCAGCGATGATGAACATGCGAGTTTGAAGCATGTTGCCTAGCTCTGGCTGACGCGCCACAGACTCAAGAAAACGACCGCCCATCAAGCCAAAGCCTAAGCCAGCGCCGATAGCCGCGAGACCAGCAACGATTGCAGCTGCGAGGTATTGAATGCCTTCCATTGTACACTCCTGTTAAGTGCTTGGTTGGTTAATAAAAAACTACTTAGTGGTCTTCAACCGCCATACTGAGATAAACGATTGTCAGAACCATGAAAATAAACGCTTGTAGGGTAATGACCAGAATATGGAACACCGCCCAAGGCCAAGCGCCAATTACCTGCCACGTGCCCATCATGGCCGCCAACAGAATAAACACGAACTCGCCTGCGTACATGTTGCCAAACAAACGCAGACCGAGAGAAACCGGCTTAGATAACAACCCAATGGTCTCAAGTAAAAAGTTGATCGGAATCAACAAGCACTTAACGACGATGTTGTCCGCCTGGAAAGGATGTAGCGCCAGCGAGCCAATAAAGCCGCCAACGCCTTTTGCTTTGATGGTGAAACCAATGATAAGGAACATGACTGTAAAGGACATGCCCAACGTAATGTTTGGATCAGTGGTCGGAACAATCTTGAAGTACGCCGCATGCGCATCCCAGCCAAAGAAGCTAACCATTACCCATTCGAAGGTTTTTGGCACAGCATCAACTGGGATCAAATCCATGGCGTTCATTAAAAACACCCAACAGAAGATAGTCAGCGCTAACGGCGCGATAACCTTGCTCTTACCGTGGAAAGAATCGCGAACCTGAGCGTCAATAAAATCAATGATGGTTTCGATGAAATTCAGGAAGCCGCCAGGAACACCCGACGTGGCGCGACGCGCTGCGAGCCAAAAAATTAGACAGAACAGGATACCGATACCACCAGACCACGCCAACGAATCAACGTGAAAAGCATTAAAGCCCATGGCTTTTGCTTCGGCGCCATTACAAGCAAAGGTCCACACGTCTGCAGCAACCGTTTCTGCATGGCCATGACAATCGCGCGCATAACCTTCTGGCAGTTTGCCATAGGTCAGATTACCCAGGTGGTGCTGAATATAGCTTTGGGGCGTCAATTCTTGTCCAGCTGCCATGTTTGTACCCGTGGTTACTTGTTACTCATTATCTGACTTGCTGCCTTCATCGGCAGTTTGCGTGGGGGCGGATGCGAGGCGTATCGCCAACCAAACCCAACCTACAAACTGCACGAGAAAAAACGCAGCAAACATAATTATTGCGTTGCTATCACGCGTGGCCGGCCACTGTCGCAGGGTCAGCCAAAATAACATCAGTAGTATGACAATCTTGCCTACTTCTGCTCGTACCGCCGCGCTAGCGTGTCGTCGCGGCGAGCGATTCCCTGGGTGAGCCCACAACTGATAGGCCGCCCAGGCATATGCAATCAAACTTATTCCACCACCCCAAAGGGCAATCAAAACTTGCTCGCCGCTGCCGAACGCCGCCACAACAATGGCGATGATCAAAGTAGCAACTGCTTGCGCGCGCAGCAGACCCCAAAAAAGATGTTTGGGCTCTTGGGAATGGTTTCGGGTCACTTTATTTCCGAGCCTCATTTCCGAGTAAGACGTTCGCATAAGCGAGATCTGCGTCGGGAAAGCCCGAGGACACCCCTGATCTACGGGCCGGAGAGTATAGGGAGTTGGCTTGTTTGCCGCAACCGCAAATGGCCATTAATGGCGCAATTGTAGGGCAGTTATTACGATTGCTTTGCTGCCTCACCGGTCATGGTTGCCCCGACCTGCATCGACCCACCAGACACACCCTCAGTGGTACGCATTGGTACCAGCGTCTTAGCGAGAAACCATGAGCCGCTCACCGTGCAATAACTGCTTATCTAGACGCACGCTATCGCCTGCATACTGTCCTTTTTCGATCAAAAAACGTCCGGCTTGATAAAGACAAAAGCAGAACCTGTCTATTACATAACAAAAAGCGAGCCCAATCAGGCTCGCTTCAGTGGTGCGCTCAACAATAACGGTTTACTTGATATGGGCAAGAATACCATCAAGCTCGTCGAGGCTGTTGTAGCTAATCACCAACTTACCCTTACCGCCCTTCTCTTGGCGCAACTGAACTGGCGCACCCAACCGATCAGACACATCCGAAAGCAAACGCTTCACATTTGGATCGTCCCGCTCAACCACTTTCGCCGCCGGCTTCTCTTTGGCGTAATCGCGCACCAACGCTTCCGTTTGGCGAACCGATAAGCCTTTCGCCACAACCGTACGCGCCGCATCAATTTGACTATTGGCACTGAGAGCCAAGAGCGCGCGCGCATGGCCCATCTCTAGGTCACCGTGCTCGAGCAGCTTTTTGACGTCTTCTTCCAACGAAATCAAACGCAGTAAGTTCGTCACCATGGCGCGGGACTTGCCGACCGCATCCGCAACCTGTTGATGGGTTAGCTCAAACTCATCTTTCAGACGCGCCAATGCCAGCGCCTCTTCCATCGGATTCAGGTCTTCGCGCTGAATGTTTTCAATCAGCGCCATCGCAATGGCGGCTTCATCGGACACTTCACGCACGACCGCTGGAATCGTCGCTAACCCAGCCATCTGCGCGGCTCGCCAGCGACGCTCACCGGCAATAATTTCGTAGCGCTTTTCGCCTAGCGGTCGCACCACGATCGGCTGCATAACGCCTTGCGCTTTGATCGACTCGGACAATTCTTGCAACGCTTCCGCGGACATATCGCGGCGCGGCTGATAGCGGCCACGCTCAAGCAGCTCTACCGGCAAGCGGCAAAGATCGCCATCCCGTGGCGCGCCCGGCACCACCGGCTCCGCGCTGTGATTGTCCTCGTTGACGCTAACCTCTCCCTCTGGCGGGCGAGCGTTACTAATCAAGGCGTCGAGTCCGCGGCTCAATCCACGTTTGCGTTTTGCCGTCATTTTGGTTCCCTCAAAAACAGTTTCAAGCTGGTGTCGCTTCCGTACCCAGCGCTTGTTCGCGACGCAAAATCTCACCAGCCAGCGCGAGATAACTGATCGCACCACGGGACTTAGCGTCATACGCAATGATTGGCGCGCCATGAGAAGGCGCTTCCGCCAAGCGAACATTACGCGGAATAATGGTGCGATAAACTTTATCGCCGAAATGGGTAATTAGCTGATTCGATACATCATTGGACAAGCTATTGCGCGGATCATACATGGTACGCAGCAGGCCTCCGATGTGCAGCTTTGGATTCAACACCGAACGAATTTTTTCGATTGTATTCAACAGCGCAGTCAAACCTTCCAACGCATAGTATTCACACTGAATCGGCACGATAACGGAATCGGCAGCAGTCAATGAATTGACCGTCAACATGTTCAACGACGGCGGGCAATCGATCAAAATAAAATCGTACTTTGATTTAATTCTTGCCAAGGCGTTACGCAGCCGAAACTCTTTCATTTTCATATCAAGCAGCTGCACTTCTGCAGCGGTTAAGTCACCGTTCGCAACGATTAAATCGAAGCCGCTCGCTTCCGGTGTTTTAACAATGGCCTCTTCAATTGGGCATTCATCAATCAGGACATCGTAAATGGTGCGCTCGGCGGTGTGCTTATCAACACCCGAACCAGACGTTGCGTTGCCCTGAGGATCGATGTCGATTAACAGCACTCTCTTTTTGGTCGCCGCTAACGACGCGGCCAAATTGACGCTAGACGTGGTTTTGCCGACACCGCCTTTCTGGTTAGCCACTGCGAACACGGTCGTCACTGTCTATTCTCCTTCTCGCGTCAGGACTAGCAGCTGACGTTGTTCGTCCAAAAAGGGCACCGTTAATGCGTGCCGTTGAGCACACCATGGTGCCGGAAGCCCTGCCATTTCAATATCCGTTAACGCGCCCTTCAGCGCTAAAATTCTTCCACCCGGGGCGACACACTCCGCCACCATCGAAATAATATCCGGCAACGATGCGAACGCTCGCATAACCACTTGGGGGAAAGCACTACGGTACTGTTCCACGCGCGACTGTACAACCGTCGCGTTGACCAAACCCAGCTCAAGTATTGCCTGCTTCACAAAACGGGTTTTCTTGCCGTTGCTATCGAGCATGGTCACCGATAACGCGGGGTGAGCAATCGCCAACGGCACACCCGGCAATCCTGCGCCAGTACCAATGTCGAGCAGCTCACCTTCGCCAACCCACGGCAGCATCGCCAATGAATCAAGCAAATGGCGCACCACCATTTCTTCTGGCTCGCGAACGGACGTTAAGTTGAACGCTTTATTCCAACGCTGTAGTAACGATACGTATTTCAAAAGCTGTTGCTGCTGTGCTTCGGACAGCGACAAATCAAGGGCGCTGACGCCCTCGCGAAGAAGTTGTTCTGGGCTCATTAAACCGTTGCCTGTCTTGCTGCGCTATGCTTCTTTAAATAAATTAACAGCAACGAAATCGCCGCAGGCGTCATGCCCTGAATGCGCTGCGCCTGCCCTAACGTTTCCGGTCGAATGTCTGAAAGCTTTTGCCGCAACTCGTTCGACAAGCCTTTCACGGTAGCGTAATCGAAACCTTGCGGCAGCACGGTGTCTTCACTGCCACGCAAACGTTCAATCTCGATGGCCTGACGATCAATATAACCAGCGTATTTCGCCAGTATCTGAACCTGCTCTGCCACCGCTGGCGCTTCCGCCAACAACCCCGTCGCCGCCATTAACATGGGATAATCCAGCTCCGGCCGACGAAGCAAATCAAGCAAGTTGTATTCATGGGTTAAGGGTTTTTCAATTAACGCATTCACCTTGGTTGCTTGTTCAGTACCAGGGCGTACCCACGTTTCTTTTAGGCGAGCAGTTTCCCGTACAACCCCTTCGCGCTTGTCACAAAATACCCGCCAGCGTTCATCATCAACCAAGCCTAACTCACGGCCTTTTTCGGTCAGGCGCATATCCGCATTGTCTTCGCGCAGCAGCAAACGATATTCCGCACGACTGGTGAACATACGATACGGCTCACGGGTGCCAAGCGTTATTAAGTCGTCAACCAAAACGCCGATGTAGGCCTCTTCACGACGCGGATGCCAAGACTCTTTGTCTTGTGCGCGCAGCGCAGCATTGATGCCGGCCAGCAAACCTTGGGCGCCCGCTTCTTCATAGCCTGTTGTGCCGTTAATTTGTCCGGCAAAAAACAACCCCGGCATATGCTTTGTTTCAAGCGAATGTTGTAAATCTTGCGGGTTAAAATAATCGTATTCGATGGCATAACCCGGACGAGTAATATGCGCATTTTCAAAGCCACGAATTGACCGCACCGCCGCCAACTGAATATCAAACGGCAACGATGTTGAGATGCCATTCGGGTACAACTCGTGGGTGGTCAAACCTTCTGGCTCAACAAAAATCTGATGGCTGTTTTTGTCGGCGTAACGATTAACTTTATCTTCAATTGACGGGCAATAACGCGGCCCCGTACCTTCGATCACACCGGTAAACATCGGTGAGCGTTCAAAGCCGGAACGAATAATATCGTGGGTCTTTTCATTGGTGTGAGTGATGTAACAACACACCTGCTGAGGATGCTCGGCAACATTGCCTACGTAACTCATCACCGGCAGAGGCTGATCGCCCCACTGTTCTTCCATCACGGAAAAATCGACGCTCTTGCCATCGATACGCGGTGGCGTACCGGTCTTTAAGCGGTCAACGCGAAACGGCAATTCACGCAGGCGTTTCGCCAGCGCAATAGAAGGCGGGTCACCGGCACGACCGCCGCTGTGATTATCCATACCAATATGAATCACGCCGCCGAGAAAGGTCCCTGCCGTCAACACCACAGAAGGTGCGCGAAAGCTCAGACCCATATTCGTCACGGCACCAACACAAACACCGCCTTCAACAATGAGGTCATCCACCGCCTGCTGAAAAATGGTCAGGTTCGGCTGGTTTTCCAACATGGTGCGAATCGCCGACTTATACAAAATGCGGTCGGCCTGAGCGCGGGTTGCACGAACCGCCGGGCCTTTGCGGGCATTAAGCACTCGAAACTGAATACCGCCGAGATCCGTCGCCCGCGCCATGGCGCCGCCCATCGCATCAATTTCTTTGACCAGATGGCTCTTACCGATGCCCCCAATCGCTGGGTTGCAACTCATTTGCCCAAGCGTCTCGATATTGTGTGTTAGCAACAGGGTTTGCACACCCATTCGGGCAGCCGCCAGCGCGGCTTCAGTGCCGGCATGACCGCCACCAATGACGATGACATCGAAACGTTTTGGGAAATCCATGGTCGACCCACTATATATAGTGTGCGCTGGGTACATCAGGCACTAATTTGCTCAGTTTTTGAGCAGGCCGCGTAGTATAAGCTGCAGGCGGGGAAAATAAAGACCAATCGGCGGTTGCGAGCGCTTAACCGGCATGCGCTAATCACTTTATTCACACACGCTTTATCATGCGGGCGCCTCAGGACGACATTTAGGACGGCCTAGAGACATCTTCGGGCAATGGGTCGCGACACGATCGCTGAGCCCCTTTAGAACCAACTTTTCGGGTAATCACACACTGTGACGTCACTCAACTTTTTACTGCTGATAGGCGCAAGCCTGTTGTTTGTCGGCTTACTACTCGGCTCGCTGAGCGTGCGCTTTGGCGTACCGTCATTGCTGATGTTTTTATTGGTCGGCATGTTTGCCGGTGAGGACGGCCCGCTCGGACTGGAGTTTAGCAATCTTGAGACCGGCTATCTGGTCAGTAACATTGCCCTTGCGGTGATCTTGCTCGATGGCGGCATGCGCACACGCCTCGCCACCTTTCGCATTGGTTTACAGCCTGCACTCACATTGGCGACACTGGGCGTGGCACTCACCGCCGGCTTGGTCGGCGCCTTCGCCACCTGGCTGCTCGACCTCGACTGGCGCCTCGGCTTGCTACTCGGCGGCATCATTGGCTCCACCGACGCCGCCGCAGTATTCAATGTGATTCAAGGCGCCGGCTTACGCCTGAACGAACGCGTCGCCAGCACACTGGAAATCGAATCCGGTCTGAACGACCCCATGGCCATCTTTATTACCGTGCTATTAATCCAGCTGCTGCTCAATCCCGACAGCCTATCTGCCACGGAAAGCGCAATCGCCCTTGTTCGTCAGTTTGGTATTGGCGCAATCCTCGGCGTCGCGGCGGGCGCAGTGCTGGCAGAGCTGCTACTGCGCCTACGTAGCAACGAAGGACTGTATGCGCTGCTGTTATGTTCCGGCGGCGCATCCCTGTTTGCCCTGACCGGCGAACTCGGCGGCAGCGGATTTTTAGCGGTCTATTTAGCAGGGGTGATCGCCGGGAACCGGGGCGGCGGCGTTGGCGACAATGTCTTGCGAAGCATGGACAGCCTTGCGTGGCTGGCACAATCCGGCATGTTCTTACTGCTCGGTCTACTGGTCACACCGTCTGCACTGAACGACCACGGCGGCTACGCCTTACTCATCGCGCTCTTCCTAATCTTTCTCGCCCGCCCACTCGCGGTCTGGTTATGCCTGCTACCCTTCCCGTTCAGTTGGCGCGAAAAATTCTTTGTGTCATGGACCGGCCTGCGCGGCGCCGTGCCCATTGTCCTCGCGATGTTTCCCTTACTGGCCGGCATTGAACAAACCCGCCTACTGTTCGACGTCACCTTTGTCGTCGTGCTCGCCTCTTTGCTCATTCAAGGCACCAGCATGGGCGCTATCGCACGCTGGCTCCGCGTCGCCCTACCGGCGAGCACAGAACCGCTGCAAGTCACCGCCTTCAGCGGCAGTAAAGATCAATACTTGATGCAATTTCGCGTCGCCGACGGCGCACGCGTCACCAACGACAAATTCAGTGAAATAAACAACAACGACTTCCAAGCCATTTTGGTTCTGCGTGACAACAAAGCACAGCCCCTTGATGAACAACTGCGCATCCAACCCAACGACCGCATCACCTGGCTCACCTCACTAGCTGAAAAAGAACGCCTAGCGGATATGTGCCAATCCATCACGCCATCAATCAAACGCTTCTACGGCGACTTCACCGTGCGTGGCGACGTACTCGTCACCGATGTGCTCGCCGCCTATGGCGTAGGACATAGCGATCCAATCCAACCCACGCTGACTGTCAGCCAACTCTTTCAACGACGCGCAGGCCGACCGGTAATCGGCGACACCCTAATGATTGGCGGATTACGTTTACGCGTGCGCGCAGTTCAAGGGAAAGAGGTCTTGCAGGTGGGGATTCGGTTGCCGCGTTAGGTTGGGGCTTTCCCAACACCAGCACTATGCACCCGACGAGTTAAAGAGGGCGGCATGAAAACTTAATAAGCTGCTACAGTATGTAAACACAGCCGTGACACCGACTACCCATCCGTGTCTAAATTGGCCAATACGTCAATGAGAGGGCTCCCCCATGGATCTTCAAAAAATAGAAAACGAGGCGCTCCATCTCCCTAAAGAGGAGCGAGCACTACTGGTTCAGCGACTAGTCTTGAGCTTGGAGTCTCCCTCAGAAGAAGAACTTAAATCTGATTGGTTGCTTGAAGCACGACGGAGAGCAGACGAACTTGATAACGGCTCAACTCAGGCCGTGTCGGGTGACGATGTTGTAAAAAAGGCTAGAGCACTGATTAAGTGAATTATTCTTTTCACCCGGCAGCGGAAGCCGAGTTTCTTGAAGCCGTAGGTTATTATGAATCGAAGGTTCCAGGATTGGGTGGCGCTTTGATAGAGGAATTTGAGGCCCTGGCCAAACTAATTAGCGAATCACCAAAAGCTTGGCAAGTTGCACTTCAGCCAGCTATTCGCAGAGCGCCACTTCATCGATTTCCGTTATCGATCGTTTACAGATCAGTAACCGGCGACTTCCAAATTTTAGCAATCGCTCATGGCCGGCGGCGGCCTCAGTACTGGCTTGACAGATGTTAACGATTTACTGCAAAGGACATGACTGTCCCGAGCTTCGAGAAGTTAGACGTTGAAATAAAAATTGGCTTGCCAAGTCGGCAGCACCTCAAGAATGGTTTTTGATTCCGTTGCTTGTTATTGGGAGAGTAAATGAGTAATACCAACGCGTTGATGAATTTAAGCGGTGCGATGGATTTGATAAAGAAGTCATCAAACCTATTGACGCCAATCTTCGAAGCAATTACTAATTCCTTGGAGTCCCTTACTCAGCGCTCATCAAGCGCAGAATATTCTATTGTCGTTACTTTATTTTACAAAATGCTTGTCACTAACGAGAGGCGACTTGAACAAATTAGTTTTGTTGATAATGGGGCAGGATTTAGCGAAGAAAATTACAAACGTTTCTTGGAATTCTTTGACAAGAGCAAGGGGTTCCACAATAGAGGAACTGGTCGCCTGCAGTATTTGCATGCTTTTGATCAAATAGAAGTCGACAGTATTTTTGAAGAAAATGATAAAAAATTTAATCGTAAGCTGAAATGTAATAGTTCAAGCTTTATTTTTGAGGAGTCGTGTGTTGATGTTGATTTAAATGCAGAGATTGAAACAACCGTGCGCTTGAAGCAGTTTAAAGGTGGCGAGCTTGAGTCAGATTATTATGCTGAGCTTCCGATAGATGAATTGACAACCAGCATTAAGAGACATTTCATTTTACGGTTTTATCTAGATAGTCAAAAGCCAGAGCTTAAAGTACCTAAAATAACCATTAAGTATACGGTGTCAGGTGAGGAAGAATCCGAAAGGGTGATCCTACCAGAGAATATACATCAGCCGGAAAAAACAGGATCTATTGCCGTACCATACCACAAGATCATCGATGCAGATGCTGATAGAGCTGAGTGGGCAGCTGTATCCAATAAGAAGGAAACAATCCATTGGGCACACTTTGGTATTCCAGAACAAGAATCGATAAGGAATGGTATTTTCCTATGCAGCAAGGATGTACCAGTTCAAAGTATTAAATACGATGAAATTTCTAAAGATGATAGCTTTGATGGAAAAAGGTATGTGACAGCATTTTATGGCGACGTACTAGATAATCCTAGCAATGTTAGTCACTCAGTTGATCGCTTCACACTTCCAAATCGTAAAGAGAAAGAGCAATTATTCAACAGCAAGGATATGTTCTTTGATACAAGTGGCGAGTATCTTTTTATCGAGTCGATTGAGGATGAAGTATATAAGTCGATTCCTGGGATTTATGAAGGTGTTATTGATGCGCAAGAAAGGCATCTAAAGGGCATAGCTTCTATTGCAAAAGCCCACGGCATTCCTATAGAGATTGCATCAGCGGCAAAAATAAGGCTCAGTGATGGTGAGAAAACCATTACAAAGAAGCTCTATAAAGCTCAGTCTGAAAAGCTGGCTGATCGGGGGTACAAGGCGAAAAAATTGCACGCCTCTCTTAACGAACTAAACCCAGCTAAAGAAGGGTATCAGGAGGATTTACGATCAAAAGTTGCTGAACTCTCTGATCTTGTCGATTCGCAAAATAAAGAAGAACTGAGTAAGTATGTTATTCGCAGAGAAATGGTTAAGGATGTATTAAAAAAGATTCTGGATCAGGAGTTGGCCTACCAACAAACTCCAGCTCCGAAAGGTAAAGTAAAAGATAAAGAAGGCCTTATTCATGATCTTATATTTAAAAGGAAAAAGCAGCATCAGTTAAATGACCTGTGGATTCTGGATGAGGAGTTTTTGCATTTCGAAGGCTGCTCAGACCTTGCGCTTGATCAAATTACATTGCCAGATGGAAGGCTCCTTCTTAATGATATTAACCCCGAAGTGAAAAGTACGTTTGGGATCAGTTTCAATAAAAGACCGGATGTTTATTTGTTTGCTAATGAAGGAAAGTGCTTGATTATTGAATTTAAGTCGCCAGATATAGAGATAAGTGATCATATAAATCAGATGACGAAATACTGCACTTTAATAGCGAACTACGGAGTAGTAAAAACAACCAAGTTTTACTGCTATCTCATTGGTGAGAAATTTAATCCGCATATTAATCTCGATGGAGATTATTATGAAACTGTTAATGGAGACTGGGTGCGCGATGAAAAGCGAATTATGTCTATCTCCAATAACCGAGAGGCAATTGCTTTTCAGCGTTTAGAGCTAGTTCAATTGTCATCTATACATGAGAGAGCACATAGAAGAAATATGAGCTTTGCTGAACAGCTTGGGCTGCCCGATTTGCTAGCAGACTTAGATCAGCTAGACGAAGAACAGTGTTAGCTTTTAAGAAACGAAAACGGTATTCATTGATGAATATGGTCGTTTAATTGCCGACCCAGACCATTCAGATGATGAAGGCGCTGTCATTTACTTCACAGCACTGGCCAAAGCGAAAGGTAATTCTTATCGAAGTCTAATCAAATTGTATCTTCATAACTATGCTCAATAACATCGTGATCTGAAGACGTAATGGAAATAATGCGCTACTACTTCACCACAGCTGGAACTATCATCAAAAAACGGGCTCATTCAGGCCCGTTTTTTTATCTTCCACGCAGCTCACACCACGCTTACTTTTCGCATTAAGCCGCTTTGCGTTTCTGCCAAAGCAATAATCCAATCGCTAGCGCCAACACCAATGCCTGCAACAACAAACCTTGCAGGTTGGGGCAGATGCCAAGCAACTCGATGCGCGGGAAGTTTACTGGGTCCATCGGGATGCGTCCGGCTTCTTGCAGGGCGGCTACGCCTTTGCCAGCAAACACGAATGCTAGGGCAATCATCAAATACGCGGTGACCGTAAAGAAGGTGG
>JAGPVL010000021.1 GCA_018067045.1 Gammaproteobacteria bacterium
TGGGTGCTGAGATGACCACCCTGCTCCGGCATCGGGTGTGCCAATATTGAAGTTCTTAACCATTCAATAGCAGGGTGATCATCATGGAACATAACGTAATTAGCATTGATTTGGCAAAGAACGTTTTCCAGATTTGCGTGCTCAATAAGCAGCAAAAGGTCGTGCTCAATAAGAAGGTAAAGCGCCCCGATCTTCTTCATGAGCTGCGCCAATTTGAGCCCACCTGTGTCGTAATGGAAGCATGCTATTCCTCCAACCCGTGGGGTCGTCGCATTCAAGCACTAGGGCATGAAGTCAAACTGATTGCGCCGTTTAAGGTGAAACCGTTTGTTATTGGTAATAAGAATGATGCCAATGATGCGCTGGCGATTGCCGAAGCGTCGTTGCGGCCAAACATGCGATTTGTTGGCGTGAAGTCCATTGCTCAGCAAGATATCCAAACCGTATTTCGCGCACGCGAGCGGCTCATTCGAAATCGCACCGGGCTGGTCAATCAGTTACGAGGCCTGCTCAGCGAGTACGGCATTGTGGCGGGCAAGCAGGCTCATGCTTTGCGCAAGGCTCTACCTGGTGCGCTCGAAGATGCCAGTAACGAACTAACGCCGGTCACGCGCCGAGTACTTCAGCGGCTCTTCAGGCAATGGCAGTTTATTGACGATGAAATTGATCTAGCCAATAAAGAAATGGAGGGGTTGCTTGCACAGCACCAAGACTATCCGTTGCTAAAAAGCATACCGGGCATTGGCCCTGTTGGTGCGGCGCTGGTGATTGCGGCAGTGGGCGATGTCAGTCAGTTCAAGAATGGGAGGCAATTGGCGGCATGGATGGGGCTTACGCCGAAACAGCACGCCAGTGGCGACATCAACCGAATGGGCGCCATCAGTAAACGTGGCAACGTGGCGTTGCGGAAAACATTGATCCACGGTGCGCGGACGGTACTGAAAAAAGAGTAACCCCTAGACACCCATAACTTCCTTTAGAAAACACCATGCAGCGCGCAAGCCATAACTCACACAAATCATGAAATTTCATGGGTGTCCCGAGTTAAAACAAATGGTTCAAAAAATCAGCGCAAGAGCAACTGTGGAATAAACTATTTGTCGTACACAGCTTTGATCGAAAGCTCGCTTTCGTCCGCTTCAACCCAATCGCTCTGATTTTTAAAATAAATAGTAATTCGATCGTCATCCCTCTTGGCGGCGATCATTGCATAATCAGCTTTATCAGATGATGAGTAAATTTCAAACCCAGCCTCTACAAGAGCGTTACGATAGAAGGCGATAATGTTCTGGCGTGACCCTTTGGTACCAAACCTCGCCATCCATTCTTGCCTTCCTCCACCAGGGGTCTCATATTCGTCACTAATGGCCAGCCTCGCATCAGGTAGCTGAGGTATTCCAAACGGTATAGTGATTTCTGCTGCGCCAGCCGTACCAATATATAATGCTGCGATATAGGTACATATTAGTAATGTGCGTTTCATTTCAGTCTCCTATTCATACTCGGTGAGATCATGGTCATTTGCATACAAACTGCATCGCCAGCACAGGCCGGAGCGCGAGCAACCTTGGGACACCCATAACCTACCAGCAAAAACACCAAGCGTATAATCGATCTCACTTAGCACCAGCTAAACGACCATTAAGCTACGTTTGTTTTACGGAGAAGGAGTAAATACGCATTAACGAGGACCAGCACACACTAGACAAGTAGCTCTCGCCACCCAAGCACTCACGCAGAATCAGATCATATGTTACGTTTAGCCGTAAACAACGCTCGCGCGCCGTTGATCGCACAACCACTTTTTGCCGATGGCTTGAGCATAATCTTGCAGGGCTTTGATGGGCCCAACGGCCTGCAACAGTCGATTGGGGCGGGGCTTCATATGTTTAAGCCAATCGCTTTCGCTAATACCGAGTCTATCTAGTATCGGCGCGCACGATTGAGCAATGGCATGGCGCTTATCTTGTCGTAACGCTCTGCCCGTCCAATCGACCAGCTCTAGATAATCCATCACACGAACCTGGCACAGCGTATCCCTCCACGGAGCCTCAGTGTTTTCTTTGCTCACCAAGGGCAATAACGTAGGGCGTGGCGCATCGGACAATTTATCTTTATCGCTTAGCTCGAACGACCGTTGCTGTATTGAGGTGTAAGCGGACGACTCCGGAGTCTCTGCCATACCGGCTCGTACAGGGTTTAAATCAACGTAGGCCATACAGGCGAGCAGCGCTTTTTCGTCAAGTAACGCCTGACTCTTAAAGCGACCCTCCCAAAAGCGTCCCTTGCAGCCGTCTTCTTCGTTTGCTTTGCGGGCCACATACTCATTCAGACAGCGCATAAACCAACTGATGTCGCCCAGTCTTGCGCGATACTCCTGCAGCATATCGCTCGCCGCTGCTTTCTCAGCATCATCCATTGGCACGCCGGCCATATAGCGCTGCACTAACGCATGGCCGCTGAACAGAGCCGTCCAGCGTAGCGCAACGTCGTGATCCGTTAACGCATCAAGCGTCTCAGTATCGATGCGCAGCACCAAGTGATAATGATTCGACATGAGCGCGTAGGCGCACAGATCAATCGCAAACACCTGCGTGAGTTGCGCTAACCGCTCGACCATCCACGCCCGCCGATGATCAAAGTTTTTCCCAGAATAACGATCCGTGCCGCACAGAAATGCACGACGCACGCACCGATTAATACAGTGATAGTACGGCGTAGATTCGACAGAAACTTGTTGGCGACGTGCTCGTGTCATGCATCTTCTCCTGATGTTGACCTCTCCCCCAAATTTAGCGCCATGAACTCGATGAGATTTCCAGTTAACCTAGCACAATGGAGATCTCACCATGAAGAAGACGCGATACACAGAAGAACAGATTATTGGCGCCATCAAAGAGCACGAGGCTGGCGCCAAGGTTGATAGCATTTGCCGCAGGCTCAGTATATCCACGGGCACCTTCTACAACTGGCGCAGCAAGTACGCAGGCCTAGAGGTAAACGAGGCCAAGCGTCTGCGGGAGCTGGAATCCGAGAACTCGAAACTTAAGAAGCTGTTAGCCGACAAGCTACTTGAAGTTGAAGCGATGAAGGATGTGCTGTCAAAAAAGTGGTAATGCCCGCAGATCGCAAGCGGGCCGCTCGATGCCTGATTGAGCAGCATCGTATCAGCGAGCGGGTTGCATGCAAACTTGTGGGCATTTCTCGAACAGGGTTTCGATATCAAGCTCGGCCTAGTGATGACGGACAGTTACGTGCTCGCCTTAAGGAGCTCGCCGCAGGACAGTCTGCCTATGGTTATCTTTTACTGCATGGCCTTCTCAAGGCGGAGGGCCTAGTCGTAAATCGCAAAAGAACCTACCGAATCTATACAGAAGAAGGTCTTCAGGTTCGCACCAAGAGGCGCAAGAAGTTGCATCGTCCGCGGCAACCGTTAGAGGTCCCTCAATCAGTTAACGAGCGCTGGTCGATGGACTTTGTGTCTGACCAGCTCGCAAATGGCCGACGGTTTCGCGTTCTCAATGTCGTGGATGACTTCTCGCGAGAAATGGTCGGGCAGTTAGTGTCGGTGTCGATCAGTGGACATCAGGTCGCGCGTTTTTTAGATCAACTCTGTGAGGAGCGCCGAAAGCCTAAGAAAATTGTTTGCGACAATGGCACTGAATTTACCAGCAAGGCAATGTTCTTCTGGAGCAAAGAATCACATGTGTCTCTTGGGTTTATTCAACCAGGTAAGCCCACGCAAAATGCGTTTGTCGAAAGCCTGAACGGGAAGTTTAGAAATGAATGTCTTGATCGGCAATGGTTTAGAACCATGGAGGAAGCGAGAGTGGAAATTGACCTAT
>JAGPVL010000025.1 GCA_018067045.1 Gammaproteobacteria bacterium
GGCAGCGAACACGCCCTGCGTGACATCGTGACCAGACTTCAATTTCTAAGCTGCCTGTGCGGCAGCGAACCACCAACGATATAGACCCCGTCAAACGGGAAATTTCTAAGCTGCCTGTGCGGCAGCGAACTCCTCGCCTTAGGCGGGGGTGCTTCAACTCCCTTTCTAAGCTGCCTGTGCGGCAGCGAACAGTATTAATTCAATGTAACGAGTACCGCCGCGTTTCTAAGCTGCCTGTGCGGCAGCGAACTGCTAAACAGTGATGCCCCGCAGCCGCAAGGGTTTCTAAGCTGCCTGTGCGGCAGCGAACGGGCAGCTGTTCGGACCTATCCCCGAAGGAATTTTCTAAGCTGCCTGTGCGGCAGCGAACAAGATGAAGCCGTCTGGTTCTGGCAAGGCGACTTTCTAAGCTGCCTGTGCGGCAGCGAACGAGCAGGAAGCCGAAGCCGCCGAAGCTGAGCATTTCTAAGCTGCCTGTGCGGCAGCGAACAACGGAGTGCCACCGGGCGCCTGTTTTCACTCTTTCTAAGCTGCCTGTGCGGCAGCGAACATAAAATTTGCGTGGTTTGGTGTGACGGGTGACTTTCTAAGCTGCCTGTGCGGCAGCGAACTACCCTGCACGGTTGTATTCTTTGTTTTCGTCTTTCTAAGCTGCCTGTGCGGCAGCGAACTATCAAACCAGATTGATAGTGTTTATGTCGCGTTTCTAAGCTGCCTGTGCGGCAGCGAACACAGAAGCCATGCCGATGATAACGCCGTGTTCTTTCTAAGCTGCCTGTGCGGCAGCGAACGTATTCAAACCGAACGGCGCAGAGTTGTATATTTTCTAAGCTGCCTGTGCGGCAGCGAACGGGCGGGGTGGGCGTAGAGCTTAGTGCCATGCTTTCTAAGCTGCCTGTGCGGCAGCGAACGGGAAGGACGCGGCGCTCTACTTCGCCAGCAATTTCTAAGCTGCCTGTGCGGCAGCGAACTTTCGCGTCCTGTTCAGTAGATCGGATAGGTCTTTCTAAGCTGCCTGTGCGGCAGCGAACATGCAACAGCCTCGTTGTTGTCGAGTTCGGGCTTTCTAAGCTGCCTGTGCGGCAGCGAACTAGAGCATATAAACACTATGTACTTGATTTTTAAAGAACAAGTGGAGAATCACTTACACAACCCCTTTTACTCGGGAGCAATGTAAGTGACTGTTTTTAAAGTGCTGATAATCAACACTTTAAAAAAGGGTTAAAACCAAGGAATGGTCCCTGCTTGGCTGAGGCCGTAGCTGCTGAATTCGCCGTTCACCGGCTCATTCAGCAATGGGCCATGATCAACGAACAGAGCAAATCGTCGCCCAGTACTGGCGCTACGCAAACTCAAAAACGGCGCTGAAACTGGCTTTACAACAGAGTCAGGTATTAACGACCGCACCTCTTCCTCGCTAACAGCATGCCGCTGCTGGTAGCGGCGGCGCAGCCGTTCTGCGTTGGTCTTTGGTTGTATACGGCGCACAACTCGGTAACGAGCCTCTGCAGGCGCAGGCTTAATGTCACTCACCAATAGGTGGTCAGACATGCCCGTTAGCCACGCCTGCGCCATCAGGCTGCCCAGCTGATCTGCTGTGCCATGCAAACGCAGTTGATCACCAAGGTTGCGCGGCTTTTCACTATAGCGAGGAAAACTCACGCCGATAGCATTCGTTTCAGCGCCCACCAATCCACGATGCAACTTGCCCATCAACGCATCGAGTAACAACTGCTGGCCAAACTCCGGATCTGGCCGAAGGGTAATCTCAAGATAGGCATCCATGAATCACCCCGCGTCGCCAAACACACCACCACGAATTAAGGTTGCCATGACAAAATGCTGATCCGTTTCACTCGGCACTTTATCTTTTAAAATCCAGTTATCTAGCAACGAATAAAAATCGGCTTTCTGTCTTGGCTGGCGATAGGCCTTACCCTGAGTGGTTACCGAACCGTATGGCTCTACTGCTATAGGGCCTAAATCGTCACCTTCTTCTGCGGGATACCAAGTATCTATCGTGCGCAGAGCATTACCTAACTTCTGTGAATGAATACCTGCTACGCCGTTTATTTGGTAAAGGGTTTTGCTTTTTTCACCCTTGACACGCTCTAGAATTAACTCCTGCGAGGGAAAGACTTCTTGCCCAGCGCCAATGCGAACAAATGCGACAACCTCTAGTAATGTGTGCTGTTCGCCAGCCAAGCCTTGTGCAATGCAATTGGCCAGTTCGTTAAGCGCGCTTTGAACATCTGCCCCAGCATCAAAGTTACGCAACGAAAGCGCCAAACCATCAAAGACCCATGTGCTTGCGGCTGCGCCGTTTTTGATATGGCGAACATGCACTTCTACTTGCTCTGCGCCAACGCGGTTGCGCCATAAAAAACGGCCGTTGGCCAGATTATGTGCGTAGCGCTGGGCAAGAACACCAAAACCAGCACCGGACACGTAGCCTTTAACTGTCTCAAGTAACTTGCGTTGGTAGCCCACGTTATTGCAGGCAGACGGTGTGCCAGCACCACCGAGTACGCGTAACGTGAAGCGTGTCATTAACGTATCTACCGTGCTCGGCAACGTGGCGACGTCGATGATTTGTGGGTTTGGGCTTTCAATTTTTGAATCCAGCTTGGCGGGGTCTTGCTCTTTAGCGTTCAAGCGATTGGAAATCGTGCCACGGACAGCCTTTTCGCGCACGGCTATCGCAGGCCAAGCCTCTAGGTTGT
The DNA here is from genome assembly GCA_018067045.1 of Gammaproteobacteria bacterium. GTDB lineage: Bacteria > Pseudomonadota > Gammaproteobacteria > Pseudomonadales > Alcanivoracaceae > JARGPN01. The sequence goes on from JAGPVL010000025.1 coordinate 2,724, forward strand.
CGCGGTCATCCCATTGGCCGGAAAAGAACAGCGCGTCAGAAGGATCAATTTTACGCTCGAAGGCGAGCACGGAAGCGGTTTTTAGATCAGCAGTCATAGAGAGAACTCCTTGTATTGTGTGTTATCCGTTAACCGGGGATTGGTAGTCATTGTGCAATCGATAAAGTCCTGCTTCGAGGTCGTTGGACGGATACCAAAGCAGGTCCGTAGGGCTTCCAAGCCGGTGGGGGCTAATCCACTGACCTAGGGAATAAAGACTTTCGACAAATCGAAAAGGCGTTGTGGTGTCACGCGCATTGAGAACCGCGCCGGGCTTATAGCATTCAGAAAGTGCGCCGTAACCGATTGGAATCGGCACTATCCAACCGGGCAATTTGCGCACCTGCCAACTAAACGCTGGATCAGTTTGTGCGACATCGCTTTTCTCCGGCTGTTGCTCAACGCAATGGATATTCAAGCGCGAGCAGTCTAGCCACGCGTCGAGTTCGGTGGCGTCAGGATTGCTTGCCTGTAATTCCGCCACGCGCTGCGCAAGCAAATCATCACGGGACACCAACGCAAAACCGGGCAACCAGCTACGGCGAAGACGCTTAAACTGTTCTTCTCGTTCACTCGCGTCGTCCGCAAGAGATATCAATTTCGGGCGCTGTCGCGACGCGCGCTGACCAGGCAGGGCAGGCATCACACTGCCGCCCGCAATACGCATGCCGGCAACAATATGGGCTACTTCCGATGCAACGGCATCTCGACTGTGCCAGTCACCATCACAAGCCTTGCCTTCAACGCCCAGCACCAGCGTGACTTCTATATGCGCGCGGCCTTCTTCGATGATAGGCGCCGTGTTGCCGTCTTTGCCGACGGGGTTGCGGGTGAGCAAAAAACTTTTGGTGAAGCCGCCCGTCGTGACCTGCGCGTCGAGGCCATGACAAATCACCCCGACACTGTTAAACAGCAAATCCACGCTGTCTGGTAATTTACGCTCCAATGCATGCATCGCACCGACAAAGGCGCTCATTGCAGGAAAGCCCCACGTCATCGAGCTGGAAATCGCATTGGCATTTTGGATACGAAGACGCGGCAGTATCAACAAGGCTTGGGGCTTACGCATACACCAGCACCTCCGTTAACGCGTTCAGTTTCTTCTTCAAGTAGTTGCTCCAATACTGATACTCCACATCGCCGACCGGCAAGCCGCGCTGAAGTGCGTGATTTAACCAGTTAGCAAATCGATGGCGTACGTCAGCCGTCCATTGCTCGCTATCACGCTTAGCCTGAAACGCTTCATCGTGATCGCCTCGATACGGGTCGAGCCAAAAAGCTTCGGCTTCGTTTAATCGACATTCTGGCTTGGCACTCCAGCCGGGCTCTAACATGGACAACTCGCTGGCAAACAAAACCAGTTCGTCGATCAATGCATCGAGATAGCTATCACGGCGCTGGCGCGTGGCAAGCACAGGGTCTGGACCGGCATTAAGAAAGCCGCGCAAGTTACCAATTAGCTCACGCACATTCTTTCGGCGGCCAAAACGAGGAAAAACAGAGTCGCTATTCGGCGTGCTAACCGCCGTGCTTTCCCATACGGGCGGTAGCGACGCCAATAAATAATTCGTGCCGCCACGCTCGCTATTAAGTTGAGAGATATTTTGAGTATTGGAGCCCCCGAGCTTCTGGATGGCTAAGTTAGGATGGTCTCTATAGCCTTGGTCCGATGGTTTCTTCTCACGACGAGCCTTGCGCGCTTCTTCGCTCAGCTCACCAAAGCGATCGTTATTGATGCTCAGGTAAACGTAATGCGCTAAGGACGTTGCGTACAGCGGCGCGAGTAGGTGGTAATGGTCATCACGGGAAGGATCATCACCTACCAGCCAGTAAACCTGCTTGGCCCTCGTATGAGACGCGGCACCATCACGAGGCTGAACCAGACCAGCAAACGCACTGACCCATTCTTGGGCTTGTACAGCATCGTCACTGAGCGCAGAAACAAGGCACCCGTCTCCTTGAAGCGCTCGCTCCAATATCGATTGGCCGTTGTACTCAACCTTAAGAAACTTATATACATCTAGGTGCTTCGCGTCATCACAGACCACATCATGAGAAAACGCGTTGCCTAACACCCCGCTCCCCACCAGGCCTGCAAAGCGCGCATCCGCTGGCAGGACATAGAGGTTGGTGCCTTTCGCTTTCGAGTGAATAGGTTTTAAAGAATGTGTGGCCAGCTGAATCTTGCTAGCACGCGCGGCAGCGCTAGCCACCCACGTACTAAATTGAAACTGAGCCTGTAGCGATTCCCGCTTGGGATCATCTTCGGCGAGCTTTTCGAGCTTACGCTGCAGGCGCTCGCCAAGAAATTGCTCCATCGCAGCCCGCAGACCTTGTGTGGAGGAGGAGGAGGAAGAGTCCATTTATGTTTCCTTTTAGTTCACCCTGAACGAGGAAGTGATATTTTTGATTATCGTTACGCAAAGCCCTTCGTACCGTACCCCGCGAAGTGCCGCTCCCATTACTTTCCAGACAATCGCTCGCTAAATAACGCACGGTCGATAATTCTTTCAGTCTTCTTCTCCGTACATTATTGCGTGTCGTCGTCTGACATTCATGTCCAAGACAGACAACCATTTCTGACAGAGTGTCATCGCTGCTTTACGAATCCAAGCGCGGGATGATATCGCCAGCCTTGTTTGTTATCCGGCAGGGTAACAAGACCAAATTTACGCGCGCAGTTTTCTAGCTCCAACCCTAAATCGTCCGCCAGCTCGCTCAATGCTTCTAAGTAATCGGTATCGCCCCAAGGACTGATGGTCGAAGACACCAGCGCATCATCCTCAATACGATGGTGTTTGCTTTTCTCTAACGGCACATACAGTGGCGCGCGGTAGCCTCTTTCTTTCCTGATCTGCTGTAACTCATAACGCTCGCCGCTGTCGTCAGGCATGAGCACGAGATCGACTCGCTTGGTCGTGTCGTGACGAAAGGGCTGCTGCTGCGGCAGCGCCGCCGTGAGTGGTGCCCGTGGCAAACTGTACCAGCTGTAAGCGCCTAATGGCGCGGGCGCTTCAGCTTGGCGGATTTTATGTCGTTCTCGTTTGCTCAACGGTGCGCCCGTCGACGTAGGTTCCGACACAACACACGCAGGTGGCGCGACCATGCACTGTTGCAACCGACTGTGCTCTAAATCAATCAGGCTATCGTGCGGACGTAATTCAGGCTCAGGCCGAGCGAGAATTCGAGGACGCGCATCTATGATATCTCGCTCTTCTTCGCTGAGCAGATTCTCTAACTGGTGGCTGCGCAACAGCCATTCGCCGCCACCCTCAAACCCTGGGCGACAAAAAGCCGGGCCACCGGGTTGGGATAAATGGCGAATGTTGCTGTTAAACAGAACTACGTTAGCCTGATGACATTCATCCTCGCGATGACGGCGCACTCGCCCAGCGAGCTGAATAAGTGAGCGCATGGACGACGGCTCCACGACCGCCCAGTCATAATCGTGGTCGCGACCAACCTCGGTAACGGGAGAGCCAAGCACAATAAATAGCTGATCCTGCTCAAGATGGGCATCCACACGCTGACGAATGTCAGGCAGTTGAAATACCGCCAGCGGATCACGCCGATTGAGCGCCTGATCAAGCCGCGCTTCAATGGCCGAACGAATCAGTAGCGGGTGCTGGGAGTGGTAAACGCATAAATGAATGTAGTGGCCCGTCGCGGCACCGAGCTGATACAAGGCCAGCGCCACCTCGACCAACGGCTCGATATTGGCCATTCGAATCAGACCAAAGCTAACCCGCTTGCCGTTGGTAGGATCAACGGTGTGATGCAGGACATGTAAACGCTGAGCTTGCGCCAGCGCCTCGACGGCGAACGCCTGCGCAATATCCTCACGGCGTCGGCTAGCCGCATCTAGCGGGGCCAGCTGTGCCCGACGACGCACTGGGTCTTTGGCCAAACGCGCCACTCTTTGCAGCACAAAGCGGTTGTGGGCACTAACAAACTCTGTGCTTTCCGGACAATCCTGATGGGCATGGCCGTGTTCATCGAACCACGCGCAGCAGATATTTACCCTCGCGCCTGCTGCGCCACGGTTGCGCTGATAATGCATGCGGCCATCACGATAGGCGTCAAACAACCCCTGTATGATCGATGGCGGCAGGGTCGCCGAAGACAGTAACACCCGCGTCCCAAGCAGGCCTGCCCAATGAACCAAACGGGTCAAGGCGGGCAAATCGTCTAAGTCAAAATCATCTGGCTCGTCGAGCACCAAGTCACCACTCATGAGCCGCAACATCGGCGCAATTTGGCGGCCGCCGCGCTGGCTTTCTGTGGCCGGGGTGAGGTGATCTACCGTGCAGACTAGGATCGGCGCAGCAATTAGCGCCTTCACCGCAGGGTCGTGGGTGATCCGCTTTAACAGCGGGTGGTTATCAAGATTGCCATCGAAACGCACGTAGCTGTCTTCAGGCAACAAGCTTTGCACCGACGCCGAACCGCTTTGCTCGGCAACCTCTTGATGGTGCTCAAACAGCGCGCGGCTGGCACCACCGCCAACGCGAATAGCCAAATCATCCTCGCCGAGGTTTAGCCTGTCTCGGTAGGCTTGCCCGGTTTGCAGCGTTAGGGTGCGCAAGCCCAAGGCAATCGAAAACCGCGCGCCAATGTCGGGGTCGGCAAGGGCATAAAGAATACGTGCGTTAGCGAGGGTCTTACCGCATCCCGTGGACGCCATGTTGACGCCAAAAAAACCTTGGCTCTGGGAGCGCTCGCGCAAACCGACAGCTAAATCGTAGGCGCGATCTTGCCAGCGAAAGCGGGCATTGGAGCTACGCCGCCGGAACCCTTGATGCCGCGCCAAACGCGGCAAGTGGCGTTCCATGCTAGACAATGATCGACTTACTGCGCCGCTGTGCTTTTCAACGCCGAGCAAGTGCTCATCCAACGGCTGATTCGGCTCGCCGGTGCTGCGCAACGTATTCGCCAACAGCGGATAACCGGCCTGACCGCGAACCCGCTGGCGCGGATCAGAGAGGCTAGAGTAATAATGGTCGGCCAACATCAAACTCAGGCGCGCGAGGTGCATCACGTAGGGATTATCAAGAAACGTTTCTTTTATCTGGCGCTCGCTCAAGCGCTTGGCCAACTGCGCCGCCCGCGCATGCCATTTGGGCGTGGACACTGGCAGCCCTTGCGGAAAGTGCCAATACGGTTCAATACGTTTGTGATCGTGGCTATCACACACTTCATTCCACGCAGCCGTGATAATGCCCGGCAATCCCAGCAACTGCCGAGCCTGAAAACCGGGCACCTTACTGCCTAGCCAAGAAGAGCTGCCAGCGCAATTGCCTTCGGCAGGCATAACGGGCAGACGATGATGGGTGACAATCAGCCAGCCAATCGCGGCCGCAAGGGGAGGGAGATGCTTAAAGGGCGTCGCATCTCGAGCATCAATGCCGTCTTTATTCAGCCGATCTAACCAGACACTGTCATTAATGGTTTCGGAATCAGCCATACGCGCCAGCCAACCCGCGTCATCATCTTCGCCCACAAACGCTTCAAACAAGCGCAGGGAAATCCACTCATGTCGGTAGAGGTTACGCTCGATTGGCGCACCGGGCTTTAGCTTGGCTTGAAAGCTGGCGCACGCTTTACCGAGGTCATGCATCAGCGCGGCGAGCCCGGCGAGCAAGGTAATGTCTTCCCCGGAATGCCAATCGTTTTCGTCGCCACGGCGTAATATGTCCCGCTGCGTTGTATTGGTCGGCACCGCACCTTGCGCATTGAAACGCTGCGCATCGCCAACGATCCACACCATTTCACTGTGATCTCGGCCGCGAATCCAATGGCATGCCACGGCGGTATTTTTGCGTGCGGTTTTGCGCAGCATACGCCGCAACGTGTCCAACCCTTGCTGCGTAATCGGCGTTTGCCACGTGCGATCGCCGCGACGCTCCGCGAACTGGTCGAGAATACGGCGGGTCTCTTTTAACGCGTTTTTATCGCACTGAGAAACGAGCAACACATTCACTGGACGGTCTTCCCCAGCTGCATTGCCACGTCTTTAAGGGTATCGATCATAAAGTCCAACGCCTCCGTACGCGCCAACGACTCAATACAGCTTTGCCGAAAGGTTTGCTCATCGTCGCCACGCATGGCACATATAAACGCCTGCGGCAAAATGACGGCGTCTTTCACCAAATCCGCCACGTCAAAAACCAACCCGCCGCGCCGCGTTTTGCCGTGCAAAATCGCCAACCCATGAGGCAAACCCAACACCCACGTCGCAGTCGCGGCCAAACCATACGCGAGGTAGTTACCATGATCTAAGAAACGATTCGCCGGATCAGCACCCGAGCCCCGTTTCGCTCGGCGGAATTCGCCGTAATTCACAGCACCGCACGCTAACTTAAACAATCTCTTCGTTAGCCGCGCCTCCGCCGTCAACAAATCCGTCGTATTAGCACTGGCCTCAATCGCAGCAGCGCCTTGCTCCAAGGCGGATTCAAGCGCCTCCTCTGGCACCGTGAAACCTGCATCCAATAACGCCCTTGAACGCAGCCACTGCGCCCTTATTCTCGCCAATCTAGCATGCTGAAAGAGTTTGGCCGCCTCCAACCGACGCTCATCGTCAAACCAAAATCTCACCCACGCCTGCAGATACTCTGTCGGCCGGTACTCGCTCTGCGGACTAAACCAAGCCACCTCGACATCGACTTCATTCGCGCTGAACAAGGGCGTGCCGCCACCGCCGCAAAAGCCGACCAACACCCCCGCTTTCGCCAACTCGCGCATCGCCGCCTGAGTAACGGATGTGCCGGTTCCCAAGAGCACCGTTGTCGTATTCGCAATAGGGATATTCCAATACAACGACTGCTTGCCTTGATCAGTGACATATTCCACCCGACCGCCATTGACGAGCACGCGACAATGCTGCAAGTAGTAAATATTTGCCCGCTTAGAATGCAAAATGGTTTTCAAATCTGTTGGCGATAGATCCTGCACGTTGTTCCCTCAACGATGATTATCCTGTCACTCACGGTATTTAGTTGTCGCCCCTTTGACAACAGCAAACTTCCACCAGCAGCAATCCGATAAAGCACCTGATTACCCTCACAAACCTTTATTACAAATATCCACGCGAGCAAACACACCAAAATTTAAGGTAAGCTGTCGACATGACGACAGGATTCAATACAGACCACATTAAGCAGAGTTGGCAGCCATTAAACTGGCAGCAGCCCCAGCGCATCGATGGCGAAGCGCTGCGCTACGCCCGTTATTACGGCATCGACTTCAGCCACAACAACAAGCATTTATTACACGGCTTCGGTTACTTCGACGCGGCAGAACATACCATTGCCGTACATGCTTGGCTGCCAGACCAGCCGCGCGGCACGGTACTGGTTTGCCATGGCTACTTCGATCACGTCGGCTTATATAAACACGTTATTCAACATCTCTTATCGCGCAACTTTGCGGTACTCGCTTACGACCTTCCAGGGCACGGTTTATCCTCCGGTCCGCGTGCCGCGATCGATGACTTTCTCGTCTATCGCGAAGTACTTAGCCAATGCCTCGCCAATAAGCAAAACCACTTTCCGCAACCGTGGCACGTCGTTGCGCAGAGTACCGGCGGCGCGATTATGATCGATTACGCCTTACATTCGACGCCTAACCGGCCGCCATTTCCGTTCGAGAAAGTGATCCTGCTCGCGCCACTCGTGCGCCCCGCAAAATGGCGCGCTGGCGCGGTGATGCATTCTTTGGTCAGCCCATTCCGCGATTACGTTAAACGCGTTTTCACGATCAACTCTAGCGATCCGGACTTTCTGAATTTTCTTGAGCATCTCGACCCGCTGCAATCTAAACTCCTCTCTGCCCGTTGGGTCAGCGCGCTAAAGAAGTGGATTCCCGGTATTGAGGCCGCTGAAAAAGTATCCCTGTCGCCGATCATCATTCAAGGCGATCTCGACGAGACCGTCGACTGGCGCTATAACCTCAATTTTATCGAAGATAAGTTTAGCTCTCCCGAAATACACATTATCAAAGGCGCACGACACCAACTTGCCAATGAGTCTGCGGAGGTTCGCGCGAAGATCGCCGCCATTCTCGACAAACACCTTATGTAATGCCTTTAATCCTCATAAGAATATGATCGCTAGCACAGTTACCCCCTTCCATATAACGTAGGCTCTCCACTTTAGTCACGACCATCGGAGCATTGTCATGAAAAAAGAATTACTCGTTGCGGCCTTTCTCGGCACACTAGTCAGCCTGCCGGTCTATGCAGCCCCTGAGAAAACCATGAAAGAAAACATGGCGGAAAGCGGAGCAGCAGCAAAAGAAAATGCCAAGGAAGCGGCTAAGAAAGCCAAGAAAGCTGGCAAAGATCTCGCCGACGACATTAGCGAATCTGCGAAAGAAGTTAAGGAAGACGCCAAAGATATGGTCAATCAGGCTGATGACGCGGCGCAAGAAAGCGCTGATGACGCGGTCGATAGCGCAGAAGAAATGAAAGAAGAGGCTACAGACGCCGCCAACGAAGCGGCTGAAGCTGGGAAAGAAAAGGCCAACAAAGCGGTGCCACCTGGCATGGCAAAGAAAGACGAGCACCCATCAACCGGTAAAGGCTCCGAGCAAGGCCAAGAGTCTCGCAATGCTGAAGAAAAATCGTGGTGGAATTTCTGGGAGTAATCCTGAATTCATTCAACTTCGACGCAGAGGGGTGATTTCCGAAAGCCCCATTGAATTGTTTTTTCTAGCGCTAACGTAGTCAAAACAATCAGTAATAAAAAAGCCCTCGCCTATCGGACGGGGGCTTTTTTTCGGACGGCTGATCTACAACGTCTATGGCGAGTTATTCTCACCGACTACCACTTAATCGGCGCCTCAGAAGATCCCGACGTCATGGGCTTGCCTGTTTTTTCATCCAGCGCCATCGGACTCGCCTCATGGCGCAACAATGCCGCTGCTGTTACCGATGAAAGTTCGCCGGTCAATAACTCCGTCAACGCATAGCCTGCGCCCAACGACGTCACCCTTAAAGTCGCTAGCGAGTCACTTTCCAAACGCAGCGCGATACCGCTATCCGGATCAATTACCTCTTGTTGCGGCACATGCACCGACAACAAGTCGCCAATTTCTACGCGTCCCGCGCCCTGTGTTACGTAAATAGCATCCGGCGCCGCCGCGCTCAGTACGCGCATCGGATAAAGCACATCAACCACTTCACCGCTTAATTGACGCGCCACATAGGGATACAACACTTCGCCAACACGATCCGGTTCGCGCGCCAGCTCAATGCCTTCTGCGCGCAAACGCACACGAAATTCATTTTGCGACTGCTGATCTTTCCACGTGCCCGCACTGACAATCTCGCTGCTAGCAACGTTTATCAGCTGGTAGTGAATACGAATAAATGGTTCGGTACTTTGCAGCTTTGCACCATAGAAAGTATTGCCTTCACGACCCAGCTGGAATTTCTCGACGTCCGTCGTCAGCACTAAATCAGCGCCTAACTTTTGCCCCAGCTTTGCATGCTCAAATGGCGACAAACCCGCAGCGGCATTTGCCAGCTCTGCGTTCACTTCTTTTGGGTATTGGCGATCTAGCACTCTAAAGCGCCCGCCCTGCGTCAGACTAATCACCAACTGTTTATGCAGGTTGTTCGCAATGTCTCTGCCGGAAACTGTCTCAGCAATATCATAACTGCCGTCATAGGCCCGTACTGGCGCTACGACTATCGACGGCAAGTTACTTTTATCGGGACCAATCGACGCAGGCTTCAGTAAACGTACCTCGACCTCCGCCTGCCACAGTTTTTCTTTCACTTCTTTGGTCGATAACACCGTATAACCTGACACATTCGCCAAGGTTTTTGCTTGTGCTTCTGGCTTGGAAGACGTGGCGCCTGTCGCCAGATTTTCCGTCACCACCCATTCAAATGTTTCTGAGCGGAAATTAGGGTCAAGCAATACCGAAACACCTAAGGACTGCCTAGATGCCTCGATCAGCGCGTTCGTCACAGCAGCATCTGGGCTGTCACCAAACCCCGTTGCCTTCTGTGACACCTCTACTGTTTTACCCCACGCCGTCAGCGACAGCACCGACAACATCGAGACCAGCAACACACGCATAATCGAGCGCATCAGCATTCTCCTTAATAGCTGCAGAAAGCGAATAATTTACAGGCCAAACATGCTTTTGCTACGTGTCTTACGAATCTCTTTCTCGTTCGACCACTCTATGATGCCAGTCTGTAGGTTGAGCAACTTCAACGTGAACTTGTAGTAAACGTCTTTTGTGCTGCCGTCCTTTTTCACAATACTGCTCATGTTGCCGTAGAGCATAAACTCAGCACCGATCTGACGTCCCATGGCAACAGCCGTATTGGGATCAACTAAACCGGAATCATTTTGATAATCGAGTTGCTGGCGAACACGTTCGACAACCGTCATATCAACAAAACGAAACTTACCTGAATTCAGCAGCTTGCTTTGGATCGTATCGGTTACCGATTCCATGTCGATATGCTCAACGGTTTTATTCTTGACCGTATCAACAAATGCAACCGGGCGACGTGTCGCCGTCATTTGTACAATTGGCGGAAACACCAACATATCATCAACCATTTTTGCAGCAATCATCTGCAAATCGGTTGAGCCGAAATCCGTGTTAACGGTTTCACGGGCGGTAGCATCACCATAACCCACTTTCGATGCACAACCACTTAACCCTACTAGTGCCGCAATCAATACTACTGAAAAAATACGTGTCATCTTGCCGATCTCCTTATGCAGAAATTCCAATTATTCTCGAACCCAAATTTCAAATCGCGATACCGAAGGGTTAGGCGCGATGCCTTGCACATTTTGCTGTGCACGGCCCGGCAAAACCAGCTGACGCCAAGATTGCGACTCTGGTGCCACTTCAAAATCGTTTGCATCAAACCATTTCAGCTTGTACTGGAAATCAAGCTCAAACTTCCATTCATTTTCCAACGTCGCCTGAACCTGCAATAAGTCGCCAACCATGCGCTGCTTTAGGTCGGCCACTTCTAGGCGGCTATTGAGAGTAGCGTTGTTAGATTTCAACACCGTTTGGTAGTTGCCTTTTTCATCTTGCTCATTGGTAGCAACATTGCTTGCCGAACAGCCAGCCAACGCTACAACGATTAAAGACACTGATAGAAAACGAAGAACTCTCATTTTTTTCCCTCCGGGAGTGGATACACTTCCGTGCGTAAGTAACTGCCCACCTCAATCACGCGAAGCAGGGTGATGCCGCCTGCGCGAACGGGGACATTAACACTAGCACTGCCTCCGGAAGCCGACAACTTGATGACCTGATTTCCGGCCGGGAGTTCCAGCCTTGTTGCCATGGCATACGCAGGTAGCGTTAGCCAACTACGCAGGTCCGCACTCTCTGAAACGAGATTATAGATCTGCGTAGCCAAACCTCCGAGCAAGCCAAGATGTTCGTTCGCTTGCTTTTGTGCCCCGTATTTTGCCGCGGCACGCAATGTCTGGCGCACAAGCATGGACGGGATCTTATCCTTCAGCGCCTTAGCCGCCGTGCCGTTTAAACGCACCAGCACTTCGGTGCTGACCGTCTCTAGCTCACCTTGCGCATGTAGTGGCACCGGGGGCTGGATGTCTTCGCCGCTGTACACCGGAAAGGCGATAGAGAAAAAACCATGAATGGTAGGAATGGGAATACTGATTTCTTGCCGAGCGGGCACCAACCCTTGCTCATGCAGAATCACCACCACGCCTTTATCGGACTGCCAGCGGCGGTCGAGCTTCTTTGACACGCGCTCGATATCAGCTTTAATAAATTCAACATTCGGCGTGATGGATAGCGCCTTCTTATAATCGACCAAGGCATCATTGTATTCACCGATGCCTTCCCAATACGCTGCAGAAAAATAGTACGTCCAGGCATTGGTAATCGCGCTAGTAACGCCCGCCGCCGCCGCGTTCACGCCGCTAAAGTAGCCCTCGTACTGGCTTACATCAACGTCATTTTCTTCCGCGTCTTCTTCCGCCTTACTAATTTGCTTGTCGTGCTCAAGCTCCGCGGTGCGCTGCTCTAGCGCTGCTCGGCGCACCTCTACACCGGCCCCCGCCACATCACTCAGGGCAAGATAATTAAAGGCCTGAAAAGCGTGCCCCATAATGCGTTCGTAAGCATAGCCTTGATAGGGCAGGGCATTGTCGTTGGTCAACAACGACGCGGTACCAGCGGCCACACCACCGGCACGAACACGCGCCTGCGCATAGACCTCTTCATATTCGGAGAAAACATTTTCGAACGTGTCTCGACTGGCCCCATTCTGGCCGTCCAGCTGCTGTATACGGGCCAACTCCTGCTGATATAGCAGCCCATCTTTGCTGGCCGCTTTAGCCGTCAGCTTGTCTAGCCCAGCCGCTGGCGTTCCTTGCGATAAGCCCGTGGTCCACGCACGCGCTTGATTGGGATAAGGAGAAAAAATAGAAGAGCTGGCACAGCCTTGAAGGCTAAGCAGCAACAATAAAACAAGCGCCTTCCGTAGATGCATTATTCTGTCTTTATTTCATTCGTGGCCGTCAAAGGTATGTAAATCAGGGGCATTTGTCGAGCCGAGAACACAGGGAGGATAGCGAGGAGGCAAGGGTACCGACGGGAAAGAATAGAAAATAAGCGATTTCGCCTAGGCGCCAGCTTGGCGCCTAGGCGAATATAGCGTTGCTAGAACAGCACTCGCGTACGGATAGTGCCGTCGATATCGCCCATCTTCTGCAATGCCAGCGCACTACACTCAGACTGAACGTCAACAACCACATAACCAATACTTTCATTGGTCTGTAGGTACTGACCACGGATGTTGATGTTGTTTTCCGATAACGCCGTGTTGATCTGGGTCAGGATGCCCGGAACGTTTTTATGAATATGCAGCAAACGATGCATATCCGGGTGAGCAGGCAGAGAAACCTCAGGGAAGTTCACCGCACTCAAGGTCGAACCGTTATCGCTGTAGCGCGCCAACTTCTCCGACACTTCACCACCAATATTCTCTTGCGCTTCTTGTGTCGAGCCGCCGACATGCGGCGTCAGAATCACGTTATCGAATTCGCGTAATGGTGAGATAAACTCGTCATCATTAGACTTTGGCTCTTCTGGGAAGACGTCGATCGCCGCACCCAACAGATGGCCGTCGCGCAGCGCGCCTGCCAGAGCGTCGATATCGACAACCTTACCGCGCGCCGCGTTAATCAAATGGGACTTCGGCTTCATGGCGCGAATTTGCTCTTCACCCATCATCCAGCGCGTTGCCGCCGTATCAGGCACGTGCAAGCTGACCACGTCGGACATCGCCAGCAGCTCGTTCAAGCTCGCCACCTGAGTAGCGTTACCCATTGGCAATTTGGTGACGGTGTCATAGAAGAACACCTTCATGCCCATAGACTCCGCCAACACCGACGCCTGCGCGCCAATATTGCCGTAGCCGACCACGCCAAATACCTTGCCGCGCACTTCGTAGCTGTCTTTCGCGTTCTTCAGCCAGCCGCCCGCATGACACGCCGCGTTACGCTGCGGAATACCGCGCATCAGCATGACGGCCTGCGCAACCACCAGCTCGGCGACCGAGCGGGTGTTGGAATAAGGGGCATTAAAAACAGGAATGCCGCGCACCAACGCTGCTTTCAAATCGACCTGATTGGTGCCAATACAAAAGCAGCCAATCGCCATGAGCTTATCCGCCGCCGCAATAACCTCTTCGGTTAACTGCGTACGCGAACGAATACCGACCATATGGGCATCTTTGATCTTGTCGATCAAATCATCGCCAGTCAGCGCCTCTTTCAGCAGCTCAATATTGGTGTAGCCGTGCATTTTAAGGTTTTCAACTGCCGTGTCATGAACACCTTCGAGCAGTAGAATACGGATCTTGTCTTTTTCAAGGGACTTCTGGGCCATGGAGTCTCACCGGTTAGCCTGTTTTCGAGGGCGCTTATGGTAGCATACGCTCCCTGATTTCGAGCATTTCGAATGAAGATATCCTTACAGGAATTTCGGGACAGCCATAGCGAACCGCTCACTGAGCTATGGCCCGCTCGTCACGCCCCTAAAAGACATTACTTTTTGGCCCTTCGGAGAGCCGCATGACCAACATCTCTGGCAATGCTGACGCCCCCAGCTCTGTTGTTTCAGCCCAAGTTGCAGCCTATTTTCAGCCGCTACTCGGCAACCGCTGCTTAACCGACGCGGAAAGCCTGAGCCGTTACGGCACCGATTGGACCAAAGTATGGGCGCCGGCCCCCTCGGCAATTCTGCTGCCGGAGAGCATCGACGAAGTGCAAAAGATTGTCCGCCTGGCGAATCAGCACAGCGTTGCGCTGGTGCCTTCAGGCGGTCGAACCGGTTTATCGGCCGGTGCCGTAGCCGCCGACGGCGAAGTCGTCGTTGCCTTTGATCGCATGAATAAGATCCTGTCCTTTGACAGCTACGATCGCGCCGTCACGGTACAGCCGGGTGTCATTACTCAGCAACTGCAAGAATATGCCGAACAACAGGGGCTCTTTTATCCCGTCGATTTCGCTTCGGCAGGTTCGTCGCAAATTGGCGGCAACATTGGCACCAATGCCGGCGGCATTAAAGTCATTCGCTATGGCATGACACGCGACTGGGTTACCGGCCTGAAAGTCGTCACCGGCAAAGGCGATTTGCTCGAGCTGAACAAAGGCTTGATTAAGAACGCGACGGGCTACGATTTCCGTCATCTGTTTATTGGTTCCGAAGGCACACTGGGTTTTGTTGTTGAAGCCAACATCAAACTCGCCCGTCAGCCGAATAATCTGACCGTAATGGTCTTGGGTGCGCCCGGCTTTAGTGAAGTGATGAATATTCTTCACGCCTTCCAAAGCAAAATCGATTTAACCGCGTTTGAGTTCTTCTCTGATAAAGCCATGGCCCACGTACTGCATCATGGTGTCGCCAAACCGTTCGAGACAGACAGCCAGTATTACTGCCTACTCGAATTCGAAGGCGTATCAGAAGACGTTATGGATCAAGCCATGAGTTTATTCGAACAGTGCGTCGAAGACGGCTGGATCGAAGACGGCGTCATGAGTCAATCCATTCAACAAGCAGAACAACTGTGGCAACTGCGCGAACGCATTTCCGAAAGCATTTCCGTGCACACACCATACAAGAACGATATTTCTGTATCGGTTGGCAACGTACCCGCGTTTGTTGAGCAAGTCGATGCCATCGTGCAGAAAAATTATCCAGACTTTGAAATCGTCTGGTTCGGCCATATCGGCGACGGCAACATGCACTTGAATATTCTCAAGCCTGCCGACCTGAGCAAAGACGAGTTTTTCGCCAAGTGTAACGATGTGTCGAAATGGGTGTTTGAAATCGTGCAGCAATATAACGGCTCGATTTCTGCGGAGCATGGCGTCGGTCGCACCAAGAAACCGTACCTTAGCTACTCACGTTCCGCGGAAGAGATTGGCTATATGAAAGCGGTTAAAGCGCTATTCGATCCCAACAACATCATGAATCCCGGTAAGTTGATTGATATGGATAGCACGCAATGAGCGGCACGCCGAGTACCGAACCACAGAGCAACGAACCACAGACCTATCAACACCGCTGGATCGACGGGAAAGCGATTGATTTACCGGTTGGTAAAGTCGTCTGCGTCGGCCGTAACTATGTCGAGCATGCCAAAGAACTCGGCAATGAAGTGCCAGACTCGCCGATACTGTTTATCAAGCCCGCCTCTTCGTTAACGGACATCTCTACGCCCCTGCATTTGCCCACAGGGCAGGGCGAAGTGCATCACGAAATCGAAATCGCGTTACTGGTCAAAGAACGCTTGCATTGCGCCGACGCCATGGACGCACAATGGAGCATGGCCGGCTACGCCGCCGCACTAGACCTAACATTGCGTGACCTGCAAAACACACTCAAAGAAAAAGGCCACCCCTGGGAGCGCGCCAAAGCCTTTGACGGCGCCTGCCCAATCTCCGGCTTCGTCGACGTGCGCGGTATTTCTGGCAAACAACCGCTAGAGATTTCGCTGCAGGTTAACGGCGAAATGCGCCAGCAGGGTAATAATACCCAGATGCTATTTCCTATCTTTGAACTGATTGCGCACATTAGTCATGTGTTTACGCTGGAGCCGGGGGATATTATTTTGACCGGTACACCAAAGGGAGTTGCTGCATTGAATAGTGGGGACGTTTTTGTGGCTGCGCTGGGGAATGTATTACGGGTAGAGGGGTCGGTGGCTTAAGGCCCAAGAAAACGACACTGCCACAAGTCACCATAGGCAATGTACTATGGTGACCAATCTAAATTCTGTCACGCCCCCACCACGCCCTTTCTCGCTTACTCGTGCGGGTGCTCATTAAATTGTTTGGCATTGTCACCAATTTTGAGCCAACTTGGCTTCTCAGATACAAACTCGTGGAATGCATTTTCGATTTCCATTTCACTATCTATGCAGTTTGCATTTATTGGGAAAGATTCCATTTCCGAAAGGACCTCTCCAAGAGCAGTACCGCAGACGGAACAAAAACACCGGTCATACTTATACGGTGGCTCCGCTTTGTAAGTGACAATTTTTTCGCGCCCAGTAGTAATCTGAAACTGATCGGATTTTACAAACGCCAAAGAGCTTGCTCCAACTTTCCGGCAACGACTGCAATGACACATGCCCATCATGCTGGGCTTTTCCGTCAATTCAAATTGAACGACTCCACAACAGCAACTTCCCTTAATCATGTCACACCTTTAGGTAAGAGATATCTCGTCTTTAAAAGACTAACATGAAAGCTGTACAAATGGACAGTTGTCAGCCTAAGAGCGAAGCGTAAGACGTCCCAGCCGCGAAGCGGCAACTACAGCCGTTGTTATGCTATACGACCACTCCACCGATCTAGTCGACCCAATTCTCAACACGAATACCAGGCACTCTGCTGAATTCACCGACATTGTTCGTCACAACGATTAAACCAAGCGCCCGCGCATGCCCAGCGATCATTTGATCGTACGGACCAATCGGCGTGCCTGCAGCAGCAAGCTCAGCGCGAATCTGACCTGTGTGTGCCGCGGCCAAAGAATCGAAGTCTTTAACCTCTAGCCGAGCGAGAAAAGCTTCAACATCTTTAAGATTACGCGCGACTGCTGAAGATTTTTCAGCGCCATAGATCAGCTCCATCTGCGTGATGGTTGAAACGCACATCTGCCCATCGTGCTCAACGAACGTTTTCCGCACTGAGTCGGGCCGATTCTTAATGGTGTAAATACAAATATTGGTATCAAGTAAATACTTAAGCACTAGAACCCTTCCCGCTCTTGATCCGCAGGCTGGTCGCGGGACTCCATAAAATCGGCAGTGACCCCTGCAGATGAAAACCAGCTATCCCAAGTCTCTCCCGCCGGAGAAATTAGGCGGGATCTGCCCATAACAACGATGTCGACTTGCTTCACCGACTCGGGAAGCGCGACGGCTTTCGGAAGCCGAACGGCCTGACTCGTATTGCTCTTAAAAACACCACCTCTTTCCATCTCACACCTCACGGATATACATACCACATATCCAATATAGGCCACCCCAAGGATATGTCAAACGTATATCCACTATTCGAGGCGAATATCCCCAACTTAGAGCGGCGATTAATACAGTGATAGTACGGCGTAGATTCAATGGAAATTTGTTGGCGGCGCGCTCGTGTCATGCATCGTCTCCTGATGCATGACACGGTAATGGCGAGAGAAGGCTAGATCAGTGGACGAACGCCGAAAGGGGCGTCAGTTGATGGCTAAGTCTTGGGTGTCCTAGTTAGTTTATTTTGTGCTTTCTCGATTACCTTCTGAATTTCTGAAAATTTTAAAAACTTAACCACAGATTTTTCGTATTCGATTAACACACCCGCCAGAAAGACGCTAGGAGAAGAACCACCTTTTTTTAATATATCGTCTGATTGAATCGCTATATGGAAGCATGGCGCGCCGCTCATGCCTCTGATAGATACAGAATTGACTTGGCTACCATTAACATCCAAAGCTATCTTTTCGTGCCACTTGCCAAAGTAACGAGAATCGGCAAATGAAGGGACTGCGACTTCTTTGGAGTTGGCATTGTAGAGGTGCAACCTTAGAGCCGTTAAATTATGTCTTTTTGATACTCGCTTTAAGAGATTCTTATTTTTCGAATTTGGGAACCCGAATACTAAACAAGGATCGGGTACGCAATCTGCCGCTAAGGACTCACAAGATATTGGCGATATTGATGGATTAAGATTGACTTTGCATACATAGTAATCGACTTCACTACTCTGCCGTGCTTGATAACTTTTATCTTCTATCGATTCTAGGCTGAAATAACGTCCCGCTTTATTTAGTAGATAAATTTCGCCAAACTTATTTGCATGTTCTACAACATGGGATGCCGTAACCAAACACGAGATATCGGCTTGTTGATATAGAAATGCTGTTCCAATTTTCTCTGAGATGCCTTTTTTCTTGGCAACCACGGCTAGTATGGACTCCTCAAACTGACTGACCGCAGCTTCTAATTTTTCGCCGATTAAACGCACAACCGCTTCGACTGTAAGTTCGTTCATAGATATTTTTAGCCTAACGAGGCCGTAGAAAAACGTTTCAACAAAACGCCAACCTAAAGCACTGTATCTCCAATTTATCTGACCCTATAAACAGTCAGAACCATTTCACATAATCATTTCATATTCGCATTTAGCCCGATATTGCACATATGGCTTGCCTTAGCAGCCTATCGCGCCATATCGCATGAGCTTTTCAATATTGTGTACCAGACTATATAACCGCCATTGTCCCTGCACCTTCTCTTTTCCACGCAGCGAGAACCGATTCAGGCCTTTATTGGTACCAATATTACCGAACACGGGCTCTACCACTGACATCCTGTGCCCGTAAATCTGCTTGCCAAGCCGACTATCAACACGGCGTTGCATCCATGCCGTTGCACTGCGTCGCGAGTTAATTGTTATCGATACCTGGCGGCCATGGCCTTCACGTGTATCCGCCGAGGCAGGATTGCGCATGCAGTCGTTTTTGATGGCGCAGCGACGACAGTCGGTAAGCTTGCCCTCGAAGAAGAGTTTGCTTTTACCGCTCGGCTCTTCCGTTTCGTTCTTTAGCCACATCGTATTCCCCGCCGGGCACACGGCCGTTTTCTTCGTCGCATTGAAGGTGAAGTCGCTTGCGGGAATCACTTTCCTAACGCCTTTTACGGTATCTTGGTGGCGCTTACCGTATGTGTCTTTCTGGCTGGCAAACTTCGGGTCGCGGGAACGAAATCTGTTATCGGGAATATAGGCATTAATCGTATCGGCTTTCAGGTATTCGTAGTTCGCTTCATTAGCAAAGCCCGTGTCCGCCGTAACAATGATTTGTTCTTTTAGAATGTCATCACTAATCCCCGCACGTTGATAGCGTTGATTCAATGACACCAATATTGGCCGCAACGTATGGTGTTCTTGGCCCTCTCCATAGGCTTGAGCTTCAACAATGATTTGGTGTTTCTTATCCACTGCCGCCACGCCATTATAGCCTTGGATCGTGCCTTTACTGGTCAGCATCTTACCGGATTCATTATCAGTGATATTACTCTTGATCTCTTTTGGCCGTTTTCCCTGCCCCATCCTTGGGGCGGCCGTCTTTAGGTGGTTGAGAATCTTGTCGGCATGTTTCGATAACGTATTGATGCTCTGTTCGAGCTGATCCTTACGCTCACGCTCCTTCGGTTTTCGCCGATCGAGTCGCTTATGCTCTTTCATGCAGACTTTTATCTGGCGCTGAATTTTTACGCGCTTAGACTCCAATTCATCAAAAGTACCCGAGTGCTCTTTCGCTGCATTGGATGGCATTTTACAGCCATCAATCGCAATCAACTCATTGCCTAACAGGCCTTGTTCATCACAGACCATCAGCACCTGCTCAAATACAGACTCGATGGCATCGGGGTAACTGCTAATAAAGCTGGCGATGCTGGTAAAGTGTGGAACCGTGTCGCAAGACAGAGCCTTAAAGATAATGTTGTGCTCACACTCCCACTGAAT
>JAGPVL010000027.1 GCA_018067045.1 Gammaproteobacteria bacterium
GCTCTTTAAAATTGACCACTACCATTGCGGTTTGGTCATAAGAGTATCTCTTGAAATTTGGCATAGCTACAGTCCGTTTAGCGATGCTGAAATTTAGCAAAAAACGTCGGCTTTTAGGAGTTTTTCTACAGCCTCAACGCCCAAAGCAGCGGCGCGCGTCAGCGCGTCCAGCCACGGAGTGGCGATGCTGCCGTTGCTTGTTATATTTTTGCAACGAGGTCACCATAACCCCAAATGATTGTGCCGAATATGGCAAAGATTGCTCCAATGTAGCCAGCCAGTTTGTCCATGAAGACTTGGCGATCATATTCAATATCTTCGGGGCTGTGCTCTACCTGAACTATTTGCCGACCATTTTCATCGGTGTAGGAGCCTTTAACTTTACTAATTCTCGCTCCGGTGGGTGTTCCACCAACACCTTTAACCCCAAGCCGAAATATACTTCTGTAGCTAAGAATGGCTCCAATAAGCACTAGCAATGACCCTGAACGCTGAAACCAAACATAGGTCTCATTTCCCCAGTCAGCATACAAAGAGACTGAGGCAATACCGATGCCCAAAATTGTCAACGTTGGAATGTTTCTAAAGACTCGATTCATAATGAAATATAACGCTGCCAACACGGGCCGCAATGTAGCGGCGAAGCCGCGAAATGGAGGTCCAGCCAGCTCTGCTGGCGCACGTGCTTGGCCTTGTTAAGCATTGCTACGCGACCGCCTCATATTTTTGACGCCGCCCACCAAAGTTAAGACATTACCTGTCGCTGTCACCAGCCACAATGTAATAGCTATGCTTGGCTGGCGGCACCGGACGTCCTCATGGAAAAGAGAGAATTCATTTAGGCATGCACCACTGGCCAAGCTAGAAGATGAAAAAAACCACATGAGCGCCCACAGCGAGACCAGAAACAGGATCGCTGAAATCGACAGTTGAATAGTGGCTCGGCGCTTATGCATGGAAATGACTCTTAACAGTTTATTAACTTGATGCCGCCTGCCTATTCTCTATCCACTTAATTCTGAATAGGGGAATTTGGATGTCGGCATATAATTATTTTGAATCAGCATGTTATAGCGTTATTGAGAACTTATCTCAAAGGTTATATCCGGCCGACATCCGCTTAATTAGGTGTTTTCAGTGCATGACGCCAATTTGGTGATGCGTACGCCTACCTCCATATTATCAATTGGTTGCGATGGCTGGGGCCGCATTCGTATTCTCGTTTCGCAGTGCGGCCTTTGAGCACGGGCCTTGGCGTTATGGTCGCCAAGGACTGATGGCGCGTTCTTACATGCTCTTTCAGAGAATAAAAAAGGCCGCGATTGCGGTCTTTTTTATTAATGCACGCTTTGTGGTTCGGCAGCTAGGTTGGTCTTATTGAGGAGACTTGTCTGATTCGTCGGCGTATTTCTCTGCAACGTTGGCGAAAAACTGCGTAGCCATTTCCTTTTCTTGGAGGTCAGACGCGGTGTTGTCTTGCTTGTCTACGAATGCGGAGAAATACGGCCGCGCGAGCGGAACGCGGGAATCCCCTCATGATTATATGTATAAACATTGCGTCTTATTTGAGAACAGTGCATCCACATTGTGGATATATATGAAGGTAAAAAATGCCGCTAGCATTCATTTATCGGTCAGCAGCGGCATCTCTGGATGCTTGGTGCTGGACCCGTTAACTCCATAAAATTTACGGTGTGGGAAAATATTATGTATGAACTGTATTTTTTGCCGGGCGCCTGCTCACTGGCGACTCAAGTCGTTCTACGCGAATTAGGCCAAGAGGTAAAAATCATTAATCGGCAACAAGTTGAAGGCTTTGAAGCCATTAACCCCATTGGTAGTGTGCCGGTGTTGGTTGATGACGGTGCGGTGTTAACTGAAGGGGCCGCGATCATGACATACCTTCTTAAAAAGCACCGCAGTCCGTTACTTCCTAGTGGTGGCGCGGAGTATCAAGCCGCGCTTCAAGACATTATGTTCGCTAATGCCACCATGCACCCAGCCTACTCAAAGCTTTTCTTTATTGCGCAGAACGTAACAGACGAAAAAACGAAGCGTGGTATTTTTGATGCTGCCGCCGAAAGCATTCGGAAATTATGGGATGTTGTTGAAAGCAAGTTAAGCGATAGGCAGTACCTTGGCGGGGATCATCCATCCGCAGCGGACATTATGCTGGCGGTATATTCGCGTTGGGGCGACTACTTTCCGGTCGACATCTCATTTGGTGCGCGGACGAGGGAGATGTTAGCTGCTGTCCAGTCAATGCCTAGCTTTGTAAGGTCTGTTCAGGCTGAGCAGGACGAGGTGGCTAGATAACCTAAGCGAGTAGGAGAGGCATTGATCATAATGCCTCTCCATATCGAGATTTAGCCGTTTACAGCGAATATAAATGATGAAGAAACTGCAAATAACCATGATTCACGACTTGGTTTGTTCATGGTGTCCGATAGGCTATTACAACATCAAAACCGCCGCGAAAAACGTGGGTATTGACGTGAATTTCAATTTTATTCCCTTTGAACTTAACCCCGGTATGGGCGATGAAGGGGAACTGATAGCCGACTATTTTAGTCGTCGGTTTAATTGGAGTGAGCGTAAGTTGCTGGGTTATCAGGATTCGTTAATAAAAACAGCCGCTACTGCCGGTGTTCTTATCGACTTTTCCAAGCGTCAATACTATTACAACACCCATAAAGGACATTTGTTGCTGCATTGGTCAGAGCAATTTGGCAGACAGGTTGAGCTTAATGAAGCCCTTATCAAGGCCTACTTTTATCGCGGACTAGATATTAGCAATGCCGATGTTTTGCTCGATATTGCGGTGCAGATTGGACTAGATAGAGATTTAGCTAGTAGCGCTCTGTCCTCGGTTGATCTTGAACGAGAATTGGAAAGAAAAATCGAACGACAAAGAAGGCTTAACATCGAGAGTATTCCTGCGTTTACCCTTAACAATAATGTCTTTATCTCTGGTTCTCAGTCTGTCAGCTTCTTCGAGAATGCCTTGGCGCCATACGTCGAAAAAGTCTGAGTATTGGATAGAGGGCTTATATTAATGTTTATCCGCAAACCACTTTTCAAGATACTCTATGCACTGAACAAGCTTTGATGGCACAAAATGTCTGGCGGGATACAGCGCATAGAGCGTTAGGCTGGGCTTTTTCGATTCCTTCAATACCTCGATAACCTCTCCATTCTCTATGGCTTCACGGCACACAAAGTCTGGAATAAATCCAATGCCTTGTCCTTGCTTAATGGCCTCCATCATAAAAATTGTACTGTTTACGCGTAAATTCCCCTGAACCGCAACGCCGTCTTCAATGGGCCAAATGTTTTTCCCTTGAAAGTAGCTGTACACAAAGCAATTGTGATCCTCTAGGTCTTGCGGAGATGTTATGGCCGGGTGGGAGTTGAAATATTCCGGGCCTACGCATACGCAGTATTTGAAATGAGTGAGGGGGCGTCCGACATATCCCGAATCAATAGGGCGGCTAGATGCTCGAAAACCTAAATCAAATCCTTGCTCTACTAAATCAACATTCTCATCGCCTAAGTGAATGTCTAGCTCAATGTCTGGGTAGGCCCGCATAAAATCGGCAAACAAAGCAGACAAATCGGTGATCCCGAGCGCCATTGGGGCATTGATCTTTAGTTTTCCACGGGGGTGGTGTTGCAAGTCCTGCACAAAATTATCCGCATCATCAATCTTTTCCAATATTTCTCTTGCTCGTTGCAAGTACCCCTCGCCCAGGTGCGTTAACTGAACGTTACGCGTCGAGCGATGCAGCAAGCGAGCGCCTAGCGCGTCTTCAAGGCGACTGATTTCTTTGCTGATCATTGACTTGGAGGTATTGGTTTGCTCCGCGACTCGAGTAAAGCTCCCCAACTCTGCTAGGCGTACGAATAATTGTATTGCGCGTAGTTTGTCCATTGAGGGGTTCATCCAGAGTGTGAAAGCAGGCGTGCATGATTCGAATTGTCTTAAAAATAGAAACAGTAGGTTCTCATTGTATGTATTTATGCATGTTAATCAAATCACTAGGATAGGTCTTGTCGCGCTTAACGAGCTATTCAATTGTTGGAGCTTCGGTAAAAGGATCAACGATGAAGGAAGAGGTGTATGGGAAATCTTGAATATAGAAATGACTTCGGCGCGCACGAATTTATGTCGGTCATGGAACTCGTAAAAGATTATTTTGAAGGCTTGCACCGCGGCGAGGTGGAAAAGCTGAGAGCTATTTTTCACCCAGATGCATTCCTAAAAGCGCCAGGATTGCGACGCAGCTTAGATCAATGGCTTGATGCAGTCGCGAATCGATCTGTGCCTGAGCAACAAGGGCGGCCTTTTCATTATAAGTTGCTGTCGATTGAAGTTATAAAAGATCAAGCAATGGTGAAATTGGAATGCCCTTTGTTTGATCACAGGTACGTCGACTACTTGGGCCTTTTAAAGGAAGACGGGCGCTGGTTAATCGTGAATAAAATGTACACCGATTTACAGGATAGTGTTTCGTGAAATAGCTACGTAGAAATTAGTCATGCGTGGTCTTTGACTGGAAGAAATTAGAGTAGTTAATCGGAACTACAAAGTAATACTTTGACCAAGGAGAAAGAGATATGCCGTACGTTAATATTAAGATAACCGATGAAAATGTCACAACAGAGCAGAAGCAGGCGCTTATCAGGGGCACTACGCAATTGTTAGTTGATGTACTCAATAAGAATCCGGCAACCACGTTTGTGGTGATAGATGAGGTTAGTACAGACAACTGGGGGATAGGCTTCGATCAGGTAACGAAGCTTCGCCAGTTGGCGGAAAAGTGAGGGGGCAATTGATATAAGCGGCTTGCTGTAATATTAACTCGGGGGCATAGCTTTCCTCATAAAACACCATTCCACTTGTAAGCCATAATTCACAATGACGGTGAAATTCTATGGGTGCCCCGAGTTATTAGGACTTTCTTGCAAATAAATGAGTCTGATGCCGTAATAGTTAATTAACAACATGGAGAAAATAATAATTGTTGATTGTATTCCACTGTTAGTTTTATTTATGGATTGATACATGATTACTGTTAGAGTAAAAATTATTACTGAAGTGATTAATGTCCACAGTAATAAATGTTTTACAGATTTTGACCAAGCCATAAACACGATAAAGAAATTGCTAAAACCAAAAGCTATTAATAATAATAGATATGCCAAGAAATAATGATTTCCTGTCAGTATAAGCGAGACGGAACCGATCAGTATGCAATAAATTGAAAGTGCCAATGAATAAATAGTGAATAGGTAATTTAGAGCCTTCATCCTATTTATAGCCCCTAATGTCTGTAGCACTGGCCGCGCTGTGGCGAAGCCACGCTTTTAGCGGTCCAGGTCAAGGGGCGATTGTGGCTACACTTGTTATATTTTGGTTTACGCACGCACTCTCCACTCGGATATTTTATCACCATCTTCGGTGACGGACTCATAGGTCTGGGCATTACTATGCGGGTCATTTAAATTAAATGGACGATCTAGCGCCCCAAGTAATAATAGTTACTCCTGAAATACTAGCTTTCCATTGATTGGATAACATGCCCAGGATCGAATGAAATTGGAGTTGTTAGGATCAGTTATTGAGGTAATAAAACACACTGCATTCCCGCCCAACAACTCTTCAGACGCCTTAACCCAGTGATTTTCGTAATCTAACTTTGACCAAAACGAAAAATCAGAATCAAATAACTCTTTAAAGTCATCTATCTGAATCGATCCTTTGCCATGATCTTCTATTGAAAATTGATACATAGTTAACGCGAGCAGCACGCGCGGCTTTGTAGTGGAGGCGAATCCGTAAAGGAAAATCCGTCGCTGTGCCTGAGATTGTTATGCATATCTATTCAGCCCCCAACATATCTCGCACTTCATTTACATAACGCAGCCATTCATCAAGCACCAGTCCAGTAACGCTGGATTCAAACACTGGATACTTTCGCGTTTGAAACCAATTTCCAGAGGTTCCGGAAACTCTATCCTTGTACCCAGGGCCCATCCCCCACTCTTTAAACAAACTATTCCAGAGCTGTTGATCTGACGAAAGGTTTGCTTCATAAACCGTACGCCCTTTAGAAAACGCTTTTTGGTAAATATCACCAAGTCGTTTCTCAGTTGTTTGTTTTAACTGTTTAAGCAGTGCATAGGCAGGCTGGAGTTCATTCTGGGATAGCATGTTATCGATAAGCACAATCAATTCATCCTTGAGGGTGCCGACTTGATCAACAACTTGCTCACGGGCACCGGTCGCTAAAAGCTGATAGTAATCCAGGTTGTGCCATTCCCCCCGGCGATTGACACTAGCTCGAACACTTGCGGCATATGTCCCCGTGTTCTTAATGTCATTAATCAATGGCAAAAAATATTCTTTTAGCGCGGGGGAGCAGTCTTGAGCCTTTTTTATCCATGGTTCCAGCGTGTTCTTGACCTGACCCTTCGCCGCTTTAGCTGACTGAGAGGTTAGTTCAGTTTCGATGTCTCTAATAGCCTTCTCGATGTCGGACATATCCTGAAAGTATTGGTCACGTAGCGCAGATATTTTTTCGGTCAAAAAATTTTTGATCTTGTTTGGATCGTCAGACTTAACATCGAAAAATTGCACATCTAGGTTGTCCAATTGTAGTGTGTGCTTTAAATCATTGATCACATGCTCAGTACGAATTTCTCGTCCCTCAATTTTGTCACCGACAGGTTCATCTATGTCGATAACTTTTTCAGCTTCACTCTTCCTGTCCAGAATTAACAGAACAGTTTCTTTGGAAACTCGTTGGCTTAGACCTGCATCCCTGGCAAGTTTGAGCAACCCTGACATTGTTTTATCGGGTGCTTCATTGAATCGGCAGCACAATACACTAACAGTGCGATTATTGGTAAGACAGCTATCAAGGTCGGCACGGTTAACCGTTTGATCAACACCTTTTGTATCAATTACTGACAGCGCGTAATTGATGTTATCGAAAAGTCTTCTCGGCACCAATATGCGTATATGCTTGGATAAACCAACGCTTGGATGAGTGCAGCTATTGATGGATTTGAATGTTGTATGCAGCCATTCGTTTTGATCTATCCCATCATCATTAATGAATCGCGTTTGATGACGAGCAGGGAAATCAATACGTTCCAACAACCCCTCCGCTAAAGATTCGACAGATTGGTAATTGGCAGCAAAGTTTTTAGCGTTATCGGTAGTAATTCGCTTTCCTTCGGAGTTTTTCGTTCGAGATATCCGGAGGTCGAGCATGTTGCGGAGCGCTCTTTCAACTTCGGCACTTAGTTTAAATGACTCTGCATTATCCGATTCTGCAATATCGGATATATCTAAGTACTGAGCAAAGTCGGTGAGATAGTTTCTTACTTCGGCTTCGGAATGCGGAGTTAGTTCGATCTCTAGCTCGGTGCCAGCAGAAATTTCCACTTCGCAAAGCGTGGTCCGACCGCTACCTGTACTAAGGACTGGCTCTTCTCCATCCAACAAGCAAAGTAGGTGACATATGGCAGTTGTCTTTCCGGTGCCGACGTTACCGATAAATGCCAGCCTCTGATCTGAATTTGAGAGGTAACCAACAGCATCGTCAAATAGCTCCTGATGGTTAGCTAGCTGCTTCCGAGTTGCGTTCTCCTTCGGGAGTTTTTTCGTCAGGTTTTCAATTATTTCATGCAGAACCTTTTGTCGATCTTTCAGATCATTAGCTTCAATTTCTATATTCATTTACCGTATCCTCTGATTCCTATTAGCCAACTCTCCGAAGCTATCCTTAATTGCGTAACGCCGCCGACACGCGCTTGTCGCGTGCTTGGCTTTGTTATGCGATTTCTCGATCGTAGAAGCCAAAGCTTAAGCTAGCGCCAAGCCGTGCAAGCATTGCGATGGTTTCTGCACCGATTGAGCCGCCCTCCTGCTCCGCTGAATTTTTTATCCACATCGAAACATCAATTTCAAAGAACTCGGGGGCAATCTTGTCTCTTATTGTGAGCAGATGATCTTCACCACCAATATATTCGATTAGGGCTGGGATCATCTCGCCGAGTCTTGCGGAGTCCTCGAATTCAATCGACCAAGATGCGACCGAACGACGGAATGGCGTCCTGCCGGGCTTACTGGAATCTCCCCGCGAAACCAGCATTGACGCAGGAACCAAACCGACCAGAAGCTGAATGTCATGGGGGGAAATCTCAAACCCTCTGAATGATAGGGTCGCAATAAACTTTGGCCTCACTTACAAGATCCTCCGTTGAAAGCTAAGACAGGCACCTAACGCCTTAGTAACCGGATGCTGGAACGCAGCGAAGCGTAGTGGAAGCAGTCCGGCGCCGTAGGCGTGCAGTTCACTTTCTTGTTATATGCTTTTCGATGCACCATACAACATCACCGCAGCGCCGATAATCAGTAGCCCCTTGCCGGAAGCTTTAACACGATTCAAACCATTAAGGCTCCGTCTCAATTTTTCGGACTTTTCCAAGTATGCAGAGTCTTTCCATTTGTTAATTAGTTGCGCTTGGGCGTGCTCTGATGCCGGCGCCCCAAGCAACCGCGGTAAAAACCAGAGCACCCCGCAAAGCGTAGCCAGCCACGCCCCTACGGGAATCGGCTCAAAATAATCTATAAGAAAAGCGGTAAAACTCATGCGCTCAGCCTTTATGTATATAACAGTTTATTAAGTCGATGCCGTCCGCCTATTTCCTGCCCGCTTAATTCTAAGCAGGCAAATGTCGATCTCGGCATATAATTATTTTTAATCAATACGTTATAGCGGCATTAAGAACTTATCTCAAAGGTTAAATCCGGCCGGCATCCGCTTAGCTCGGGATTTCTGGATTGATGTCGTTTTGATGCTGCGCGTCTCTATGCCTGTGCTTTCAATGGCCTAGGCTATGTCTGGTTACTTGGATCGTGGCGCGGCCGTTGAACACGGGCTGGATGGTGTCTTTGTTATAAGGTTGTCGCGCGGGAGTGCGCGTTATTTTGAGTAATAAAAAAGGCCGCAATTGCGGCCTTTTTTATTACTGCAGACTGACTAATGCACGGGCTAGGCTTGTGGGCCTGCTTGGCGAACCTTGTCTGATACGTCGGCGTACTTCTCGGCAAAGTTGGCGTCAAACTGCTTGGCCAGATCTTTTGCTTTGGCGTCGTACGCGGCGCCGTCTTTCCAGGTGTTTTTCGGCACCAGCAATGCGCTGTCGACACCGGGTACTTCTTTTGGCACATCAAGGTTAATAATGTCGATGTGTTGTGTTTCGGCATTGTCGAGTGCGCCGGACAGGATGGCGTCGATGACGCCACGGGTTGTCGGGATGCTAAAGCGATCGCCTTCGCCGTACGGGCCGCCGGTCCAGCCGGTGTTGACCAAGAATACGGTTGAGTTAAATTCTTCAACGCGCTTCATTAGCAGTTCAGCATACTCGCCTGCGCGACGTGGGAAGAACGGTGCGCCGAAGCAGGTAGAGAAGGTGCTTTTAATGCCTGAGCCTGCGCCCATTTCGGTTGAGCCAACCAGTGCGGTGTAGCCCGACAGGAAATGATATGCCGCCGCTTCGCGTGACAGTTTGGATACCGGTGGCAGTACGCCGGTTAAGTCGCAGGTTAAGAAAATGACGTGCTTCGGTTCGCCGGCACGGTTTTCGATAACGCGCTTATCAATGTTTTCCAGCGGGTACGCTGCGCGGGTGTTTTGTGTTTTGGACACGTCGTTGTAATCCGGGATGCGGCTGTCGGCATCCATGACAACGTTTTCCAATACGGCGCCGAATTTAATCGCGTCCCAAATAACCGGCTCGTTTTTCTGTGACAGGTCGATGCACTTCGCGTAGCAGCCGCCTTCAATGTTGAAGACAACGTCTTTGCCCCAGCCGTGCTCGTCGTCGCCGATTAGGAAGCGTTTCGGGTCAGCGGATAGGGTGGTTTTGCCGGTGCCGGAAAGACCGAAGAAAAGTGCAACGTCGCCGTCTTCGCCAACGTTAGCCGAGCAATGCATTGGCAATACGTCTTTTTCTGGCAGTAGGAAGTTTTGTACTGCGAACATGGCCTTTTTCATTTCGCCGGCGTAGCGCATGCCCGCGATTAATACTTTGCGTTTGGCGAACTGGAAAATAACGCAGCCTTCAGAGTTGGTGCCGTCACGGGCTGGATCACATTCGAAGTTGGCGGCGTGCAGAATTTGCCACTCTTCTTTGTTGCGTGGGTTGAACTTGTCTGGGCGAATAAACAGGGTGTTGGCAAAAAGGTTGTGCCAAGCGGTTTGCGCGGTGACTTTGACGGCAATGTAATGATCCGCTTCGGCGCCAACATGCAGGTGTGAGGTAAAGGTATCGTCTTCGGCTACGAATGCTTCAACGCGATCCCACAACGCATCAAACTTTTCACCTTCAAATGGGCGGTTAATCGGGCCCCAGTGAATGTGTTCGCTGGTGGACGGCTCATCAACGATAAAGCGGTCCATTGGCGAGCGCCCAGTGCGGTGGCCCGTGTCGCAGACCAATGCGCCATTGGCGGCAAGTTGGCCTTCGTGGCGTTGAATCGCCAGCTCCACGAGTTGTGCAGGGCTCAGATCGTTATAGGCGGTGGGCGTCGTCATGTTTCGGTTCCTGGGCTATTGGCCGGACGGTTTGCAGTTATGAGTTCCCTGAGTCCGCGAAATGGCTACGCGTCGACTCCTTAAAGCGCCGTGCTAGCGGTGCTGGCAGGGCTGCACCGCCGGACAAGTCTCCGACGGGTGATATGGCGCGCGATTATGGCAGAAAGGGAAAGTGATTTCGACGTTGAAACCGATTGGTCACGGATTTTGTCTTGTCTGGGAGTGTGCTTGCGAGCGGGAAGTGCACGGCGCAAAGGCTGTTCGCCTGCAAGCAGCCTCCCACAAGGCAGTGCTTGTTGAGTGGAGGGTGCGGGTTTGGGGTGTTTGTCTTTTGTGGGAGCTTGCTTGCAAGCGAAGGCCTCGGAGCAAAGGTTGTTCGCCTGCAAGCAGCCTCCCACAAGGCAGTGCTTGTTGAGTGGAAGGTGCGGGTTTGGGATGTTTGTCTTTTGTGGGAGTTTGCTTGCAAGCGAGGGCCTCGGAGCAAAGGCTGTTCGCCTGCAAGCAGCCTCCCACAAGGCAGTGCCTGTTGAGTGGAGGGTGCGGATTTGGGGTGTTTGTCTTTTGTGGGAGCTTGCTTGCAAGCGAGGGGCGTTCGTCTGCAAGCAAGCGCTCTGGGTTACTGGTCGCTGAGTTCGTGGATGATCTGAGCTAGGTCGACGGCGTCGAATACTTCGGTTTGGCCGCAGAAGTCGCAGTTGATCGAGGCTTCGCCTAATTCATCGAGAATGCTTTGTAGTTCGGCTGCGCCCAGCGAAGCGAGTGTGCGGCTGACTTTGTCACGTGAGCAGGTGCAGCCAAATCGTAACGATTGGGCGTCAGCGAGTTGCACGGTCTGTTCATGAAAGAGCCGATGCAACACTTCTTCATTAGGCAGGTCGAGCAGCTCTTCCATTGTCAGGGTGTTGGCTAAGGTCTCGATGTTTTGCCAGATATCGGCATTTTCGTCGGGAGTGCTGACTTGGTTTGGTAGTTGTTGCAGTAGCAAGCCTGCAGCTCGGCCATTGCCGCCGGTTAGCCAGATGCGCGTTTTTAGCTGCTCAGACTGGCTAAAGTAATGTTCGATACAGGCGGCGAGCGAATCGGCGTCGAGTGGCACGACGCCTTGATATTGCTTGCCGTGAAGGGGGCGAATGGTGATGGCCATGACGCCTTCCGTGCCGAGTAAGTCGGTGAGGCTTGGCTGGCTGTCGTTAGTGTCGGCGGCGTCGAATTGGGTTTCGTCGTATTTCGCGAGACCACGAATTTGGCCATCATGAGTGGCCTCTGCTAGGAGCAGCGTCACGGCGCCGCTGCCTTGGGCTTGCAGTGATAAACGCCCCTCGAATTTGAGTGTGCTGGCCAGCAGTACTACTGCCGCCATGGCTTCGCTGAGCACGCTTTGCACGCTGAGTGGATATTCGCGTGCTTGCAGAATCGGGGCGAGACTGGCTTCTAAGCGCAGGATTTCGCCGCGAATGTCGCAGTCACTAAAGAAAAAACGTTGCTTGCTGTCGGCATTACTCATTCGGACGGAACTCTCTGGCTAAACGTTCTGCTTAAATCAGTCGCGCTGGCTGGGGCTGGCGGCGGTTGTTGATGCTGTGGGGCGTATTGTTTCAGGGAAGGCGTGCTAGCGCTACGGTGCGGGCTTTTTTGCGCGGTAAAATCTTGTTCATATGGGCTCTGATTGTTCCGTGCGATTCATTTCAGTTCATTTCGGTCTGTGTTCTAACTGACGCTTTAATCGTCGGCTTGATTGCCGCGAAAGCGTTTAAGGTCGCGCCGTTGTTTTTTGCTGGGCCGATGATCTGGGCTGGGATCGCTAACAATACCGGCGCGCCGGTCGGCACTGAGTTTTTCGCGCGTATCGATGCTTTCTTGTGTTTCTTGATACAGCAGCGCGGCTTGTGGTGCGCCGCCGCGTTTATCAGAAATATCGATCACTTCTATGGTGCGCAAGGTTTCCGCTTGGCGCAGGGTGATCATTTGACCGATGCGCACCGGCTTGCTGGGTTTGCCTCGCTGGCCGTCGACGTGCACCTTGCCGCTGTCGATCATTTGGCGGCATAGGGCGCGAGTTTTATAAAAGCGCGCCGCCCAGAGCCATTTGTCTAATCGAACGTCACCGCGAACGTCATTCATGCGGCAATACGTCCAGCCACAGGTCGATGGCTGGGTAGGGGTTGGTATGGGAGCGTTTCGGTTGGCTCGAATCGGGATGCAGAATGCTCGCTAGGTGGCCAATGCCGTATTGGTGTGCAGAGTGAAGCACTGGCAGAGAGTCGTCGATAAAGAGGGTTTGTTGCGGCGCGAAAGGGTGTTGTTGTTGCAGCGCGGTCCAAAAGCCTTGGTCTTCTTTGGCGACGCCGTAATCGTGGCTGGACACCAATTCATCGAAATACTCGCCAATGCCGCTGCGATCAAGTTTGACACTAAGGGCGTCACGATGCGCATTGGTCGCCATGACGACGCGGCGGCCACTGCTTTTCAGTGCGCGTAGAAATTCTAAGGCGCCGGGGCGGAGCGCAATACGGTCACCGGTTTGCCGTTTCAGCTCGGCGATATTGAGCTTGAGTTCGTCGGACCAAAAGTCGAGGCAGTACCAGTTCAGGGTCCCGTGGTGGCGGTTGATCCAGTCGCGAATGATCTCGAGCGATTGCTCTGGGGCAATATTGTTAGCCTTGGCATATTCAGCGGGAACATGCTGCAACCAAAACCAGTTGTCATAGGCAAGATCGAGCAAGGTGCCATCCATGTCTAGTAATGCGGTGTCGATGTTTTTCCAGTCAATCATGGCGTTTCGCTTACCTTGTTCGGTGTGTTGTCTGTGTTGGCTTATGGAGAGCTGGCTCACCTTAAAAGTGCGCGATGCAGATGTTACGCGAAATCAGGCTGCCTACATGTGTGGATTGCTCATGGGTAGGCTATGCTTCTGCGCGTCTGCTGTGAAGCTGCGGGCAGGTATGAAGGCAGTGGAGGAATTATGGAGCAGAAACCAAAGATTCTCGATACCCGTGTTGTAGCGTCTAGTCGCTTATTTGGTATTGAAGAGCTGGATATTGAATTTAGTAACGGCGAGCAGCGCACGTATGAGCGCTTGCGTACCCCGCCGATTGCAGCGGTAATGTGTGTGCCAATGCTCGACGACGATACCGTGGTTATGATTCGAGAGTATGGCGCGGGCGTTGAGCGCTATGAACTGACGCTGCCAAAGGGAGCGTTTGATCCGGGCGAAGAATGGCATGATGCGGCCAACCGCGAGCTACAGGAAGAGGCGGGCTATGGTGCTAAAAAAATGTCGTTGTTGAAGAACATGACATTGTCACCAGGTTATATGGGCCACCAAATTTCAGTTGTCCTCGCGCAAGATTTATATCCATCGCGGTTGCCCGGCGATGAGCCTGAGCCGCTTGAAGTGCAGACATGGAAATTGTCGGAGCTTGAGGCGCTAGTGGCCCGTGACGATGTGACAGAGGCGCGGGTTATCGCGGCGCTGTATATGGTGCGTGATTTATTAAATCGCGCTGAGTAGCGGATCAATACACGAAATGATAATGAGTGAAGCAACGATGAATTTTGATCTGAACAAAAAAGTTGAGCAGCTAGTTGATATTGCGGTAAAGGCGGGTAATGCAATTCTAGAGGTGTATAACCGCGACGATATTGCTGTTGAGAAAAAGGGCGACAATTCGCCGATCACCGAGGCAGATTTAGCGGCCCATCATATTATTGTTAATGGCTTGGCGGCACTGACACCCGATATTCCGGTGCATTCGGAGGAGTCACAGGGAATTACCTGGGAGATGCGCCGCGACTGGAAAACCTATTGGTTGGTTGATCCGTTGGACGGCACGAAAGAATTTATCAAACGTAACGGCGAATTTACCGTCAACATTGCTTTGATGCATCAAGGCCGGCCGGTGGCTGGTGTTGTGCATGTGCCAGTAACGGGCGTGACTTATTTTGGAGGGGAGAGTTTTGGCGAGGAAGGTTTTGGCGGAGCTGGTTCCGGCGAAGGAAAATTCGGCGCGTTTCGCCGTGAGGCTGGGGTGACGGAGGCCATTTCTGTCCGCGTACCGGTGGAGCCGATTGTCATGGTGGCAAGCCGTAGTCATGGCACGGACAAGTTAGCGGCGCTTGAATCTGAGATAGAAGCGCAAATGGGTACGGTCGAGCTGGCGAATATGGGCTCATCGTTAAAGCTGTGCTTGGTTGCTGAAGGTAAGGCGGATATTTATCCGCGCTTGGCACCCACGTCGGAGTGGGATACTGCGGCGGCACATGCCGTCGTGACGGCAGCCGGCGGCGTTGTGCTGAATATTGAACTCGAGCCATTGCGTTACAACAAAGAAGACATTCTCAATCCGTACTTTGTGGTGCTCGGGGCGCAGCCGCAACGTTGGTCTTATTTGAAAGAGGTATTAGCCGATTTAGCCTAAGTGACGTTTTTATTGGCCCGCTCGCCCGTTGCTGAGCAGTCTTACTTCATACATTTTGGGCTAGGTTTTATTGGGCGCCTATTGTGCACTTATGTTTTTTGCCAAACGGCTTGGCAAATGAGGTTGGGGTTAGCGCTTAGCGCCCATAATTGGTGTACAACAGATGCTATTCGATAGCCGGTTTTCAGCGACTCGTTAGATTAAACGGCGAGTAGTAGGAGGGGAGTCATGTTGCAGCGAGAAGATTTAGCATTTGAGAGTCACGGTACTGAATGTCGTGGTTATCTGTATCGCCCTGAAAACGCTAGTGGCGATGTGCCGTGTATCGTTATGGGGCATGGCTTTGCTGCTACCCGTGATAGTGGTTTAGCGCCGTTTGCCGAAGCGTTTGCCGCAGCGGGTTATGCCGCGTTTGTTTTTGATTATCGTCATTTTGGTGCCAGCGGCGGCCACCCTCGGCAATTGTTAGTGCCGGAGAAAGAGCTTCAGGATTGGCAGTCGGCGATTAACTTTGTTCGTGAGCTCGATGGTATCCATGCCGGTGAGATTGGATTGTGGGGCACCTCTTTTGGCGGTGGTTTGGTGACGGTCGCCGCCGCCCGTGATGGCAATGTCCAAGCGATTATTGCGCAGTGTCCGATGATGGATGGCGCGGCGTCGGTGATGTCGGTGATTGGTTATGCGGGTTTAGGCATGGGTTTAAAGCTTACGGCGCACGGCACTTTGGATATCTTGCGAGCAGGGCTGGGTATGTCTCCGCATTATATTGCGTCGGCAGGTCGGCCCGGAGAAGTGGCGGCGATGAGCGCGTCAGATTGCTATGACGGTTACTCGGCTCTGCTTCCTAAGGGCGCCCCGAATAAAGTGGCGGCAAGGGTGGCTGCCACGTTAATGCTGTTTCGTCCGATTAGTGTTGCCGCCAAAGTGCGCTGCCCGGCGTTGGTGTTGATTTGCGACACGGATACCGTTGCACCGCCGGCCTCCGCTGAGAAAGCGGCGGCGAAAATGCCGCACGCGGAGGTGAAGCATTATGCGGTGGGACACTTCGATATTTATCAGGGTGAGGCGCGAGAGGAGAGTTTAAGAGATCAGTTGGCGTTTCTGCAGCGGCACTTGAAGGGTTCGGCAAAGCGGCAGGGCTAGCAAGCACGCATGCTTGAGAGCTTGCCTAGGTATAATCAGGTCTTGGTCAGCAGAAACGATAGAACATAAAAAAGGCCTCGCGATGCGAGGCCTTTTTTATGTTCTCAATATGGTGCCCGGAGGCGGCAACAAACGAACAAATCAACACTTCCCGAGAAAGCCCTGAGGCCCGCTATTTTACTGGCTTTCAGAGGTTTTATGTTTCCAGTGATTCCCTTACAATGCCGGAGCGACCCGAAAAATTGGGGGTATTTTTGGGGGTATTTTGAAGAATGCCCCCAGCGTAGGGGGTATCTATGAGCAGCAGATCACAGGCCACCACAGAGGCCGCAATTAAGCACGCCAAGCCAGAGGCCAAGCCATACAAAATGGCAGGAGGGCAGGGCATGTATTTGCTGGTAAATCCTGCCGGTTCAAAGCTATGGCGAATGAAGTACCGATTTGACGGTAAAGAGAAAACGCTAAGCATTGGCGCTTACCCTGATGTGACGCTGGCACAAGCACGGCTAAGGCGTGAAAAGGCCCGCCAGCAGTTAGCTGAGGGGGTAGACCCTAATGAGCTGCTAAAAGAGCAGCGCCAGCTAGCTAGAGCCAAGATGCTGACATTTAAGGTGGTGGCGGAGCGGTGGTATCACGGAAAAGCCGTACTGGCTAAAAAGCCATGGGCGTTAGCAACAGCGGAAAAGGCGCGGCTGTATCTTGATAAAGACATTTATCCAGCATTGGGTGGCAGGCCAATAGCCGACATAACCCGTATTGAGCTAATCAAGCTGAATGAATCAATAGAG
Organism: Gammaproteobacteria bacterium; assembly: GCA_018067045.1. Taxonomy (GTDB): domain Bacteria; phylum Pseudomonadota; class Gammaproteobacteria; order Pseudomonadales; family Alcanivoracaceae; genus JARGPN01. The sequence continues at coordinate 16,960 of JAGPVL010000027.1, forward strand.
AAACGCGGCGCGTTCGATATAGCCAAAAAGATCAGGCAGTGGCTGGGTGCGATTTTTGACGATGCGCTTGATCGTGGGGAAATTCAAAGCAACCCAGCGCACAACCTAAAGCCAAGCTATAGAGCTGAGGGCGCGGAGACCAAGCACCATCCGGCTATTCGATTCAATGAGCTACCGGCTATGCTGAGTGCTGTTGATGACACGGGTAGTCACAAGCTAATCAAGCTAGCTATTCGCTTGTTGATGCTGACAGCGGTTAGGCCTGCAGAGTTACGCCTAGCGCGGTGGTCAGAGTTCGACCTAGATGCTGGCGCGTGGACGATACCTGCAGAGCGTATGAAGATGCGTAGAGCGCATAGCGTGCCCCTAACGCAGCAGGTGCTAGATGCGCTGCAGCAGGTCAAAGCGATAAATCATAACGGCTATTTATTTGCGATTCGCGGCGGCCAGCCCATAAGCGAGAACACAATAAACAAAACGCTCAAGCTGGCGGGCTATGGCGGCAAGCATACAGGTCACGGATTTAGGCACTTGTTGAGCACGGAATTAAACGAGCGGGGCTATAACCGCGACTGGATAGAAACGCAGCTAGCGCACACTGGTGAGGACAAAATTAGAGCGACCTACAACAAGGCGCAGTATGTAGAGCAGCGCCAGCAGATGATGCAGGAGTGGGCGGACTCAATTGATGCGCTGGTAGCTGGCGCTCATGTGGTGGCGTTTAAGAGGGGGCGGGCATGAGTAAGCCAGAAGCCCCTGAGCCTACCGGCTTGGATGTGGCCACCGCAGTGTGGCTGGTGTCGAAAGGCCGGGCAAATTCGGAGCAGCAAAAACTAGCCCATAAGCACTATAGGGAATTGATCGAAGAGGCAAAGGACGCAGCAAAGCGACCTGTTAAACAGAATAAAATGCTTGAGACTAATTTACTTACGCACCAACTGTTAATGTATCAAAAAAATAATCAAGCTGAGTTGAAGGGCGAAGGAGAGGGCGACGAGCTTGTTAAGAGTGTATATATCGACGTTGGAGAAAGCAGAGGCATAAGCCCTGAGACGGTTAAGCGTGAATATAGGAAGTGGAAAAACTCTCTAACAATTGAAGAGCTAGAGGAGCAAGTTGAAAAATACAACGCGCGCTTTTTAGAGTTAGCTTTAGAGGCGCTGGAAAACCTTAGGCTATAAACCCCAAGGGGGGGATTATCGACTTTCCCCCTTCTATTTATTCGGCCTTTGCTCAATAGAATAGACAGCCATTACCCATAACCCCCAGTGAGGTTTAAGCAATGGCTACCACCACCAGCAACACCCTAATCAAACTCCCCACCGTAAAGAGTCTTACGAGCCTAAGCACTAGCGAAATATACCGCCGGATTGAGGCTGGCACCTTTCCCGCTCAAATCAAGCTAGGTGTAAAAGCTGTGGCATGGCTAGAGCATGAAGTTAATGACTGGATTAGTCGGGCAATAGAACAAGGCCGTACTGGCAGCGGGGCTGCCTAATGACCAGACACAAAAAAGCCGCTGGGAAAGAGCGGCCAATTCGCAAAGCAATAACACAGTCTGATAATAACACAGATAAAAAGGTAATGAGCGTTACCCTAACCAAAGTCACCAGCCAGAAGCCCGACCGACTAACTAAGCGCCTATGGCTGGACGGCAACCAGCTACAGAAAAAAGCCGCCGCTAATATGGTGGCAGGTGTGGCCGAGTGCTGCACAGTTAGCGGCGCTGCCGAGTTCGCCGCGTTGCTGGAGAACATGCAGCCCAACCAAGCGCTTTGCTATGGCGCACCAAAGGCCGCAGATATTGGCGCACCATATAAGGCGGAGGTGTTAAGCCGTACCGAGTACGACCGGCAAGGCCAGCCCGCTGGTGCTATTACGCGCACCAAAGATGCTTTTTTATGGGCAGCCGGTGCCGGTGTCTTAATGCTCGACTATGACCCGCCGCCCGACAAGCCAGCTATGACCCGCCAGCAGCTGCTTGATGCCTTGGGCGAGGCTATCCCGGCCGTGGCGAATTGTGCCAGCGTGTGCTGGTATTCCAGTTCGAGCTTGATATTTAACGAGCAAGAGCAGGTGGCAGGCGTGAAAGGCCAGCGCGTTTATATCATGGTGACGGATGCCCGCGACATTGAGCGAGCCGGTGCCGTGCTGTTTGGCCGGTTGTGGCTGGCGGGCCATGGTCATTATGAGATTAGCCGCGCCGGTTCCGCACTTGAGCGCAGCATTATTGACGCCAGCGTGTGGCAGGCTAACCGCCTAGACTTTGCCGCCGGTGCTGATTGTGTTGCACCGCTTGAACAGCGCCGAGGTAAGCCAGCAGTGCAGGAAGGTGCCTTGCTGGATACCGCCAGCGAGTTACCCGACCTAACCGAAGCCGAGCTGGCAGAAGTAACAGCCGCCAAAGAGAAAGCAAAGGCCGCCATTCAAGACGACATAACCGGAACGCGAACGGTCTACATTCACGACACGGCCGCAGGGTTGGTAGCAAAAAAACACGGCAGCCAGCTAACTGGTGACGACTACGACAAGGCACTTGATGAAGCGCGGCAGACCATAAGCCGAGCGGTTCAGCAGAACGTGTTAGCCGGTGACTTTGCCATAACGCTTGCTGATGGGCAGTCGGTGACCGTAGGTGAGCTATTAGGCGACACTGCTAAGTATCACGGCAAGCAGACGCGCGACCCCTTAGAGCCTGAATATAGCGGCCACAAGATATGCGGCAAGTTGTACCTGATGGGTGGCCGACCGAATTTATACAGCCAAGCGCACGGAGGCCGTAACTTTCGACTAATACGACAGCCGCGCCGTATTGAGCACGTCAGCGGGCTAATGGCGGACACCACACGCCAGACCATTCGTTACTTAAAACAGATGCCGGACGTGTTCGACTTGGGCACTGAGTTAGTGCAGGTGCAGGACGGCAAGGCGCAGCGACTAACACAACACAGTTTGAGCTTTTGGCTTGGTGGCGTGGCGCAGTATTGGCAGTGGGTGAAACCGTCACGCGGCCAAGAATACGAGAAACCAATCGACCCACCCGCGCAGGTGCTTAATCAATTGCTGGCCATACGTCGCCACCTGAAACCATTAAAGGCGGTAATCAGTGCGCCCGTCATGGATGAACAAGGGCAAGCGCTTGGGCGAGTAGGCTACGATAGCAAGACACAGCTTTATCTTGATATGCAAGACAACCCGCCGCCCGTACCAGCAGCAGTTAACACAGCCGAGGCCATGAAAGCACTCGACACACTGATGCAGCCATTTAACAAGTTTTGCGTTGCTACCCCGCTTGACCGTGGCGTGTTGCTGGCCGCTATTCTCACTGCGATACAGCGCCCCGTGCTGGGTACAGCACCCGCCATTGGACTTGATGCGCCTGTACAAGGCACCGGCAAAACGTACCTAGCCTTATGCCTTGGTGTATTGGCTACCGGCTTGGTGGCTAAAGTGTACCCGCATACCGGAGGCCGTGACGATGAAGAAACCCGCAAGCGGCTAACCGCGATGCTGGCCGACGGTGAGCAAGTTATTGTGTGGGACAACGTGCTAGGCCATTTTGATAGCGCAGCGCTTGCCGCCTTCATTACCAGCCAGACATACAGTGACCGCGTGCTAGGCAAAAGCGAGACGGTCACGTTTCCTAACCGTGCCTTGCTACTCATTACCGGCAACAACCTAACCCTTGCTGGTGACATGCCGCGCCGTGTATTGAAATGCCGACTTGATGCGCAGGTTGATAACCCCGCCTTGCGCAAGTTCGACAGCGATCCGTTGCAATACATTCAGCAGCACCGCCAAGAGATTGTGCAGGCCGGTCTAACGCTAATACGAGGCTACCAACAGAGCGCAGCATGTCGAGACGGTGGCGCAGTGCCTAACGAGACAACCGCCAGCTTTGAGCAATGGGACAGCCTAGTAAGGCAGCCGGTGGCATGGATAGCGCAACAATGCAGCGACTACCAAGACCCAGCCGACGCTATAAAAAATGCCGTGGCAACCGACCCCGAAAAAGAATTGCTGGCCGAGGTGCTGGATGGTATCGCGCACGTTATTGGTGTGGGTGAGTGGTTCGACACGAGGCAGCTATATAGAGAGCTAACGACGTGCAGCAATTTAGGTGGCGCTGATAAGCAAGCAACCAAGCGCGAGCTGGTGGAAGTCCTAACCGAGCTGCTAGGCAAGGAGCTAAACAGCAAAGGGCTAGGCCGAGCGCTGGGCTATCGAGTTGACCGGATAGTAGATGGCTGGCGACTGGTGAAACGTACGCACAACAAGCGGACGCGTTTCAAGCTAGACGTCGTGTACCCGGAACAGATTAAAAGTGCGGTTTATGCGGTTTATGCGGTTTAATTCCAGTCAGGAAATATTGATACAGCTATCCCTTATATATTTTTACGGAGGGGAAAATGACCGCACAAACCGCACAAACCGCAATTTTACCATAGAGCAGTGATGAGTTTATGAATAAAGAAACCAACCGAATAGCGAAACCCAACAAGCGGGGACGCCATAGAACGGCCAGAACGGCATAGGCAGAAAAGCAGAGTATGGCTAACAAGATATTGAGGTGAGCGAATGAGAAAAAGCATTCCAGCAAAGCAGGAAATTGATTTTGACCTAACAGCGCCAGTTCTCGACTTAGAGCCGGTTAAGATATTTCCAGAGTCAAAGCCATGAGCAGAAACCCCCGCACTTTCCGTAAACCCGTCCGGCTGATTCTATCGGTAGAGGCTGAGACGGTGGCTGCTATTGATGCGCTAATGAAAGCTGGCGGCATACATGGCCACCGTAACCGTTCCGAGTTTGTCCGCCGTGCTATAGAGCGTGAGCTTAGGCGTTGTGAGTCTGATGATTTTAAGACCAGTACGCGCGCGCGAGTTTAAGGCGAAAGAATTTCCCGACTATAAAAGGCCTATTCGGCTTAAGCGCTTACATGGGGCGTTGTTGTCGGAACTGTATAGAGCTGGGGCTCTGTGGCGCGGCGAGTTAAGGCATCAATGCTCGCCGTGCCGTGTAGAAGTATAGTTGTGGGAATGCTTCTTTGCATGAATTGGTGTAGCGCTTTTCAGGAAGCTCCTTATTTACGCCAAGGCAGAAAGTAATATTTACTGTCATCTGATATTGCTTGAAACGCATAGACTCTGCGGCTTGCACCGAGAACTGATAAATAGTCTTTCGTTTTTCCAGTAAAGCAGACTAGTTGATCGGCACCTTGGAAAGTAAAGCCATCTGCATATTTCCGCTTTGTTTGTACGAATATTGGTTGAGCGTTATAGGCGTCAGAGTAAGCGGGTTTCAGCAAGATTCCTCCATTGGTGGACTGCAATACTTTGAAGCCAGCTAAGTCATATACGCTCTCTTTTTCTGGTGCTTCACCGGTATACGGTGTGGCGCGAGACAAAGCAATCTTGTCATTCCAGAAATTAAATCGTTTTACTTCGTTACAGCCTGTGTTTTGGGCGCGCGATAAATAAGACTTGGTTTCTTTAGCAAGGCCGTGCTGCTCAATCATATCTTTGGTGGACTCGATAGACTGGCTGGCATCTGATAACCAGCTTCGGTAGTCAGCGATTTCAGGGTGATTCGAGTAAAATTTTTGTTGGACTAATTTCTCTCCAATCAAGCTATTTGAACATTTTCTGACCGGCATGTTGAGCTTGTCGCAGAGAGGTGACGCTTGAGAAGGGTAGAAGTTTAAATCGTCAGCCAATGTGGCCCCTGACAGACTGACTTTCGAATCAATGAAACTCGCGGAGCTGTTTATCAAAAGCAGCGAGCGTGCTGAGTCATCGTAATTTTTCCGTAACTCTTTCATCGGTTTGTCGTAATCTTTTAGTTTTCCCTGAGTATCGCCATGGGCGGCTATAATTTTTTGTTTTAAATCTGAAAGTTGCGCCGTGCTTATCCATTCGGTCGCAGAGGGTGTGTCTCGGGTCGCTTGCTGGTGGAGAGGAAACCCCTGCTCAAAATCCTTAGACAGCAGTGCTACCTGACTGGTCGCCCAGCTGTCTACTTTTTCGAACAAGACGTCTTGTTCGCTCTTAAGATTTAGGACGGGGCCAAGGGCAGCGCATATCGCCGCAGTAGGTTCGCAGCCCGCCATGCGGTTTCGGATGGGGTCAAGGGCTGCACATCCGCTAAAAGTCAGAACGAAAAATATAGTACTTAAATACTTCATGCCAAGCGCCTGTAGAGAGAGTCTAAGAAGCATGGGCAGGAGTGTAGAAGGAGTCAACCGGAATGGAGGGTATGAAGGAGTGCGGAAAAGTGTAGATTGCAGTCGCGGGGTAAATTATTGCCAGCGGACAAAGTTTGGATACTTGCTTTGATTTGCGGCGTCACGGCAAGATTCGAGCATGCAACCTTAACTCATTAAGAAAGGGGTATTCGGAAAATTGGGGGTACTTCTGGGGGTACCGTATTTTACTTAATTGCTGCAGCCCAGTTATTGCGCGGGCTGCAGCTTAAATAATGGTGCCCGGAGGCGGAATCGAACCACCGACACGAGGATTTTCAATCCTCTGCTCTACCGACTGAGCTATCCGGGCCTTGAAGAGGGCGCTATTAAAGCGATTCAGTCTGTGAACGTCAAGGGATGGAGCGTGCTATTCGTTGATCCATGCCCAAATACGCTTGCCGACCTGCCAGCCGATAACGCTGCCAACGATGCCCAGAAGCAGCGCTAAGGCGGTGCTTTCACCGCCGAAGCTAGCGATTATGGATGCGAATGCGGTGGCGATGAGTAGCGGAATAAGGTGTTTCACGATGCCTCGTCATCCTCTCTTTGCTGCTGCTATTTTTTGCTGTTCTCTGGTGTGTAGCCCTCTGCCTTGTCGTATTCCTCGTTATTGAAGAAATGTTCACGCTGGCTGTCTAGGTAGGGCTTGGTGTTTGGGTCCATCAGATTGAGATGCTTTTCGTTGATCAGCATTGTTTGCTCGCGCATCCACTCTTGCCACGCCTTGGTTGAGATGTTCTCAAAGATATCGAGCCCCTTGGGGCCGGGGAAGGGAGCGCGCTCTAGGCCTTCGAGCTCTTGCTGATGCTTGCGGCAAAAAACCATTCGTGTCATGCGATTACCTGCTTGTTTGGCGATATGGAGAAGGGCATTTCGTTAGCCATTATCGTCGTTTTCAGTGACTTATTGTTTGCGTGTTTTGACATTATTCAGAGAATCCCTAGCTTATCGCTAGATTCGTGCTGAGTCTTTCTTGCAGTTGGCCTAATAGCTTTTTGACGGGAGCCGCGAGCCCTAATCGCCCGGGCTTTTGATGTTGAACCCAGCGTCGCGAAGGCTGTTCCGCAATCTGCCCTGCGCAAGCGCTTGCCGTTGCGGGGCTGACTTGAATATAGATAGGCGTTATATCCAAATGGAAGTGACTAAAGGTGTGTCGAAACGGCGCCAGTGTTTGCGTTTGTGTGCCGACGAGGCCGATCGTTTCGAGGACGTTATGAATGTCGTCGCTGTCGCGCGCCTCCGGTGGGCACCAGAGTCCGCCCCATAGGCCGCTCGGTGGGCGTTGTTCAAGTAAAAGTTCGCCGTCATTATTTTCCAGTAGCAGCATCCATGTTTGTCTCACTGGCGTGGCTTTCTTTGGTTTACGCCCTGGGTAGCGTGATTGCTCTTCGGTTTTGTACGCGAGGCAATGCTTGTTGATCGGGCATTCGCCACAGCGAGGCTTGCTACGCGTGCAGAGTGTCGCGCCGAGATCCATCATCACTTGGGTGTAGTCGCGCACTCTTTTCTTTGGCGTGAACGTTTCGGCGGCGAGCCACAATTTTTCCGCGACGGCGCGCTCGCCTGCCCAGCCATCAATGGCCAAAAAGCGGCTGAGTACGCGTTTAACATTACCGTCGAGTATTGGCGCGCGAATGTCTTGGCTAATGCTGCTTATTGCGCCAGCCGTTGAGCGGCCAATGCCGGGTAGATCGATGAGTGCTTCTGGGCCGAGTGGAAAGATGCCGCTGTATTCTGCGACAACTTTTTGTGCGGCTTTATGTAGGTTACGGGCGCGTGCGTAATAGCCAAGGCCTGTCCATAAATGCAGTACGTCATCGCTTGGTGCAGCGGCTAATGTTTGCACGTCAGGGAAACGCTGCATAAAGCGCTCAAAGTATGGAATGACGGTGCTCACCTGCGTTTGTTGCAGCATGATTTCCGATACCCAAACCCGATAGGGCGTTATCGCTTTTTGCCACGGCAGATCTTTGCGGCCGTGCTGGTCATACCACGTCAGCACGGCCTTGTGGAACTGCGCGGGCTTCATCTTTTGGTCTAAAAAAGATGTCACTTAAACAGGCCCTTTAGTTTTTCGTCGAGCTTTTTCTGCAATTCATCTTGTGCTTTTTTCTTGGCGGCATCTTTGACGACCGCTTCCGTGGAGTCGCCTTCGCCATCAATGCCGAATTTATCTTTAATCTTGTCCTTCGCCATTTGTGTGGCGACGTCTTTCCCAATTGCTTTAAAGCCATCTTTATCGTTGCGGCACCATCCGGCGGCGTCGCCTTGCAAGTTGCCTTTGCAGCGCAGTGGCCATGTTTGATCTTTCAGATATTTGTTGTCGGTAATATCAGGCGATTTCATGCCGATCTTGATATCGAAAGCCTCGCTACGGAGGTTTAAGAAACCTTTGCCGTCGATGGTGCCACGATCAAGATTGGCCGCCAGTTTGTCGATATAAGCGACTTCCTTCTCAATGCGAGCGACGCCATCAAGATCGATAATGCGTGTGTCTTTGGATAGTTCCAGCGGCAGCTTCCCTGACTCTTGCCCAGGAATAAAGGCAGACAGTTGTTGATAGCTGCCGAGCAATTCGTTGATTCCGCCAAGTAGCGAGTTATACAGGTTGGCGCCGCGCACGGTGCCGTCTGCTAGGTGGAAAGTGGTTTTGCCGATAGCATTCTCGACTAACGCTTTTTCACTGTTGCCATGGCTGTTGAATGTGATGTCCATATCAAGCACGCCGGTAAAGAGGTCTTCTTCGAGAGCCATCTCGACCACAGGCTGAAGCTGAATTGTTTTCACGTTCGTTGTTAGCGCAAACGTTGGTGTATTGGTGCGAGCGTCTAGAGTGGCGTTGGCATTAAAGTTTCCGCCGAGTGCATTACCGTCGGCTTTGCTGAGTTTCATCACGCCATCTTTAGCGCTAACAACAAACTGCATGTTGCTGGCATTAATGCCCATATAAGACAGGCTGCCGACATTAAATTTCCCGTTAACAATTAGCGCGCGTAGATCGTCTAATGGCAGCAATTCCGCGTCAGACAGCGGTGGTAAAATTGGCTCGGCGGCGTTGCTTGCTAAGGCTTTTTCGTTTGAGTTGCTGCTGGATGATTCCTCAGTCTCGCTTGGCAAGTAACCGTCGGCAACGAATTTGTCTAGAGTGAGATCGAACACTAGTTTTCCGCTGTCGATATTCGCCAACGCTGCGCTGCCAGTAATAGTGCTGTCATCGACTTTAATCGTTAATGATTTTGCGGTAATGCTATTCTCTGGCCCGCCAATAATGGCGTCTATGCTGACATTCTTCAGTGCTTTTTCATCACTGGTTTCGATGGCTTCTTCGCCAATCGCTTTTAATGCAGCATTGGCATCGAATGGTGCGATGTGAAGCTCGCCAGCAAACAGCATGGCGCCTGAAAGTTGATTAATATCCATGCCGCCTGTGGTGTGAGTTCCGGCGGCGTCGACGATTAGATTGCGAATACTGACACGGTCTTCATCGAGCGCAGCATCAACATCCATTTTTGCTGTTACCGCGATGGGCAATGTGGTGACGCCACCAATGTTCGCGTTAATAGCGAATTCGTTTAGTTGAAAAATATTCTTTTCAAGGTTCATCGTTAGAGTGGTATCGAGGTCTGTGTCGATACGAATATCACTTTGATCTTGGTAGCGCAGTGCTGCTTGCAGCGTAAAGGGTTTGTCGAGCGAAATATTTTGTGCGCTGATATTTGCGTTCTCAACGGTGATATCCGTTCCGTCGGTGAGCACGCGATAGCGAATGTTGGCACCATGGATATTGACGGAAGGAATAGACAGGGGAATATCCATCGCGCTGGCACTTTCGTCGGAAATATTTTCTGCGTCAGCAGAATTTGCTGCTGTGGCGTCGGCGCTACTACCAATCTGTTCCCAATTGGCGCCGTCAGGTCCTTCGACGAGATTGAGCTGCAGGCCGTGGACGCTCACCGCATCCATTTCGACCTTGCCATAAAACAGCGGCCATACGGCCACGCCGACATGTATTTCATCAAGGCCAGCAAACAGTTCCGGTTGGTCGTGAATGCGTGCTTCGGTATGACCGATATTGACGCCAAGTGAAGGCCAGAATGTCCAACTGAGATCGCCTTCGATGGTAAGGTCTAGATTGGCATTTTCTTGTGCGGCGGCGGAAATTTCCGGTTTGAAATCATTGGGGTCTATCACTCGCGTGATAACAAAAAGGGCTAACGCTAATAGGACGACCAGAGCTAGTAATATTGCCGCTATAATCTTCAGCGTTTTTGCCATGTGGATCTCCTTGGTCTGAGCCTTGCACCGCGGCGGCTGCCGGTCGATGATAGGGCGCATAAAATGTGCGGTGGATGTATTTCCCTTTCGCAGAGCATAGCAAGGCTGGCCGTGCTATGCAGTGATGGGATTTAGGGGGGTCGTTTGTTACAAAAGTTCCGTTTGTGTTGTTTATTGCTGGTTCTGTTGCCTTGTTGGGTCGCGGCGAGCGAAGTGGTTCGCCCCGCGCCGACAGAGCGGGAGCTGAGCGTTGGTCGGAGCATTGATGTTCTGGAAGACCCTGATGGCGATTTGACTATCGAGCAGGTGGCAGGCGCTTTTTCAGATCGGTTTGTGTCGAGCCAGACAGAAAACCCGAGCTTTGGCTTTAGCTCCTCGACATTCTGGCTGCGTATCACCGTGGATATGTCGTCGGTGTCTGGGCAGCGTTGGTTTTTGATCCAGCGCCATCCCATTATTGATCATCTCACTCTCTATAGTCCTGTCGCGCCTGGCGTTTGGGTGCCAACAGAGATGGGGGATGCGCTGCCATTCGGTCAGCGTTTGCTTGAGCATCGCGAGTTTATTTTTCCGGTGAATACCGGAAACTTCATGGAGCAGACCTATTACATGAAGGTGTCCGGCAAGGGCGCATTGAGCTTGGAGCTTAAGCTGTCGTCGGCGGAAGGGCTGATTGAGCGTACTTATCGAGAGCAGCTTATTTTTGGCCTGTTCTACGGCGCGTTGTTGGTGATGTTGGTTTACAACTTCTTGCTGTATTTCTCTGTGCGGGACGTCGCCTACCTTTGGTATATCCTCTTTTTAAGTAGCTTTGTGCTGTGCTTTGCCAATATCAATGGGCTAGGTTTGCAGTATTTGTGGCGCGCTCTGCCGTCATTGAACGAATGGTTTCCGGTGTTCGCCACGTTTGGCATGATTTCGTTAGTGCAGTATTCCCGCGCTTTCCTCAATCTTAAAAGTCAGTTTACCGGCTATGAGCAAGGCTTAAAGCGGCTGCTGTACGGCTGTATTGCCGCATTCATATCGGTGTTTATTGTGCCGCCGCCTTGGTCCTACCATTTAAGTACGTTGGTGGTATTGCTGGTCGCGATCACCCTTAACTGGGTGGGTATTGGTACATGGCTGCGTGGCTATCGTGCCGCACGTTTTTATGTTGCTGCGTGGTCATTCTTTCTGCTCGGTTGCTGCATATTTGTTCTCGATAACACCGGCATTATTCCGCACTCCGGTTGGAGTAATTATGCGCCGCATATCGGCAGTGCTTGGGTGGCGATCTTGTTGTCGCTAGCGCTAGGCGAGCGCATTAAATTGTTGGAGGCGGAGCGCGACACGTTAGAGCGGCAGAGTCATGAAACCCTGCAGCACCATCTCGATGAAGTGCAGCGTCTTGATCGCGATAAGATGGTCTTTTTGGAGTATCTCAGCCACGAACTCAATACGCCTCTTAACTGGCTGTCTAGCGCGCGGATGCTAGAGACGGGCGAATTGCCGCCGGAATTGATGGAAGCGGTGGGCATGGTGCATAAGGGCCAAGACCGTTTACAGCAGCTGGTCGCAACGTCATTGCGCTATTTTGAAATTGCCAGTCGCAAGGAAATGCCGGTGGTGGGGCAATGCGCCCCCATGTGGAAGCTCGATCGCATTGTCCGTTCTGTGGAGCGAGAAGAAGAGCTGGCAGCTCACAGTATGAAGGTGCGCAATCTTATTCCGGCGGATCTCTGTGTGAATGCCTGCGATAAGGAGCTGACCGATGTCTTCTCGTGGCTGCTCGACAATGCTATTCACTTCGGCAAGGAAGAAACCGATATCGTGGCGGACGCGGTGTTTGAGCCAGAGTGCGGGTCGGTGGTGCTGCGTATAACCGACCAAGGTCGGGGTATTCTGCGCGATGACATTGACGGTATTTTTGCGCCGTTTTATATGGTCGGCTCCCATCATCAGTTGGAAGGCTTTGGTCTGTCGTTGCCGATGGCGAGGGTGATGATTGAGCAGGCGGGCGGCGAGATTTGGGCGGAGAGTGAGGGTCGTGAAAAAGGCGCGAGCCTGTGTATTCGTCTACAGGTGCTGGCGAGCTAGACACCGGTTTGGGTCGGGCGGTTTAAATGAGCCCGGCCCGTTGCGCCAAGATTTGTAATGAAGCAGGCGTCTGAAATGGTTGCTGCAGGGCGATTAACCGTAGGGTTTCTGCGCCGACGCCACGATTTCGGGTGGCTGGGTGCACGACTAGCTTTGTTACTCGCCACTGAGCATTTTCTTGCTCAAGCAGTGCCAAGCTGACGGGTTTGGCGTTAAATATTCCCACCCAAAGCTGTGCGAGCGCCGAATCGAGCGGCTCACAGAGCTGAGTCAGTGCGGTGAGCACATCATTATTTTCACGTAATACGCTGGTCAGCTGGTCAATATGATCGCTATCGAGCGGAAACTGTGTAATTTCTAGTGGCATACGCTCTCCTTCGGTTGGTTCGCAGCGCGCGCGGCCCGTATAATAGCCGCCCTGTCGCCGAACTACAGGGGCATTTGCCCGTTCGTGCGTATTTTATTTTCCGTGGAGGTCTTTGATGAGCCAGCGCAGCGCCAGCGTAACCCGTAATACGCTGGAAACGCAGATCAGCGTCAGCGTCAATCTTGATGGCACCGGCCAGTGCAAACTGGATACTGGTTTACCGTTCCTTGAGCACATGCTTGATCAGGTTGCCCGACATGGCTTGGTTGATATTGAGATTACTGCCAAGGGCGATCTGCACATCGATGCACACCACACGGTAGAAGATATCGGTATTGCCTTGGGGCAAGCGATGGCAAAGGCGTGGGGCGACAAGGTTGGTGTACGCCGTTATGGCAATGCCTATGTCCCGCTCGACGAAGCGTTAACACGTGTGGTGATTGACTTGTCCGGTCGTCCAGGCCTGGAAATGTTTATCGATTTCACTCGTGCGCGCATTGGTGATTTTGACGTCGATTTGTTTTACGAATTCTTCCAAGGTTTCGTCAACCACGCCGGTGCGACACTGCATATCGATAACTTGCGCGGCAAGAATGCGCATCACCAGGCTGAGACTGCCTTCAAAGCGTTTGGTCGCGCGTTGCGTATGGCGGTCGAAATGGACCCGCGCATGGCCAATATCACGCCTTCGACTAAGGGCACCTTGACCGAAAAAAAGTGAGATCTTTGTGAGCGAAACTGTCGCCATTCTTGATTACGGCATGGGCAATCTGCACTCCGCCGCGAAAGCGCTGGAAAAGGTTGCCGATGGTCAGCGCATTGTTGTGACATCCGATCCTGCTGTAGCAATTGCCGCAGATCGAGTGATTTTCCCGGGCGTTGGGGCTATTCGCGATTGTATGCATGAATTGCGCAGCCGCGGTTTAGATCAGGCTATTTTTGAAGTGGCAGCAAGCGGCAAGCCGTTGTTGGGTATTTGTGTGGGCATGCAGGCGATGATGCAGCACAGCGAAGAAAACGGCGGCGTCGAGTGTCTGGGTTTGTTTCCCGGCAATGTTGTGCACTTTGGTGAGCGTTACGGTGATCTCGGTGAGCGCTTAAAAGTGCCGCACATGGGCTGGAATCAAGTGCAGCAAGAAGAGCACCCTATGTGGGAAGGCATCGACGATTATTCTCGGTTCTATTTTGTCCACAGCTACTGCATTACGGGGTTGCCTGAAGAGCAGGTGAGCGGGCGTTGCGATTACGGCCTTCGGTTTGCGGCGGCAGCATGCCGTTCGAATATCTTTGCGGTGCAATTCCACCCTGAGAAAAGCGCCAGCCACGGCATGACGTTGCTCTCAAACTTTCTGCGCTGGCAGCCATAGCGCGTTCTCCTGCGCATCATTTCTCTGCACCTGCTTTAACGTGAGTGCTGTACTGGTTTTGTTGAGGTTGTTTACATGCTGTTAATTCCAGCCATTGATCTAAAAGACGGAAAATGTGTTCGCCTGCGCCAAGGGCGTATGGAAGATGACACGGTTTTTTCTGATGACCCTGTTGCGGTTGCGGCGCATTGGGTTGATCTTGGTGCCCGACGCTTGCACCTAGTTGATTTAAACGGCGCCTTTGCTGGTGAGCCTGTTAACGGCGATGTGGTGAAGGCCATTGCGAAGAAGTTCCCGCAGTTGCCTATTCAGATCGGAGGCGGCATCCGCACCCCTGAGATTATTGAAGCCTATCTTTCAGCCGGCGTGCAGTGGCTTATTATTGGCACCAAAGCGGTTACTGATCCAGGTTTTGTGCGGGATATGTGCAAGCAGTTTGCCGGGCATATTATTGTTGGCCTTGATGCTAAAGACGGCATGGTAGCAACCGACGGTTGGGCCAATGTAACCGACGTTAACGTTACGGACTTAGCCCGCCAGTTTGAAGGCGACGGAGTGAGTGCCATCGTATATACGGATATTAGCCGTGACGGCATGCTGCAAGGCGTTAACGTTGATGCAACCGCGCGCTTGGCTGAAGCCATTTCGATTCCGGTCATTGCGTCTGGCGGCATTACTAATCTCGACGATGTGCGCGGTCTCTGTGCGGCATCATCATCGGGTATTGAGGGTGCGATTACCGGCCGAGCAATTTACGAAGGCACGTTGGATTTTGCCGAAGGGCAGAAGCTATCCGATGAACTCACTGGCGCAGGCACTGGAGAGTAAGCATGGGTTTGGCGAAACGTATTATTCCTTGTCTGGATGTTGATAAAGGCCGTGTGGTTAAAGGCGTCCAGTTTGAAAATATTCGTGACGCTGGCGATCCTGTTGAAGTGGCGCGGCGCTACAACGAAGAGGGTGCTGATGAGATCACCTTTCTCGATATTACCGCCAGCCACGATGGCCGTGACACCATGCTGCAAACCGTTGAACGGATGGCAGCAGAAGTCTTCATTCCGCTCACCGTTGGCGGCGGTGTGCGCACGCTTGAAGATATTCGCAATCTGCTCAATGCGGGCGCAGATAAGGTCAGCATCAATTCGGCGGCGGTAAACAACCCAGAATTTGTTCGCGACGCCGCGCAGCGCTTTGGCTCCCAGTGCATCGTGATTGCCATTGATGCGAAGAAAGTGAGCGCGGAAAGTGAAGCAAATCGATGGGAGATCTTTACCCACGGTGGCCGCAAGCCAACGGGTTTAGACGCCGTTGAGTGGGCAAAGAGAATGACGGACTATGGTGCCGGAGAAGTGCTGCTGACGAGCATGGATCGTGATGGCACTAAGAACGGTTTTGATATCGCACTGACGCGTGCTATTGCGGATGCTGTTGCGGTGCCAGTGATTGCTTCCGGGGGGGTCGGTTCGTTGCAGCACCTTGTTGACGGAGTGCAGCTTGGTGGCGCAGATGCCGTACTGGCAGCATCAATTTTTCACTTTGCCGAGCACACAGTCGGTGAGGCGAAAGAATATATGGCGGCCGCTGGTATCGAAATGCGCATGTAATGTTGCCCAGCGGACATGTAGCGTAATTGTTCTGCTGAGTAACGGTGTGTAATGGCGATTGCCGCCAGTGATTGCGTTGCTATACTGCCAGATCAGCATAATAACAAAAGGAAGGGTAGATGGGTGTCCGGACGCAGTCCCAACAGTCCTCAATACGGCGCGCAGTCGCGGCGACCGTTGCGCTTTGTCTTTCGTTTTTTGCTGCCACTTCCATTGCATTCGCCGATCAATCTGCCGTAAGCGGCTCTCCCAATAGTGTTCCTAACCGCTCTCCGTTAGATACGGGGCTTGATCCAGACTGGACATTAATTAGCGATCGTAATGATATTCAGGTCTATACCCGCCATCGCGAAAACTCGCGTTTAAAAACCTTTCGCGGCGTAACGAAGATTCAACTGGCGGATGAGTATGCTTTGTCTGGCCTGCTTAATGATTACGCTAATTTCCCTAAGTGGCTGCACTTTGTTGATAACGCAACGGAGTTTGATCGTGATAGTCCGCTTCGTCGCTATATGCGTTTTGGTACCCATTTACCTTGGCCGTTAGCGGATCGAGAGGCGGTGCTGCGGGTCGATGTGCAGCAGAAGCTGACCAAGGAGAAGAGTCAATAACGATGCATCTGAGCAATCGTCCTGACTTGTTGCCGCCTGATCCACGTTATGTGCGCTTCCCTGAAATGGAAGGTATTTTCAAATTTCGTCGACTCGACGATGAGAATGCTGCAGAGGTGACCTATCAGTTGGTGCTTGATCCCGGCGGTTACATTCCGACTTGGCTGGCTAACTTATTATTGCGTGATGCTCCGTACTTCACCCTAGAAAGACTGCGGCGCATTATTCGGGCTCAGGAATATCAGAATCGCTACGATGATTATTTGGAAATTCGTGGCCCGGGACGCCCAGATACGTTGCCAGCACCGCGTAGCTACATTTATGGCAACCCTCCTGCAGCGCCGATAGAGTATTTGGAGTTGGAAAAAACGAATCCTAAGGGTTAAGGGGTAGAGTGGTGGAACAGGGACCTTTGATAGAGTACGGACTGCCCGCCGCGATATTTTTTATTATGATCGGCATGGGAATGACGCTATTGCCGAAGGATTTTCGTGAGGTGATTATTGCCCCGCGCGCGACCTTCTTTGGTTTATTCGCTCAGCTACTTATTCTGCCTGTTGTTGCTTTTCTGCTCGCCGATGCGCTCTCTCTGTCGCCTGCTTTAGCGGTAGGCCTAGTCGTAATTGCTGCTTGTCCTGGCGGCACAACATCCAATTTGTTTGTCTATCTTGGCCGCGGCGACGTTGCTCTCTCCATTATTCTGACGGTATTAGCGAGCCTAATCACCATTGTTACGTTACCGGTCGTGGTAGGTTTTGCGCTTGAGCGTTATGCCGATGCAAGTGCAAGCCAAGTCGTAGAGCTGCCTGTGAAGAAGACGGTGGTGGCGTTGATTGCGATTATTCTCCTGCCAGTTGCGATCGGCATGACGATAAAGCGTTATGCGAATACGTTTGCGGTGCGCATGGAAAAGCTTGTCAGTGTGTTTGGTTTGCTGGTGTTGGTTGGGGTCATTGTGGCGATCTTGACGCAGCTCGGTGAGCGCATGCTGGAGCTGTTATGGAAGGGTGGCTTAGCCGCTGCGCTGTTGAATATTATTGGCTTGGTTATTGGTCTTGCTGGCAGCAGGGTGATGGGCTTGTCGCGCGCGCAGAGTTTTTCCGTTGCGGTTGAATTGGGTATTAAAAACAGCACGCTCGGTTTGTTGGTGACGTTAACGCTACTGAGCTCTAGCGAGATGTCGGTTCCGGTAGCGGTATATGGCGTGATGATGTTTGCGTTTGGTTTCTTGATGCTGGGCTATGCGCGTATAACCGGGGTTGGCTCTGGGGATAAGAAGTCCGCTGAATAGCTGAGCCCGTGGGCTGTTACTGCTCGCTTATGCGTCAGGCTTTTGTTCATTTTCTTGTTGCGCGGCCATCATTGGCGGAGCGTTTAACAGTTCGGAGGCGGGCACGAGTTTAACGCCGGCGCGTTCCAGTAAGGGTATGACGCCCTGCAGGTATTCAATCGTTTCAGGATAAGGGTGGCCAATCGCGATGGCGTGTCCGCGGCGCTTGGCAATACGAATAAGTTGATTGAACTGTTTATTAATGCTGTTTAAGTTTCGCTCGTTGTCGAGAAAAACATCTCGTCCCGCAGAGCGAAGGCCATTCTTCATTGCGATCTTTTCCGCCACCGTGTCAGGGGTGGTGCGGCTATCAATAAAAAAATAATGATTTAGCGCAAGTTCTTGCATGAGCCACTGCATGGGTTTTTCTTCGGCCGTCAGAATGCTGCCCATATGGTTATTGAGCCCGCGTGCCTGAGGGATACGAATAAACGCCTGACGCACCGTTGTGACTAGCTTGGGGTGCGTCATCTCATCTTTAATGCCGCCTTTGTCGAGTGGCCGCGTGCTGGCGGTCTCCATAGGCAGATGAATCATGACTTCTTTATTCATGCGGGCGGCGCGCTTTGCGAGTCGCGGCCCGTAAGGTGTTTCGGGGATGATGGCACAGGTGACATCGCCAGTCAGGTCGACGATGGCCTCACCGCGGGAGCGGTGATAACCGAGATCGTCGATGATAATAGCGATGCGTGGTAGTGAAGACGCGTTGTCTGCGGCAATTACGAATAACGGCCAGCAACAGAGCAGCGCGAGTACCGCTCTCATTGAGCGTCCGTCTTGTTGTTTGTTGTTACGTCAGGTTTTTCGTTTTGTGCCTTATTGTTCTGAGTGTCGCGACGCGATGCTAGGTGTACGCCCTTGAGAATAGAAAGCGCTTCATATAACGCGTAATCACGGGACACTAAAGGCACTTCGCTGGCTGCCGGGTTGGCTTTATCTTTTGCAGTATTGTTTTCGAGGTGGCCGCGTAAATCGGCTTCGCGAACATTGCCGTCGTCGCTGGCCAGTTCTACCCGCGCGACCTCGGTGCGAATGTCAGGTGCGATACCCTCTGCCTGAATAGAGCGTCCGTTAGGCGTGTAATAGCGTGCGGTGGTGAGCTTTAATGCGCGCTCATCATGCAGAGGCATAATTGTTTGTACTGAGCCCTTACCAAAGCTGCGCTGACCAATGATGATGGCGCGCTCTTGGTCTTGCAGGGCGCCGGCGACAATCTCGGAGGCGGAGGCAGAGCCAGCATTGATCAGCACAACCATTGGCACGCCTTTCAACATGTCGCCTTTGGTTGCTGCGTAGTTGGTGCGACTTTCTTCCGCGCGGCCCTGGGTGTAAACGATCAGGCCATCATCAAGAAATAGATCTGCAATTTGAACGGCAGCGGTGAGTACGCCGCCCGGGTTGTTGCGTAAATCCAAAACCAAACCGTTTAGTGGCTCTTTCTTTAATAGCTTGGCCAGCGCCTTTTTTGTTTCGGTACCGCTTTGCCCTTGGAACTGAGTGACGCGAAGGTAACCATAGCCCGGCTCGAGCATATTGCTGCGGACGCTTTTAATTTGAATGCGATCGCGCTTGAGTGTGACTTTGCGAGGCTTTTGATCGCCGGCGGATAAAATAGTGAGTTCAACTTCGGAGCCGATTTCTCCGCGTAGTAGATCCACGGATTCTTGTAAGCCGAGCCCCTTGACGAAGGTGCTATCAATTTTCAGGATTAAATCACCTGCGTTGATGCCCGCGGCGCTTGCCGGAGTGTCGTCAATGGGAGAGACAACCTTGATAAATCCGTTTTCCAACGTGATCTCAATGCCTAGCCCGCCGAACTCGCCAGAGGTGGTCACTTGTAAATCATCGAATTCATTTGGCGTGAGATAACTTGAATGTGGGTCGAGTTCGTAGAGCATGCCGCGTATGGCAGCTTCTAGCAGTGTTTTATCATCGACTTCGTCGATATACACGGCACGAATACGCTCCATGACTTCGGCAAATACCCGTAGCTCGTTAACGGGGATGCCTTGTTGTTCAGCCTGCGTGTCGAGAGCAGGGTCGGCGGCAAAAGCCATGCTAGAGAAAACGGACAAGCTCGCGGCAAAAAGTACGGATAGGCGAAGGCGCATAACGATTCGAAGTTCCCTGTTATTGGACGGCGATTGCGTTAATTATTGCGGCAGTGTAACACGGCTATTACACCAGCGGTCTGGGTTAACGGGCTTCCCGTCGCGGCGGATTTCAAAGTATAAACCGGCTTGCTCTGTGCCTCGTGAGTTGCCAGCGAGGGCGATGGTGTCGCCGGTGGAAACCCACTCTCCCACTTCGCGCATAAGGCTTTCGTTGTAACCGTAAAGTGTCAGGTAGCCGTGACCGTGATCGATGATGGTCAGCAGCCCGTAGCCGCGCAGCCAGTCTGAATACACCACTCTGCCACTATGGATGGCGCGTACCGGCTCACTTGGGGTTACTCGGAGAATGACACCGTTCCAGCGTACTGGGCCTTCGCGAATGGTGCCGAACCGTGCGCGCAGATCGCGGGTTACAGGCCACGGCAGTTTATTCGCGAGTTTACCAAACGGCGCACCGCTTGGATTTGCTGGAATATCGTTGAGAGTCTGCTGCATTTTTTTGAGTAGTGACTCGATACGTTTCTCGTCGCCGCGCATCTGTTCAAGCCGGTGAGTGTTGCTGTCGAGCTGTTTATTGAGACTGGCAAGAGTGGTGGCCCGTTCACCGCGGGCATTGTTGAGGAGTGTTTGCTGAGCGTTGACGGCATCTTGCCGCTTCAGCACGTCGTCGCGGGCTTGCTCAACCCGTTCTGCAAGCGCCAACAGGGCGGCGAGGTCTTTATTCAGCATCACGACACGTTCGGCCCGGGCGCTTTGGAAGTAGTCTTGGTAGCGCAGTAGCCGAGCCAAACGATCCGGTTGTTCTTGGTTGAGCAGCAGTTTTAACGTTTCTTGGCGGCCATTCATATAGCTGGCGCGGGCGGTTCGTGCCAGCCAGCTGACCTGCTTGATACGTTCGTTCGCCATGCTGACCTGTTCGTCTCGTAACGTTTTCAGGCGCTTGGCGGCTTTGGCCTGATCTTGCTCAAGAGTCCGTGCCTCGCGGGCTAGCTGGCTAATCTGCCGTTCGACCTTGCGCAGCGCGGCCTGTTCTTTGGTGCGCAAGCCGAGATCAGCGTTAATGCTTTGCTCGACCGAGCGCATTTGCTTGCGCAGGCCGTCGAGCTGGGCCCGTGATGCCGTCTCGGCGGCATAGGCGCGTGGGGCG
The DNA here is from genome assembly GCA_018067045.1 of Gammaproteobacteria bacterium. Taxonomy (GTDB): domain Bacteria; phylum Pseudomonadota; class Gammaproteobacteria; order Pseudomonadales; family Alcanivoracaceae; genus JARGPN01. Next base: position 38,092 of record JAGPVL010000027.1, read on the forward strand.
AGCGCCGTGCTAACAAGGATAAGGGGCAGGCTTAGTAATAAAATTAGTCTCATGGCGACGCGTTTTACCTGATCCGACGCAAAGGGGAAAGGGCAGACGTGATGATCCGGCTGTCGTGCTGTTATACTTGCCGCCCTCAAAGTACTGCTCAAGGTTTGCCCGATGGATAAATTGATTGAATTTGCCAGCCAACATTACCTGCTGGTGTCCTCGTTTTCACTGTTGCTCGCGTATTTCTTTACCCTTGAGTCCCGTCGCTCCGGTAAACCGGTGACGCCTCAACAGGCGACAAATCTTGTGAATCGAGAGGAAGGCGTCATTGTTGATGTTCGCGATGCCGATGAGTTCCGTCAGGGACACATTGCCGGCAGCGTTAATATTCCGGCCAGCGAAATTGCTGAGCGTATTGCCGAACTGGAAAAGTATCGCGATAAACCGCTGATTCTAACCTGTAAAGGCGGGCCATCGGCGGCCGCGGCGGGCAAAGCATTAAAAGCGAAAGGTTTTACCAATTTGATGCGTCTGCAGGGTGGTATACAGGGTTGGCGTGATGAGAAGCTGCCGGTAGTGAAAGCCTAATGCCTGACGTTTTGATGTATTCAACAGCATGGTGTGGATTTTGTTCGCGGGCAAAACGGCTGTTGACGGATAAGGGTGTTGCGTTCGTGAATATTGATCTCGATGCAGAGCCCGCTCGGCGCGCAGAGATGATGCAGAAAAGCGGTCAGCGCACGGTGCCACAGATTTGGATTAATGATGAGCATATCGGCGGCTGCGATGAGCTGTATGAACTTGAGCGTAATGGTAGCCTCGATAAAAAATTACAAGACAGGAGTTAATGATGAGTGAAGAGCCGCAACGCCAGCTTCAGGTGCAGCGTATTTATGTGAAAGACCTTTCTTTCGAAGTGCCTGGCGCTCCGCAGATTTTTTTGGAGCAGGGACAGCCTAAGGTTAACGTGCAACTGGCCAATCAGGCGCGCCGTCTTGGTGAGACGAGTGAGTTTGAAGTAGAAGTGACGGTGACGGTGACCGCCGAGGTAAATGAAAAAACAGCCTATATTGCAGAAGTAAAGCAAGCAGGTGTGTTTGTTATTTCTGGTGTGACTGACGCAGAATTAGAGCAGATCTTGGGTTCTTATTGCCCTAATCTAATGTTCCCGTATGTACGAGAAACGATTTCATCGTTAATTGGCCGAGGCTCATTTGCGCCGTTCCATTTGCAGCCAATTAATTTTGACGCATTGTTTCAGCAAGCGCAGGCGAAGCGCGCAGCCGAGCAAGCGGAAAAAGAAACCGCACACTAAGCAAGTTTTCAGTGTGACAAAAAAAGGGAGCTTTAGGCTCCCTTTTTTTGTCTGTCTATTTCAGCTGAGCTAGCGAATATTGGCAAAACCCAGTTGCCGCAAACCTTCGTAAAGAACCACCGCTGCGGTGTTGCTTAAATTGAGACTGCGGCTGTCTTTGAGCATGGGCACGCGCAGCCATTGTTGCGCTGGTATAGCGTCAAGGACGGTGTCAGGCAGGCCGCGTGTTTCGGGGCCGAACAACAGCACATCGTCTTCGGCAAAGGAGGCATCGGCGTAACAGATGCTGCCTTTAGTAGTGATGGCGAAAATACGGCGCCCGCCCATACTGCTGAGAAAGTGGGCGTAATCGCGATAGGCAGAGACTTCGGCGAAGTCACGATAATCGAGGCCCGCTCTGCGCAGCTGCTTTTCTTCCAAGGTAAAACCTAGCGGTTCAATTAAGTGCAGGTGCGCGCCGGTATTTGCGCACAGGCGCATAATATTACCGGTATTCGGCGGAATTTCAGGTTCATATAGGGCGATATGTAGCATGGCTATGAGTATAGACCAGCGTGGCTAAGAATAAATCATTCTGTGTCGCTGCGGATCGCCTTGTCCTGTGCTATTTCTTGGTTTGTTTCTTAAGTGAGGTCCGTGGTGTGGCAGTTTCTTTTCGGCTGAGTGACGTTAGAGCCCCGCGATGTGGTTAAACTAGCCTGATTCCGTGTGCAGCCATTAACGATGAATGCTGAGAGAGTAGCCTATGCCTATTTGGGTTGATGCAGATGCCTGCCCTAAGACTGTTCGTGACATCGTGGTGCGCGCAGCGCAGCGTGCGCAAGTGGTCACAACGTTTGTTGCGAATCAGCGTGTGGTATTGCCACCGGGGCCGTATCTAAAAGCGATACAGGTGAGCGCAGGTTTTGATGTTGCGGATGATGAAATTGTTGCCCGTGTCAGTGCGGCAGATTTGGTGATTACACAAGATATTCCGTTAGCGGCGGAGGTTATCGAAAAAGGCGCTGTCGTTGTGACGCCGCGTGGTGAGCTAATGGATAAAGAGAATGTGCGGGCGCGTCTTAATATTCGAGACTTCATGGATACCATGCGCGCCAGCGGCGTGCAGACCGGCGGGCCGCCGCCGCTGTCGCAGACCGATCGGCAAGCGTTTGCGAATATCTTAGATCGCTATTTGGCCGGGTCGTTGAAATAGCGCACTTTATGGAGGACATAACATGACGGGTTCGACGCTTCAGCCAGTATATGGAACGCTGGATGCTTCATTTGTCGCGGCTGGCGGTATTGCTGGCATCGAACAGTTAGTGAATGATTTTTATGATCAGATGGATGTGCTGCCGGAAGCGAAAGTGATTCGGGATATGCATCCTAAAGATCTCACGGTGTCTCGGGACAAGCTCGCGCGGTTTTTGTGCGCTTGGTTGGGTGGCCCGCGCCGTTACGCGGAGAAATACGGGTCGATTAATATTCCTGGGGCACATCAACATTTTAATGTCGGTGGTAGTGAGCGAGACGCGTGGTTGTTGTGTATGGAAAGGGCGATTGCACAGCAACCCTATTCGCAGGATTTCGCAACCTATCTGCTCCAGCAATTGCGCATTCCCGCAGAGCGGGTTAGGCAGGTGAGCCAGCGGCGCAGGGCAGAAGAACGCTAGCTCTAGGGCGGCTGCTTTGACCTTGGGCTAACGCTGCGGCTACTATGTCCGCCTCGCAATCGGATGCTGTCCTTATGTTGTCTCGCCTTTCATCGAAAATAGCAGCCATTACCATGGCGCTGTTTATGCTCACCAATGCGGTGGTGCTTTCCGGTGAGTTGGCGGTGCATGCGATGCATGTTGAAGATAGCGTATCCCTACATCATGGCGAGCATGAACATGATGCGGTAGAGATTGAACTCAGCGAATACGCCTGACAGCCCCTCCTCGTTAGATTGTAAAGATCACCATGGCTGCCACAGTCATACCCCCCTGTCAGTCAGTTCGGCGACGCCTTTACCGGCAAGTGATACCGGAATTGTTTGGGCGCTGGCTGCCGCGCCTTCAATAACTCTCCTCTCTGACCAACCTCCCGTCCCCCCTCCAACTCACATTTCTTGAGCTGATGTAATACGTCGGGCTTATGCCTGTGCTCTTTGTGATGTGGAGAATTCTCAATGACATACCCAATGGTAGGTCGCGCGCTGTATGCCGTGGCCATCGTCAGCGCGCTATCAGCTGGCAGTCTGTTTGCTGTGACAAAACAGAATGCAGTTGGCGCTGATTCGGCACCGAAAGAATTTGTACTGAAAAATGTAGAACCTAAGCAGTCCACCTCAGGCGCAACGTTGCCGTCTGAAGTGCAGGTGACTGTGTCGCTGGAACAAGCCTTGGCGCGCACGCTAGATCAAAACCCGTCCCTGGCGATGTTTTCGTATCGCCTTCGTGTGGCGGATGCCGATGTCTTGCAGGCGGGACTGCGGCCTACGCCTGCAATCTCGATGGAAGTCGAAAACGTCGGCGGCAATGCTCCTTATGGTGGCGTTGATGGAGCTCAAGTCACGGTGGCGCTAAGCCAGATGATTGAGCTGGGGGGCAAGCGCGATTTGCGCGAAGACGTCGCGGTGCTGGGTGCCAGTGGTGAACGTCTTGCTTATGAGACAGCGCGTCTGGATATTCTGGGCGAGACGTTGCGTCGCTATGTTGAGCTGGCGGAAGCGGAGGCAAGCGTTGGTTTAGCGAAACGTGCGGTCTTGTTAGCGGAAAAAGCTGAGGAGGTGGCACGTCGTCGCGTTAAAGCTGGCGCGGCGCCCCAGTCTGATATTACCCGCTTAACTATCTCTCGGCAGCAGGCCGAGTTGGCGTTGCTGCACGCGCAGGTAAGACAGCGAAGTGCCAGTGTGTGGTTGGCGTTGATGTGGGGAGAAGGGCGCGCCGAGAATTTAAAAGCGGCCTCTGCGCTGTTGCCATTACCCGCATTGCCGACTCGAGGCGCGGTTCTTGCGCAAGTAAAACAGGCTCCCTTGCTGCGTTCACTGATTACCCAAACGCGTCTGCGTGAAGCGCAAGTGCGGCTGGCTGAGTCTAGCGGTCGCGGCGACATGACGATATCGGTCGGCGCCCGCCGCGACTTTCTCAGCAACGGGAATAGCATGGTACTGGGCTTGTCGATGCCGCTGGGTTCAGCCAAAGCCAATCGCGCGAATATAGCGCGTGCTCAAGCAGAGCTGCAGTTAAGCCAGGTCAGTAGAGATGCTGGCGAGCTGGAAATACTTGCCTCTATCGACGAAATGTACCGCTCCCTGCAACTCACCCGCGAAGCACTTCTCCTCGTTGAACAGCAATCCTTGCCACTGATGCGTCAGCTCTACCATGACATCGAGAAAGGCTACCAAGCTGGGCGCTATAGCTTGCTAGAACTGATTAGTGCGCAGCAAGAACGGCTTGCTCTGGAGCAGGACGTTATTGATCTTGCGGCAACGTTTCACCTGCAGCGCAATGAACTTGAGCGACTCACTGGACAGACTTTCTTTGCTGCCGGTGATCAGGAAATGAAACAGGAGTTAAACCAATGAATAAATTCCTACAGACCTTTATCTTTTTAGTTATAACGCTTTTTACCTCTTCGACATTATTTGCTTCTGATGATCATGGGCATGAAGGCTCTGGGCATGAAAATGCAATGGGGGTGCATGGTGGTGAGATATTTGCTGATGATGAATTTTCGTTAGAAGTTGTCCTCAAGGAAGATGCGGGCTCCGTTTTGATACGGGCATGGGGATATTATCAAGATGAGCTGTTACGTCCTGAGGATATTCAGTTGTCGGTTGAATTGGCGCGCCTAGATGGCGATAAACAGCCGATTAGTTTTCGGGTGGATGATGACAGTTTATTAAGTAATGACGTTATTTCTACGCCGCACTCCTTTGATGTAACACTATCTTCGCAATATAAAAGCCAGATAAGCCAGTGGCAGTTTCAAAACTATGAAGGGCGAACGATCATCTCCGAAAGCGCCGCGCACGCGGCAGGTTTAATGGTTGAAGAAGTAGGTGCGGCGAGCTTACATGAATCCGTTACCCTTTATGGCCGAATAAGCGCGAATGGCGAGCAGGTTTATTCGTTAAGTAGTCGTTATGCCGGATTGGTTCAGCGCGTTAATGTTAGTGAGGGCGACAAAGTTAAAAAGGGTGACGTTGTCGCGATAGTTGAAGCGCGCGATACCTTGCAAGGCATCTCAATTCGTTCGCCAGCTGATGGCGTTGTCACGGCACGAAATGTCAATGTTGGAATGTTAGTTGATGAAGACATACTGATTGAAGTGACCAATATCGATACTTTGTGGCTCGACTTAGATGCCTTTCCAAAAGATCTTTCTCGTTTGGCGCTAGGGCAACAAGTGCTATTGCACGATGCCGCCGAGCGTTTACCGATTGCCACGCTGAGTTATATCGCTTCCGGTGCGGATATACATACCCGTAGCACGCGCATTCGCGCGTTGATTGAAAATCCTGATGCTACGCTGCGCCCAGGAACCTTGGTGCGCGCAGACATTGTCGTCAGTGAAAAAGACGTTCCTATTGCAGTTAAACGTACTGCGACACAGGACTATCAGGGAAAGGTCGTCGTGTTTATCCAAGTCGGTGATGCGTATGAAGCGCGCACTATTGACGTGGGCATGAGTGACGGTGAGTGGGTGGAAGTGCTTGGTGGTCTTGCCCCCGGCACTTTCTATGTGACTGAAAATAGTTTTCTGGTAAAGGCGGATATTTTGAAATCCGGCGCCAGTCATCAGCACTAATTCCCGCACTCTAGGAGAGTCGACATGATTGATTTAATAGCATCCTTCGCCGTTAAGCGGCGCTGGTTGGTAATGGCGTTGACGTTGGTGCTTGCCGGCGTCGGTATCTACAACGCGATGAAACTGCCGATTGATGCGGTTCCGGACATCACCAATATTCAGGTACAGATTAATACTTCGGCGCCAGGTTACTCGCCGCTTGAATCTGAACAGCGCATTACCTTTCCGATTGAAACGGCTATGGCGGGGTTGCCAAGCCTGGACTATACCCGCTCAATTTCACGTTACGGTTTGTCGCAAGTGACGGTCGTATTTGATGAAGGAACAGATCTTTATTTTGCGCGGCAGCTCATTAGTGAACGGTTACAGGGTGTACGCGGGCAGCTTCCCGCTGGAATTGAACCTGAGCTTGGGCCGATTAGCACGGGGCTTGGTGAAATTTTCACCTACACCGTCAGCGCTGAAAATACGGAAGAGTGGTCTCCCGAGGCGTTGCGTACGTTGCAGGACTGGGTGATCAGGCCGCAGCTTCTTCAGGTTAGAGGGGTGACGGAGGTAAATACCATTGGTGGGTTCCAGCGCCAATATGAAGTGGCGCCTGATCCGCTAAAACTGCTGGCGTGGGATGTTGGCGTTGCCGAAATTATCGATGCACTGAAGCGCAATAATATTAGCGTTGGCGCTGGCTACATTGAGCATCGAGGCGAGCAATGGCTTGTACGTGCGCCGGGACAGGTGACATCGCTAGAAGATATTCGCAACACCGTGATTACTATACGCGAAGATGTGGCGGTGCGGGTGCGCGAGGTTGCGGATGTTCGCTTTGGCGTTGAAGCGCGTACCGGCGCGGCGACGAGTAAGGGTGAAGAGGTGGTGTTGGGCACCGCAGTGATGTTGCTTGGTGAAAATAGTCGACAAGTATCCCGAGATGTCGCTAAAAAACTGGAGCAAGTTAACTACTCGTTGCCGGAAGGCGTAACAGCCGAGGCCGTTTATGATCGTACCAGTTTGGTCGATAAGACTATCGCAACGGTTGAGCGCAACTTATTCGAAGGCGCGGTGTTGGTGATTATTGTGCTGTTTGCGCTGCTCGGCAATTTACGTGCGGCATTGATTACGGCAATGGTTATTCCGCTTTCAATGTTGTTTGCTATTACCGGGATGACGGTAAATCGGGTGAGCGGCAACTTAATGAGTTTGGGAGCGATCGACTTCGGGCTCATTGTTGATGGTGCCGTTATTGTTGTTGAGAACAGCTTGGCGGGTTTGGCGTTGGCGCAAAAGCAAAAAGGCGGTCTGTTAAGTCTTAGAGAGCGCCTTGCCGCAGTGATCGCCGCAACCCGCGAGGTGTTTAGGCCAAGTGTCTTTGGCGTGCTCATTATTATGGTGGTTTACCTGCCGATTTTTGCGCTGACAGGGGTTGAAGGAAAAATGTTTCATCCGATGGCGTTTACCGTGGTGGCGGCGCTTGCTGGTGCATTGATTTTTTCCGTAACGTTTGTGCCGGCCGCCGTGGCGATTTTTATTCGGGGTGAAGTGTCGCATCAAGATAATGTGGTGATGCGGCGTGCACGTGATAGCTATGCGCCGGTTATTGATTGGGCGCTTGGTCATACCCGTTGGGTGATCGCTGCGGCAGTTTTATTGGTTGTCGGTGCGACGGGTGTGGCTGCGAAAATGGGGTCGGAGTTCATTCCGAATTTGGATGAGGGTGATATTGCGCTACATGCTTTACGTATTCCTGGCACTAGCTTGACGCAGGCAGTAGCAATGCAGAGAGCACTTGAATTGCGTTTATTGGAGTTTCCGCAAGTTGAGAATGTGTTTGCTAAATTAGGTACGGCGGAAGTGGCCACGGACCCAATGCCGCCCAATGTGGCCGATACCTTCATTATTTTAAAACCACGGCAGCAATGGCCAGATCCCGGGATGGAAAAGCAGGTGCTGGTAGAGCAGATGGAGAGCGCGCTCAAGCAAATTCCTGGCAATAATTACGAGTTCACCCAGCCGATACAAATGCGCTTTAACGAGTTGATCGCTGGGGTGCGTGCAGATGTCGCGGTACGTTTTTATGGTGATGACATGGATGTGCTCGCCGACCTGGGTGCGCAGGCGGAAACGGTGATGGGCAAGATTAGCGGCGCAGCGGATGCGCGCCTTGAACAGTTGAGCGGTTTGCCAGTGTTAACGATTACGCCCGATCGAGAAATGTTAGGGCGCTTGGGTTTGGATATGGTTACCGTGCAGGAAACCGTGCGCGCAGCCGTCGGTGGCGATGATGTGGGTCTGGTCTTCGAGGGCGACAAGCGCTTCCCGTTGCGGGTGCGAATGCCCGCGCAAACTGCAAAAGATATTGAGAGTCTGCGCTTACTACCGATTCCGTTACCTATGGACGGTGATGTGAACTATATCCCGCTGGGCGAAGTGGCAACGCTTGAATTGGCGCCGGGACCGAATCAAATTAATCGCGAAAACAGCAAGCGCAATGCCGTCGTGAGTGCCAATGTGCGCGGTCGTGACTTGGGGTCGTTTGTGACCGAGTTGCAGCAACGGGTACGTGAGGAGATTAATATTCCGCCGGGCTACTGGGTGGATTACGGGGGGTCGTTTGAACGGCTTCAGTCTGCTAGTCGGCGCTTGATGATTGTGGTGCCGCTTGCGTTGGCGCTTATTTTTGCGTTGCTCTATGGCACTTTTTCGAGTGCTCGTGATGCGTTGATTATCTTCAGTGCTATTCCGTTAGCGCTAACCGGTGGCGTACTCGCGCTTTGGTTGCGTGACATTCCCTTGTCGATTTCAGCTGGCGTTGGCTTTATTGCGCTGTCAGGTATCGCTGTGCTGAACGGTATCGTTATGGTGTCTTATATCAGGACGTTGCTAGAAGAAGGCTTTGCATTGGATGATGCCATTCGTACTGGCGCGTTGCGCCGCTTACGCCCGGTATTAATGACGGCCTTGGTGGCGGGATTGGGGTTTGTGCCGATGGCATTTAATACGGGTATCGGCACCGAGGTGCAGCGACCACTGGCAACCGTTGTGATTGGCGGCATTATCTCGGCCACACTTCTAACCTTGGTAGTGCTGCCGGCGCTATATCGGTGCTTTGGGCGGCCGATGTCGGCTAAGTAATTAGGCCAGCCCGGCCGAGCCACACATGCGAGCGGTTTGTTTGAAGTGTGGTTGGGGCGGGTTGGCGCTGGAATTGGTACTGGGATTGGTATGAAAGACGCGCACTGCTCCACTAAAAATAGTAAGTGCTCGTAGAGGTAGGCTGTTGCGTCTGGTGGCGTGAGCTCGAATCCTTTAGATTGGGATAACGAAAATTGTACGCTCACGGGATTTGAGTGGCGAGAATAGTATCGTGTGGGGGCCGAAGGATTCAGGCTCGTCAGGCATGGAGCATAAAGAGAGTAAGGTGCAATGAAGCTTGGGATATCGAAAATTGAAGCAGAAAGTGTCACGGGACTTTCGTTCGGGGCATTTCTGGGTTCCCAGCTTCAGGGGCTGCGTCAAGGTGCTCTGATTATTGCCGCACTCATGTATGCGTTGTTTGGCGTGATGGATTACATTCGTTATCCACTCGAGGTTTATCAGTATACCGTTCCATTACGAGTTATTTTTGTAATTTTACCGTTGGTTTTTGCGATCAATCTCTCTTGGGGAAAGGCACCGAAAAATATTCGTGTATATATAGGCCTTATGCTGCTGGTCTTTTTATCCGCTGGCGTATTACACAGCGTTATTTTTGTGATGGCTGATTATCAGGATATTGAATTTTCACAGATGGGCTTGGTATTAATTCTTATGTTTGGCTGTCTTTTTACGGGCCTGCCAGTAGTAGCCGCGGGGGCCGTTACCGCCGCTATTCTCGTGATTCACTTCGCCGCGTCACTTACGGTCAATAAAACGATTAATGGTCCCGTTTTCGACAGTACTATTTTACTTCTAGTGGCTGTGCTTTGTCTGTTGGTGAATCAGACGTGTCAGAATATTTTGCGCAGTAATTTCCGTTTATTACGACAACTGTATAACGACTCAATTAATGACTCGTTGACGGGGGTTTTTAATCGGCGTTATTTGATGGGGCAGGCTGAGAGGGGGGTTAAGCAGGCCTCTCGGGATGGTTGTGCGGTCGCTCTTGTGATGGTCGATGTTGATCACTTTAAAGTTTTTAATGATCAGCAGGGGCATTTGCTGGGCGATGCTTTATTGCAGAAATTTGCGAGAATGCTGGGCACTTACTGTCGTCGGCCGAGTGATTTCTTGGCGCGCTTTGGTGGCGATGAATTCACCTTGTTTCTTTATGGCGTTAAGCGGGAAAGGGTGGAGGAAATTTGCGCGGAAATAGTCGCTTCTGCTATCGCGTTAGGAGAGCCCCATCCTGGGACGACTTCACGTCTTGCGACCTTGTCGGTAGGTGCTATTTATGCCGATGTGCCAATCTCGTCTAAGTTAGATAAACTGCTCAGTAGCGCGGATCACGCGCTACTGAGCGCTAAGAAAAATGGCTGCAACGGTTATGTTGTTGAGACTGAAATTGTTGGGTCTTAATGCGCAGATTGAATGTCGTGCTGAATAATAGAAGAAAAAAGCTCCTTGATAGGGGCCTTTTTTAGATTCATCGCGGATTTCCGGGAAAAGCCTGAAGGACCTTTTTCTTACGCGGTTGCTGCGCCGCGTTTGCTCGAGAAAGATCGCCTGCAAGCAGCCTCCCACAAGGTGAGTAGAAATTTGAGATGGTGCCGCGCTGCAGGGGGCTGTGGGAGGCTGCTTGCAGGCGAGTCTTGGGGCTTGCGGTTGTTCGCTTGCAGGGCGCGCTCCGGCAAAAGCCTTGATGTTGCCAGCCTTGCAGGAGCCAGTTCTGCTGCCGAATTCATTTGAATGCTTTGATGATTCATCGGGCTCTTCTCGGAAATCCGCGATGAGCCTTCTTTTATGGCCGAAGGTATGGCGTTGCTAAGCTTTTTTAATAAGGCGCACGATAAACAGCAGTAAAGCTGCGCCTACGGTGGCGGTAATAATTGAGCCAATCAGTCCGCCCGCTTTTATGCCGAGAAAACCAAATACAAAACCGCCCACTACCGCGCCAATAATGCCGACCACGATATTGCCAAGCAGGCCGAAACCGCCGCCTTTCATGAGTGTTCCGGCGAGCCAACCTGATACTGCGCCGATGGCGAGAAAGATAATCAGTCCGGTAATATCCATAACGTAATCTCCAGTGCGAAGCGTGGGTTTAAGGGGCTTGAGCTTCCTTAAATGCGCTTCCAGTGTAGCGCGTTTATGGATCAGTGCGCACGTGCCACTCCCGAGGGGGTTTCGGGCTTGATACTAGTAGTTGAGAGTTGCGTCTGCGCGTTTTTGAGCCTGCACAAAGAGTCCTGCGCACTGGATGTCGTCGTCGGAAAGGCTTTGCCAGGCTCGGTTAAGCTGGTGCCGCGATAGGCCGTCCGTGCGCTTGTTTTGGATGGCGCAGCGGATGTCGAAACCGGATTGGTTGATGACACTGATGTGTTGTGAGCACGGCTGCCGATTGAGAAAGTATGGCCTTTTACCGGTGACCATTTTCCATGCGGAATTGGAGTAAGCCCAAGTGCCGTTCCATGCGTGCGTAATGTCATGGGATGAAAAATCAATTTGGTGGGACATCCACCCATTTACATTGAGCCAGCCTGAGCAGGTTTTATAAATGTTATCAAGATCGACGACATACTCCATGACGGTGTGCGAAATAATCACGTCGATGCTGTTGTTCGGGAGGGCATCGTTGTCGTGCCACGGAGCGATATATTGGACTGATACGGTACTGTGTTTATCGGCGCGTTGCATCAGAGCAGCACGAATAAGTGCGATACGTTCGGGCGCTAACGACTCGGCCAGTCGTTCATCTGTGAGGATATGACTTGGGAAGCGATTTGCATCGAGGTATTGATCGAAGCTCGGTGTATGGGGGCGTGATATTCCCGCGCGGCGATGAAACATGGCAATCATAGCGTCGAGCATGGCCAAGCTTTTATCCGGTGATTCGAATAATACGACGTCGAGAGCGTAGTAATGGCCGACACCGGAGAGTAGCGCGGCAATGCCTAATCCGAGTGACTGGCCGGGGCCGAACTCCGCCATGCTTTTGGGCATTGAGCGCATGCCGCTTGCCCACAATAAACTGAGGTGCTTGATCCAGAGTTCATAGTAGTAGGCTGCGTCGCCGGAGCGGGCGATTTTGCGCCGCGCCATCACTGTGTAGAGGCCGGGGATATAGGTGGCGAGGCCTTTCAATACGGGAATCCACTGCGTCATGCTGCCCTCCTATGGCTGCATGGTCCCCGTCGCGCCGGGGGTGTTCTGAGAATAACGTATGGCGTTTAAAATGCTGTTATACAGGCATGCCCATCTTGGCGTTATTCTATCGATAAAGTGACGTTTGGCTATGGGTCTAACGGAGTAGAAGAGGGATTTATTTTCGGCATATTGACGGTAGGCCGATATCGTAGATGGTGCTATCACAGAAAGATCTCGCGAACGTGACAAGTGCTTAGAAGGTAGTACAAAAAGGTGCCCAGGGCGGCTGAAGCAAAAGAGGCAGGTGGATCTAATGGACAATAAAAAGCCCGGGGTTTAAGCCGGGCTTTTTATGACTTCTTTTAGCAACGTGCGCTTAGCGGCTGGCGCGTTTGCGCTCCGATTCGGTGAGGAACTTCTTGCGAATACGGATGCTGAGTGGCGTGACTTCCACTAGCTCGTCGTCTTCGATGAAGTCGAGAGCTTGTTCGAGTGACATGCGAATCGGCGGGGTCAAGACGATGTTTTCGTCGTTACCTGCGGCACGAATATTGTTCAGTTGCTTGCCCTTGGTAGGGTTAACGACAAGATCATTTTCGCGCGCGTGAATACCGATTAGCTGGCCTTCATAGACTTCAACGTTTGGATCGATAAACAAACGGCCGCGTTCTTGCAGGGTGAATAGCGCAAAGGCTAAAACCTTGCCGGTAATGTTCGATACCAGTACGCCGTTGTTACGTTCGGCAAAGTTGCCGTCGCGGAACTCACCGTAATGGGAGAAGGTGCTGTTGGCGATGCCGCTACCGGACGTCAGGGTCATAAATAGCGAGCGGAAGCCGATCATGCCGCGTGACGGAGAAAGATACTCAAGGCGAACGCGCCCTTTGCCGTCTGGCTCCATGTTTTGCATCACACCACGGCGCATGCCGAGCTGTTCCATGACTGGGCCTTGGTGCTGCTCTTCAACATCCAGCACGAGCTGCTCGTACGGTTCCTGCTTGACGCCGTCAACTTCCTTAATAATAACTTCAGGACGACCGACCGCGAGTTCGAAGTTTTCGCGACGCATGGTTTCGATCAATACCGAAAGGTGAAGTTCACCACGGCCAGAGACGCGTAAGCGATCTGGGCTCTCGGTGTCTTCGACGCGCAGAGCTACGTTGTGCTTAAGCTCTTCGTACAGACGATCGCGAATGTTACGGCTAGTGACGTACTTGCCTTCCTTGCCCGCAAACGGCGAGGTGTTGACCTGGAAGGTCATGCTCACGGTTGGCTCGTCGATGCTCAGTGGTGGCAGCGCTTCGACGTGGTTTGGATCGCAAATGGTGTCAGAAATATCCAGCGGGTCGAGACCGGTGATGCAAACGATATCGCCTGCAGACGCTTCGGGCACATCAACGCGCTCTAGGCCGTGGTGGCCCATAATTTTGAGTAGGCGACCGCTACGTACTTTTCCGGCGACGTCGATGACTTTTACTTGGGCGTTGGCTTTAACTTTGCCGCGCTTAATGCGGCCAATGCCGATCATGCCGAGGTATGAGTTGTAGTCGAGGGACGACACCTGCATTTGGAACGGGCCTTCCATGTCGACATCAGGCGACTTCACTTTATCGACAATCGTTTGGAACAGTGGGGTCATGTCTTCAGCCATATCGGCTACGTCTAGACCGGCAATGCCGTTTAGTGCGGAAGCGTAAACAACTGGGAAGTCGAGCTGCTCATCGGTTGCACCAAGGCGATCGAACAAATCAAAGACCTGATCCATTACCCAATCAGGGCGCGCGCCTGGACGGTCGACCTTGTTGATCACGACGATGGGGTTAAGGCCTTGTTCGAATGCTTTTTGTGTCACGAAGCGGGTTTGCGGCATAGGCCCGTCAACGGCATCGACCAGCAGTAATACGCAATCCACCATGGACAGAACGCGCTCGACTTCGCCACCAAAGTCGGCGTGTCCAGGGGTGTCAACGATGTTGATGTTGTAGTCATTCCATTTCAGCGCGGTGTTTTTCGCGAGAATGGTAATGCCGCGTTCTTTTTCCTGGTCGTTGGAATCCATCACCCGTTCGATGTTGCCGGCGCGATCGCCGAGGGTGCCGGACTGCTGTAGCAGGCGGTCAACGAGGGTGGTTTTACCGTGGTCGACGTGGGCGATAATGGCGATGTTGCGTAGACGTTCAATCACAAAAATGTACCGGGTGGCGGGCAAAGGGCGCGCAGTATAGCTGAAATAGTGTCGAAATCCCTACTGCTGCGATGTAAACAGCTGTCTAACGGGCCCATAAATGCTGACTGTATCAGCGCAATGCCCGTTCTTATTATAGTGGGGGGGCATTTTACGCTCGTCTAGACGCCCTCGAAGGCACGTACTTTGGGGCGCTGGACGGATCTGATCCGGTTGGTTGCCGTCGTTTTTGAGAGTTAGATGGCCGGTCAATTGGTGATATTTTGGTCTAACAAGAATGGGGCTGCTGGGCTAAGAGCGAAGATATTTTCTGTTAATGGAGTTGGGACAGGTGTGCTGGTCACAGATCTGCAATAAACTGGCGCTCTAAAAAGTGCAAGAACAAAACGTCTGGCATGAGGCGGGGTTCAATGATTTGAACTTTGCGGGCTTGTACTGCATTTCGACCTAAACCTTTTATCGTGTTCTCTGTCCAAATCGGCCTCGATGTGTTGGCTGGTAGAGGTGTTATGTTTGTTGTTGAATCCAAGTTCTGGTTTTTAGCTTTTCGACGGGAGCGTTTTTGCCGTTCCGTTTTGCTGCTGTTCATTGGGCTGGTGGCCCCAGCATTGGCTGTCTCTGCATCCGATCAGGCTGCCGAAACGTCTTCGGAGGATGGGCGGGCCCGATCGCATGTGATCTATGGATTGACGGAGGAGGTATATGTGCCGGCTTTGGGCATTCATTTACCGGCTAAGATTGATACCGGCGCGGAAAGTGCGTCGTTAAGTGCTACTCATATTGAGCGGTTTAAGCGCGAGAATGAAAAGTGGGTGCGTTTTAAGCTAGCCGTAGAGGGGTTGCCAGATACTGAGTTTGAATTACCACTTTCGCATAATGTGCGTATCCGCCGCCGTGCGTCAGACTTCGATAAAGGTGAAGATAAGGATTATGCTCGCCGAGCAGTGGTTGAGTTGGTGCTGTGTATTGGCGACCGCAAAGCTTTGCTCAATGTGAACCTTGCTGATCGTCGCCGCTTCAGCCAGCCTATGTTGGTGGGTCAGGACGGTTTAAGGGCCTTGGCGGCACTGGTTGATGTTAATGCCGCTGGAGCGATGGGGGCGCCGGTTTGCGCAGGTGCCGAAACGGCGATAGCGCCTGGACAAACAAGCGAATCCGAAAAGGAAAAATAATTAATGCGATCTGTGCAATTGCACGCCACTTTGCTGGCGCTTGTCCTGTTCGCGCTTGGCGCGGGGAGTGTTGTTTGGCAAGTCATGGTGCGCGATATTCCGTTAACGGAATCAGAGACGGATCCGGTCTGGATTGTTGATGCGCGGGTAGAGTTTGATGCGCGCAAAGGTTTTCCGGTTAAAGCGCAAATGTTTGTCCCGCCGAGCGCTGATTTTGTCACGTTGAACGAAAGCTTTGTCTCGAATAATTACGGTGTAAACGTTAATAAGCTTGGTGATAATCGTCAGGTGACGTGGTCAACGCGTCGCGCGGACGGCCATCAAGTTTTGTATTATCGGCTGGTGCTAACGCGTCGTTTTTCCATGACAGAAGAGAAGGCGCCGCCGGGACCGCAATTTAGAAAGTCGGAGCCGCTGACTGGCGCGGAAGGCCTTGCTGCAGAGGCATTGCTGGCGCCGATCCGCGAGCAGTCGGCGGATGTTGAGACCTTTATTAGCGAAACGATTAATCGCGTCAATAACAGCACTAACGATAATGCACAGTTGTTGTTGCGCGGCGACTACTCGATAGAAAGTCGGGCACGTGTTGTTGATTTGCTTTTAGCCGCTGCACACATTCCTGCTGAGCCGGTTCACACGGTGCGCCTTGGCTTGCAGCAAGCGCAAGAGCCAGAGTTATGGCTGCGCAGCTATAATGGTAAAAGCTGGCTGTATTTTAATCCGGATGATGGCGCTGAAGGTTTGCCGAGCGATCGATTGGTTTGGTGGTCGGGCGACAAGCCATTGGCCAAGCTGGAAGGCGGCCGTCGTTTACAGGTGAGCTTTAGCGTCAGTAAAAATGAAATGAGTGCGATTCAATTGGCGCAGTCAGTGCAGCCGCTACAGGATCGTTCCTTCTGGACATTGTCGTTATACGACTTGCCGTTGGAGGCTCAGCAGACCTTCCGCATTCTTATTATGTTGCCGTTTGGCGTTTTATTAATTTTATTTTTACGTAACCTAATTGGCTTGGAAACGTTGGGCACTTTTACTCCGGTGTTGGTGGCGTTAGCCTTTCGACAAACCGACATTATTTGGGGGATTGTGCTATTCACTGTCGTGACGGCGCTTGGTTTGTCGTTGCGTTCCTATCTTGAGCATCTGCGCCTGCAGTTGTTGCCACGTTTGTCGGTTGTTCTCACATTTGTGGTGATACTGATTACCGTCATTAGCGTGTTAACGCATAAGTTGGGTTTGGAGCGAGGCGTTTCAGTGGCGCTATTCCCTATGGTTATTTTGACCATGGTGATCGAGCGTTTGTCAGTAGTCTGGGAAGAGCGTGGCGGTACGCATTCGATTAAAGTGGCGTTAGGCACATTGATTGCGGCAACGCTTGCGCATTTGTTAATGACGCCTCCTGAGTTGGTGTATTTATTCTTTACCTTCCCGGGCATCTTGTTGGTGTTAGTGAGCGTGATGCTGTTGCTAGGCCATTATCGCGGCTATCGCTTGACAGAATTGCGACGCTTTAAAGCACTGTTGCCATCCGGGAAGGACCAATAATGCTTGGCCTAAAAACATGGCTGGCGTTGCGTTCTCGTGGTGTGCTGGGCATTAATCAGCGCAACGGGGATTTGGTGCTTAAGTATAATGCGCGGCACCTTTACCCACTTGTCGACGACAAATTAATTACCAAAGAACGGGCCATGGCTTCGGGCATGCGTGTGCCGGAACTGTATGGCGTTGTTAGTACCGAACAAGGCATCAAGGATCTTGGCGCGATGTTGCGGCCGCACGCGGACTTTGTCATTAAGCCGGCGCAGGGTGCAGGCGGCGATGGTGTTTTGGTGATTAATGATCGCTTTGAGGGGCTGTACCGCACCAGTGGCGGCAAGCTTCTTTCTTTGGACGATCTTGAGTTTCATATATCGAGTATTTTGTCTGGAATTTACTCGCTTGGCGGCCACCGCGATTGCGCCATTATTGAGTATCGGGTCAAGCCGGACCCCGTTTTCTCTGCGATTAGCTTTGAAGGCGTGCCAGACATTCGCATTATTGTTTTACGCGGCTATCCGGTGATGGCGATGTTGCGATTGCCGACCCGCCAAAGCCACGGTAAAGCAAATTTGCATCAAGGCGCTATTGGCGTTGGTGTTGATTTGGCGACGGGCATTACCGTCGGTGGCACATGGCATAACCTGAAGATTCAACGACACCCCGATACGGCGAACCCTGTTTCAGGCGTACAGCTGCCGTACTGGGATGAGTTTATGCAGATGGCGAGCACCTGTTATGAACTGACAGGGCTGGGCTATTTGGGCGTCGATTTGGTGCTTGATGAGGCGCAGGGGCCGATGATTCTTGAGCTTAATGCGCGGCCTGGCTTGAATATTCAGATCGCTAACGATGCGGGTTTGATGGGACGTTGCCGCGATGTCGAGCAAGAGCTGGCCATGAGAGCGCCACGAGTCTGGGGTATTACGCCGCGTAAGCGCGTAGCCTGGTGCAAGCAGCGCTTTGCTGTCACCGACCAATAGCCGTTACTGAAGCGGTCGTTACGAGTCCTAACACTTTGCTTACGAAACGATTTGTATTGTGCCGAGTCTTGAAGACTCTGCGCTAAGCATTGTGCTATGTCGTGGCTTCCTGGTCAGGGGTGGTGGTATGGGTGGTAGGTCATTGGATTCAGAGGTGTTACGTCGCTTTTTCTTTTTTAACTTCTGGATTTTTTTCGGAGTCATTCTGTTCGTGGCTTGGGGCGATATGCCGCCTATGGCGCTATCGTTTCTATTGTTGGCGTCGGCAGGTTATGCGTTCATTTATTTGGCACCTGTGTGGCTGCTGTCTCGCCTAGTACTGCTGCTGCCTAGCGGACGGATTCCGGCATTTTCTTTGGCTTGCCTGCTTAGTGCGGCGACGCTGTTCTTGTTATACCTCGATGGCTTCATTTATCACCTCTATGGATTCCACCTCAACGGTTTTGTCTGGAACCTGATGACAACATCGGGGGGCGTTGAATCTATGGGTGGCAGTGACGACACCGAGGTGGCCGTTGAGGTTGTGGTGGTTGCGCTGGTTGCGTTTCAAGCGGGCCTTTTCTGGTTGGCAGGGAAGTCGCTGCGACACCAATGGCTGCAATGGTTGCCCAAGGCGCGCTGGGCGGCGTTGGCTTTGCTTTTGTTAATGATTACAGAGCGTGGTGTGTATGGCGTGAGTCATTATACTGCGTATCGTCCGGTGTTGTTGGCGGCGCAGCATGTGCCTTTTTATATGCCCACTACCTTTCGTGGTTTTGCCAAGAAGATCGGTTTGCAGACTGGCCGCAATGTTTCCTTGTCGGTGGCTGAAGGAGGCAAGCTTAGTTACCCGCGGGCCCCATTAGTTGTAGCTGACGACTCGCAATCTTGGAATATTGTTTGGATCGCTTGCGAATCCTTGCGAGCGGATATGTTGACGCCAGAAATTATGCCGAATTTGTGGCGATTCTCTGAGCGTGGACAACGTTTCACCAATCATATTAGCGGCGGAAATGGCACCCGTATGGGGGTGTTTTCGATGTTTTATGGTTTGCCCGGCAGCTACTGGTTTTCGTTTATGGATGAGCGTCGCTCACCTGCGTTGATCGATATGTTGCAGCAAAGGGATTATCAATTCGGTATTTACACCAGTGCCAAATTTACCTATCCCGAATTTGATAAAACGGTATGGGCGAGCATGCCGCAGGAATTCTTGCACGCGGACGATTCGGGTGTGGGCTGGGAACGTGATCGGCGCAATGCGGGCCGGATGATTGAGTTTATTGAAGGGGCTGATCGGAACAAACCGTTTATGTCGTTTATGTTTTTTGAGTCGGCTCATGCGCGTTACTACTTTCCGCCAGAAAACGAGATCCGTAAGGATTTCTTAGCAGACTTCAATTATGCGACGGTCGATATTGAGGAAAATATCGGCAAGATATTCAATCGATATATCAATGCAGCAAACCATCTTGATGGCCAGATTGGCCGTGTTATTACCTCCCTCGAACAGCAGGGATTGTTAGATTCCACATTGATTGTGATTACCGGTGATCACGGCGAGGAGTTTATGGAACGCGGCCGCTGGGGGCACAATTCTGAATTCCATAATGAACAAATTAATACGCCGCTTGTTTTGTTTGCTCCCGGCGTTTCGCCTGCGGTCATTGATGCGCCAACGAGTCATGTGGATTTGGCGCCGACCGTCATGTCGTTGCTAGGTGTGGTGAATCCGGCTTCTGATTATTCGACGGGTGTTAATTTATTGGACCCCATTCCTAATCGATATCGGTTGGTGGCCAGTTGGGATGCGCTTGGCTATGTCGGCTCTGACTATAAGGTGGCCATGCCGCTGGCAGCCGGCGGTGTTTTTGAAATGGCCGTGTCGACAGCGGACGACATGCCGGTTGATGACGAGAGTGCGGTGATGGCGTTGTTGCAACCGAAGATGGCTGATGTGCTCAATGATATGTCAGCATTTTATCGGAAATAGGGGCTTCCAGGAGTGAGTGCTTTGACGTGGAGGGCGGCCTTGGTGACACTCTAACGCCGCGACCTTTCCGCTGGCAGGGCTCAAAGGGATAGCTCGAAAGGTGCGGGAAGCACGGCAGGTTGCTATACTGCGCGCCCGATTTCCTCATCTCAGCTAGTGGTCCACTCTCATGTCTGGTGCAACGCAAACAGTTCCCCGCAGGGCAATTGCTCTGGTTTCCGGTGGTCTTGATTCTATGCTCGCCGTTAAGGTGATGCAGGATCAGGGTATCGAGGTTGAAGGGGTCAATTTTTACACTGGTTTTTGCGTTGAGGGACATACGCACGCTATCCGTGAAAAGGACAAGGACCGCGATAAGCGCAACAACGCGCTTTGGGTGGCTGAGCGCCTTGGCATTAAGCTGCACATCATTGATATCTCAGAAGAATATAAGGATGTCGTGCTCAACCCCAAGCATGGGTATGGCGCGCACATGAACCCCTGCCTGGACTGCAAAATTTTTATGGTTGGTAAGGCCAACTTGATGCTGAACAAGGCCCGTGAGCTGGCAGCAGACAAGGGTTTTGATTTTGTTATTACGGGTGAGGTGGTTGGTCAGCGGCCGAAATCGCAGCGCAAAGAAACGTTGCCGATGATTGCCCGCGAGTCTGGGGCAGAGGATCGCTTGTTGCGGCCGTTGTGCGCGCATAACTTGCCAGAAACCTTGCCGGAGCGTGAAGGTTGGGTCGATCGTAGCCGTTTGCACGGTTTTCATGGCCGCAATCGCAAACCGCAGATGGCGTTAGCAGAACATTTTGGCTTGGACGATTATGCTCAGCCCGCTGGCGGATGTTGCTTTTTGACCAACGAAACCTATTCGAAAAAGCTGGTGGATTTGTGGCAGGCGCGCGATAAACGCGATTACGAGATGGACGACATCATGCTGCTCAAGGTCGGTCGTCATTTACGCCCACGTCCGCACTTCAAGCTGATTGTCAGTCGTGAGCATGGTGAGAATAACTTCCTCGAAGGTTATCGCTACCAATTTACCAGTATCCATTCCGTTAGCCACAACGGCCCGTTGGCGCTCATCGATGGACCGCTTGAGGGGCTTGAGGATGAGGAGCTGGCGGCCGCTATCGTGGCGCGTTATACCCAAGGTCGTAACGACAGTGAAGTGACGCTTGAAATCCGCAGCCCAGACGGTGTTTGTCGTCAGGTGACGGTAGCACCGCTGGCGGCCTCGGCGATCTTGCCGGCGTGGCATGTGGGTGAGGCATGAGCGAGCGTCAGCATCTCGATGCGCGGCGGTTGTTGTGCCCGATGCCGGTAATCAAGACGCAAAATCGCATTGCCGAGTTGCTGGCGGGAACGGAATTGGAAGTGCTCTGCACTGACCCTGGTGTGCTTCACGATATCCCCGCGTGGTGCCGTGTGAATGGCCATGAGGTGGTCGATAGTGGTCGCCGAGGTAATGAAATTTACGTGTTAATACGTGTGCAGCACGGTTAGATCATCAAAAAGCCATTAATAAGCGTCGATAGAGCAAAATCTTAGTCAGCGCTAGTTGTATCCGACTCGCGGGACGTGGATGATATGCGTCCCTTTGGGGTTATGGCGTTGTTGTGGCCGCAATAGGTTATCGCTGCAAGCGCACCAATATGGTGCGATCGTCTCGATAGGCGCATCATTTTGGCCCAGGCGAGCCGAGATTGAGTTTCAAAAAAGGTGCCGTTGGCGCCTTTGTTTAAGGCAGTTACCCAGTGTGGTGCATCTCTGAAAGTGCGTGGCACGCAAATTGCTGCTTCGCTGGGGCAACCTCGGTCAGGCAATTCTGATCGAATTAACATTCATGCTGTTCCCGGGAGGACGCAACACAATGGCTGGCAAGACTCTCAAGCTGATCAAAGATAACGATGTCAAATGGGTTGACCTGCGCTTCACCGATAGCCACGGTAAGGAGCAGCACGTCAGCATTCCAGCTACAGAAGTGGACGACGATTTCTTTGCCGAAGGCAAAATGTTCGACGGTTCTTCTATCGCTGGTTGGAAGGGTATTAACGAATCAGACATGATTCTGCTTCCAGATGATGAAGCTTCGGTTATCGACCCGTTTACCGATGCATCGACGATTATCGTTCGTTGTAACATCGTCGAGCCTACCACTATGCAGGGCTATGACCGTGACCCACGCTCCATCGGTGCACGTGCAGAGGCATACCTGAAGTCTACCGGTATCGCGGATAGTGCCTTGTTTGGCCCAGAGCCAGAGTTCTTTGTGTTTGATTCCGTAAAATGGAAATCAGACATGCAGGGCGCGATGTACGAAATCTATTCTGAAGAAGCGGCGTGGGTTTCTGGCGACGACTTCGAGCGTAATAACACCGGGCACCGTCCAGGCGTTAAAGGCGGTTACTTCCCAGTACCACCAGTCGATAGCCTGCACGATCTGCGTGCTGCTATGTGTGACGCGATGGAGCAGATGGGCCTAGTGATCGAAGTGCACCACCACGAAGTGGGTACAGCGGGTCAGTGCGAAATCGGTGTTGGCGCAAATACGCTGGTGAAGAAGGCTGACGAAGTTCAGATCCTGAAGTACTGCGTACATAACGTTGCCCATGCGTATGGCAAAACTTCTACCTTTATGCCGAAGCCTTTGATCGGTGATAACGGTTCTGGCATGCACGTTCACCAGTCGCTGAGCAAAGACGGCAAGAACCTGTTTGCGGGTGATGAGTACGGCGGCTTGTCTGAAATGGCACTGTTCTACATTGGCGGTATCATCAAGCACGCTCGCGCCTTGAACGCGTTAACCAATCCATCTACCAACTCTTACAAGCGTTTGGTTCCTGGTTATGAAGCACCTGTTATGCTGGCGTACTCTGCCCGTAACCGTTCTGCATCTATCCGGATTCCATGGGTTTCTAGCCCGAAAGCGCGCCGTATTGAAACGCGTTTCCCTGATCCAGCGGCAAACCCTTACCTATGCTTCGCGGCATTGTTGATGGCTGGCCTAGACGGTATCAAAAACAAGATTCACCCCGGCGAAGCGATGGATAAAGACTTGTATGACCTGCCAGCAGAAGAGGCCGCGTCGGTTCCAACTGTGGCGCATACACTGACCATGGCACTGGATGACTTGGAAGCAGATCATGCTTTCTTGCTTGAAGGCGACGTGTTCACTAAGGATATGCTCGATGCGTACATTAGTCTCAAGCGTGCAGAAGTTGAGCGCTTGCACATGACTCCGCATCCAGTTGAGTTCGATATGTACTACTCTGTTTAAACGCTTCGGCGCGGTAAAAGCGCCTGGTGTTTAGCAGGAAAAGGCCGCTGAAAAGCGGCCTTTTTTTTGTCTTAAACAAGGGTGACAATAAGAGCAAGAATGGGTCAGGACTATGGGAGAGCAGGCTATGAAGATGGTATTGCGGATTATGGCGTTGTGTTGTGTATTTCTAGCCGGAAGCGCTGCGGCAGACGATCATATGGACTCTGTTGTAGAGACCGGTGCGGATAACGCCAGTTCGGAGAGTGTCGTTTCGCAGGAGCCTCTGCGCATCTATAAGTCCGTTGGCAAAGATGGGGTGCCGAGTTTTTCGAGTGATTCTGTCGATGGAGCTGAGGAGATTGAGCTAAAGCCGTCCAATAGTGTCCGAATTACGCCGACAAAACCCTCGACCTTTGTGGTGCCAGAAGAGCCGGAAAAGAAGGACTATAAGGTTTCAATTTCGTCGCCGGAGAATGATAAGCACTATCATAATGATCCGAAACCGGTGCCGGTTGCCGTGTCTGTGTCACCCGCGCTGGAGCAAGGTTATAGCTTAGAGGTAACGGATAATGGCGCCTTGCTGGCCGATGCTAGTGGCAAATACGTGCTTGAGTTTCCTGAGCGTGGTGAGCATCGGCTCGTGGCGAGGGTAGTTGACGACAAGGGTGAAGTGCTTGCTGAGTCTAAGGCGGTCACCATTTTTGTGCACAGGGTTAGCCAGCTGACGAATCCTCAGTTCTCTAAACCCAAGCCCAAGCCCAAAAACCGTTAAAGCCTCGATTAAGCAACTAGTGATCGAAAGGTGCACCAAAATGGTGCCCGTATATGGGCGCCGACCTATAATTGCCCATTTTAGCCCTGTCGCAACGGTCTCGATGCCCAATATCGAGGCTGTTTGTGGCCTGAAAATTGCTTTTGACCGGACATGGGCATGACTCTCGTTTCAGAAAAATCGCTGCATCAGCGATTACTCGATAATTTGCGCACCGCGGTGCTGTTGCTAGACGGCAGCTTAGTGGTGCGTTATCTCAATCCGGCGGCGGAGGTATTGCTCGCCACCAGCGCAAGTCGATGCGTAGGGCAGGCGCTGCCAGAATATTTCTTTGCCGATGAAGATGTGCGCGGCGCGCTGGATAAGTGCATTCGCAAGGCGCACCCCTTTACCCGTCGTGAAGCGCTATTGCATGTCTCACCAGGCAACGAGGTGGCAGTGGATTATAGCGTCAGCCAGTTAAATGATCCGGGCCAAGAGCCGACGTTATTGGTTGAAATTCAACCGCTGGATCGGTTGTTGCGCATTACCCGTGAGGAGGCGTTGATTCATGCTCAGCAGGCGACGCGCGCGCTGGTGCGTGGGGTGGCTCATGAGATTAAAAACCCACTGGGAGGCATTCGTGGCGCTGCACAGCTTTTAGAGCGCGCACTACCTGACCCAGAGTTGGCCGAGTACACAAAGGTGATTATTCATGAGGCGGACCGCCTGAGAAATCTCGCCGACAGAATGCTTGGGCCAAGAAAGTTACCGAATTACACCGACGAAAATGTCCATGAATCATTAGAGCACGTACGCCAATTGATGTTGGCGGAACTGCATCACGCAGTGGCTATCGACCGCGATTACGATCCGTCATTGCCTGAAATACCTGCAGATCGCGACCAGCTTATTCAGGTGTTATTGAACTTGGTTCGCAACGCCGCGCAAGCATTGACCGAGCAAAAAGTTGAAGCGCCTCGTATTGCCTTGCGCACCCGCGCATTGCGGCAATTTACTATTGGTATGCACCGACACCGTTTAGTGGCGCGTATTGATATTGAAGATAACGGCCCGGGAATACCTGAGGAGTTAAAAGAAACGTTGTTTTATCCAATGGTGAGCGGGCGAGCGAATGGTTCAGGTCTAGGCTTGTCCATCGCGCAAGCCATTATTAGCCAGCACCGAGGGTTGATCGAATGCGAAAGCGTCCCTGGAAAAACAGTTTTTAGTTTGTTGTTACCGATGGAGCCTGCATCGCCATCCGACGGAGAGAGTCACTAATTATGAGCGCCAATATCTGGGTCATCGATGATGACCGTTCAATTCGCTGGGTGCTGGAAAAAGCCCTCAGTCAGGAAGGATTTACGGCGCATTGCTATGAGGATGCGGATGAGGCACTGAATCAACTGGAAGATGGCGTTACGCCCCCTGATGTGTTGATTTCAGATGTGCGTATGCCGGGCACTGACGGTTTGCGTATGTTGCGCATCTTGAATAAAAAGTATCCAGAGCTACCGGTTATTATTATGACCGCCCACTCGGATTTGGACTCGGCCGTAGCCTCGTATCAGGGCGGTGCTTTTGAATATTTGCCGAAGCCATTTGATGTCGATGAGGCAATTGCATTAGTTAAGCGTGCGCTGCGTCATCGTGCCGAGCAAGAAGGCGGCCCGATTGATACGCCGGAAGAATTGCCGACGGAGATTATTGGTGAAGCGCCGGCTATGCAGGAAGTGTTTCGCGCGATTGGACGTCTTTCTCACTCCAATGTGACGGTGTTGATTAACGGTCAGTCGGGTACCGGTAAAGAGTTGGTGGCGCGTGCATTGCATCGTCATTCTGTGCGTAAAGAAAAGCCATTCGTGGCGTTAAATATGGCAGCGATTCCAAAAGATCTGATTGAGTCGGAATTGTTTGGTCATGAGAAAGGTAGTTTTACCGGTGCGAACGCACAGCGCATTGGCCGCTTTGAGCAGTCTAATGGCGGCACGCTATTTCTTGATGAAATCGGCGATATGCCGTTAGAAGCGCAAACTCGTTTGCTGCGTGTGCTGCAAGAAAATGAATTTTATCGGGTAGGTGGAACAACGCCGATTAAAGTTGATGTACGGATCATCGCTGCGACACACCAAAATTTAGAAAAGTTGGTAAAAGACGGCGATTTCCGAGAAGATCTTTTTCATCGCGTAAATGTTATTCGCATCCATATTCCGAAAATGTCTGAACGTCGAGAAGACATTCCTCGTTTGGCCGGACATTTTCTAAAGAGTGCGGCAAAGGAGTTGGGCGTCGAGGCAAAAACGCTGCATCAAGACACCGAGCGCTATATATCGTCGCTGGCATGGCCAGGCAATGTGCGTCAGCTGGAAAATGCTTGTCGTTGGTTGACGGTCATGGCATCGGGCCGTGAAGTGTTAGTTGATGATCTTCCGCCTGAACTTAAGTTACAGGAAGCGAGTAAACCTGAGAGTGGTGGCGATTGGGAAAAAGGTTTGCGGCTGTGGGCGGATCGCGCCTTGTCCTCTGGAGGTCGTGGCATCCTTGATGAAGCGGTTCCTGCGTTTGAGCGCGCGATGATCGAAGTGGCGCTAAAGCATACCGGTGGGCGTCGGCGTGATGCCGCAACGTTGCTGGGCTGGGGGCGTAATACCTTGACCCGAAAAATTAAAGAATTGGGAATGGAAGAAGAGTTAGGCCAAGAGGTGGAAGAGTAACGTTTTCTATCGTCATTCTAAATATAGAATCAACGCAAAACGCGCGCTAGGAGCCATCCAGTGCGCGTTTTGCGTTGAGAGAGAGGAGCTGCCAATCTCCGTTGCCCGGCCATGTGTCGAGTTTTTGCCATTGCGATGTCACGCGATATATTTGTCCTGTGTTGGGCAGTAATCCGCCGCTGCCGCCGGTAGTAAAAACATTGAAGGTGGCGTCGGCGCGATCTTTGTTCATGGAGTCAGGCTGTACTTGCAGGTTCGTTACCGCGACAGAAATATTTTTATGTCGATAAAAAGTCGCGAGTAGTACCTTGTGTACTTGTTTGCGGTCCATACCACCACGTGGGCCATTGCTGTGAAAGTTTTCATGTAGGTGAGCCATCACCGCGCCGCTTTGGCGTTCTTCAAGTGCTACGGTTATTTCTTCCAAGGCGAGGGCAATACCGTGTTCAGCCGGTGTCTCGCTACAGCCACCGCTTAGCAGTTGCAGTGCAATCAGGCCAAGGTATGCTGAGTGACGTAAGCTTATGCGTGCGTCCATATTTGGGGCCTCTTGGTGACGCCTAGCTATGCGCTTTAGGCTTTTCTGCAGCCTACCACGAGCAACTCTATCCAGAAATGCACTAAGCATGCGGGCTGCAATAACCCTAGAGGAATAGATCGAAACATGTATCCGGAAATAGAGCCGTTCCAGCAATGTGATTTACAGGTGGATGAGACACATACTGTTTATATTGAGGAGTGTGGCAATCCGAACGGCGTGCCGGTTTTGGTCTTGCATGGTGGGCCTGGCGGTGGCTGTAGTCCGCGTTTGCGACGTTTCTTTGATCCCGCGTATTGGCGCATTATTTTATTCGATCAGCGTGGCGCGGGTCGGTCCCGCCCCTATGCGCACCTTGACGGGAATAATCTCGCCAGCTTGTTAGGTGACATTGAAAAAATACGGACACACTTGTCGATTGATCGCTGGGCGCTGTTTGGTGGGTCGTGGGGTAGCACCCTCGCTCTGCATTATGCGCTTGCGTCTTCCGACGCTGTACTGGGAATGGTATTACGCGGCATCTTTTTGGCGCGTGACGAAGACCTCGATTGGCTTTATCGCGCCGGTGGCGCGGCGGCGATGAAGCCTGATGCGTGGCAAGCTTTTTTGAAACCTTTGTCGTCATCAGGGCGGAAAGATCCACTGCAGGCGTATTACCAAGAGCTATTGCCTGATACAGAAAGGGCGCGCCTGTGCGCGCTCGCTTGGTCAGCTTGGGAGGCGCAGTGCGCGACGCTAACGCCTGATCTTGCTGTGGAGGCTGGATTTGCTAAAGCGGCGTGGGCGTTGGCACGAATCGAGGCGCATTTTTTTGCTGGTGGCGGTATGGCGGGAGCTGCACCGATCTTGCCGCGAATGGATAATCTTGCGGATATCCCGGGTTACCTCGTTCATGGTCGTTATGATCTGGTCTGTAAGCCTGAGCAGGCGTGGGCATTGCATCAGCATTGGCGCTCGAGTGAGTTAACGTGGGTGGATGCGGCCGGCCACTCGGCGATGGAACCGGCGATCAGTACGGCACTTGTCGAGTCGGTGAACGCGTTGCGGCTGAGACTGGGGGGAGTGGCATGAAAGCGGTTGTGCAGCGTGTGGCGCGTGCCAGCGTGACCATTGACGGCAACTGTTGTTCAGAAATTGAACAGGGTCTGCTCGTGTTGCTGGGGGTCGAGCAGGATGATGACGTTAGCACAGCCGAGAAGTTAGCGGCGAAGTTGCTTAAATTCCGTATTTTTTCTGATCAAGACGGAAAAATGAATTGGAATATCAGCGATGTTGGTGGCAGTTTGCTCGTTGTGTCGCAGTTTACGTTGGCTGCCACAACGGGCCAAGGCAACCGTCCCGGATTTAGTTCGGCAGCAGCGCCCGTGTTGGCTGAGTCTCTATATGAGCACTTCGTCACAGTTTTGCGTCGAGCCGATGCTGTGCCGGTGAAAACCGGTGTGTTTGCCGCGGACATGCAAGTGAGTTTGCTCAATGATGGCCCTGTGACTTTTACCTTTGATGTGTAAGCGTAATTATTTTTTTGTAGGCTAGGGTGACTTGAGTTCAGTGTTTATTGGTTGGCTATTGCAAAGCGTTTTGGCTTGATGAATTATGGATGGCACTGATCGTGAGATCTGGCCTGGCCGGTATCGAGACGATCTATACAGGAAGTCACCTAAAATAAGTCGGAGATCAACCATGAAGAAAGCGATTATTGCTGCTGCACTGCTGGGATCATCTTTGGGCGCACATGCGGAAGCACCGGGCGGCCCAGGCTGTGGTTGGGGCAACATGTTGTTTGATGGCCAATCAGGCCTGCCAATGCACTTGTTGGCGACGATTGTGAATGGCACTTCAGGTAACGCAACTTTCGGCATGACAACTGGCACCAATGGTTGTTCAACGAGCGGTTCTTTGAGCTATAGCGGCAAGAGCCTGCTGGCAATGAATGGTGTATTGGAAGAAGTAGCGATGGATATGGCGGCTGGTCAGGGCGAAGCTCTAACTGCACTATCTGTATCGATGGGCGTTCCGACAGCCGATCGCGCACACTTTAACGCTGTTATGCATGACAACTTCGCGGTTATCTTTGATTCTGAAAGCGTAACGGCTGGCGAAGTAGCTGACAGCATCGCTGCTGTTATGAAGAAAGACCAAAAGCTGGCGCAGTTTATCTAAACTGAGTTAGTTCAAAACGAATGCCCTGCTGCGCGAGTGGCGGGGCATTTTTGTTTTCTGGGGTAAGACTTTTCCATGCATGATTTTTTCTTTCGGCGTATTTTCTGTGCCGGTGCGTTGGCTTTGTGCGCAGTGAATGCCTTTGCAGCTGAGTTGCAGTCAACCAAATTCGAGCAAGAAGTATTAGATGACACGGCGCTTGAACAAGCGTTGTCACAGAGTCCTGCGTGGCTTGCGTTACTGCATATTAATCGCGGCGCGACAATGCATAGTCGTGGCGAAAGCTATGTTGATGACCCGAAATTTTTTCTCAGTGCAGACGGGCAGACGGACCGCTTGTCTGAGTTACAGGCGACGATTCGGTTGTTGAGGCCGGACGGCGCCATAGAGCGCTGCCGCTTCCCCGCACGTTATCGCTTTCTTGCCAGCGAGCTAGGCTGGCAGGGCGCTGAACCTTTTGCTCACTGCGCAGACTATCTACAGTGGCGTAATAGTATTCCGTCTGGTCGTGCCGTATTGGTTTTTCCAGCCTCCTATTTAAATAGTCCTTCGTCGATGTTTGGGCATACCTTGCTACGCCTCGATAGTAGTGACGCCCCTGATACCGTATGGCAGTCTTGGGCGGTTAACTTTGGCGCAGTGACAACGGAAAAAGACAATTCATTATTGTATGTCTACCGAGGCCTAGCCGGTGGCTATCCTGGTCGTTTCGTTATTGTCCCCTATGTCACTAAGGTGCAGGAATATTCGCACTTAGAGAATCGAGACATATGGGAATACAGTCTTGATCTGACCGATGTTGAACGTGCTCGCATGATTGATCATCTCTGGGAGCTGCAAGAGATTAATTTCGATTACTACTTTTTTGACGAAAACTGTTCGTTTCGTTTGCTCGAGCTTCTTGATGTGGCTCGCCCCGGCAGTGGTTTGATTGAAGGTTTTCGTTTCGCCGAAGTGCCTGTGAATACCGTGCGAACCCTGTATGACCAATCAATGGTGTCAGAACGAATATATCGGCCGTCAAAAGCTGTGTTGCTGCAAGCCGATATTGATGCGCTAACAACACAGGAGCAGCGTTTAGTAAAAGCGTTACTGGACGATCCTGCGGTGGCAAGCGGAGATGCCTTCATGGCCTTCTCGCCGCAACGTCGTCATTTGATGGCGAGAACGGCGTATAAAACATTGCGTTTACGCGAGCGTAAGCACGTTCGCAATGAAAAGGTGGCTAGCACAGGGTTCGCGCTGTTGCGTGTGATGAGTGCGAATGCCTATGAAGAGGAGGTTGAGGTGGCGCCTCCGTCGCCGCCGGAAAGTGGCCACGGAACACAGATGATTGGTGGCGGTGGTGGTCAGCTCGAATCAAGTGATTTTGGTGAGCTGTACTATCGGTTTACTTACCATGACTTGATTGACAATAATCGTGGTTTTTTAAAGGGTGCGCAGATTGAAGGTCTGGATTTTCGTTTTCGTTCGACCGAGTCAGATACGTTAAAACTAGAAAGCGCAGATATTATTCATATTCGTTCGCTGGCACCGCGGAACCGATTTATCAAGCCGATATCTTGGTATGTGCATGGCGGTCTAGAGCGAGCCATGGCGGGAGACCGTAAGCGATTAGTACGTTTTGTACAGGGTGGTGCCGGCGCGTCATGGCGGTTGGGGTTGATGCAGCCTTTTGCGCTGGCAACGGTCAGGCTAGAAAATAACAGTGTCTATAGCCCGCTGGCGGAAGGGGGCGGCGGCGCCAATATCGGCGCCCTTTGGTACCTCGAACATGCGCAGATTAATACCAGTGTTGAAGGTCTTTATTTTGGCAATGATGAGTATCGTCATCGCTGGAAGGTCGACGTGAATCTGCCGATTAATCGGCAGAATGGCATACGTTTTGGATGGCAACGTGATGGCTGGCGCGGCGATGCTGAAAATAGCGTTAGTGTCGCGTGGCGACATTATTTCGACTAATCCGGTGACGCTTGTTCTGGTATCGGCTGCAGCCGTGAGATAAATATTGAGGCAGAGAATGAAGCAGTTGAGGCACCGGGATAACAATGCTGTGATAAATAAAGCGCGAGCGTGGTGTTTGCTTGACCGATGGCTATTGAGCGCGGTCGTGGCCGTGTTGTTAATGCTGTCTTCCGGTTGTAGCTCGCTATTCTTTTTGCCGATGAAACCGTGGATGCAGAATCCCACGCGGATCGGCCTTGGTTACGAAGATGTTGTGCTTATTCACCCGCGTGGCGAGCGTGTCCATGGCTGGTGGTTGCCCGCCGTGGGTGAAGCGCAAGGGACCGTTTATTTTTTGCATGGCAATGCGCAAAATATTAGCACCCATATTATGAGTGTGAATTGGTTGCCGGATGCGGGCTTCAATGTTTTCTTGCTTGATTATCGTGGTTACGGTTTGAGCGAGGGCAAAGCGAAGCTGGATAATGCACTGGAAGATATTCAGTTGGGATTGGATTGGCTCGGATCGTCATCACGGTTACAAGGTAAGCCGCTTATTGTGTTCGGGCAAAGCCTTGGCGCGAGTATGGGCATTGCGGTGATGGCTGATGAGCAGAATCAGGCTAAGGCACAGTGTGCAGTGTTTGAAGCTGCGTTTAGTGGCTATCGCGATATCGCAGGTGTCATGATGAAGCGCAGTTGGTTGTTGTGGCCGATGCGGCCGTTGGTATTACCGCTTTTGCCAAATCGTGACATGGATCCTATCGAACATGTTGCCGATGTTTCGATGCCGAAGATGATTATGCACAGCAAAGAAGATGGGGTGATTCCATTTTCTCAGGGTGAGGCGTTATACGATGCGGCTAGCGGCGTGAAAATCTTTCAGCCCTTGCTAGGCGAGCACATTGCGGCGATACATGATCCGTCCGTGCAGAAAAGAGTGATGGAGTATTTCTATAGCCACTGCGGCGTGACAAGGCCTGTGCCGCTGGATGCAGGTGGAGTACAGAATGGTGTGCTAGCTGTGCCGCCCGCACCGGCGCCGGCGAATGATTCGCGTACGTTGCAATTTTAATTCATGGCGCCGAACACGGTATCGTCAAGTAAGTTATTTTAGGGATGACAGGCTTAACGCTTATTCGGTAGATGAAGGGGTGTCGTCTTCGTTACGCTTGCCGGTTATGGCGGCGATAATGATACCGACTTCGTAAAGTAGCCACATCGGCAGGGCGAGTAGAGTTTGTGAGAATACGTCAGGTGGTGTGAGTAACATACCAATCAAGAAGCAGCCGACAACAACGTATGGCCGCGACTCTCTCAGTTTTTCTACGGTAGTTAGACCAGACCAGACCAGCAGCAAGATGGCGATGGGCAATTCAAATGCCAGTCCGAATGCGATAAACAACGTGCTAATAAAGTCGAGGTAGCGACTAATGTCTGTCATCACTGCGACGCCTTCCGGTGCGATGGAAGTGAAAAACGCAAACAGCAGTGGGAAGACGACAAAGTAGGCAAATGCTACCCCAGCATAAAATAGCAAGACGCTGCTTACGAGTAGTGGAATAGCAAAACGTTTTTCTTTGCGGTACAGGCCTGGCGACATAAACGCCCATGCTTGGTGCAAAATAATCGGCATGGCGACGAGCAATGCCGCATAGAATGACAGCTTGAACGGCACTAGGAACGGGGAGGTGACGTCGGTGGCAATCATCGACGTGCCCTCGGGCATTACGTCAATAAGCGGTTTAGCAACGAGTGTATAAAGCTCTTTCGAGAAATAAAATAAGCCTGAAAAAACGACCACAATCGCCAATACCGCGCGTAGTAACCGATCACGTAGCTCAAGAAGATGGGCCATAAGTGGTTGATTGAGGTCGTTAATATTTTTCTTGTCGGTCATTACTGTGTTGAGTCTTTTGGCTGAGCAGGCTGGTTGCCGTGATCGTTGTGATTGGCGTCGACGGCGACCGATGTGGTTTGATCGGCTGCTTTAAGGTGTGCGGGTTTGGTAGAGGCGTCAGCGGGCATCGCTGCGCTGTCTGTTGGAGGTGCGATGCTTGGCGTATCGGCAAAGGGGTCGAACTCGATATGGCCACTCAAACTTTCTTCGTCGATGCCGAGTTCCTTTGCTTTGCGGCGGAATTTTTCCTGCATATCCTGATTGTGCACTTCGCGTTCTAGCTCGTAACGTAAGTTACTAAACGTCGCGCGCGCGCGACCGCTCCAATAGCCAACCTTGCGGGCGACTTTAGGTAGGCGCTCGGGGCCGAGCACCAAAAGTGCGATCACGAAGACCACCAGCAGTTCAAAGAAGCCCATGTCGAACATAGTGTTTAAGCGCCTGCTACTTTTCCGCTTATCTAAAAACGCGACACGTTATTAGACGTTATCTTTTTCGCTGCTTTCTTTTGCAGAACTTTCGCTTCGGCTAGCTTCAGGCTTTTCGCCGTCGTCGCCTGCAATTGTTTTCTGCTGATCTTTCTCGCCGTCTTTAACGGAATCTTTAAAGCCTTTTACTGCGCTGCCTAAGTCGCCGCCAATGTTGCGAAGTTTCTTCGTGCCAAATAAAAGCACAATGATGGCGAGGACGATTAGGAGCTGCCAAATGCTAATGCCAGCTAACATAGTTATTCTCCGCGAGTGCGTGATTGTTTTTCTTCGATACCGGAAAGGCCAAAGCGTCGCTCCAACTCTTCCAATACCGTCTTTGAACTGATGTCTAGGCGCGTCAGCATCACTAGAGTATGAAACCAAAGATCTGCGGTTTCAGATATAAGCTTTGCTGGATCACCGCTGACTTCCGTATCACGAGCAGCAAGTATGGTTTCAACGGCTTCCTCACCTACTTTCTCAAGAATCTTGTTGAGGCCCTTGTGGTACAAGCTTGCCACATAAGAGCTGCCGGGATCTGCCTGTTTGCGTTCGGCCAGCACCTGTTCGAGCTGGGTAAGAATATCAGTCATTAATGTCTCCGAGTTCCTTGCAGTGTAGCAGATGCGATTTTGCCACGCTGTGCCGTTGCTGTGCTATGTCTTGCCAAGCCTTGTCACGGACGTTTCGTCACTATAGCGCCGTTATCGTTGCTCTTCTTTGCTTAGGGTCGCAGCGCCCATGCTAGGGCGAGCAAACCAACACCGGCGCACGCTAGCATTGGCATGCTAGCGGCGACTAGGGTCGGAGCACTCAATGCGCTGATGACCAGCAAGGTGCCGCCGCCAAGACCGGCAAACAGTTTGCGCCGATGGTGAAGTAGTGTGGTGCTGATACGACTTTCCAGTTCGCGCTGTTGATGCGGTAAAGTACGGATGTTCTCCAGTGCGTCACGCAGCATATCGGGCATGTCCGGTAGTTGTGCTAGCCATTCCGGCGCACGCTGCTGCAGTTTTTTGAGTGTTGGCATGGGACCAAATTCTTCTAACGCCCAACGCTCCATGAGTGGTCGGCCTAGCGTCCAGATATCCAGCTGCGGATAGATGCTGCGGCCGAGGCCCTCCACATGCACTAGCGTTTTCAGCAGCAAGATGTACTGCACCGGCGCTTCGATATGATATTGGCGCGCCGCGTCGAATAACTTGAGCACCAGTGGCGCAAATTCGAGTTGATCAAGCGGCTGCGACATCATTGGTCCGACGATGGTTTCGACGGTACGTTGGAAGCGGTTTTTATCAATCGGCACGGTGGCCCAGCCGGCACGTACGACGAGGTCGACCATGGCCGCGTAATCCTGGCGCATAACCATTAGGGCAAGGCGGCCGAGCAGATGTAGATCTTCGCGTGATAGTCGGCCAACGATGGCGCAATCGACGGACATGTACTGCGGCGTCTCAGGATGCTCCGGCGAGACAAAAATATTGCCTGGATGCATGTCGGCGTGAAAGAAGTTGAAGCTGAAAACTTGTGTGAAGAAAATTTCAACGCCGCGTTCGGCCAGTGTGCGCGGATCAATACCAACGGCTTTGATGCGTTCTATTTCATTGACCGGAATGCCATAGATGCGCTCCATTGCCATAACGCGACGCGTGCTAAATTCGCGATGTACTTCTGGAATAAAGAGCAGCGGGCTAAATAAAAATTGGCGGCGCATGGTTTCGGTGTTGAGTGCTTCGGACTTGAGGTCAAGCTCAGCGCGTATAATGTCGGCGTAGTCAGTAATCACTCTAGTCGGACGAAAGTAGCGGGCATCGTGCCATACTCGCTCGAGCCAGCTGGCGCCGAGCAGCATAACGCGCAGATCCCGTTCGACGGTTTTCTCGATGCCAGGGCGGATTACCTTAAGAACGATTTCGCGGTCATCATGTAGCGTGGCGGTGTGGACTTGGGCAACGGATGCGGACGCCAGCGGTTGGATGTCGAAGCTCGCAAATAGCTCACTAACCGGCGCACCCAGTTCGGCCTCAATGATTTGTTGCGCAATGGCGCCGTCGAAGGGGGCGACCTGATCTTGAAGCTTTGCCAGCGCATTGGTCCATTCCGGCGGGAGTAAATCCCGGCGCGTGGCGAGTAGTTGGCCAAACTTAATAAAGATAGGGCCGAGTTCTTGTAAGGCCTGTTGTAGCCTTTCGCCTTCACTTAATCCGCGCGGACCAAACCACGCGGCGGGGTGTAAATATT
The DNA here is from genome assembly GCA_018067045.1 of Gammaproteobacteria bacterium. Lineage (GTDB taxonomy): Bacteria > Pseudomonadota > Gammaproteobacteria > Pseudomonadales > Alcanivoracaceae > JARGPN01. The sequence continues at coordinate 74,266 of JAGPVL010000027.1, forward strand.
CCAGTGCAATCAAAGGAAGGAGCAGTGGGTGTTTGGGTAGCAACGACATTAAGCGATAGCGGCAAACAACTCGGATTACGGTAATAATTCGGAATAGCGCAGACATCAGAGCGTTTTTCCTGACTGGCGCTTCATGAGCGCGATGCGGGCGGCAAGACGATCAGTGTCGGCGCGAAGCTCGTCTACGTCTTGATTAAATTCAAACACTTCACGGCGCGAGGCGAGCAAGGATGACTCTTCGCGCAGGTACTCGCTTAGCTGGCCGCTTAAGCGGGTCGCCGCATTGCGCGCCCAGCCAAATAGTCGCCGTGCGCTGTAATCAATTTGCTGGGCGAACTCGCTACCGAGCAAGGGCTCAGCCAGTGCGCCCCAATCGATGTCGATTTGTTTAGCGATGGCGATAATATCTTGCAGTAGTTCGCGGTCGCCACGCACGGTGACCGGGCCGCCGATCACAGACGGTGCGCCGCGCCATTCGAGCAGTTGGGCGAGGAGGTCAATGGCGCCGCCCTTTAAGTCGACATCGGCTTCCGCATCGCTCTGATGGTAAAACTCGATGCCGTCTTCGACGATCAAAATAAATATCTGAATCGGCGGAAGTGTGAGCTGTATAGAGATAAGGCGGCCGCTGTGCGTGTTTAGCGCGCGCGCGGTGGCAGGGTCGCTGCGTAACGCGCTGTTCACTGCTCTTTCTAATGTTGCCAGCGCGGCAGCTTCAATAAAGGACGGCGGACGTGACTCGTCGCGTAAGCTCATGCTTTAAACCCGCGATGTAGAGCAACAATGCCGCCGATCATGTTGAAATATTCGCTGCGAATAAAACCCGCGTCGGTGACCATATTCTTTAATGTTTCTTGATCGGGGTGCATACGAATTGATTCGGCTAAATATTGATAAGACTCAGCATCGCCGACAATCGCTTTACCCAGTTTGGGCCAGGCCCAAAACGAATACAGTTCGTACATTTTTGCGAGGTTTTGACTGGCGGGGGTGGAAAACTCTAGAACCAATAAACGCCCGCCGGGCTTGAGCACGCGTAGCATGGAGCGCAGCGCTTTGTCTTTGTCGGTAATGTTACGTAGACCAAAAGCGATGGTGACGCAGTTAAAGGTGTTGTCGGCAAACGGTAAGCATTCGCCGTTCACTTGGGTGACTTCGGTGTTGTGCGAGCAGCCGGCGTCGAAAACACGATCGCGCCCAACGGCGAGCATTTCATCATTAATATCGGCAAGCACTACAAGGCCTTTGTCGCCGACCAGCCGTGAAAATTTAATCGCGAGGTCGCCAGTTCCGCCGGCTAGGTCCAGCACTTTATGGCCGGGACGCACCGCGGCCATCTCAATGGTAAAGCGCTTTAAAATACGATGGGAGCCAAGCGAAATCAGGTCATTCATCATATCGTAGCGGCGCGCTACGGAGCGAAATACGCCGGCCACTTTTTGCTGCTTTTCCTGCCATGGCACCTGTTGGTAGCCAAAGTGGGTGGTTTTGTCTTCGTTGCTCATGTCAGAGGCTCCTCACCTCGTAGGGGCGCGGATGCTCGTCGAGCACCTGCTGCATGATGTGTTGTTCAATGGTGGCAAGTCGATCGAGCAGGGTATCGCAGCGATCGATGCCTTTCATGGCGCCAAACCCTAATTCGAGGAAATCATACAGGTTGCCGAAGCCGGCCGCATGGGCTGGTTTGCGTACCAGTCGAAAGGTGCTCTGTATCATGCGGCTGCGCACATAGCGATCGAGGTGTGGACCAATTTGACGGATGACTTCGAGTTGCTTGCCGCGCAGCTCAGGCTGCCCTTGCTGGCGGTAGCCCCAGCACCAGACGTCATCGTCGAGGGGCAGGTCTAGGCGTTCGGCAAGGGTGTCGGTGAGCGCCTCGTCAAGCTCTTGGGTGAGGATGGCGGCTTCGAGCACGGTGGCGGATGTGTCCATGACCCGACGCGGCAGTAGTCGTTGTGCTTTGTTGACGGCACGACGAATATCGATAGCCACTGGTTTGAGGTCGCGGCCACCATAGACGTCTTCAATGAGGAAGCGCGCGGCGGGTTCGGTTTTGGGGTCGTTAATGAGGTTGGCGTGGGTCTTTAGCAGGCGCTCGCGCTGATACGCCTGGAGATTTTCCAAGCGCATATTAAAGGGCAGGTCTTCGCCGTGCTGACGCAGGGCAAAAAACCGTTCGAGGCCGTGCTGTAGGCGTTCGCCAGCGCTCATCATGAATCCTTCGATATCCGTTAGTGCGAACTAAGGTGTGGTCTGTAACGTATATAAGCTACGAGCAATAAAAAGCCCGCCGAATTGTACCAATAAATTGTCGGTACAAGTGGGCGGGCTGAGGCCAATTACGGTCGATGTGGCCAATGCGTGCGGCTATAAAGTTTTCCTGCTCAATAATGCTCTGAGCGCGCCCTAGAGAATGTAGCGGCTCAAGTCTTCGTCACCAGCCAGCTCGCCGAGATAGCGATCCACTGCCTGAGCATCGAGAGTGAGCGGTTTGTCGTGGTACTGAGTGGCGAGGTCATCAGCGTCATAGCTGATCTCTTCCAATAGTTTTTCCAGCACGGTGTGTAAACGTCGTGCACCGATATTCTCGGTGCGCTCGTTCACGTGCCACGCAACCTCCGCTAAACGGCGAATGCAGTCGTCGGTAAACTCAATTTTGAGCCCCTCAGTTGCCAGTAGTGCGCGATACTGCTCCGTGAGCGATGCATCTGGCTCGGTCAATATGCGCTGAAAATCTTCAGGAGAGAGCGCGCTGAGTTCGACGCGAATGGGTAGGCGACCTTGGAGTTCTGGAATTAAGTCAGAGGGTTTGGCCAAATGGAATGCGCCGGACGCAATAAACAAAATATGATCCGTTTTCACCATGCCGTATTTTGTGCTGACGGTGCAGCCCTCGATGAGTGGTAATAAGTCGCGCTGTACACCTTCGCGACTGACGTCGGTGCCGCTGGTTTCGCCGCGTTTCGCCACCTTGTCAATCTCGTCTAGAAAGACAATGCCGTTTTGTTCGACCAGTTCGATGGAGCGTGCCTTGATCTCATCTTCATTAACGAGTCGGGCAGCCTCTTCTTCGCGAATTATGCGGCGCGCATCACGTACCTTTAGAGTGCGGCTTTTTCGTTTATCGCTGCCCATACGCGAAAACATCTGTTGTAGCTGGCTGGTCATGTCTTCCATGCCCGGCGGCGCCATAATTTCGACGCCGGCTTTTTGCTCGGCTACTTCAATATCAATATCGCGGTCGTCGAGATCGCCTTCGCGCAGTTTCTTTCTAAATAGCTGTCGGGTGTTGCTGTCTTGCGGCTCTTCATCTCGAGCCGGGCGCAGCAAAGCGTCGAGGACGCGCTCTTCTGCGGCTTCCTCCGCCTGAGCTTCATGCTTTGCCATGGCTTGCTGGCGCAGCATTTTTATCGCGGTTTCGACAAGATCACGAATAATGGATTCAACATCGCGACCGACATAGCCGACCTCGGTAAATTTTGTTGCCTCGATTTTAATGAAGGGAGCATTGGCCAGGCGCGCTAGGCGTCGTGCAATCTCGGTTTTGCCGACGCCGGTTGGCCCAATCATGAGAATATTCTTTGGCACGACTTCGTTGCGCAGCGCAGGTGGTAGTTGCATGCGCCGCCAGCGGTTTCTCAGGGCAACCGCCACGGCCTTTTTGGCGGGCAATTGACCGATAATGTGTTTGTTCAGTTCGCTAACAATCTCGCGCGGAGTTAGATCTGCCATAACAGTTTCCGTATAAAAAGGGTTCTGAAAAAAGCGCTACCAGCTAAGTTCTTCGATGGTCTGATTTTGGTTGGTAAAAACGCAAATATCACCAGCGATGGTCAGACTTTTTTCGGTAATGGTGCGGGCGTCGAGTTCCGTGTTGTGGAGAAGCGCGGTGGCTGCCGCTTGGGCAAAAGGACCGCCGGAACCGATAGCAATCAAATTATCTTCGGGTTCAATCACATCGCCGTTGCCGGTAATAATGAGTGAGGCTTCTTGATCTGCCACGGCGAGCAACGCCTCAAGGCGACGCAGAGCGCGATCGGTGCGCCAGTCTTTGGCTAATTCAACGGCGGCACGTACCAGCTGGCCTTGGTGCTTTTCAAGCTGGGCTTCAAAGCGTTCAAACAGGGTGAAAGCATCGGCGGTACCACCGGCAAAACCCGCAATGACCTTGTTGTGATAGAGGCGGCGTACCTTGCGTGCATTGCCTTTCATGATGGTATTGCCAAGTGAAACTTGGCCGTCGCCGCCGATGACGACGCTGTTGCCACGGCGAACTGAGACGATAGTGGTCACGTAGAGTGCTCCTTTATTCCAGTATGTCTTGCGTGTGTCTTGCAGTATGAAAGGAAGATGGGGATAGGGAAGTGGAATTCAAGGCTAGCAACTGGGATTCGACGCTCGCGGCCACGCCGGCGTTCTATGGCTGGCGCCAGCCACAAAAAAGCCACCAAACTTCGCGATTAGTGGCTTTGTGTTACAGCTTGGTGCTGTGAGTGGTGTTATTAGCCGCCTTTCTTAACCTTGATCGGGAGTGTTTCAACGCCGACGCTAGCCATCTTGTCCTGTGCTTTGTGCAGTGCATTGATGTTACTAAACGGGCCAATCATGACGCGATGCCAAGTGTCGCCAGAAGGCAGTTCTACCGGCTGTACGCGGACGGAGTAGCCTTGCAGGATAAGCGTGGCGCGACGGCGATCTGCATCTTCGCTGCTGCGGAAGCTGCCAGCTTGAAGTAGGTACTGCTCATCGCCATGGTTGCGATTCTGTGGTGCAGCGCTAGTGTTTTTCGACGTGCTTGTGTTGCTATTGTCGTCCTCGCTTTTCGGGACAATGACTTCCATCTTTGGCAACACGGCATAGAAGTCAAAGCGTGGTGCTTTTTCTGTCGCTTCGGGTGTGACTTTCGGTGCGCTTGCTACCTTTGCTTGAACCGGCTTGTCTGGATTAAAGCGAAGCTCAGCGAGGTGGTATAAAAAAGTGATAAATACGCCGGTAACGAGGCCAGTAAAGAGCCATACCCAGCCGGGCACCTGACGTTGCTGATTTTGTCGCTGACGGGGCGTGGGCTTGCTCGCGCCGCGGGTGGATGTCTTCCTTGCTGCCATGTGAAATCTGCTCCATTACATTCTGTGTGTCGCTTGGCGCTCGACTTTATTTAACGTGCTCGTCCTGTGTGGTGATTAACGGACGTTAATTACATGCGCTCAAGCGTGTTGATGCCAAGCAGGGCTAAGCCTGCTTTCAATGTTCGGGCCGTGAGCCACGCCAGCTGCAAGCGGCTGTTACGCACGGCGGGATCTTCACTGCTAAGAATTGGACAGTGCTCATAGAAGCTAGAGAAGTGGCCGGCCAATTCGTACAAATAGTTGCAGAGTAAATTCGGCAATCCTTTTTCGGCAACATGGTTAAGGACTTCGCCAAACTGTAGCAGCGAGTTGCCCAGTAGTTGTTCTTGTTCAGCCTGAATATTCATACTGCCGATCAGCGTTGCAGGGTCGATGTCTGCTTTGCGAAAAACACTGACGACGCGGGTGTAAGCGTAAAGTAAATAGGGCGCAGTGTTGCCTTCAAAGCTGAGCATCTGATCAAAGTTGAAAATATAATCGCTGCTGCGATTCTTCGACAGGTCCGCGTATTTCACAGACGCAATGCCGACGGTGTGCGCAATGTTGGTAAGTTCGCTGTCGTCCAATGTTGGGTTCTTAGACTTGACCAGCGCAAGCGCGCGTTGTTCCGCTTCATCGAGCAAATCGACTAATTTTACTGTGCCGCCATCGCGGGTTTTAAACGGCCGGCCGTCAGCGCCATTCATGGTGCCGAAACCCATGTGTGCGAGATCGGTATCGGTCTTCACAAAGCCGGCTTGTTTGGCGACGGCAAAGACTTGTTGGAAATGCAGAGCTTGGCGCTGGTCGACAAAGTACAGCATACGCTCGGCATTGAGCGTCTGTTGGCGATAGCGCAATGCAGCAAGATCACTGGTGGCGTAAAGGTAGCCGCCATCGGCTTTCTGCACGATAACCGGCAGCGCCTCCCCTTCCTTATTTTTAAACTGATCAAGAAAAACGCATTGAGCGCCGTCATTTTCGACCAGCATATTGCTGTCGCGCAATGCGTCGACGATCAGGCTGAGTTGATCATTATAGGCACTTTCACCACGTACGTCGGCGGCACTAAGACTAACGCCGAGACGTTGGTAGACGTCGAGGCAGTGGCGTAGAGAAACGCTGTTAAAAGCGCGCCACTGTTCGAGGCAATGTGCGTCGCCACCCTGCAATGCGACGACAAGCTGGCGGGCGCGATTGGCGAATTCTTCTGATTCATCGAAACGTTGTTTCGCGGCGCGATAAAAACTTTCCAAATCCGACAGTGCGGTGTCGTTGATGCCGGCAGGCTGTTCTTCGAGGTAGGCAATGAGCATGCCGAACTGGGTGCCCCAGTCACCAACGTGATTTTGACGAATAACGTTATGGCCAAGAAATTCCAGCGTGCGCACTACGGCATCACCAATAATGGTGGAGCGCAGATGACCCACGTGCATTTCTTTCGCGAGGTTCGGGCCGGAGTAATCGACGACAACGGTTTGCGTGTGTGTGGGCTTAGCGATGCCGAAGTGCGAATCGTTGAGCGCGGCAGTTAGTTGCTGGCCGAGAAAATCTTCGGTGACGAAAAAGTTGATAAAGCCTGGCCCAGCGATCTGGACGTCGGCAATGGCATCGTCTTGCGGCAGTGCGGCGATTAACGCTTCGGCGATGTCGCGTGGCTTTTTGCCGGCAGGTTTGGCCAGCATCATGGCGACGTTGCAGGCGAAGTCGCCATGGCTTTTGTCACGGGTGCGATCGATTTGAATACGCGGGGCGACGTCTGTCGGCAGCACCTGTTGTTCACATAGGGTGGCGATCGCTTGTTCTATCAGGGAGGCAATACGTTCTTTCATGATCTTTACTGCAGCCAGTTTGGGCGGCGATTGTACGGCAAAATAACAGTCAATGCGCTGCCTCTAGAGCATATCCACCGGATCAACATCAAGGCTCCAGCGGCAGCGCCGCGCCAGTGGGTGTCGATCCAGTACGTGTAAAAGCTGACCGATGGCGCCGTGCAGTGGCGCGCGCAGGTCGGCGCGTAGTAGCAGCTGAAAGCGGAAGCGTCCTTGGCGTCGTTCTAGTGGTGCTGGAACGGGGCCAAGTAATTGTACCCGTGGATCCACCGGCAGCACGGCGAGCTGATCGAGTAGCTCAATGCACTCGTTGGCTTTCATCGATTCGCAGCGCAATAGCGCCACATGACCAAACGGCGGCAGGCCAGCCATGCGCCGGTCGGCCAATAGGCGCGCGGCGATGGTGGCGTAATCGCCGCTCAGTAAGGTGTGCAGCAAGGTGTTGTCAGGATGACGGCTTTGAATAATGACCGTGCCGCGATGGGCTTCGCGGCCGGTGCGGCCGGCCACTTGCAGAATTAGCTGGCTGGCATGTTCTGGGCCGCGGAAGTCGGCGCTGAGAAAGCCGCCGTCAGCGTCGAGCACAATTGCTAAGGTTAAGCGGGCAAAGTGGTGCCCCTTGGCGAGCATTTGTGTGCCAACCAAAATGGACGCTTCGCCGCTGTGAGCCTTGGCCAGTGCGGCATTCAGCGAGCCTTTGCGGCGCGTGGTGTCACGGTCAATGCGCAATACCGGATGTTTGGGAAAGGCTTTTTGCAGCTGTTCGGCAATTTTTTCCGTGCCGCTGCCGGCGTCGGTGAGCGCACTTGAGCCGCACTTGGGGCAATGGGCGGGCACGCGCCGTTCGTGGGTGCAGTGGTGGCAGATCAATCGGCCGATGCTTTTGTGCCAAGTCAGGAAACTGTCGCAACGCTCACACTCTGCTTGCCAGCCACAGTCATGACATTGGATGACTGGGGCGTAGCCGCGCCGATTAAGGAACACCAATACTTGTTGCTGTTGGTTCACTGTGTCGGCAATGGCTTTCAGACTGCGCGGGCTCAGCGGCGTATGGCCGGGGAGCTCGCGACAGTCTTCTATTTTCAGTGTCGGCGGACGGGCATCGCCGGCGCGTTCGCGCAGGCGCAGGTGTCGATAGCGTCCTTGCTCGGCGAGATAGAGTGTCTCCAGCGACGGGGTGGCGCTGCCGAGTACTACCGGTATATCGAGCATATGGGCGCGCCATACGGCGAGATCGCGGGCGTTATAGCGCAAGCCTTCTTGTTGTTTCAGTGAGCTATCGTGAGCTTCGTCGACAATAATCATGGCGGGGGATTTCATCGGCGTAAAAATAGCCGAGCGGGTGCCGAGAATAATACGTGCTTCGCCCAGCCGGCTGCGCACCCAGCCGTGCAGGCGCTCGCGGTCGGTCATGCCAGAGTGCAGTGATTCAACCGGCACATTAAAGCGCTTTTCGAAACGGCGAACTGTCTGCGGCGTCAGGCCGATCTCCGGCACTAGCACCAAAATTTGTTTGCCAGCGGCGAGCAGCGGTTCCATTGCCTGCAAATACACTTCCGTCTTGCCGCTGCCGGTAATGCCGTCAAGCAAGTAAGGGGCGAAACCGTTGGCTTCTCGCAGGGCGCGTATCGCTGCTTCTTGTTCGATGCCGGGCGGTAACGGTAGTTCGCCGAGCAGTTGTTTGCTGGACGATTCGCTGGCGGCCATCTCGCGCAATTCGGCCCAGCCTTTCTTTTCTAGCGCCTGCAATGCCGAGCGAGGAACGCTGAGTGCGCTGAGCATAGGCACAGCAAGGCCATGGGGATGTTCTTTTAATAAGGAAAGCGCTTGTTGTTGTCGCGGTGCTCGGGAAAGTGCATCTACTTCGGCGTGTTGGCCACGTGGCGTCAGGCACCAGAATAATTCGCCGCTGACCTGAGCGTCTTGTCCTTGTCGCAGCAATGTTGGCAGGGCGGTGGCGAGGACATCACCAATAGGATGGTGATAGTAGTCGGCTGCGCGCTGACAGAGCTGCATTAAGTCGGGATCCATAACGGGGGCTGCGTCGAGCACTCTGCGTATGGGCTTCAGTTTCTGGCTGGCTTGTTCGGCGGCCTGCTCTTGCGTGCTTTGCTCCCAAACGATGCCGATCAGGTTGCGTCGGCCAAACTCCACTTCGACACGACAGCCGGGCGCGGGCAAATCCATGCCGCGCGGTACGCTATAGTCGAACAAGCGACGTAGCGGCACAGGCACGGCGACCTTTAAGGTCCGCGCTAGCGTCATGGTGCTGCCGTCATAAGCTTGTTCGCGTTAGGCAGGCTCTTTACTGATGTTGAGGTCACGGGTCTAAGGTTGCCGCCTGTTGTCGAGTTGATGAAGTGGTATGAGGCGCGATTGTGACCGTCGTTGCTCGGGCTGTCGAGATGCTCGGTGTGCGTTGATGCGATGCCGAATCGTTAAAAAGCAGGGATAAATGTGCTTAGAGGGCGATTGTTACTTGCGTCGACAAAACAAGCTGTCTATGATTCGCGTTCCTTTTTGCCCGGCGCAAGCCATCCGTGTGGTGCCTGAACAATAATCGGGTAGCGACACGACTAGGAGTCGAGCCATGAAAAACGAAATTCATCCAGAATACACTGCAATTAACTTTACATGTTCTTGCGGTAACGTAATCAAAACCCGCTCTACCCGCGGTGAAGATATGCTGATCGACGTATGCTCAGCATGCCATCCGTTCTATACCGGCACCCAGAAGGTGATGGATAGCGGTGGTCAGATCGATAAGTTTAAGCAGCGCTTTGGTGTGCTAAGCTCGAAAAAGAAGGGCTGATCCGAACACTGTTTAACAGTTGCAGCTCTCGTCAAAAAGCACCCTTTTCGGGTGCTTTTTGCGTTTGGGGGTTAGCGAAACGAAGGTTATATAGAAGCGTATAGTTAAGCGCACGTCTAAGAGAGAGTGAGAGAAATGTCCGAGGATATGAAGAAGGCGGCCCTTGAATATCATGCCAAGCCACGCCCGGGCAAAATTAGTGTCACGGTGACAAAGCCGGCAGCTACTAGTCGCGATTTGTCCCTGGCCTATAGCCCCGGTGTTGCTGAGCCGGTACGTGAGATTGCACGCGAGCCTGAATTGGCTTACCGCTATACCGCAAAAGGAAACTTGGTTGCCGTCATTAGTGACGGCACTGCGATTCTAGGACTGGGTAATTTAGGCGCTTTGGCGTCTAAGCCGGTTATGGAAGGTAAAGGTCTGCTGTTTAAGTTGTTTGCCGGCATTGATGTATTTGATATTGAGGTGGAGTCAGAAACGCCGCAAGATTTTATCGATACGGTGATGGGCATCCACAAAACATTTGGCGGTATTAATCTCGAAGATATTAAAGCGCCTGAATGTTTTGAAATTGAGCGCGTTTTGAAAGAGCAGTGCGACATTCCTGTTTTTCATGATGACCAGCATGGTACGGCGATTGTTGTTGGCGCTGGCGTGTTGAATGCGCTTGAGTTACAGAAAAAGAAAATCGAAGATATTAAGGTGGTTTGTGTTGGTGCAGGCGCTGCGGGCGTGGCATCGATTCGTCTATTGATTGAGATGGGTGCGAAGAAAGAAAATATTCTGACGCTCGATCGCAAAGGGGTGATTCATACTCGTCGTGACGACTTGAGTCAGTTCAAGGCGGCGTTGGCGGTGGACACCACGAAGCGTACGTTGAATGACGCCATTGAAGATGCGGATGTCTTTATTGGCGTATCCGGGCCAGATATGCTCACGCAGGATATGGTTAAGCTCATGGCGGCAAGACCCATTATTTTTGCGTTGGCCAATCCTGACCCAGAGATTCGCCCTGAGCTGGCGCGCGAAGCGCGTGCGGATGCCATTATTGCGACAGGACGCTCTGATTATCCTAATCAGGTTAACAACGTTCTCGGTTTTCCGTATATCTTTCGCGGCGCGCTTGATGTGCGTTCAACATCGATTAACGAAGCCATGAAGATTGCTGCAGTGCGTGCGATTGCCTCATTGGTGCATGAGCCTGTGCCGCAAGAAGTAATTGAGGCATATGGTGGCGAGCCGCTTTCATTTGGTCCGGAATATATTATTCCGAAGCCGAATGATCCGCGTTTGCTGGGTGTTGTGTCGGCAGCCGTTGCTAAGGCGGCGGTTGCAAGCGGTGTTGCACGCAAGGGATACCCTGCGCATTACCCGCTTAAGACAGTAGACGATATTTTCCCTCCCTATACCGCGTAATTCACTCATCGAATTAGTCTGAATTAGGGGGTAGGATTTAGAAAAGGT
>JAGPVL010000031.1 GCA_018067045.1 Gammaproteobacteria bacterium
CTCAGAAGTGAAACGACGCATCGCCGATGGTAGTGTGGCATTCGCCATGCGAGAGTAGGTCATCGTCAGGCTCTTAAATAATGAAAAAGCCCAGTCCCGAAAGGGGGTGGGCTTTTTTATGTGCCGCTCGCGCTGCCGATGGCGCCCATCTACACAAGCTTGTACGCGCCCCCTTAATGGATATTGCATCTCGCCTTTTGTATATGTTGCTTCAATATTCTTTGCATAATAGTACCTTAGCGGGTGGTTGAGATGCGCCGCCGCCGCATCGGCCGGACATGAATTTCGTTGTTCGGCTTGCCTGAGTGGCTGCTAACGGCGAATATGCCTAGCTCGGGAAGAGATTATTAACATATTAAAAATAGCCCTCGTGTCGCGGAGACCGTAATGACCAAAAATTATAAAGAAACTATGCCTGTTCAGGCTTTCTTTGCCACCGCGCAGCGTCGTCCAGGCGCCGCCGCAATGATTCAGCCTTTAGGCGACGGTCAGTTACGCACTTATACATGGGCCGAAGTTGAGAACGAAGCCCGCCGTATGGCGACCTATCTTGCTGGATTGGGATTGCCAGCACGTTCGAATGTAGCGCTAATGTCTAAGAACTGCGCTGAGTGGATTATTGCTGATTTGGCGATACTGATGGCTGGATACGTGAGCGTTCCGCTGTATCCGACCTTAACGGCGGCGAGCGTAAAGCAAATTTTGGACCATTGTAGTGCGCAGGCACTTTTTGTTGGGAAGCTAGATGTTTGGGATGATGCGAAAGATGGCGTCCCTGAGGGTATTCCCAAGATTGCATTTTCGCTCGCGCCAGAGAATGCCAAGGACGCATTTGTTGGTTGGGCTGAAATTGTGGCGTCTAATGAACCGATGTCTGACTGCTTCGTACCAGTGGGCGATGACCTTGCTACGATCATTTACACTTCCGGCACCACTGGCATGCCAAAGGGCGTCATGCAGACGTTCGGCAATCTCGCTGTTATTGGTGGAAAGATGGATAGTACCTATCCTCTTTCGGTTGGGGACCGCGTTATTTCTTATCTTCCCCTTTCTCACGTGGCTGAACGTGCTGCGATTGAAATGTCGATGCTTTATATCGGCTTAGAAGTTTCTTTTGCGGAATCTCTCGAGAAGTTTGGTGACGACCTCCGTCGCACGCGCCCGCACTTGTTTTTCGCCGTGCCGCGTATTTGGAGCAAGTTTTATCAGAAGGCATCTGAAGCTATGCCTCCAGCAAAATTGAGAAAATTATTGCGCATTCCAATTCTTGGAAAGATCGTCCGTAAAAAAATTCTGACGGCGATGGGGTTGGATCAATGTCGTATCGCACTTTCTGGTGCTGCTGCTTTATCTCCAGAGTTGATTGATTGGTTTAAGTCTCTCGGCTTAGAGGTCCTTGAGGTCTATGGCATGACCGAGAATATGGGTTGGTCCCACACGACCAGAGAGGGCGATCAGTGCGTTGGGCGGGTAGGCACCCCGAACGAGGGTGTTGAGTGCCGCCTAGGTGATGGCGGGGAGATCCAAGTAAAAAGTCTGGGTAACATGGCCGGCTATTACTTAGAGCCGGAATTGACGGCAGAAGCGTTTACGGCTGACGGGTGGCTGCGCACAGGCGATGTTGGTCATATAGATGAGCGTGGGCGATTAAAAATTACCGGACGAGTTAAAGAAATCTTTAAGACGGAGAAAGGAAAGTATATTGCCCCTGCTCCGATTGAAAACCGGCTCATTACGCTGCCAGGAGTAGAGCAGGCTTGCGTTGTCGGCCCAGAGCTGTCTCAGCCAATCGCATTGCTTAGTCTTGCTGCTGAGCAGTCGGATCACATTTGTGGTGCGGGGAAGGATGATTTTCATAAATCGCTTGAAGAGCACCTTGTTAAAGTGAATGCGCAACTTGAAGCGCACGAGAGGCTGCAATGTTTGGTGGTTGTTTCTGAGCCTTGGGCGATTGAGAACGGTTTGCTTACTCCAACGCTTAAATTGAAGCGGGGAGAGCTTGAGAAATTTTATCAATCCAGAATGATCGAGTGGGCTGTTGCGCGCGGAGTAGTTTGGGGGTGATGCCGCTGTGGCGATAGAGAGCAGCTACCCACTTATATTAATGCTCATGGACGGTGCGTTCCATTCCGGCGAAAGCTTAGGCGAGCAGCTCGGCGTTTCTCGGGCGGCTGTCTGGAAGCGTATAAAGGGCCTTTCGAAGTACGCCATTGATGTCGAGAGCGTTAAGGGGAAAGGGTATCGCATCCCAGGCGGGCTGTCTTTGCTCAGCAGGGAGGAGGTTCTGCGGCACGCTGGAGCGAATGAGGGAGCGTTAACGCTCGATATAAAGACGGAGACAGGCTCTACCAACGTGGATGCGCTTTACGCTGCGAGAGTCCGGCTTGATCAGCCTTACGCTGTGCTTGCTGAGTATCAGTCCTCGGGCAAAGGGCGACGGGGGCGTGTTTGGCATTCTCCGTTTGCGTCTAGCATTTACCTGTCGCTTGCGATGCAGTTTTCGGACGGCGCGGCTCGTTTGGAGGGTTTGAGTTTAGCAGTTGGTGTTGCTGTGGCGGAGTTGTTGCGGCGCGAAGGGATTCAGGGCGTTTCGTTGAAGTGGCCTAACGACGTTCTCGTAAATGGCGCTAAGCTAGGTGGCGTTCTTATAGAGTTGACCGGTGATTTTGATGCGGACTGCCGTGCCGTGATTGGCGTTGGACTTAACGGCGCGTTGCCGAGTTCTCTAAGCGTAGATCAGCCTGTCATTGATCTGTATGAATTGCTTGGCGTCCGGGTTGACCGGAACCGCTGGGCGGGCCTTTTGCTAAAAGAGCTTATCTCCATGCTTGATCTTTTTTCTCGTCAAGGCTTCGCGCCTTTTCGGTCTAGGTGGCAGTCTGTTGACGGGCTAAAGGGCGAGAATGTCACAGTGTATCAGGGCGATGTTGCGACATCAGGGGTGGCTCTCGGCGTGACTGATCGCGGCGCGCTCTTGGTCGAGACTGCTTGTAATCAGATAGTTGAGTTTCACGGCGGAGAAGTGACAGTCCGCAAAGTGGTTTAAAAAATTCGTTGAGTTGCGTCTATGCGCGGCAGTGTGAAGATTTATGGTTTTATATCTTGATGTGGGAAATACCGCGCTTAAGTGGCGCTGTTATCACGACGGTACGACCATGCAGGGCGGCGGCGTTCATTGTCGCGATTGGGCCGAGCAGATAGAGACCTTGTCCGGCGCGCTGCCTGCTGCCATGCCTGACCGGATTGTCATAGGATCTGTTGCGGGGCGGGACGCGGACGCTCTGTTGCGCGAAGAGGTTGTTGCGGTGCTAAAGCGAGAGCCGGAATTTTACTACTCTCCGCAGTCGTGGAACGGTTTGGTGAATTCGTATGACGAGCCGAGCCGCCTTGGCGTTGATCGCTGGCTTGCTGTAGTTGAGGCGTGGCATCGATCGGGCGCGGCTATTATTATCGACTGTGGTAGCGCCATTACCCTTGATGTCGTTGGTCGCGATGGGCGTCATGGAGGGGGCTTTATCGTTCCGGGTATGAAAATGCTTGAGCAAAGCTTGATCGGCGGTACCGGGTCGGTGCGCACCGAAAGCGTAGGGCTGCGAGCTTTTACGCCAGGAGTGTCGACATCGGAGTGTGTGCATAACGGTATTTTGTTGATGTGTGTGGCGTTTGTGACGGACGCAGTTGTTGCGCTCCAGAATACTCTACAAGATACTTGTTCGATCTACATGACCGGCGGCGATGCGTCGGCGCTCCAGCCATATTTAACGGCTCAGGTGGACGTGGTGCCGGATATGGTGCTAGATGGCCTTGAGCGGATTTTTCCGCAAACTGATGTTAGGGGGTAGCGTAGTCTGATGCGCTGGGTTTTCTTTTGTGTACTCATTTTAAATGTTGTCTATCTCGTTTGGAGTCTAGCGATTAGCGCGGTCCCGACTTCTGCTCAGCCTGTTGTTTTGCCGTCCAGCGAAGGGCGGCAGCTAACGTTACTGGCGGAAGCTGGCGTGGAGGGTGATGGTGGTGTGCAAGTTGGTGCAGCAGAAGACCTTTGCATTACGCTAGGGCCCTGGACATCTATGGCGCCAGCTCAGCAGCAGTTGCAGGTGCTAAGTCAGAAAGGGTATGTCGGCCGCGTGTCGCCTGTGCAAGTGATAAAGGACCGTCTGCATTGGGTCTTTTTGCCTGCACTAGAGAGCCGTGAGGCTGCGCTAAAGGTGCTTCGTGATCTGCAGAGCAAGAAGGTCGACAGCTTTATTGTCGGCGAGGGCGGGGATGAGAATGCAATTTCCCTAGGTTACTTCTCGAGTCCTGAGTCGGCGAGAGGGTTGTCCGTAAAGATGCAGACTGCTGGCTACCCTGCTGAGACGAGAGAGACGGAGCGTGTGGAGACGGAATACTGGCTCTATTTTGCGGCGTCCGCCGTGCCGGATGATGGCGCGGCGATTCGCAGTGTTCTAGCGACTGATTCGGCGCTTTCCGGCAAGAATGTCTCTTGCCATAATCGCCCCCGTTTTTTACTTGAAGAGCCTGCTGATGCCCAGAAACAGGTCACTGAGTGATCAATTTGTCGCTTTCTTGAAAACATTCACCATTTCGCATTGCTAAGGGGCTCGGCATTCTTTAGAATCCGCGGCCTTTCATGGCTGGCGTAGCTCAGTAGGTAGAGCAGCTGATTTGTAATCAGCCGGTCGGGGGTTCGATTCCTCTCGCCAGCTCCAATTTCTTCTTTTGGGGCTCTGTAAGTACTTTAAACGGTTGACAAGTACCGGGCCCGAAAAGAGAATGTACGCCCTTTTTGGGAGGGGTTCCCGAGTGGCCAAAGGGATCAGACTGTAAATCTGACGCGTAAGCTTCGGTGGTTCGAATCCACCCCCCTCCACCAATTTAGAAGTAGAGTGCGCGAGTTTGGCTTGCTCTAAGGATTTACGGCCTTCGGGCTGGTTTCGGCGAGCAGCGTCTTGCTGGAGCGGCATCAAGGCTTGAGGAAAGGGTTCGCGGGTATAGTTCAATGGTAGAACCTCAGCCTTCCAAGCTGATGATGCGGGTTCGATCCCCGCTACCCGCTCCAGATAGGCGTCAGTTTGTATTGTGGTAATAGGTTCATTGCTCCCGATGCAATGAAGCGGTAAGGCTCATATAGCTCAGTCGGTAGAGCACTTCCTTGGTAAGGAAGAGGTCACCAGTTCGATTCTGGTTATGAGCTCCATACGTTACCGGACTCGGCGAAAGGCGGGTCTGGTGTTGTTGTGTCGGGTGTGTGCGAAGGTGGTTTGAGTCATGTGGCTTGAGCTGGAGTGTGTTTTCCGGTGGCGCTCAGCGCTGTTTACGGAAGCTGAGAGGTAATAATCGTGGCAAAGGCAAAATTTGAACGTACCAAACCGCATGTCAACGTCGGCACGATTGGGCACGTTGACCATGGTAAAACGACACTGACCGCAGCGCTGACAAAAGTTTGTCACGAAACCTTCGGTACAGG
>JAGPVL010000044.1 GCA_018067045.1 Gammaproteobacteria bacterium
AAAGCCCGGCAATTGCCGGGCTTTTTTGTGGGTGCCTTTCTGTCACAAACGACATTGGCCGTGGCAGAAGTCCTCCGTTGGGCGTGGACTATTCGCCACAAACAACGGTTGTGGTCTTGCCAACGATTCCGAGCAGGCTGGTAAAGTTAACGTCTACGCTGCCGACTTTAGTGATGCCGCCGTTTTCTTTGGCTGCTGCTACACCAGCGTTGCCGGTGCTGACCAAGCCAAGAATGTTGACCATGGTGGCGTTGCCGCGCTTGTCGCACGCGGTAGCGTTGTCGCGAACATCAACAGGCGCGTTGTAGCTGTTGAAGATAAGGCCGCCGCTGTAAGGCGTTTGGCAGCCAGTTAGTAGAGCGGATGAAGCAATCGCTAGTGCGAGAAATACCTTTTTCATGATGAAGCTCCCTGATTAATTATTATCATAATAAGTGTCCTCGACGGAGGAGGCCTTACCTTAGTAATTGTGACGCTTATATGTCAAATCAGGCTACTTGTTCACACGCTGTTCAATAAGCTGCTCGACCACACTCGGGTCTGCCAGTGTGGACGTATCGCCAAGGGTGTCGAGTTCATTGGCAGCAATTTTGCGCAGGATGCGACGCATAATTTTGCCAGAGCGTGTTTTGGGCAGGCCTGGGGCAAATTGGATTAAATCCGGTTTGGCGATAGCACCGATTTCGGTGCCGACAAAGTTGCGCAGTTCTTTCATCAGCTCATCAGTGGCGCTTACGCCGGCCATTAGCGAAACGTACGCGTAGATGCCCTGTCCCTTCACATCGTGGGGGTAGCCAACCACGGCGGCCTCGGCAACGGCATTGTGTAGTACCAGCGCGGATTCTACTTCGGCGGTGCCAAGACGATGCCCTGAGACGTTAAGCACGTCGTCAACGCGACCGGTAATCCAGTAATAGCCGTCTTCGTCGCGGCGCGCACCGTCGCCGGTAAAGTAGGCATTTTTATAGGTCGAAAAGTAGGTGTCGATCATGCGTTGATGATCGCCATAGATGGAACGAATTTGGCTTGGCCAGCTCGATTTGATAATTAAGTTGCCGGATGCAGCGCCTTCGAGTTCGTTGCCGTCTGGATCAACCAAGGCGGGCTCTACGCCAAACATTGGCAGCGTGGCAGAGCCGGGCTTCAGCGCCGTCGCGCCGGGCAGTGGTGCGATCATGATGGCGCCGGTTTCGGTTTGCCACCACGTGTCGACGATCGGACAGCGTTGCTCGCCGACAACCTTTGAGTACCATTCCCACGCTTCGGGATTGATCGGTTCGCCAACAGTACCGAGTAGTTTTAAGGATTGTCGTGATGCTTTTGTGACGGCTTCATCGCCGAGGGCCATTAGCGCTCGGATGGCAGTGGGGGCCGTGTAAAAAATATTAACCTTGTGCTTATCGATCACTTGCCAAAAACGTGAGGCATCGGGATATGTTGGTACGCCTTCAAACATTAATGTCGTGGCACCGTTCGCGAGTGGGCCGTAAAGAATATAAGAGTGTCCCGTGATCCAGCCGACATCTGCGGTGCACCAATAAATATCGCCATCGTGATAATCAAACACATATTTGTGCGTTAGCGCGGCGTTAAGCAGGTAGCCCGCGGTCGTATGCAAAACGCCTTTAGGTTTTCCGGTTGAGCCCGAGGTGTACAAAATAAACAGTGGGTCTTCGGCGTCCATCGATTCCGCGGGGCAGGTTGCGTCGACGGTTTGAGTTGCTTCGTGATACCAGACGTCACGTTTGTCATTCCAAGCGACGGCGCCGCCAGTGCGGCGTACGACAATATTGGTATGCGTGTTGGGGCAGCTTAATAATGCTTTGTCGGTGTTGGCTTTGAGAGGAATATTTTTGCCGCCACGAACGCCTTCGTCTGCAGTAATGACCACGCACGCTTCAGCATCGAGAATGCGATCTTTTAACGCTTCTGGTGAGAAGCCACCAAATACAACGGAGTGTATGGCGCCGATGCGTGCGCAGGCGAGCATGGCGTAAGCCGCTTCGGGAATCATGGGCATATAAATGCAAACACGATCGCCTTTTTGTACACCGCGTTGTTTTAATACATTGGCTAAACGACAAACGTGTTCGTGCAGTGCGTTGTAGCTAATGTGCTGTTGTTGGTCTGGCTCGTCGCCTTCCCAGATGATGGCGGTTTGATCGCCGCGGGTGGCAAGATGGCGATCGATACAGTTACTGGTGATATTGAGTTTGGCGCCGCTGAACCAGCGAGCACTGCCTTCGTTAAAGTCCCACTCGCTGATGCTGTTCCAAGGTTTGTCCCAGCTAATAAATTCGTTCGCGCGTGCGGCCCAAAAAGTATCGGGAGACTCGATGGATTCTTTGTACCACGCATCGTAGGTCGGTTTGTCGATAAGCGCTTGGCGTTTGAACTGTTCGTTGACCGGATAGGTTTTGATGCTGGACATGTAGAAGTCTCCGTACTTCAGGCGGTAGCAAGAATGCGTGCGCCTCGTTAAATATTTGGAATTTGATGATCTTAGATTTGATAGCCACTATTGACCAATTGGTGCGGTAGGTAAAGAGGCGGAGAAGGCAACTGTTGGATTTTCGATCAATAAAAAAACGCCGGCGAATGCCGGCGTTTTTGTCTGCAATGTCCCAAGGGTTGGTATGCCTTAATCAGGCAACCTGAACGGGTATTGCATTGCTAGAACCTTTCACCGCATTACCATCAGCCAGATAGACTAGGCGTGGCTTGAAGTTAATCAGCTCCGCTGAAGAGTAATTCGCATAGGCGCAGATGATCAGGCGATCACCAGGCTGTGCTTTATGCGCCGCAGCACCATTCACCGAAATCATGCAGGAATTTTCTTCTGCACGAATCGCGTAGGTGGTGAAGCGCTCGCCGTTATCGACGTTATAAATTTGGATCTGCTCATACTCGAGAATACCTGCCATATCGAGCAGGTTGCCATCAATGGCACAGGAGCCTTCATACTCGAGCTCAGCGTGCGTGACGTGAGCCTTGTGCAGTTTGGCTTTCAACATGGTGCACTGCATAGATGTTACCTCTCTTAGCCGCCCATACTACGATGAACCGCGCAAGTTGCTCTTAGCGCTAGTGTCGAAAAAGGCGCGCCAGTATGCCTTAATCATTGAGCGTGCTCAAACTACCAAGGTGACATTATCTATCAAACGGGTGACACCTAATTTGGCCGCAACGGCAATCACTAGGCGGCTGTCCGGCGAAGTGGCCGGCGCAAGGGTGTCCGCATTGGCAATGTTAAGGTAATCAACCTTGAAGCCACTTGCTTCAAGGGTTTGCGAGTGCTCGCTTTCAAGTGCGCGGTAATTGTGGTTTCCAGCGTGAATCGCAGCGCTTAAAGCCTGTAAAACCTTGTTTATCTGCGCCGCTTGTTGCTTTTCTTCGGCGGAAAGGTAGCCATTTCTGGAGCTCATGGCGAGGCCATTCGGCTCCCGATGGGTTGCAACCGCGATAATCTGCACGGGCATGAACAGGTCTTTGACCATACGTCGAATAACGGCCAGTTGTTGAAAGTCCTTTTCGCCGAAGCAGGCGATATCTGGGCTAACGATATTAAGTAGCTTGCTGACTACCGTCGTGACGCCGCGAAAGTGGCCGGGACGGCTGCTGCCGCACAGGTGGTCGCCGAGTGCGTCGACGTCGACCCAAGTGAGGTTTTTGTCGGGATACATTTCGTCAACGGAAGGGGCGAATAGCAGGTTGCACTGGGCGCTACGCAGTTGTTCTGCATCTGCGTTCAAGGTACGTGGGTAGGCGTCAAAGTCTTCGTTGGGGCCGAATTGGGTCGGATTAACGAAGATACTAGCGACTACGCGATCTGCATGTTGCCGCGCTGCGTCGACGAGGGAAATATGTCCAGCATGAAGGTTGCCCATGGTCGGAACGAAACCGACGCTGAGCCCGGCACGCTGCCAGTCACGGACCTGCTGACGTACGTCAGCGATGGTATGGACGATATCCATAAACACTCCGGTATTCCGAAAGAAGAAACGCTGAGCCTGCTTATGCGTAGAGAATGCGCGGAGGCCACTGAGGTGGCGCCGCGCGCAGGACCAATGTGGCTAGAAGCAGTGCTCGGCGGCTGGAAATGAGCCGTCTTTGATGGCGGTGTCATAGGCTTTAAAGGCGTCGCTAATACTGGCCTGGCCATCGAGAAAGTTCTTCACAAAGCGAGCAGGCTTGCCGGGCGTGATGCCGAGCAAGTCGTGCATTACTAGGACTTGGCCGTCGCACTCAGGGCCGGCACCAATACCAATGACGGGTACGGTAACGGCCGCCACGATTTTGGCTGTGACGGCGCGTGGCACGCATTCCAGCAGCAACACATCGGCGCCAGCTGCAGCCAGTGCTTGTGCGTCGGCAATGAGTTGGTTGGCGGTTTCTTCGTCACGGCCTTGGACGCGATAGCCGCCGAAGG
The DNA here is from genome assembly GCA_018067045.1 of Gammaproteobacteria bacterium. GTDB lineage: Bacteria > Pseudomonadota > Gammaproteobacteria > Pseudomonadales > Alcanivoracaceae > JARGPN01. Next base: position 4,430 of record JAGPVL010000044.1, read on the forward strand.
TGTTCACGCTTTGCGGTGTTAAACCGAGGTGGGCACACACGGGGACGCCGTTTTGCTTGAGGGCGCTGATGGTGGGGGCAAGCCAGCCAGCGCCTTCGAGTTTGACCATATTGGCGCCAGCGGCCATCAACTGGTGAGAGGCGTCTAATGCCCGCTCGAGGGTGGCGGCACTCATAAAGGGTAGGTCTGCCATGATCAGCGCGCCTTGGTTGCCACGAGCCACGCATGCGGTGTGGTAGGCAATATCGGCCACTGTGACGGGCAGGGTGCTGTCGTGACCCTGCAAGACCATGCCGAGGGAGTCGCCAATAAGCATGGCATCTATGCCAGCAGCGCTGATTTGCGTGGCAAAGCAGGCGTCGTAGGCAGTGGCAACGGAGAACTTGCTACCGTCTTTTTTGCATTGCTGCAGGGTGCGAAGGGTTACGGCCATGGCGGTATCCTGCGACGTTAAATTAAGGGTGACGGAGTTGTCGTTGGCTGGCGGGTTGCCAGCGCCGCGACTTATAAATGCCGCTGCGTCAGTTAGCGCGGCGGTTTAAAGCAGCGGGCGGGGGTTAAAATAGTGCCGCCCAGAGCGGATGTCCAGCGCATAGTCGACCAGTTGCTGGTAATCCTCTTCACGATTGACGATATCAATATCGGTGGAGTTGATAATGAGCAGTGGTGAGCGGTCATAAAAATGGAAGAAGCGCGCGTAGGCGTCATTGAGGCGATCAAGATAGGCGCCGTTAATATCGCGTTCGCTGGCGACGCCGCGTTGTTGGATTCGCTGCAATAGCACATCGCTTGGTGCTTGCAGATAAATCACCAAGTCCGGAGTCGGGGCATCAAACGTCATGTGTTGATAGACATTCTGATAGAGCTTGTATTCATCTTCATCAAGAGTGACTTCGGCGAACAGTTTATCTTTATCGATGAGGAAGTCGCTGACTTTGACATCGGTAAAGAGATCTTCTTGGCGAGCGTCACGCAGTTGTTCTGCTCGCTGAAATAAAAAGAATAACTGCGTTTGTAGTGCGTAGCGCTTTGGGTCTTGATAAAAGCGTTCGAGAAAGGGATTCTCTTGCGGTCGTTCAAGCAGTACTTGGTAGTTGAATGTTTCGGCAAGGCGATGCGCGAGAGTGGTTTTACCAACACCTATGGCGCCTTCGACGGCAATAAAGCGCGGTAAGCTGCCGCTGCTGCGCAGTGATTCGAGCTTAGGATTCAAACGTTAATTCTCCAGTTAGCTTCGCCATGGTACCAGATGCCATTTTTGTCGCAGCTGCGGTATAGAGCTTCTATCGTACGGCCGTCGGGCAGCACATGTGTGGCAGCGATAGCGTGCCATGGCACCAGCACAAATGCACGGCTACCTAAATGCGGGTGTGGGACGATGAGTGTAGGTTGGTCGATGACGTCGTCACCGTAACTCAAGATGTCGAGGTCGAGTACCCGTTCGCCCCAGTGCCGTGTTGGCGTGCGGCCGGCGGCGACTTCAATTTGCTGCAATTGATTAAGCAGTTCCGTGGCAGAAAACTGCGTGGTGATTTCGGCAACGGCGTTGAGGAAGTCAGGCTGATCTTGTGGGCCAACGGGGGTGGTGCGAAATAGCGGTGACGCGCGTAAGACTTGCGTGTCGGGCAGGGAGTTCATTGCTTGTAGGGCAAGCGTGAGCGATGCCTCGGTGTCGCCGAGATTGCTACCTAAACCAATAAAGCAATTCGTTGGCATGGTTTTATGTCTGCCGTGGTGGGCGTCGACGGCGCCGCTTAGCGCCACCGGATTGCTGCCCTAGGCTGCGCACGAGTTGTTCTTTCTCGACACTGTCGGCTTGCTGATAGTGCGTCCACCAATCACCGAGGCCAGGCGCGATTTCGCCGGCATGTTCGCGTAGTAACAGAAAGTCGTAGGCGGCGCGAAAGCGTGGGTGTTCCATTAGCGCTTCGGCACGGCGGCCATGGCGATTATCTAGTCGCCCTTGGAAATCCCATATTTCTCGCATCGTTGTCGAGAAGCGTTTGGGAATACTGGTGACTTTGATTTGTTCGTTGAGAACTTGTCCCGCGGCCTTGGCCATCGCAGGCGCGTAGGGTACGCCCTTGGCGAGATTTTTCTCCAGCCGGGTATGCACAGATGGCCATAACAATACGGCATACAAAAACGCAGGTGTAACCGGCTTTTGCTGAGCGATACGAGCGTCGGTATTAATCGCCGCTTGTTCGATAAGTTTTTGCCAAATGTCGCGCTGGTCACTGTCATGCAGACGCTTACCGGTTTCGGGGAACAGCACGTCAAATAAACTGTAGCGTTGCAGTGACGCAAACGAGGCGCGAGCATGGCCGGTCAGGAATAATTTTAGCACTTCGTCGAAGAGTCGCGCCGACGGCACTTGATACAACAAGGTGGCGAGGGGACGCACTGGCTTTTCGGTTTCCGCCGCCATGTCGAAGCCGAGTTTGGCGGCGAAACGGGCCGCGCGCAGCATGCGCACAGGGTCTTCACGATAGCGCTGTTCTGGGTCGCCGATCATGCGAATTTGTTTGCGCTCAATATCTTTTAAGCTGCCAACGAAATCGTATAAGGCAAAGTTCGCGATGTTGTAGTAAAGCGCGTTAATAGTGAAGTCACGGCGCAGGGCATCTTCTTCGATGGTGCCGTAGGCATTGTCGCGAAGAATGAGGCCTTCGTCGTTAAGAGAATGACCAGCTTGATCGTCTTCGCGGTTATGCGCGCGAAAGGTGGACACCTCAATCATGTCGCGGCCAAACATGACATGCACCAAGCGAAAGCGGCGACCGATAATACGGCTACGACGAAAAATATCGCGGGCTTGCTCGGGGGTCGCGTTGGTAACGACGTCGAAATCTTTTGGCTCGCTGCCGGTTAGCATGTCGCGCAGAGCGCCGCCAACGAGGTAAGCGTCGTAGCCGGCCTTATGTAAACCATAAAGCACGTCCAATGCGGCACGGCTAATATGCTTGCGCGAAATTTGGTGATGCTCGCGCGAATGAATATGCGGCACCGGTATGTCGTTTGAATTCTTCCTAAAAATACGGGTCACAGCGTTGGCCATATTTAATAAAGGGGCTGACAACTTACGTGACATGTGACTCACTTCTTCAGGTTTGCCGAAGTGGCGCATGGTAACACGGCTTCGGGTTAATGACGCGCAATGCTGTGTAGGCTTTGTGAGTGGCCGTTTGCAAACGCCATGGGTATAGGTGATTTATATTAGCCTAATAGAGGCCGCGGATTGTGCGGTGATAAAACAGTGTGGAAATGATGAGGCTGTGTTCTGGAGTGAGGAGGGGCTGGGAGTTATGAAAGCGTGAGCCCAGATATTAAAATGGGACCACAGCGTTGCTGTGGTCCCGATTGCGCTGATGCTTTTTTGTTATTGTCTATATTTCTTATTTGCCTGCCATGATCCTCGTTAGAGGAATGATGGCGTTGCACTGCATTGGCTCGTCAAATTGTTATTATTTTTAATTCAGCCTATTTTTATTTTTTGTGGCCGTGAGCCTAATTTTAGCCGCTGTTTTATTGTTGTTAGTGGTCGGCTTGGTAATCATATTGAGGATTTGACTGAACTAATGCAAGATTACGTGAATGCCTTTAAAATCAATGGTTTGCGAATTATTCGTCGTTCTGCCCCAAATCTGTGTAGCGACAATGTAACTGTTCTGTGTAGGACGGTAACACTTGTATAGTAACTAACCGTTCACTGCCGAACTCTTCTTTCGAGGGATGCCTAATCGTTGGCGCCGTTCCCATAAGCATTTGCGGCTAATGCCCAATTTGCGGGCTAATTCTGTTTCGGTCATTTGATCTTGGTTTTCAAGGACGAAATGGGCGAAGTAATCCTCCAGCGATAATTCTTCCTGAGGGTCCTGAAGCCCTCTGTTTTCGCCGGGATCAATGTCCAATGTCTGCGCTTCAATCTGTTCGCCTTCAGCCATAATGGCAGCGCGTTCGATCGCGTTGGCCATCTCGCGGACATTGCCGGGCCAGTAATAGTTGTTGATGGCCAGCAAGGCATCGGCACTAAAGGACAGTTGTGCAAAGCCTAAGCGTTTACAGGTGTTCGCCATAATATGCAGGGCGAGTTGTTCGATATCTTCCTGTCGGTCACGCAATGGAGGAACCTTTAGTTCGACCACATGAAGGCGGTAGTAAAGGTCTTCACGAAACTTGCCATCGCGTACCTGTCTGGCTAGGTCGCGGTGCGTTGCGGCGATAACGCGAACATCCACCTTGCGCGCTTCGACGCTGCCAATGCGCCGTATCTCTTGGTTGTTCAATAGCCGCAGCAGTCGTGCTTGTGCTTCCGCCGGTAGTTCATCGACATCGTCGAGAAACAGCACGCCGCCATGGGCAGACTCGGCGAGGCCGCGGTGGCTTGTTTGCGCGCCGGCAAAGGCGCCAGGCTCGTGGCCAAAAATTTCCGATTCGATTTGTTCTGACGCCAATGCAGCGCAGTTCACCGTGATCAGTGGGCCGCGCTGGCGATCACTATGGCGGTGAACTTCGTTAGCAATGAGCTCTTTGCCGGTGCCGGCTTCGCCGCTGATCAGCACCGTGCTGTCGCTTTGTGCGACACGCTGAACGCGTGACAACAGCGCTTGCATCGCATCGCTGTCGCCGATGAAGGATAGGTTTGCTTGCCGAGTACTCGGGTTGTTGCGGTTGGGCTTGCCTTGTATCGGAGTGCGCGGCAGAGACTTGTTGGTGATGATGCGTTCGACGGCGGCGACCATTTCGTCGTGATCAAATGGTTTAGCAATGTAATCGACGGCGCCAAGCTTCATCGCGTCGACTGCCGAGCGCAGGCTGGCATAGCTGGTCATGATCAGCACGGGGGTTGGGTTGGCGGCGCTGATGAGTTCGGTGCCGTGCGCGCCGGGCAGGCGCAGGTCACTGATGAGCAGATCGAAATCGGCCAGTGAGTTGGTGCAGGCTTGTTCGACTGAGTCTGCTTCGACGACGTCATGGTCATGACGCTCGAGAAGCTTACGCAGTGCGCTGCGAATAACGGGTTCGTCTTCAACGATCAGTATACGGCTCATGACTACTCAGCAACTGCCTCCACATAAGCGGGTAATTCGATGGTGAAGCGGGTGCCACGATTATCGCTAATCGGGCTGTCGATGCTAATGCTACCACCATGATCCTCAATAATACTGTAGACAAGCGCGAGGCCAAGCCCTGTCCCCCTGCCCGGTGCTTTACTGGTTACGAATGGCTCGAACAGGGTGTGACGTAGTTCTTCAGGAATTCCGAGTCCAGCGTCTTCGACTTCGATAACGATGGTCTGTTCATGTTGCTTGCCGCGGATAAAAACGGGGGTCATATCGGGGTTGGCATCCGCGGCGTTAGTGAGCAAGTTGACGAAAACTTGCAGCAAGCGTTGTGGGTCGCCATTTGCTATAAGTGAGTGGTCACACTCGTTAAAAGTCTTTTGATATCGACGATCTGGGTCGAGCTGAAGTAGCGCAATGGCTTCGTCGATGACGTCGTGCATGGTCACGGGCAGGTGGCTGTGTGAGGGTAATCCGCCGGAGTGACTGAACGTTACCAGTGATTCGACAATGCGTGAGATGCGCCGCGTCTGCTCAAGAATTTGTTGGCTGCTGTCTCGTATTTCGTTGGCATCGTCGGCCAAGCCGAGATTTTGCGTGAGGCAGGCAATGGCGGTAACCGGGTTGCCAATTTCATGGGCGACCCCCGCAGCTAGTCGGCCAATGGAGGCAAGGCGTTCATTGTGGGCGAGGCGCGATTCCAATGAGCGAATGTCGGTGATGTCTTCAATGACGACGACTTGGCCGCCGTCCCGTTCGCCCGGCGTTGGGCCGTGAACGTGTGATTTGTGCAGGCTTAACCAGCGTGTTTGTGAGCCAATCTCAAGGGATTGTTGCGGCAAGCGCGGTACGTCGCCGCTGGCGAAATCGAGTAATAGGTGGCGCCACGGTGCCGGTAAGTTGCTCAGCCGCGAGCCGATCATGCGCCGCCCGCTGATGCCGGTGAGTGTTTCCATGGCCAAATTCCAGCCGATAATTTCGGCGTCGGCGCCAAGAGAGATAACCCCCATCGGCAGCTCGAGTAGGGTTTGTCGGTGAAAGCGGCGCAGGCTATCGAGTTCCGCAGCGAGGCCGGATAGACGGTTGCGGTATAGCTCCAGTCGCGATTCGATAAATTGAATATCTTCGCTCGACTGGTCTTCGTCGTGTGGCTTATAGGGCAAATGATCGTCAACCATCTGATGGGCGACCGATGGTCCAAGCAAGCCAGAGAGATTGGTTTCGAGCTGATCGCGTAATCGCCTTAATGCGTAAGGGCGGGTTTCGTTGCGGCCCAGATTGAGGTCGCGCAGCGATAGCTCAACTTCGCGCTCCGCTGTGGTCGGGCCGAGCGGCTCTATTAACGAATGAATAAAGTCTTCTACGCAGGTGGCTTCGAGTTCCCATCGATAAGGGCGACGTAGGCTGTCGACGGCGCAAGACTCCGCGGCGTTGCGTTCCTCTGCGCTGGTGTTGGTGACCATGGAAAAAAAGGAAAACAGAATGCCGTTCACCGCAACGGAAAACAGCGCGACGGTTTGCCATTGTTCTTCCGGTGCATCAAAGCGCACGCCGAGTAGATCAAGTGCGAGGGGTAGCTGCCAACTGGGTACGAGCATCGGTAGCACTAAGGCAAAAAGCCAAATAATAAAACCCGCAACGAGACCGACAAACAAGCCGTTGCGGTTTGCCCCAGGCCAAAACAGCGTGCCAATTAAACCGGGCACAAATTGTAAGGTTGCGACAAATGATAGGACGCCAAGCTCGGTTAGGCTGTGGCGGTGACCGCTCCACAGATAAAACAGGTAGGCGAGCAGCAGGGTGGCGGCGATAAGGATGCGACGAACCCAAAGCAGCCAGCGATATAAGTTGTCGCTGTGCTGAACGCGTCGCATGGGCAGGACGAGGTGATTGAGCGCCATGCTGGAAAGCGCCAAGGTGGCAACAATCAGAATGCCGCTGGCGCCGGCCAGGCCGGCGATGTACGCCAGTAAAGAGGCCTGCCCGCCGATATGTTGGGTTAGGCCAAGGGCAAAATAATCCGCGGGCGTGGTGACTTGTACTTTGAGCGAGGCCCACAAAATAAGCGGTACGCAGATGGCCATAATCAGAAAGATCAGTGGCACGGCCCAGCTGGCGGTAATCAACGCACGTGGATTAAGGTTTTCGGTAAAGGCCATATGAAACATATGTGGCATCACCACGGCGGAAACAAAAAACGCCATCACCAGTGAGTGCCAAGAGCCATCTTGTAATGGGTAATAAAGACGCGCGAGCATTTCGGGATGCTCGACGAGCCAAGTATTAAGCCCTTCAGGGCCATCAAAAACGCCGAACAAACCGATCAATGCCACTGCGCCAAACGCGATGATTTTGATCAATGATTCGGTCGCAATGGCGACGACTAAGCCTTCATGTTTTTCACGTGCGGTAGCGTGGCGCGCGCCAAATAAAATCGCGAATAGCGTAATCAGAATGCAAAACAGGCCGGCAACATAAGCCGGGTCACTGGCGCCGCTGAGTATCTCCATGGATTCCGCGACAGCTTTGATTTGCAGCGCCAGCAGCGGCAGCATGCAAGCAATCATGATCAGAGTGGTGAGCGCGCCAACCGTACGGCTGCGAAAGCGGAAGGCAAATAAATCGGCGAGTGAGCTTAATTGATAGGTGGTAGTGAGGCGCAAAATCGGCGCGAGCAAAATTGGCGCCAACAAGAAGGCGCCAGAGATGCCGAGGAAATAGGCCATATAGTTATAGCCGTACAGGTGTGCATAGCCCACCGCGCCATAAATCGCCCAAGCACTACAGTAAACACCTAGCGATAAAACATAGATCGCAGGGTGGCGTACCAAGCGTGACGGCAACATGCCTCGGTCGGTTGCCCACGCGACAAAAAACAAAAAGAGTAGGTAGCCGACGGTGATCGCGAACAGCTGATAGAAACTATAACCCATCGAAGTCTCTGCTCCGGGCGATCCAGTAGCTCACGCCGATCAGTGCGAACCACACTAAAAACGGCCGAAACCATGACTGCCCGCCATCGCTCCACCATTGAATAATGGCGGGAGAGAGCAGGTAAGTGCCGATAATAAAAATGATCAGTAGTCGGTCCGTATACATGCGCCGAGTAGGCTCCACGTAGTCGATGGTTGCCCTATGGTAGAGACTGCTCCGGCGCGGGGCCAGCATCCTGATGACGGAGGCCGATTGCGCCGTCGCGCCACCAATGCATTCCGCCATCCAGTATGTCTTGAATATTGCCATCGATAACGGGTCCGCCAAGCCAGATAAGGGCTTGGCGTAAGGCGGGTTGGCTGTGCTGTACGTCTATTGCCGCACTGCTATTGGACTTTGCTAGCTTGTACCCGTCGTTATCGGTGACCAGCGGTAGATGACCATAACGCGGAAGATTCCGTGACAGCGCATTGAGTACGCAAATTTGTCGTGAGGTGGAGGCGAGTAGGTCGCTGCCGCGGACCACATCGGTAATGCAGTCATTAGCGTCGTCGAGTGCACAGGCAAGTTGGTAGGCATAAAGGCCGTCGCGGCGAACGATGACAAAAGCGCCGTCCTGTTCATTTAGGTTGTCGCAGTGGCGGCCGACAAAACGGTCGTCGAAACAAATTTGAGAGTCACCCTCTGAGTCCGCAACGACTAAGCGGATGGCATTGTTGGCCGCGGTGCTGGCGGCAACCGAAGAGCCGGGGTGCTTACCGCCAAGCGCGCTGAGTTCGCTGCGTGAGAGGGGACAGTAAAATGCTTGGTGGTTGCGCATGAGCTGGTCGACAGCGGCACGATAGCTGTCGTGACGTTGGCTTTGATAGTGTACCGGCCCATCCCAATGCAGTCCGCACGCGTCGAGTTGACGCAATATTTGATCGGCAGCACCAGGTTGCTCTCTTGGCGGGTCAAGGTCGTCCATGCGCACTAGCCATTCGCCGCCGTGCGTGCGTGCGTCTAACCAGCTTGCCAAGGCCGTGACGAGAGAGCCAAAGTGTAGCGGGCCAGAGGGAGTTGGCGCAAAGCGGCCTCGGTAGCGGGAGGGCGTCTTCATGGCTGAGCGCTCCATGACTGTCGTGTATCAGGCTGTGGTTTGAATAAGAGCCGTTTAAACAGTAGAGGCGTTGTGGGCATAAAGCTGTCTGCTCGGGGTGACAGGTAATCGAATACCGTAGCAAATTTGAAGCAAAAAAAACGCCGGGCAAGCCGGCGTTTTTTTTGCTTAAGGCAGCTTTAGTTGGCTACCTGGCGTTCCTTGATTTCAGCTAGCTCTTTACAGTCAATGCAAAGCTCGGCTGTTGGACGTGCCTCGAGGCGGCGAATACCGATCTCGATGCCACAGGCTTCGCAGAATCCGTAATCGTCTTTGTCGATAGCGTCCATGGTCTTTTCAATTTTCTTCAGCAGCTTGCGCTCACGATCACGGGCGCGCAGCTCCAGTGCAAACTCTTCTTCTTGCGTGGCGCGGTCATTTGGATCTGGCAGGTTGGCCGCCTCATCTTGTAGGTGATGGACGGTGCGATCCGCCTCCTCCATTAATTCCTGACGCCATGACGCCAAAATTTTACGGAAATGCTCGCGCTGTCCGTCGCTCATATATTCCTCGTTTTTAGCGGGCATATAAGGCGCGAAGCCATGAACACTAGCGCCGGGTTTTGGCGCGGGAATATCACGAATTTCTCTTTTCACTTTCAGGGGTACCTGTGAGGATGATGTTGCATTCCCCGCATTGGCTGATGCCGGTTTGACAGCGGTCTTAGGGCTGGTCGGTAGAGCTGACTTCACCACTTCCTTTTTAGCGACACGTGCCTTCGTGGCCTGTTTGGCCGGAGCCGCCGCAGCGCGCGCCTTTGTTACTGGCTTCGCTACGGGCTTGGTTGCGGGCGCCGATTTCGTTGCTGACGCTTTAACGGCAGCGGGTGCTGCTGTTGTTTTCTTAATAGGTGCTTTGCTCGCCTTGCTGGCGGCAGCAGGTTTTGCCGCGGCTTTTTTGGCGGGCGCTTTAGCGGGAGCCGATTTTTTCGCTGGGCTAGCTTTGGCCGCCGCTTTTTTAACCGGTGCTTTTACAGCCGCTTTCTTAGCAGGTGCTTTTTTAACTGCGGCCTTCACGACGGCCTTTGGCGCCGCCTTTTTTGCCGATGCTTTTTTAGCGACGGCTTTCTTGGCGGGAGCTTTAGCAGCCTTGCTAGCAGGCTTAGCAGTAGTTTTAGCTTTAGGCGTCGCCGCTTTCTTCGCTACAGCCTTAGGAGCCGCTTTTGCTGCTGCTTTTTTGGCCGGCTTGCTTGCGGCAGCTTTACTAGGAGCCGCCTTCTTGGCAGCAGCAGGGGATTTGCCAGCTGCTTTTTTAACTGGTGCTTTCTTCTTCTTTCCAGTGGCCATTCTTAACAACTCCCTTAACATATGCTGCTCGCTATCGTGTTCTACGCCGAACATCTTGCGGTGGCGAAAATCAAGCAACAGACAATACCCTTAGCAGCGGGGCCTTGTCACCCATGGAAAACCGCTGCGAATTATAGGAATCAAATGGAAAATATCCAGTGAAACAAGTGATTATCCGACCGGCGCAGCGTAATGGGTCTATTGCTCCCTTCCATGTCATGGCTTTATTGGAGCGCGCCCAAGCACTGGAAGTCTTAGGTTGTGATGTAATTCACCTTGAGGTGGGGGAGCCAGACTTCGCGACCCCCACAGCTATTATGGATGCAGGGCAGCAGGCGCTGGCGGCTGGATGCACTCGATACAGCCCCGCGGCGGGGCTGCCGCTGCTGCGTGAAAAAATTGCCGCATGGTATCAACAGCAGTTTGGCGTCACGTTATCTGCTCAGCGTATTATCGTGACGCCGGGCGCATCTGGGGCGTTACAGCTGGCGTTGGCGGCGTTAGTCAATCCTGGTGATGGCGTGCTCGTGACCGACCCGGGCTACCCGTGTAATCGTCACTTTCTCGAGCTTGTAAATGGTCAGGCGCAACGGTTAACGCTGTCGTCGCAAAATGGTATGTGCGTGAGTGCGGGGCAGATTGACGCACATTGGCAAAGCAATACCGTTGCGGCGTTGCTTGCCTCACCGGACAATCCAACCGGCACTGTGTTGACGTTGGCTCAGATGGAGGCGATTGCTGAGGCGGTTGCGGCACATGACGGCATGCTGATCATGGATGAGATTTATCAGGGCTTTTGCTATGACCACCCGCCGCATTCGGTATTACAGGTCGCGCCGCAGGCGTTGGTGGTGAATAGTTTTAGCAAGTTTTTTGGCATGACTGGTTGGCGCTTAGGTTGGCTGGTGGCGCCAGAAGAACTGGTGCCAGCCATTGAGAGGATGGCGCAAAACTTTTTTCTCGCCGCACCAACTATGTCTCAGCATGCGGCGCTGGCAGCATTTGAGTCTAGTACGCTTGATGAGTTGGAGCAGCGCCGCCAAGCGTTGGCCGCGCGGCGGGCATATTTATTGAGCGCGTTACCGACGCTAGGGTTTGAAGTGGTTGGCCAGCCGGATGGCGCCTTTTATCTTTACCTTGATGTGAGTGCGATCACTAGCGACAGCTATGAGTGGTGCTTGCGCTTGCTTGAAGAAAAGTATGTTGCGCTAACGCCGGGTAAAGATTTTGGTGCGGAGCATGGCCCGCACCGTTATGTGCGCTTGGCGTATACCGCCGACGTTGATCGTCTTCGTGAAGCGGTAGGGCGAATAGCGGCGTTTATTCAAAGCGACCCAAGCTCAGACGTAGACGCATACTTTAATAAGAAGAGCAGCGAATGATTTTTTCTCCACCGTTGCAGCAAGCTGTTTTGCTACGCCGCTATAAGCGTTTTTTGGCTGACATTCGTCTCGCCGACGGATCGGAAATAACCGTGCACTGCGCAAACACAGGCTCTATGAAAAATTGTGCACCTGCTGGCGCCGCGGTGTTGTATTCCGATAGTGGTAATCCGGCACGCAAATACCGGCATACCCTAGAGGCGGTACAGGTGGCGCATGGTCATTGGGTGGGCGTGAATACTGCGCGGCCGAATGGGCTCGTTGCGGAGGCGCTGTTGGCGCGACGAGTGCCTGAGCTTACGGATTTTGACCAGCTGTCCCGCGAGGTTCGCTTTGCGGACAGTCGTTTCGATATTGCGTTAAGCCCTATTACTTTAGCGTCGGGGAAAGGTGGTCCAGATCAAGTGATGACCTATGTTGAGGTAAAAAGCGTGACTCTAGGGCCTGGGCCGAATGAGCCTGACGATGGTGTGATTGCGTTTCCTGATTCGGTGACCGAGCGCGGGCAAAAACACCTCAAGACGTTAATGCAGGTGGTCAAAGACGGGCATCGCGCGGTGTTGTTTTTTTGTGTCCAGCACACGGGCGCGCAGGCCGTGCGGCCCGCCGATGAAGTGGACCCGCGTTACGGTGAGCTGTTGAGGGAGGCGGTAATCAGTGGCGTGACGGTGTTGGCTTGGAAAACATCAGTGAGCGCAGACGAGTTCTGCTTGCAGACGCCCGTCCCCGTTCGGCTGTAAGGCATGTTGTTCTTATGACTCACTGAGGCGCTAGCGCGTGAGTAACGGTTCTTTGTTATTTGTATGGGGGCAGCGAGCATCGCTTTTGAGTCGCCGTGGTTCATTGGTATGCGGCTATGCCCAGTGCGGTTAACAGCAAGCTTCCTATGATTAACGCAAGCATGTGCCAATGGTCGTGACGCTTGGCTGCCCCTTCCCTTGGTTCTTCCCTCGTGTACACCTCACCCATATCCGTCTCCAGCAGGCTGAAGAAAACTTAGCAAGCTAAATATATGAGGTCAAGCATACTTAATTAAATGTTAAGCAAGCGAGTGGAGATCGTGTGCTGGAGCTGTGCCTTGAGGAGGGGTTGTCTGGATGCGTTGAGGTTGGTTCTGCCGGTGTGCTTCCTGCCTGTGATCACTGGGACTTTGCCTTAGCGGACTTTAAAGATCCATCATGGCTCTGCGCGCAACGCCTATGATCGAGGTTCCTTCGTCCATTTCGATGGTTCGATAATTTGAGTTTAGAGGCTTCAAGTAGCTAATTCCCGCTACATTCACCAATTTCTTAACCGCAGCTTCTTGGCTATTCGCTAGGACGACAACAACAATGCTTCCGTTCTTGGGCTCCGCATGCGGCCAGACCTGAATGAGGTAGCCCTCGGGAATGCTTTGCCCATTGCTGGCCATCATTGAGTCGTCGGTAACTTTCATCCAGAAGAAGGTGCCATCAGGGCTGTACGTGGATATCGCTTCATTGACGGTGCTACGGCCAAGGTGTTGCTGCCAGTTAAGTACTTGTGCGGATGAAAGGACGTCGTAATCGCCAAAGTCTACGCTGTCACTGCGCTTGCCGTTTTCGTTGCCTTTTCCGGTTGCCAGCCACTCCATGCTTTTACCGGTAATGCTGGCTAGCGCGGCCAGATTCTCTGGCTTTATTGATTTTGTGTCGCCGTTAGTCCACTGGGTTACAGAGGAGGGGGTTACGTCACAGGCAGCGGCAATCTGCCCCTTTTTGAGGCCGCTTTCACGAATGGCTTTGTCGATACGTTCTGCTCTAGTCATTTAGGTAGCTTAACTTTGACGGTGTTTAGCATGTCGATACTCTTCAAGCCAATTAATTTGGCTTGCTAAAGTTGTTGTTTCCCTTTGAGAGGCCGCGCCAGATCAGCGCGGCCATTAGGAGTGGGTCTGCGGTGACAGGTGAGGAGGGCAGTCAAAGCAAGAGGATTGCGTCATCACGCCTCGACTTTTGTTGCGCAGTTTTATGTGGCCTGAAGAAGGGTTTCCGGCGGTATCGGGGCGAATGAGAAATAGCGGATCGCGTCGTGGAGGTCCTGTTCGATACATCGCGATTTTTATGCCTGAAATGCACAAAAACGACGCTGAACAGGGATCCGCAAGACTGGCACGGCACGAGAGGCCGCTTTTTTCAACGGCCCTCGACCGGGTTTAGGTTTGTTCTGGCAATGGGCCTGCCCAAATTTCATCGCCGCGAACTTCATGGGGAACGCCGATCAGCGCATCGCCGCTACACGGCCCTGATAGGCAGTGGCCACTTTCGATTTCAAATAATGCGCCGTGATTGGCGCACATAATCATCGCTTTATCGGCGTCCAGAAACTGATCGGGCATAAAGTTAAGCTCGATGCCGAGGTGAGGGCACCAGTTCATATAAACCTTTAACTGGGCGTCGTGGTTAACCACCAGTACAGATTGGCCCTCAATCTCGAAGCCTTTGGCCTCGGCATCGCCAACATCATCTGTTTTACATAAGTAATGCATAAAAAATTATCCGCGCTTTGGTAGAACTGCATTACGAATATCGGTGTGCTCTTGCGCGGCAAGACGTGGACCGAAATCGCTCACCACACGTGCGCTGGCGGCGCTAGCTAACTTGCCTGCGTCGGCAAAGCTGTGCCCGGCGGTGATGGCGTAAATGAATGCACCGGCGAACATATCGCCTGCACCATTGGTGTCGACGGCTTTCACAGCGACTGGCTCGACCTGATGTAGCGTGCTGCCATCCCAAAGCAACGCGCCTTCGGCGCCGAGTGTGACCACCAAGCTACGGCACACGGCCATTAACGCTTCGACAGCGTCGTCGAGGTTGTCTTTTCCGGTGTAGAGCAGGGCTTCTTCTTTATTGCAGAATAATAAATCAACACCGTCACCGATCATTTCCGCCAAACCGTCGCGGAAAAAGTTAGCCATCGCCGGATCAGAAAAGGTGAGTGCGGTGCGAATGCCGTGCTGCTCGGCAAGCTCGCGCAGACGAATGGCGGCGGCACGCCCAGTTTCTGAGGTAACCAAGTAGCCTTCGAGATAAACATACTCAGATTGCTTAATGGCTTCTTCATCAAGCTCATCGACGGAGACGGTTTCAGAAATGCCGAGGTAGGTGTTCATGGTGCGTTCGGCATCAGGGGTAATCATCACTAAACATTTACCGCTGACGCCATTTGGGCGCGGGCCGCTCATATTGGTATCAACGCCAGCTGCAGTTAGGTCTTGGACAAAAAACTGGCCGGTCTCGTCGTCGGACACTTTGCAGGTGTAATAGGTGCTGGCGCCAAAATAGCGTGCGGCGACGACGGTATTGCAGGCGCTGCCGCCGCTGGCCCGTTTATGCTTTACGCCTTCGTTGGCAAACGCCGTGACGAGCTCATGCTGGCGGGCTTCATCGACAAGCGTCATCATGCCTTTGCCAACGTCCATGCGCTGTAAGAAGGCGTCACTGACTTCAATCTCGGTATCTACGAGGGCGTTGCCGATGGCAAAAAGTTGGTAGCGCTTGGTCATAATGATGGTGTCCATTGTTTTGTAGGTGCTTGCGTCGCAGGAAATAGTTGTGCGGCTCGTTGCTTCACCGCTAATGGGTTCGCAAAGTGGAACATTATGGTGATGATAGAGTCTGTTGCCAAACGCAACTGGATTTAATCAGTCAATGTGATTCTCGTCCAAGAGGCTATACTCGCCCGCCATGGCAAAAAATACTCGTAAAAAAACGACTTCACGTAAGACTCCCGCTCGCGCTTCCAGTAAGTCTGCACCACGCCGTTGGTGGTCTTGGGCCTTTGTCTTCAAGCTAGCGCTGGTATTGGGCGTGATCGCACTTGTCGCGACAATTTGGCTCGACGCGCTAGTGCGCGACCGTTTTGATACTCATCAGTGGCAGCTTCCTGCGCGTGTCTATTCTCGTCCTGTCGAGCTTTATGCGGGCCGTGAGTTGGATCGTGCCCACCTGTTACGCATGCTTGATCTGATGCGTTATCGCCGTGACCCAGCCGCGCGTGCACCCGGTTCTTTTTCGGTGAATGGTGATCAGGTGCTGCTGCACACGCGTGGGTTTAATGATAGCGATGGCGGCGAAAAGGCTCGCTTGTTGCGGCTCACGTTGAGTGCGCAGGGGGTGCGCCGGTTGACGGATGGTGCAGGGGCTAAAGTGTCGATTGCGCGGTTGGAGCCGATCCAAATTGGCAGCATTCATCCAGGCCATAAGCAAGATCGGGTTTTGGTTAAAGGCGCAGATATACCGCCGTTGTTGGAAGGCATGTTGTTGGCGGTGGAAGATCGTTCGTTTTATGAGCACCACGGTATTTCGTTACGCGGCTTGAGTCGGGCGATGTTGGCGAATTTCCGTGCTGGGCAAATGACACAAGGTGGAAGCACGCTCACGCAACAATTGGTGAAGAATTTCTGGCTCAGCAGAGAGCGCACTTTAAGCCGCAAGCTGGTCGAAATTCCTATGGCGATGTTATTGGAGCTGCATTACAGCAAAGAACAAATTTTGGAAGCCTATCTCAATGAGGTGTATCTCGGCCAAGATGGCGCTCGCGCGATTCATGGTATGGGGCTTGGTGCGCAGTACTATTTTGGTCGCCCGTTAGATGAGCTGCGTCCGCATCAATATGCGTTGCTGGTAGGTTTGTTAAAGGGGCCGAGTTATTACGACCCTCGCCGTCATCCGGAGCGCAGTAAGCAGCGTCGCGATACAGTGCTGCTGGCTGCTTATGATCAGCAATTAATTAGCGTGGACGAGCTAAAACAATTTCAGCAAAAAAGCCTTGATGTGGTTCCTCCTGGAAGTGCCGCGTTGTATGCCTTTCCGGCCTTTATTGATTTGGTGAAGCGACAATTAAGTCGCGATTACCCTGAAAAAATTCTCTCGTCAGAAGGTCTGCGCATTCATTCCACGTTAGATGTTCCTGCGCAATTGGCGGCGGAGGCGGCGCTGGCTCGGTTCCTGAAAAATAAAGAAGAAGTGAATGGCGCGGTAGTGATCACGTCTCCTAATCAGGGCGATGTGCTGGCGGTGGTTGGCGATAAAGTGGCGCGCAGTGCGGGCTTTAATCGCGCGCTAGATGCGATACGACCGATAGGCTCTTTGGCTAAGCCGGCGGTTGTGTTAGCTGCGCTGCAACAGGCAAGAAAACACACGCTCGCGTCTATGGTTGAAGACGGTCCGGTCGAAGTGGTGATGGAAGGTGGGCAGCACTGGGCGCCGCAAAATTATGACGGCAAGTCGCTGGGCGCTATGTCGATACAGGATGCGTTGTCAGCATCGCGCAATCAGGCTATCGCGCGATTGGGCTTAGATGTGGGTGTTGGCCCCGTGATTAAAACATTCCATGCGTTGGGTGTACGCAGTGAAATCCCGCCTTACCCGAGTATATTTCTGGGTGCCTTGAGCCTTAGTCCCTTTGAAACCGCGGTGATGTATCAAACCATTGCCACTGGTGGATACAGGACGCCGTTGCGGGCGATTACCGACGTGTTGGATAAAGACGGCCTGCCATTGGCCCGTTATCCAGTCAGCCCTAAAGCGGTGGTGGATGAGGATCTGATGTATTTGCTGCAGTGGGCGTTACGCCGTGTGGTGGTCGAAGGGACCGCTCA
Organism: Gammaproteobacteria bacterium; assembly: GCA_018067045.1. Classification (GTDB taxonomy): domain Bacteria; phylum Pseudomonadota; class Gammaproteobacteria; order Pseudomonadales; family Alcanivoracaceae; genus JARGPN01. Next base: position 21,853 of record JAGPVL010000044.1, read on the forward strand.
ATACGCCTATAACATGTTGCCCAAGGATCTAGTGGTGGCTGGCAAAACGGGCACTAGCGATGGCTATCGCGATGCGTGGTTTGCCGGCTTTAGCGGCAGCCATTTAGCGGTGGTATGGATGGGCCGCGATGACAATGGTAATACAGGCTTAACCGGGTCGAGCGGCCCGCTTAGGGTGTGGACAGATATTATGTCGACGCTGCCGCAACGGCCGTTGAATCTTACGCCGCCGGAAACGGTCAAAATGGTCTGGATGGACGAAGATGGACGGCGCAGCAGTGGTTCTGGTTGCGCTGGGGCCCGTCAGTATCCATTGTTGAATGTGTCTTTACCCGATAGCGCAAGCCCATGCGGCAAGGTGCAGGGTGCGCCGAAAGGAGTAATGAAGTGGTTGAAGGGCTGGTTCGATTAGTTTTTATTGCCGTCATGGCGATGACGTGTGCGGCATTTGTCGGTTGCGCTACGCGCGCGCCGGACGCCGTTATTTTTGATTTGCCGGTGCAAGATCCACTGAATGATTCGCCGGCGAAATCGCTTTGGCAAAGTGGCGTGCAAGCGCGCGACAATAATAATTTGGCGGCGGCGAGCCGGTATTTTGAGCGTGCCTTGAGTCTCGCGCCGGATTCGTCTTGGCTTTATCGTGAGTTAGCTGAGTTGCGTTTGCGCCAAGGTGATGATGCTGCGGCTGAAGGATTGGCGCGCAAGGCGCTACGCTATGCTCCGAGTGATCCTGCTTATCAGTCTGTGTTGTGGCAGCTTGTTGCGACGTCGCGTCAGCGTCAAGGAAACGAAAAGGGCGCAGAGAGCGCCCGTCGCGAAGCTGATATGTTGTGGTCGAGAAAAGCCGCCAAGTAAATCAGGTTAGTGAATTGGAGAAGGGTTCACGGGATGAAAAATGAGTAAACCGGTAATCGTTATAGCGTTGATGATTGGTGCGGTCATTACCTTTCGTGAAGATATCGGCGTGGTGCTGGAGCGTGCGGCAGGTATGTCTACGTCGCCCGATATGGCGGTCCGCTCCGCTTCGACCGCGGAGCGGACGGTAATTCTGTATGCAACGCCGACTTGTGGCTACTGCAAAAAGGCACGCCGTTTTTTTGAAGAAAATGGCATCGCCTATTCCGAGCGTAATGTGAATGCTTCCATGGCGGCGTCAAAAGAAATGCGCGCGTTAGGTGGCGGCGGTGTGCCGACCATTTTGATTGATGGCGAGCAGGTTATTCATGGTTGGAATGAGCGGGCATTGCGGGAAAGTTTGCTTTAGTGATCATTAGAATAAGCCCTCGATGGAGGGCTTATTCTTGCACGACTAAATTACGCTAAATGCTTGGTGAGCAGCTTTTAATGTTTCTTCTATGACTTCGTCGGTGTGAGCGATCGACACAAATCCTGCTTCGAATGCGCTTGGCGCGAGATAGACGCCGCGATCGAGCATGGCGTGGAAGAAGCGATTAAACTTTTCGCTGTCGCATTTCATGACTTGCTCAAAACTTTTTACCTGTGTTTGGTCTGTAAAAAATAAACCAAACATGGCGCCAACTTGGTTGGTGGTAAAGGCAATGCCGGACTCTCTGGCAATAGCTTCCAATCCCTCGACGAGTTTCGTGGTGCGCGAGGCAAGCGTGTCGTAGAAGCCCTCGGCGCTGATTTTATTGAGTGTTGCTAATCCGGCGGCCATGGCCACAGGGTTGCCCGATAGCGTGCCGGCTTGGTACACCGGGCCAAGTGGGGCGAGCTTTTCCATGATTTCTTTCTTGCCGCCGAACGCGCCAACCGGCATGCCGCCGCCAATAATCTTACCAAGCGTTGTGAGGTCTGGTCGTACGCCGTAGACGCTTTGCGCGCCGCCGAGGGCGACGCGGAAGCCAGTCATGACTTCGTCAAAAATAAGCACTGCGCCGTGCTCGTCGCAACACTTGCGTAGCGTTTCGAGGAAGCCGCTGACCGGTGGGATGCAATTCATGTTGCCAGCAACGGGCTCGACGATGATGCACGCGATTTGCTCGCCGATGTCGGCAAAGGTTTGCTCGACTTGGGCGGCGTTATTGTAGTCGAGCGTAATGGTGTGCTCGGCAACCGACGCGGGCACACCGGGCGAAGAGGGTACGCCTAGCGTTAGCGCGCCAGAGCCAGCTTTAACCAATAAGCCGTCAGCATGGCCGTGGTAACAGCCTTCGAATTTAATGATTTTGTCGCGACCGGTGTAACCACGCGCTAAACGAATGGCACTCATGGTGGCTTCGGTGCCGGAGCTGACCATGCGCACCATGTCCATCGAGGGTACTAGCTCGCACACCTTGTTTGCCATGTCGACTTCGATAGCCGTAGGCGCGCCAAAGCTAAGTCCATTAACAATCGTTTTTTGCACAGCATCGATAACGTCGCTGTCACAGTGACCGAGAATTAGCGGTCCCCATGAACCGATGTAATCGATGTAACGGTTGTCATCTTCATCAAATAAATAAGGGCCTTCGCCGCGATGAATAAATAGCGGGTCGCCACCAACGCCACGAAAAGCTCGGACCGGCGAGTTCACACCGCCGGGAATATGTGTTTGTGCTTGTTTAAATAATTTGGATGAAGTCTTGCGGCCCATTAGTCCTCCGGGAACAGGGTGGCGAAATGTCGCGCACTGGTTTCGATATCGTTACTGGCAAACAGGGCGTGGATAACCGCCAGTGCAGAGGCTCCAGCGCGGACAAGGTGGGGCGCATTATCGTGGCTGACGCCGCCGATTGCCACCTTAGGAATGCTCAAAGGATGTTGTAGCACCTGCAATGCGGCGGGTAAGGCATGTGGTTTGGTGTGCGACGGGAAGAAACGGCCGAAGGCAACGTAGTCGGCACCTTGTTTGGCGGCTTGGTCGGCCAGCGCCGTGCTGCCATGGCAGGTGATGCCGATAATGGCCTGCGATCCCAGTTGTTGGCGGGCTTCTTGGATGCCGCCATCAGACTGACCAAGGTGGACGCCGTCGGCGCCGGTTTCAGCGGCCAGCGTAATGTCGTCATTGATAATAAAGAGGGCGCCGTAGTGAAGGCAGAGTGCGCGTAATGCTTTGCCGCGTGTCAGTCGCTCCTTTGGGCTGGCGGTTTTGTCACGGTATTGCAGAATGCGGGCGCCACCACGTAACGCTTGCTCGCAGGCAGTCAGCAATCGGTCGCCGTTCAACAGAGAGGGATCGGTAATGGCGTAGAGGCCAGTGATCGTTGGGCGTTTTGTTGTCTGAGGCATGTTTGTGTTAGCTGCGACGATCAGGAATAAGCTGACCGTTGCCCGCTTGCCAAGCCTTTTCTAAGCATCGATAAACATATTCTTGCGCATGGTTGTTGGCCTGCTCGAGTGAATCGCCGAGGGCAAGGCGCGCGGCACAGGCGGAGGCCAGTGTGCAGCCGGAACCATGAAAGCTGCCGGGCAAGCGTGGCCATTGCCGCCGTATAACACCGCTGCGCATAAATAAATGGTTTTCGACCGCCTCGGTATCGTCATGGGTGCCGGTGATCAATGCCGACAAGCAACCCGCATTGAGTAGCGCTTCGCCACACAGGTCAATGCTTTCTGTTGATGAGGAGCCCGCTTTTGAGGTGTCGCTTGTGCCATGACCGGTGAGCCGTTGTGCTTCTGGCAAGTTAGGCGTGACCAAAACCGCACGGGGGAAAAGCTCGTGGATTAACGCTTGCGGCACGGCCTCTTCGCCAAGGCTGCCACCCGCTTCGGCGGCGAGTACAGGATCGAGAACCAGTGGAACGCCTGGTAGCTGATCGAGCACTTCACCAATAAAGCGAATGATCGCGGGGCTGCCGGTCATGCCGATTTTAATCGCTGAGTAGGTATAGTCGGCCAGTAATGCATCCGCTTGGCGACGCAGCATGTCCACATCGGTCAGGCTAAAGCCTTGCACGTTAACGCTGTTCTGGACGGTAAGCCCAGTAATTAACGTGCTGGCAAAACCGCCCAGAGAGTGGATGGTTTCGATATCCGCATGGATGCCTGCGCCGCCACTCGGGTCGTGACCAGCAATGACCAGCACATTTGCTTTGCCTGCCAAATGCTCGTTCATCAGAACGGCTTCACGACAACAAGAATCACGATGGCGATGAGCAGCACGACGGGCACTTCATTAAACCAACGATAGTACGCGTGGCTTTTGGTGTTTACGTCCGCAGCGAACTTCTTCATATAAGACAGACATATGTGGTGGTAGCCGACTAAGAGAAATACCAAGGTGAGCTTTGCGTGCATCCAACCTTGGGTTTTGTAGTAGTCCCAATTGCCGCCAAGTAGCCAAGCGCCGAGCACAATGGTCACAATCATGGCAGGCGTCATGATGCCGCGATAAAGTTTGCGTTCCATGAGTTTGAATCGTTCTTTGCTTACTTCGTCTTCGGCCATTGCGTGATAGACAAAGAGTCGGGGTAGGTAAAATAACGCCGCAAACCAGCAAATTACCGCAATAAGATGAAATGCTTTTACCCAAACTATCAGCATACAGAAGCCTTTCTTTTGTGGGTCGCTGCACGACCGATGATGAGAGGAGGGCATTATAGCAGTGAATTATGTTGATATCTGGGAAAGCGCCTTTGATAAGGATGGTGCGTGTAATGATCACCACAGGCGCATGTTGGTGGAGCGTCGTTGTTGGAGTACTGGAGGTGTAGCAGCTACAATGCGTGGTCGCTGATTTTTCATTTTTTCTCCGCTTGGAGCCGCTGTGAGCCGGTCCTCATCACGTGCTGTTCGTATTGCACGCTATTATTTCTTTCGCACCCGTCGCCTTAGTCGGCGGCAGCTCGGTACGCTGCAAGACTGGAAGATGCGCCTAGTGTTTTGGACTGGGGCCATACTGGTTGGCGTGGTGGTGCAATGCTTTGCATGGGCTGCAGATTGGTCTGCGCATTTGTTCACGCGCATGCATGCTTACTCCGAGTACTTGCCTATTGTTGTCACGCCGTTGGCGATGATGGCAATCGTTTGGTTAATGCATCGCTTTAGCCCAGCGTCTCGTGGTTCCGGTATTCCACAAGTGCTGTTGGTGCTCAAGCAGCGCTACCACTGGCTACGGCCGACGTTCTTAACGCTACGTTTAGTGGCGGCAAAATTTGTGCTGACTTGTTTTGGTTTGATGGCGGGAGCGTCGATTGGTCGCGAAGGTCCTAGTGTGCACATGGGCGCTGCGCTGATGCACCGAGCCGGGCAAATTGGTCGTTTGCAGCAAAAGTATGTCGACAATGCATTGATTGTTGCTGGTGGGGCTGCGGGGGTGTCTGCGGCATTTAATGCACCGCTGGCGGGAATCGTTTTCGCAATTGAGGAATTGTCTGGCTCGTTTGAACAGCGCACTTCCGGCACTCTAATTATGGCGATTATCCTGTCTGGCGTGGTGGTGTTGGCATTGGCTGGGCATTACAGCTTTTTTGGTCAGCCGAGCACACAATTGGTATTGACCGAGTCGTGGCCAGAAATTTTGTTTACAGCATTATTGTGCGGCGTGCTTGGTGGTTTGTTTAGCCGAACGCTAATTAGTGGCACTGCGTGGTTGGCGCCGACGGTTCGTCGCAGCCCATATCGCTTTGCTTTGTTCTGCGGTTTGGTTGTGGCCTTGATTGGTTTGTTATCTGGCGGAACAACCTACGGCAGCGGTTACGAGCACGCCCGCTCGCTGCTTGCGCAAGACGTAGTGGGAGACTGGTTCTTTCCGTTAACCAAGATGCTGGCGACACTGGTATCGTATTTCTCCGGCATTCCCGGCGGGTTGTTTTCGCCAAGCTTGGCGGCGGGGGCAGGGGTGGGCGCAGCCGTGGGGCATGCGATGTCTGAACCTTCCGTTGTTGGCTTAACGGTGGTTGGCATGGCGGCGTTTTTGGCGGCCGTGATCCAGCGTCCTATTACGTCTTTTGTTATTGTCTTTGAGCTGACCGGCAACCACCATGAATTATTGTTGTCACTGATGGTCGGCGCTTTGCTTGCCTCTGGGGTGTCAAAGCTGTTTCAGCCCGTACCGATTTACGATGGTTTAGCGCTCGCGCTGGCGTCAGGCAAAGTTGAGCCCGCGCCGGCGCTAAATACAGTAGACGCGGATGCCGATGGGCATAAAAGCCTCCCGTAATGGTCTGTAAATGCTCGGTATTTGGCATAGCATCGCAGAAGTGCTGGGCAAGGCTGTGATAAAGTCACAGCGTTCTTTGGGTTTATCGAATGTTGGAGAGTTTCATGTCTCGGCCTGAAAAGTTGAAAGTGGGCATTGTTGGCGGCACCGGTTATACCGGTGTGGAGTTGTTGCGCCTGCTGGTCAATCACCCACACGTCGAAGTGGTTGCTATTACATCGCGCAGCGAAGATGGCGTGGCTGTGGCGGACATGTTTCCGAGTTTGCGCGGGGAATTGGATCTGCGTTTTTCCGTGCCGGACGTTAAAGTGCTGGGCCGTTGCGATGTGGTTTTCTTTGCCACACCGCATAACGTGGCTATGCGCATGATGCCGGAGTTACTGGCTGAGAATGTTCGCGTCGTCGACTTGTCGGCGGACTTTCGCGTACGTGATGCCGAGGTGTGGAGTCAGTGGTATAACGAAACCCACGTCTGTCCAGAGTTGCTTGCTGAGGCGGTGTACGGTTTGCCGGAAATGAATCGTGAGGCGATTCGTACTGCGCGGTTGGTGGCGTGTGCGGGTTGTTACCCTACGGCTGTACAGCTAGGCATGTTGCCGTTATTGGAAAATGGGCTCGTTGATGATCAGTCGTTGATTGCTAGTTGCGCCTCTGGAGTCAGTGGTGGCGGTAAGGCGACCAAAGTGCCGATGTTGATGGCCGAAGCCAGCGATAATTTTAAGGCATACGGCGCTAGCGGGCATCGTCATTTGCCTGAGATCGAACAGGGTCTAGCGGATATGGCTGGGCATGCTGTGCAGTTAACCTTTGTGCCGCATCTCGTGCCGATGATTCGCGGAATTAATGCAACGCTTTATTCTGTGCTCAAAAGTAATGCCCCTTCATTAGCACAATTGCAAACACTGTTTGAGCAGCGTTATCAAGACGAGCCTTTTGTTGATGTCATGCCGATGGGAAGTCATCCGGAAACACGTTTTGTGAAAGGAACAAACCACTGTCGTCTCGCGCTGCATCAACCACAAGGTCGTAATACTCTTGTGGTGTTGTCTGTTATTGATAATCTCACCAAGGGTGCATCGGGGCAGGCGATTCAAAATATGAATATTATGTTTGATTTGCCTGAAGCCGCCGGCCTGAACACGATTGCGCTTTTGCCTTAAGCGTTCGAACTGAAATGCGTACCACGTTGAAATAGTAAATATGGCAACTAAAAAGAAAAAACGCAGCAGCGCCAGCGATGTGATGTTGGTTCCCGTTGACCGGAGTCGTCAGCGACGTATTCGTGTCTATCTGACATTGGTTGCGCTGCTAGCGCCTCTGTTAGCATTCTTCGCGGGCGAGTTTTACGCGAATCATGCGCGTGTAATGGATACGAGCAGGGCGCAGGCTTTGGAGGTGCAAGTCGTGGCTCTACAAGGCGAGCTACAAGAAGCGCGTGACAATTTGGCCATGCAGCGCACGGACAGTGAGGTGTCGTTGCAGGCTCAAGAAACCGTGCGAACAGAAATTAAAGATTTGCGTGACCAGATCGCTGAGCTTGATGAGGCCGTGGCGTTTTATAAAAACGTGATGGCGCCCGGGTCTGGAGATAGTGGATTGCGCATTGAAAAACTCGATGTAGCTGCCACGAAAACACCTGGCATGTACACGTTTAGACTGGTGTTGACTCAAGTGGGTGACAACCGTGGGTATCTTAGTGGTAATTATAGTTTGAGCCTAAGTGGTCGGCAGGGCGAAGAGGCTATTCGGCTAAACGGCAGTGAAGTGCTGGCGGAGGGTGCGGAAACGCGGTTCAAGTTCCGTTATTTTCAGGAGTTAAGTGGCAGACTTAGCCTCCCTGACGGTGTTGAGCCTGATCAGTTAACCATTAAGGCGGTATCTACCGGTCGTCGACCTGAAAAAGTAGAACGCAATTTCATTTGGCAGTTACAGGAGAAGAATAGTGCTTGGGCGGGATAAAAAAAGTAGCCATACCAATTATTCAGATCACACGCTGATCGCGCCGAGCGCACAAATTCGCGGTGATGTGGAGTTCAGTGGCGGATTGCATGTCATGGGCAAGGTGATCGGTAGTATCACCGTGACGGGCGACGGCGGTCGTTTGGTGATCGGTGAATCCGGTTTCGTCGAGGGTGAAATTCATGTGCCCAAAGTGGTCGTAAACGGCCGGGTGGTCGGCGATGTTCATGCGGCCGAGCATCTTGAGTTGGCCGAAAAGGCTGTGGTTGAAGGCAATGTCTATTACACCATGATTGAGATGGTGATGGGGGCTCAGGTGAACGGCAAGCTGGTGCGTGAAAGCGCTGAACGCAAGCATCTGCCCAGCCCCGATCAGGTGAAGAGTGCTGCGGACATCGGTAACGCCGATAAGGGTGACACTAAAGGCTCCGCGGCGAAGGTATAGCGCTGTCGTCACTGTCGCGGCAAGCCGTGACAGTGACGGCAGTAGCAGTCAATACTTGACTGATTTGGTCGGGTATTGGAATATGGCTCCTTCGCTCCCTCTATTAAAGGTACACGTTTACGCGTTATGACTGAGTCGCTATTAACCTTAACTGACCGTGCTGCAACAAAAGTGAATGAGTTGCGTGAAGAGGAGGGTAACGCTGCCCTCAAGTTACGCGTCTACATCACCGGCGGGGGGTGTTCGGGGTTTTCTTACGGCTTTACCTTTGACGAGCAAACGAAAGAAGATGACACCATTGTCGAAAATGGTGGTGTGACCTTGCTGATTGATGCCATGAGTGTGCAATACCTCAGTGGCTCTGAAGTGGATTATGACAGCGGGCTAATGGGCTCACGTTTTGTCGTTAATAATCCGAATGCCACTAGCACATGCGGCTGCGGCTCCTCCTTCTCTATTTAGACGTCTTCGCCCTTCCTCAACAGACATCACTCGTCACGAATCAGCGACGTTGGCTTTGCCGTTTTGGCTTTGCTGCGGATCTGCAATTGTTCTGCCGGTGCCGACGTGGTATCCATAGCGACCTACTTTGGCGGGATCGTATCTCCGTCCCTATTTTTTTTCCGGCCTTTGCGCCGGTAATTCGCTCAAATGTCGGAGTTGGCATGACGAATCAAAAATTACCGCGCGATAAAAACAATGATTACAGTCGCGAGATGGCGTCGCAGCGGCGCCAGTTTATTCTCGATAAAACCGGTGCAAAGCTTGATCATGTTGGCGCCTATTCGTTCGACCCTGATGTTTTACCGGGCAACATTGAAAGTTTCTCTGGGGTCGCGCAGGTGCCTATTGGTTTCGCAGGGCCTATTAAAGTGCTCGGGGAGCATGCCATCGGCGATTTTTATGTGCCGATGGCAACAACCGAAGGGACGCTGGTGGCAAGTTACAACCGCGGCATGCGTTTGGCGCGAGAAGCGGGCGGCATAACTTGTACGGTTATTGATGAGGCGATGCAACGTGCCCCCATTTTTGTTTTCGAAAATGCTCGTTATGCCCGAGATTTTGGTCTGTGGGTGACAGCAAATTTCGAAACAATCAAGGTAGAGGCAGAGAAGACCACGGCCGTAGGAAAGCTGCGTGATATTGAGCAGTACAGCCAGGGAAAGATGCGTTGGCTGCGATTTAATTTCACGACGGGCGATGCTGCTGGGCAAAATATGGTCAGCAAGGCGACGCATTTTGCGTGTCAGTGGATCCTTGCACAGCAGCTCGCGGGGTTAGAGCATTTTTCATTGGCCGCGAATTTTGATACAGATAAAAAGCATTCATTTGTGAATAGCCTGCATACCCGCGGTAAGCGAGTTGTGGCAGAAATTACGCTGCCGGCGGCAATGCTTAAATCTATTATGCATACCTCTGGGGAGGCACTGTTTAAACAGCGGCAGCTTAGCAATATGGGGGCGATGATGGCGGGGTCGGTTAACAACGGAGCCCACTTTGCCAATGGGTTAACGGCCATGTTTATCGCTTGTGGTCAGGATGTCGCTAATATTGCTGAGTCATCCGCTGGCTATGTCTATGCGGAGCTTAAAGAGAATGGCGATTACTATTTTTCAGCGACGATCCCTTCCTTAATTGTTGCCACCTACGGCGGTGGTACCGCGCTACCGACTCAGCGCGAGTGTCTTGAAGTCATGGACTGTTATGGTCAGGAGCGTGCGCTTAAGTTTGCCGAGATCTGTGCGGCGGTGGTGCTGTGCGGGGAGCTATCCTTGAGTGCGGCAATCGTGTCCGATCAATGGGTATCGAGTCACGATCAGTATGGACGGAACCGGAAATAATACTGTTATGGCAGTATTTATTTCCGCTGCAGTAGCGCTAATCTTGTCTCCAATCAAAAAAATAAGCAGGGATCGCTAAATGAGTCAGTTCGAAGTTGCCGCGACGGATACGAGTAAATGGACGCTTGCCATTCACCGTGTGAGTGCGAATACGGCGGAAGTATGGGTTGGTACTTTATATCCCGACTTAAGAATGCCGGATCTGGCGCGCATAGAGTTAACGGCGTCAGACGGTACGCGCCAAATTCATGAGATCAAGCGTGATGATTGGCAGCGGCCGTTTCGCTACATGTGCAAGCGATTTTTCTACATTCATGAGTTTGACGGTCTTCGGGCAGGAGTAAATTATGAGGCGCGATTTTTTCGTCACGTCGATAGTCTTGTCGGTATTTTGCCTGCTTATTGGCAAGATCTTCGTTCGGGCTACTTTACGACGCTGCCTGAGCGTATTCCTGCCGCAGATGAGAAGCCGTTTGTTATTGGCTTAGGCAGTTGTTTTTTTCCGAATCGTGATGGAGGGCATGCGGCGTCTTCTTATAAGGCTCTTTATGAACGTGGGCCCGATACGGCAAAGCCTGACATTACTTTCCTGACCGGCGATCAGGTTTACCTCGATATCGGCTTTGACTCGTTAAGTCCTGTCTCATCTGAAATTCGTGAGCGTGTTGCCAATGATTATGCAGAGAATTGGCGGGCGCTGGGGAGTTTTTTAAATCGTGGCGGCACGTGGATGTTGCCAGACGACCATGAATATTGGAATGATTACCCGTTCTATGACTCGCCCTTGCCAACTCTTTTGGCATTAAAAATAGCGCCGATTCGCCGTGCCTGGACAAAGGCCGCTCGCGACGCGGTGACAAATATTCAGCGAACAAAGCCTGTTGATATTTTTTCTATCGGTGAAGATCTTTCGATATGCCTTGCGGACTTTCGTACGGAACGTCAAGAAAAAGGCTTTTCTCCTGAGAAAAGTTTTAAACAAGTTACCGATTGGGCGAGAAATTTAACCTGCCCTGGCGTGTTAGTTATTTCTCAGCCATTGATCGTCGAGAAAAACAGCATGGAAAGAAACCTGCTTTCCTTTCCTGGGCAGTATAAAAGGTTGGTTCAGGCTTTGGCGCACAGCGGACATGATGTTGTGCTGCTGAGCGGGGATGTGCATTACGGTCGTATCGCGAGTGTGCCACTGGGCGATAAAGGAGGTCGTTTAATTGAGGTTATTGCGTCGCCATTGTCTAATTTAACCGGTCTTAATGGGCTGGCTACCGCGACGGCGAACAGCAAGCCTAGGAAATTTCCCGACCCAAATGCCATTGAGGTGGAGGGCGTTCCTTCTGTGGCGGTGGAATATGATAAGCGCTTTCGGGTGTCCACGCGTAAGGGGCATCCGTTGTCGTTTGTTTATCCGCGCGAGCGCACCAGTGAGCACTTTATGACGGTCTCCTTCCACCGTAAATCCGGTGGGGGCTTGCAGCTTAATGTCGAGGCGTGGCGGCTGCGCGAGCGCGGTGCGGGAAATCTACCAAAGCGGGATTTCGAGAAAAAGTATTCTGTCGTGCTGCGCTAGGGTTGTTCGAGAGCCTTTCGACTCTGGTTCTTGTTGTTCGACTGAAGTGGGCTTTCACAAAACAGTCATATTTTTGTCATTTAGCGATCACAGCTCTTTTCTAGAGTGGCTGCATGAATATAAAAAAGAGCAGAACTGTTGAAGTAATGACATCTTATGATACGCGCGCACTGGGCTGGGTCGTTTCGCGGCCGAATGCGCGCGGTGTTGCGCAAGTAGCTAGAGTGATCTCTCGTTTGGGGGATGGCCCTCTCTATGTTGTTCTAGGTGTGCTGTTGGCTCTGTTTGAGGTGCACAGCGGGCGCAGTTTTCTGGCTGGCGCCTTGCTTGCCTTCTTGATAGAGCTGCCGGTGTATCTGCTACTAAAGAACCTGATTCGTCGGCCTCGCCCAGCAGATGCAATCGATAGCTTGTCGGCCTTTATACAGCCGTCCGATAAATTTAGCTTTCCTTCTGGCCATACTGCCGGTGCATTTGTCATGGCGACGCTGCTAACCGCTTATTATCCATTATGTGCGCCAGTGGTATACCCGTTGGCGGCGATGGTGGGTGTGTCACGGGTCATGTTGGGCGTGCACTTTCCGACTGACATTGTCGCGGGCGCTCTGCTCGGTCTAAGTTGCGCCTTCTTTTCTCTCTTTCTGTTCTAACCCTCCCCCCGTCTTAAGGTTCGTCAGCCTTTACCGCTAGCCGCATTCAGTACTAGTCTGGCATGACTGATCTTGCTAGGAAGGGCCTGTGGAGCGCGCATTCTTGTTTGTTTTCTTGTTGATCGGACTCTGTGGGGTCAGCTTGGCGCAGTCACTTATTGTTGCTGTGCCCAGTGATGTCCTAGGGGATTACCGGCGTTGGCTTGGTAATCGTGATGTGACTAACGTGGATTCGTATCTTGGTGACGGGGTTCGTCGCGATGTTGTTGAAGTGGCGTTATTTCGACAAGCTTTGGCGCTCGGCTGTGGTGATGTGTCGGTGGAGTGGCTAGAGGTAGATAGCTATCCGCGCACCTTGTTGTTGTTGCGCGAGCGGCATATTGATGCCGCGGCGACAACCGTATGGGCGCGCGATATATCTTCATCTGAAGTAGCGTTGTCGACGGCGGTCATTCCTGATGGTCAGTTCGTCGCAGCGCTTTACTCTGCGCAAAATAATCCAGTTCTATTAAATGATCGCTCTGATTTGGGGCGTTACTCTGTTGTGTCCTCTTCTCATTGGGCGCAGGACTGGTTGACGCTCCAAGGCCTGCCGTTTCTGAAGCATTATGATGTGAACGGTTGGACAACGATGTTGCGTTGGGTGGCAAGCGGCAAGGCGGATATGTTGTTGGCTCCGATGATTCCGTCGGGGCACGATCGATTGGTGGCCCTAGGCGTTGCGTTAAATCCTGTTATTGGTGCGCGAGTGGTGTTGCCGGGAGCGAGACATTTTGCATTTCGTCATAACGCGCTGAATGAAAATACGTTAGCTTTGACTGACGCACTCAGCCAGCAGTTGTCGCAATGTTTTGATCAAGGGCTTGTGAAACTGTCAGTTGCAGGGCGCATTGAGGCAGCCTACCAACAGAGTGGCTTCTGGCGAACTGATTTTATGGCATGGCCGGTGATTAACGCCGAGTGATTGACGAATGAAATACAGAAATGTCATTTTTTAGTGCGAATGTTTGATCGGTTTGTGGTGCGCCGAATTTAATTCGCCAAGTAGACCGCACCCAAAATTGCTTCAGCGTTGGCTCCGGTTACGGAGGGTGCATTTCCTGGCTTCTGATTGATTCGCGCGTACGCGAGCCAGGCGAATGCGCAGGCCTCTACCCAATCGGGGTGTATTCCGAGTGCGTCGGTCCCTAGGCATTCTATATTGCCTAGATGTGCGCGTAGTCGTGCCATTAAAAAGGAATTCCGGAAGCCACCTCCACACACAAAGACTTCGTTAGGGTGATGCTTCAACGCATCCGAGGCAATGCTCTTCGCTGTTAGTTCGATCAGTGTTGCTTGGACGTCTACAGGTTCTTCGTCACCACGCAGATGCTGATTTAGCCAATTGGTATTGAAGTATTCTCGGCCGGTGCTTTTCGGTGGTAGGCGCGAGAAGTATTCGTCTTTCAGTAGTGCGGCAAGTAACGCGTCATTGATGAGGCCCTTTGCCCCCCAATCACCACTTTTGTCATACGGCGTGCTCTGGTGCTGCATGTTCCAGCTGTCGAGCAGAATATTGCCTGGGCCTGTGTCGTAGCCGCTACTGATCTTGGAGCCGTTTAAAACAGAAATATTTGCCATGCCGCCGATATTGATAATGACGCGAGTGCCACTTTTCTGCCCAAAGACTGCAGCATGAAATGCGGGAACAAGTGGTGCTCCTTGGCCTCCAAGCGCCATATCTTTATTGCGAAAATTATTGACGACCGTGATGGATGTCTTGCTGCTGAGAATGTCGGCACTGCCGATTTGTAGGCTAAAGCCGCCTTTTCCTGGGCAATGTCGGATTGTTTGGCCGTGGCAGCCGATGGCGCTGATGCTACTGGCGGGGATTTTGTATTTCGCGAGCAAGGAATTAACGCATTCCGCATAAAAGTGGCCAAGTGCGATATCCGCTATGCCCATTCGTTCTATTTCGTTTTCACCTGGGCTGCATAGATCGACGAGTTGTTGTCGTAGTGCTGCGGGGAAATCTTGGGCAGCAGCGCCAATCATTTTGAAAGCTGGCGCTGTTTGTATTATGACAGCGTCGACTCCGTCGAGGCTGGTGCCTGACATAAGACCGATGTAATGGGTGCTAATTGCTTTCATTTTGAGCGAGCACAGATGTCTCAGCGTAAAGAGCGAGCTGATTGCGTAGTTTATTGGCGTAAATCAGAAACTCTTTTCGTTCTTTGTCGGGAATGCCGCGCGCTTTAGGTAGCGGTACGGTGAGGGGGTTTCTGTGTACGCCATTTAATTGAAATTCGTAATGCAAATGCGGCCCTGTTGCGAGGCCGGAGCTGCCGACGTAGCCAATAACCTGTCCTTGTTTGACGCGCTTGCCTGAGCGTACGCCGTTCGCGTAGCTGTTAAGGTGTGCGTAAAGCGTGCTGTAGCTCTGGCCATGCTGAATAATGATGACGCGTCCGTAGCCGCCTTTATTGCCCGCAAAAGAAACCTTTCCATCGCCTGCAGCTTTTACGGGGGTGCCTCGCGGTGCTGCGTAATCGATGCCTTTATGCGCGCGCACACGATGTAGGACTGGGTGGTAGCGGCCGGTGCTAAAGCGCGAGCTGATGCGGGTAAACGATACGGGTGTGCGAATAAATTCTTTGCGCAGTGAATCCCCTTTTAAGTCGAGGTAATCAATGCCGCCTTCGGGGGATTCGTAGCGAAAGGCGTTTACCTGTCGCCCTTGATTCCAGAACTCTGCCATCACAATGTTGCCGTCCCCGACTTTTTCTCCGTCGAGAAATAACTCTTCGTAAAGTAGTCGGAAGTGATCGCCTCGACGAATGTCCATGACGAAATCAATATCCCAGCCAAAAATATTTGCAAGCTTCATGATCATGTTGTCGCTCATGCCAGCTTGTTGGCCAGCGAGAAAGAGCGAGTCGTCGATCACGGCGTTGGCGTATTTGATCTGATGTTCATAGTTTCGTTGAGTTTCTGTTAGAACCCAGTTGCCGTCGATTCTATCGGCTGTGATTGTTTTAATGCGCGTGGGCTGGTACTGAACAGCAATAAGTTGGCCGATATGATTTTTCTCTAGGCGAATGATGTCGCCAGGTTTGATGTTGGCGAGTTGCTTGATTTCTTTGCTGCTGCTCATCAATTCATGAATCGCTGTGGCAGAGACGCCACGATCGCCGAGCAGCTTGCCAAGGGTGTCTCCGCTACGAACAGTGGCTTCTAGCCATGGTCGAGCCGGTATTTCAATGATGGGGGCTTTTTCGCTAGGAGACGGAAGGCTAAGGTCCAGGGTTGTTTTTGATGTGACCGAATTGCCTGCGCCGGGGGCGATCAGAGCAAAACCAACGACGCCGGCAAGGCATAGCGTGGCAAGCAGGTGTCCCTTGGGAAACTGCCGTATTAAGAATAGAAAAACTGATGAAAGCTGGCTCATTTTATAGATAACTTTAGCTTGTTAGCCTAAGTGGCTGGTTTAAAAGGTGTCAGTAAGGCAACTAGATTGAAAGATAACCGGCTTTTGCTGTGGCCTTCAAGTGCTACAATAGCGCCCTTTTGCGCCACCACTGACATTTGTGACGGGAGTATACATGGCGAGTTTGGAAGATGCGTTGGCGCTTATTCGTCGCGGGACTGAGGAAATCATCCAAGAATCGGAGCTTGTGGAGCGCCTAAAGAGCGGGCGTCCCCTGAGAATCAAGGCTGGATTTGATCCAACCGCGCCGGATTTGCATCTTGGGCATACGGTGCTGATTAACAAGTTGAGACAATTTCAGGAGCTGGGGCACGAGGTTTTGTTCCTGATTGGGGATTTCACCGGCATGATAGGCGACCCGACAGGGAAGAGTGTGACGCGCCCGCCGCTAAGTCGCGATGATGTTATGCGCAATGCGGCGTCCTATAAGGAGCAGGTGTTTAAGATTCTTGATCCCGAGAAGACTCAGGTCGTATTTAACTCGGAGTGGATGGATAAGCTCGGCGCTGTTGAGATGATTCGTTTGGCTGGGCAGTACACCGTTGCGCGAATGCTGGAGCGAGATGACTTCAGTAAGCGCTTCAAGGGCGAGCAGCCGATCGCGATTCACGAGTTTCTCTATCCGCTGGTGCAGGGGTATGACTCGGTGGCGTTGAAGGCGGACGTCGAGCTTGGCGGCACCGATCAGAAGTTCAACCTGTTAATGGGGCGTACCCTGCAGAAGAGTTATGGTCAGCCGCCGCAAACCTGCATCACGCTGCCGATCCTTGAGGGCTTAGATGGTGTGCAGAAAATGTCAAAGTCACTGGGTAACTATATTGGTGTGAATGATGCTCCGGGGGAGATGTACCGCAAAGTGCTCTCGGTGCCGGATCAGCTGGTATGGCGCTACTTTGAGCTACTGAGTTTCCTGCCCTTAAGTGATATTGGTGAACTCAAGGCGAAGGCTGAAGAAGCAGGCCACCCTATTGAAGCGAAGAAGCTGCTCGCGATGGAGCTGGTGACGCGCTTTCATGGTGAGGCGGCGGCCGAGGCTGCGCCACGCTCCGCGGGTAATCAAATTAAGCTTGGCGATATACCTGAAAATGTACCGGAAGTGGATGTCGACACGGGTGAGGCTGGCGAGCTCCCCATTGGTACGGTGCTGCGAATGGCTGGTCTCGTAAAGAATGGTGCGGCGGCGCGGGATGTGCTTGCGCGCGGCGCTGTGTTTGTTGATGGCGAGAAGTGCGCGGCTGACCATGTTCTCCGTCGAGGCGATGTGGTTGTTATTCAGGCAGGCAAGAAGCAGATCGCAAAGGCGATTTTCAAGTAAGTAATATTTCTTTTAAAAAACGTTTGACACAGAGGGGTGCGTGAGTAGAATGGCCGCCTCTTCAGGGGGTATCCCTGACGCTCTTTAACAATCAGGCAGACAAACGTGTGGGGACCTGTTTAGAGTTGGGTTTGCAAAAACATCAACTTTGAACAAGTTTTCAACTCGTCAATGAGTAGTTATTTGTACAATGTTGAGCATGTATTAAGTGCGAAGGC
>JAGPVL010000003.1 GCA_018067045.1 Gammaproteobacteria bacterium
TGCGCAGCAATAATTCGTGGATGCATAACAGTCGTCGTTTGGTAAAAGGTAAGACGCGATGTGATGCCATGCTGAATCCCGCAGACGCTGAGCGGTTGGCGGTCTCCGATGGGGAGTTGGTTTTTGTTAGCAGTGATGCAGGGACTATCTGTCTGCCAGTGAACATTACTGATGATGTAATGCCTGGTGTTGTGAGCATTCCCCATGGCTGGGGACATGGTCGTAAGGGCGTTCGTCTGGCGGTTGCCCAGCGTCATGCTGGCGTCAGCGTCAATGATGTTATCGGCACCCAGAGCGTCGAGATGCTTACAGGGATGGCAGTCTTAAACGGTGTGCCTGTCGAGATACGAAAGGCGTGAGCGGCGGCTTCCACGCAATCCAAAATCTGCTTATTGCGAGCTTACTCGTGCAGTGTAAGCTCCACATTTTCACGGAATGACGTATTTACGCCAAGTTTAACAAGTGTCCAATAGTGCCCACCAAAAATACGATTGATTAATAGCGTTCGAGGCGATGGCTGGAAGGATTCAAGGTAGCGCCATGGGGTTTTTCGTGTTTCCTTCATAAGATCAATATGCAGTCTCGATGTTTCGAAATTGAATGGCTCTTTTGCAAATGGTGGTATTAATAATTCTATCCATGTTTGATAGAAATCATCTTCGATTTCAGGACTGTTTTCTTTGCGCACGTCGAGCTGCAGCAGGGCGCGATCAATCGCGCGGTAATCGCTCTCATAGGCGGCCCTCATCAGTGTTTTGAGTGATACTAAGTCTTCGCTGGCGACACGTTTTGTGGCGCCGAAGTCATACATGATTAGAGTTCCGTCTGGACGAAAGGCGAAGTTCCCTGGGTGTGGGTCGCAATGGATTTCTTGTAGCTCAAACATCTGGCGGCGAATGGCATCAAACAGATGCTCGCCAATAAGGTTGCACGTTTCTTGGCTGTAAGCTGTGTTGTTTGCAATCGTATCGAGGTCATCCCCTGGCTCGTAGATAAGCGTTAGCACTTGATCTGCGCTAAGTTCATCGACAACTTCCGGAATAATTAGCCACTTATCATTGCGGTGGAATTCTCGAAAGCGAACAATATTCTGCGCTTCTTTTTTGTAGTCTAGCTCTTCGTCGAGCTGCTCCTTTATTTCCTTAAAAATGGCATCGAGTGTTTTCTCATCCACTTTAAATAGCGCGCCGAGCCGCAATATTCTACGTAGTTGGCGCATGTCCGAGTCGATGGAGCTTTTGACGGCAGGGTACTGCACCTTTACCACCACCTCTCTTCCGTCCAGCGTGGTTGCTTTGTGGACTTGGCCAATGGAGGCTGCCGCAAAAGGTACTTCGTCGAATGTTTTAAAGAGATTTGCTGGATCGTCGCCAAGCTGATGTTTAAGTTGTCGGCGTATTATTGAAAAGGGCATCGGCGCCGAGGCCTTTTGCAAAACAGTTAGCGCTTCGGCGATTTCCTCGGGCAAGAGGTCTTGCATCTGTGATGCAATTTGGCCGACTTTCATGACCGCGCCTTTCATTTCGCCCAGTGTGCTAGCAACTTGGCGGCCAACATCGCGCATCAGTTTTTCTCTGTCACGGGCGATGGCTTGCTCATTCTGAAAGAGCTTCTTGACCTGATGGCCAGCGACTTTTGTTGCGATACTGGTTGTCATGCCAGTAAGTCGCATTAAGCGGCTGGTTGGTGTGGATGCTTTGGCTAGTTTTTTGTCGCGCTTATCACTCATCGGATGATCTGTTGCCCATTATTATTGTTGCTCGAAGAACGCTGGCGGAGGGCTGTGGCCGATCGTTACGTTGCGAGGATGAAAGAGTAAGGTTCAATTTGCTGCGGTCGAGCGGTGAGGTCAATGGTTGGACGAGCCAAATACAAAAAAAGGGGGCCTGGCGGCCCCCTCAAAAGAGTGTTCTAAAACGTGCGTAGTGGTTAGGCGCGCTTTCCGCCGGTTGTAACCAGCTCGTTAAAAAACTTCTCGCCTTCGCTACGAGCAGTCAGAACAGCACCAAGGCCGGCTAGGACGAATTCGTTCGTGTCTTCCGCTTTCTCGCCACGCTGTTCGCTGCCGGCGGCAACGAGCTTTTCATACAGAGCTTTACGCTTCTGTGGCGCAGTTTCGATTAGCTCTTTGGCGGCTTCTAGTGCGCCACGGCTTGCTAGTACGGCTGTTGGCTTGCCTTCAGCTTTTTCGCCAAGCGCAGCGCTGCCAGAAGCAACGTACTGGTCAAGCAGGTCGTTGGAGGTGTTTTCGGCCTTGGTGACGGCACCGAGGCCAGCCAGATACAGTTTGTTGCTCAGCGCTTTGGCGCGGCTAAGTAATTGCTCTTGCTGTGTGCGCAAATTTTTCAGTTCGCCCATGGGTATATCCTCAAAGTGAAAAAAGTGAAGTAAAAGACAGGGTCGTCTCGCGCGAATGCCCATCAGCGTGAAGGATAGCGACTGAGGCGCTGCTTGGAGTGATCAGTGTTGGACAATAATACAGGCAAACCTTTTGGGGGCTTATGTGCCCTTGTGTGAACTGCTTCAGGGTTTGAGGGCGACATGGCGCACGGCAGGTGCTAGCTATATCAACGTAGACTGCGGACTAGTGTTTTTTAATGAGTTGATGCCCATATGATTAAAAACGTGATAGCCAGTGTGCCGGCCCGTATTTGGGAAGAGAATCGCCCTCCACGCCTTAAAGTGTGGGAGGTGGAGTTGAACGTTGCCTCTTGGATTCGCGTTTCTGGTGCTAGCGGTGACCTAGCGTTAGTGCTGGTGTACGAAGATGAGGCCGGGGAGCACACCTCGATGGTCGATAGAACGGCGGTAGACGGTGATGGTAGTGCACTGATGTCTGGATTGGTCCGCACTCGAATTACCGGCGATGTGGCGCGTATGCATGTCGTCTTACAGCTTTCTGATGAGGGTATGCGTTTTAATGTCGATGAGCTATTCGTTCAGCGCCGTGGCAGTGCCGTGCAAAAAGAGCACAAGCTCATTTCAAACTATTAGCCTGTAAGTGGCCTTTGCCTACTACCCCTAATAATGTACTTTCGCCGGCCTTCGTGTCGGCGTTTCTTTGCGCACCATTCAGCATTCTGGGCTCGGCGTACTGACGTCTACCTACCGAGTGCTCCGCCGGAAGGCAGCGCGTAATCAGCATCATCAATTTCTTCAATCTCTTCGGGTTCATCGTCTTTCTCCATTGCGCAGAGAAGTGACTCTGGGCACCGGTCAAAATCAAGGCCCGTGAGGCGGTTGATTCTTTCCAGGGCTGTCTTTGGTGCAACTTCGGCTAGCTGAATGATCTGTCCCATTGCGCACTCCTAGTGTGATCTAGTTAACAACATCCTACTAAAAGCGATATCTGTGCCAGTCGTGCCAGTATTGTAATTGTTTGATATATAAAGGATTTAATTTTTTTGTGTTTTGACGGTTCCGATCTGTGGAGCAAATTCTGCTGAATACTGACAATTTATGTCTCCACTGCCGCACTGAGGGTTCGCGGTGTCTTGGACGTTGTGCTTGCGCCTTGAGGCGGGAATGGTTATCGTCAAGCTCAGTCATTTTGAGCCATCGGTCTTTTTGCGACGCTTGCCTGTGCGGGGCGCAATGGCGCGTGATACCCGTAGTTGAAGTGGCGCTCACCGCAGAAGTGATCGCCCGTTGGAGTGTTAGAGAGTCATGACAATTCTAAAAATGAATCCAGATGAGTATTCCGTGTCAGCAGAGTACTTGCCCATGCTTATTAAGATGGTTGGCAAATACGGTGTGACGGAAGAACAGTTTTTGTCGGGCTTGGAGTTGCTTACGCCAACGGATTGGCGTAACCCGAGTGCGCGGTTGCCCATGCATATTTATGAGCAGGCAGTGAGTCGCGCGTTGACGTTAACCAATGCGCCTTGGCTTGGCTGGGAGTTTGGGGCAACGTTGAGACTGTCTTCTCACGGCTTTCTTGGTTATGCCGCCATGAGCAGTGAGACGTTAAGGGATGCCTTGGAGCTTTCAGTTAAGTATATGCGCACACGAGGCACCTTGGTGGAGCTGCATTTATTTACTGAGGGTGATACGGCTGTTGTCCAGATTGACGAGATGGTTGCGCTCAATGATATCGCGCCATTTATGATCGAAAGTTTCTTCAGTAGTTTGCACTTTATTGGTTCTCATCTTCTTGGCGAGAGTTACTTGGACGGCGAGCTGCGTTTCGCATTTCCTGAGCCGGAATACTTTGCCCGTATGCGACCGATTATGCCGGTCGAAGTACTTTTTGATTGTGCTTACCATCAGATGCGCTTCCCCGCTGAGCGGTTGGAGCAGAAGTTGCGTTTTGCAGATCCGCGTCTTGCCGATATGGCGGCGGCGCAATGCGAACAAGAGCTGGCGTCGATTAAGTCTCCGCCAAAATTGCTTGGGCAAGTGCGTCGGATTATTTTAAGTGAAGCGGGGCGGTTTCCCAGTGTTGAGGAGAGTGCATCAGACTTGCACATGTCTTCGCGCACATTAAAAAGAAAGCTGCAGCAACTCGGTACGAGTTATCAGCGCATTCTTGATGATCTTCGCAAAGGGTTGGCAGTGGAGTTTCTTACACAAACGGATCATACCGTTGATGAAATTGCGATTCAGTTAGGCTACTCAGATGCGTCAAATTTCGCCCGCGCGTTTCGACGCTGGACGAAAAAAAGCCCATCGGATTATCGTCGTTAATTATATATAAGGGAGACTTTCGTGACGGAGAAAAGCGTGACAGAGAAAAATATGCGGAGTGATTGGTTGTCTGAAAGCTTATTTTCAGGTGACGTGGCGTTTATTACAGGCGCGGGTAGTGGTATTAACCAAGGGATAGCGCAGATGTTTGCGGCGCATGGCGCCAAGGTTGTTATCGTAGGTCGCCGTCAAGAGAAGCTCGATGAGACATGCGAGTTGATTCGTAAAGCGGGCGGTGAAGCGATGGGCATCTCCGCCGATGTTCGTGATCTTGAGGCGATGTCTGCGGCGGCCGAGCAGGGCGCTAAGGCGTATGGCCCTTACACCTTGGTGGTGGCTGGCGCAGCGGGTAATTTTATGGCGCCGTTTGATAAGATTAGTAGTAATGGTTTTTCCTCGGTGGTGGATATCGATCTAAAAGGTACTTTCCATACCTTGAAGGCAGCTTCTGCGCACTTTGCGGAAAGCAATGTGCGTTGCTTGGCGATTACCGCGCCGCAGTCGCAAATGGCGATGCCAATGCAGTCGCATGTATGTGCGGCAAAAGCAGGTGTTGATATGTTGATTAAAACCTTGTCATTGGAATGGGGCCGTAAAGGCGTCCGCATCAATGCTTTGTCGCCCGGTTTTGTCGAGGGCACGGTGGGCGGCGATCTGGTTTCCGCTGGGCAGGGCGACAATATTAAACGTTTATTGCCACTCAACCGTTTTGCTAGCGTGAAGGAAATGGCGCAGATGGCGACAGTAATGGTAAGCCCGCTTACGGCCTATTTGACGGGCCAGGTTGTTGCGTTAGATGGCGGCATATCACTGCTTGGACCTGCGGGCATGATGGGAGCCGCAGGTGGCTGAGTTGCACTCACGGTTGGCAGCAGATACTCACTCTTTGGGAGAAACGCCCGACTGCTGGATTCGCTGGATGAATGATCAGCGTTTTGCTTGGGTAGTGATCGTGCCGAAGCGAGAGGGTGTGCGTGAGTGGCATGAGCTTGAGTCGTCGTTGCAGCATGATCTGCTTGATTTGGTTAATCGTTGTGCGCTGAACCTGCAGGCGCTGACGGGTGCGTTCAAAATGAATATTGGAGCGTTAGGTAATGTGGTTCCGCAGCTGCACATACACGTTATCGCGCGCCATGAAGCGGATCCGTGTTGGCCTGGTCCCGTCTGGGGTAATGGTGTGGTTGAGCCTTACTCTGAAGGCGAGGAGCCGAGCTGGCTGAGCGAGATGCGCCAGCGTTTGAGTTACCGTTGTGCTTGAGAGTGCAAAGGTTAGTTGTCCTTATTGCGGTGAACCGATTGAGCTGTTGATAGACGGCTCTGTGCCTGAGCAGTCTTATTACGAGGATTGCTCTGTATGTTGCCGCCCTATTTTAGTCCATGCGAGCGCATTAGACGATGCGATAACAGTTGTTACCCAGCGTGATGATGAGTGAGTGCATGGGCCACTTTTTGGAGAATGTAAGTAATGTCAGAGTCTGAGCTAATTCAGGTGAGTGAAAGTGGCGGAGTGATGGAGATTTCCATTCAGCGCCCCGATCGAAAGAATGCCCTGACCCACGCCATGTACGCGGCAATGAATGCGGCGCTGGTCACGGCAGAGCAGACGCCGGCAACACGCGTTGTGTTAATTACTGGTACGGCGGATTGCTTTACTGCGGGAAATGACATGGTGGATTTTTTAAGCAATCCACCTGAAGGGCGTGAAGCGCCGGTGATGTGTTTTTTGCGTCAGCTGGTTGAAATGAAGAAGCCTGTTGTTGCGGCTGTGAATGGCGCTGCAGTAGGTGTCGGTACGACGATGTTGCTGCATTGTGATCTGGTTTACGTTGCTCGCTCGGCAAAACTACAAATGCCATTTGCCAGTTTAGGGCTTTGCCCTGAAGCGGCGTCGAGTATGTTGCTGCCGATGATTATGGGGCACCAGCGTGCTGCGGAATTGTTGCTGCTTGGTACAACCATTAGTGGTGAAGAGGCGGTCAGGTTAGGCATCGCCAATCAATTGGCAGAGGATGCAGAGTATCTTTTACTGGCCCGCGAGAAGGCACTCCAGTTGGCTGCCCAGCCGGCAGCGGCGGTGCGCATGACGAAGCAGTTGCTTAAAGCGCCCTATCTCGATCAATTGAAGTCGCACATGCAGGTTGAAGGTGATTTATTTTTTCAGCGATTGTCTTCGCCGGAAGCGAAAGAGGCAATGTCGGCGTTTATGGAAAAGCGCAAACCGGATTTTAGTTCATTTAGCTGATGTTAGATTTGCAACCGCACATAAAAAAGCCCTGCTGAGCAGGGCTTTTTTATGTGCGGTTGTTTCTGCTATGGCAATGGTTTTTTTCGCTCTTATCGATTTCAATAAGTGAAAGTAGTTGTCCATTAAAAAGATGGGCGAGTACCTTGGCCATTTGCTTGGGAGGTTGCTGCATGCCGTGCTTCTCCCACTCTTTCAGGCAGTAGAAACAGGCTCCCGCTAGCATTGATGTGATGATGTCGACATCTGACTGGCGCAAAGGCTTGATGTTTTTTTGTCGTAACAGTGTGCCTAGGAGCCTAGCAAAGTATTTACGTAACTGGCTGATAAAAAGATCATCTGCGCCGCTGCTGAGTAGTGTTTGAATGAGCGCGCGCTGCTGAAACGCAACGCTGGAGGCGAGAAAATTCACCACTAGTGAAAGGCTGTCTTCGAACTGTTCTAAATAGGGTTCCGCTTGGTCGTAGAACTGATCGAATAGCCCGTCTACTGAAGCGCGAAACAATTGTTCTTTGCTGTGAAAGTGACGGTAAAGCGTTGGCCTAGAGGTGCCAGCCAGTTTGGCGACGTCAGCCATGCGCAGAGCGCTGAAGGGCTGCTGTTCCAGTAGAGAGAGAAAGGCGCGCTGGCAGCGCGGGGCGATATCGGAGTGTTCGGTCATGTTTTCTGCCGCAGGGTCATGAGACAAGAGTCATGAGACATATGACTATGTTTGTATCACGTATGGCGTGTGGATCATACCGGCTAATGACGGTTGAGCGCGGTCATTGGTTGGTCTGAGCAGCGGGATTGTAGGGATCTCTGTGCAGCAACATTACATATTCCCTCTTCTGTCTCGTGCCTTCGGATGATTGCGAGCGGACAATGACCTTGTCGGCGATTGGCTGCTGTATTGGTATGTTGTCCGGTCAGGCTGCTTGTAATGGCCTTGATGCTCTTAGTGGAAACACGTGGGTCTAAAACGGAGAAGGTCTGTGGCGAGTGAGATTGAATTACCAGAAGCATTTCGGCGCCTACGTGCCCGCCCTATGTACGCGTGGCCAACGATTATGTTGATGTTGGCGTGCTTGGCGGCAATTTACGCTAGTTGGGTGCTGGTGTTGGCCGGATCTATGCCGTTATGGGGCGCTTGTGTGATGAACTGCGTGGCGATGTATTACTTGTTTAGCCCTATTCATGACGCAATTCATCGATCGATGACGCAAAGCAATCGGCTAAATGATTTCTTTATGTGGTTTATTTTGCTGCCAATTGTCCCTTTCTCAAACGGTCGCTTGCTTCGTGTTATGCACATGCAGCACCACCGTTTTGCCAATGATCCTGAGCGTGATCCCGATCATTGGACAATGACAGCACCGTTTAAAATGCTTTGGATATGGTTTTTGTGGGACTTTTATTATCTTATTTTCTATCTCCGCCGCAAAGAATACTTTAACGACTTTGATGTCGGTAGCCCTGTGCGCGATACCATTTGGGTCTGGTCTTTAGCGTTTTTTATTGGCTATTTTTATCCTATGGAAGTAATTTTCCTGTGGTTTATTCCGTCACGTTTGATGGCGTGGTTGATTGCCGCTGTGTTTATGTATCTTCCCCATTGGCCGCATGATGTCGAACATGCCGATGCGCCCTATCAGGCGACGCATTTACGTGCGGGTTTTGAATGGTTGCTAACGCCTTTGTTATGCTGGCAAAACTATCATCTTGTCCACCATCTTTATCCAACCGTACCGTTTTATCGCTATCGAAAAATTTGGCAGGCGCGTCAGGCGTGGCATGAAAGCCATGATCCGTCTACGGTGGCACCGTTTAGGCGTGCTCCTGACCGGATTAGAACTTAGACGGTGAGACTGCGGGGTCTCGTTGAGAGGGCTTAATGTTTGGGGGTTACGGAGTATGCTGGGTTGCAATGAGGTAAATATAAAAAAGGGTGTCACTTGTGTGACACCCTTTTTTATATTACTTGCCGCGCCCATTGCGGGGCAAAGAACGCGGCGGATTGTTACTGCGCAGCAGCAAAATTCAGTAGCTTAGGATCAATAAGCATTTGATTTAGGGCGCGGTTCAGCACTTCGTTAATCATGGTTTCGTTACGTTCTGCGCTTGGTGTGAGCGGCTGTTGGTAAACATTTCCGGCGCGATAAGTGCCAATATATTCGTCTCCAGCGGCATTGCGCGCGGCGGCTTCAATGATGGCTTTTACCTCAACAGAGTTTACCACTGAGCCTTTTTCCGGGACGTAGCTTAACTCTTTTAAGCGCACGTCAATCGTTGTCGCGCCCTCTACGGGTGTGTAGGCGTTGAATCCTTGTGATTGCAGGCCTTTTTGCGTGGCGGAAATAATGCCTTGGGTGACGTCGTTGGCGGGGCGTATCAGGCTGGTGTTGCCATAAATGCCGCCGCGGGTTCCAAATGCTTCGGCGTCACGCTGATCCGTGCCGGACACAATGATCGGTTTGTTGTTGCCGAGGTTGCGTGCGGTCACGTCGGCGGTGGGCTTGAGCTCGACCATCTGCGGACTGAGCGCGCAAGCTTGTAGAGTGAATAGAATGGCGGTAGCAAATAGAATGCGCGTAAGCGTCATAGTAAAAATCTCCTAACGTGATGAGTTAGTTGAAGGTGGGCGCTGAACCGAACGGGGCAGCGCTAAAAGTTACGGCTAACTGCTTCCTTGGCAAGGTTTGTCAGGGCTTCCTTGTACGCTGACGCGGGTACTGGAGCAAGCGACTCGATCGCAAGTTGGGTGTGTTCACGTGCTTTGTTGATCGTGTACTCAAGCCCGCCGGACTGTTTAACGGTGTCGATAATCGATGGCAAGTTGTCGAGGCCGCCGGTGCGAATGGCATCTTTAATCATGGCGGCCTGTTCGGCGGAGCCTTCGCGAATAGTGTAAATGAGCGGTAGCGTCGGCTTTCCTTCGGCGAGGTCGTCGCCGACGTTCTTGCCGAGTTCATCGGCGTCGCCAATATAGTCGAGCACATCATCGATAAGCTGGAAGGCTATGCCGAGATGTCGACCATAGGCGGCCATCGCTTGTCGCAGCGCTAGATTGTCGCCTGCTTCGCCGAGTACGGAGCCCGTTTCAGCAGCGGATTCAAACATCTTTGCAGTTTTATGGTGAATGACGCGCATATAGCGCTCTTCATCTGTATTGGGGTCGCGGCAGTTGAGTAGCTGCAGTACTTCGCCTTCGGAAATGATATTGGTGCTATCGGCGAGAATGTTGAGTAGATGGGGGTTGCCAACAGCGACTACGAGTTGGAAAGCCCTGGATATTAGGAAGTCACCCACCAAGACGCTGGCGGCGTTACCCCACACAGCGTTAACTGTTGGACGGCCACGGCGCAGGCTGGATTCGTCTACGACATCGTCGTGCAGCAGCGTTGCGGTATGTAGAAACTCGATAATGGCGGCAACGTCCACGTGGCGGTCGCCGTGGTAGCCACAGGCGCGAGCGCTTAATACCGAAACCAGCGGGCGCAGGCGTTTGCCGCCGGAGCTGACGATGTATTCACCGACTTCGCGCACTAGCGGGACGCTGGAGTCGAGATGTTCGGCGATAAAGCGATTAACAGCTTCGAAGTCGTCAGCAACGACTGAATAGATAGATTTGAAATCCATGGAGGCTTCCGACGTAAGTTGGCGGCAATGCTAACAGTCGGCCCCGTTGAGTCAAGCGAGCGCAGGGAAATGGCGCATATCGTTGCAGGTTAGGCGCCAGAGTGATCATTTTGCAGGGGTAGCGCGGCGATAAAGAGGCTTCTTCGGCCGCGGCGCCAATTGCCCCTGCTGCCACCTCTTCGGCGCCGGGTAAAATAGCAGCGATCAATAGTTGTCCAGCGGCGCTGAATCCCTTAGAATTCGCGGCCCTGACTCGTCGCCGTGGCCAGCCAAGAGGCACCTGTTCGTTAAGAACGTGGTTTGTCCGCCATTGGGGACTTATATATTGAGGATGTTTCAGATGTACGCAGTAATTAAAACCGGTGGTAAGCAGTACCGCGTAGAAGAAGGCGATGTACTGAAAATTGAAAAGCTGGAAACAGCTACCGGCGAAAGCGTTAGCTTCGACGAAGTATTAATGATTGCTGATGGCGAGAATATCACTGTTGGTCAGCCACGCGTTAGCGGTGCAACCGTTACCGCTGAAGTGCTTGAGCAAGGTCGTCACGATAAGATTCGTATTATTAAGTTCCGCCGCCGGAAGCATTACCGCAAGCAGCAGGGCCACCGTCAGTGGTTCACCGCGGTAAGAATTACTGGCATTAAGGCCTGATTGGCGGATTAACGGAGGATTTGAACAATGGCACATAAAAAAGCCGCGGGTAGTACTCGTAACGGTCGCGATTCAGAAAGTAAACGCCTTGGTGTAAAGCGCTATGGCGGTCAGTTGGTTAAAGCGGGCGAAATCATTATTCGTCAGCGCGGAACGCAGTTTCATTCCGGCAGCAACACTGGCATCGGTCGTGACCACACTATCTTCGCTAAGGCAGAAGGTCGTGTTAAATTTGAAGTGAAAGGGCCGCATAGCCGTAGGTTCGTGACTATTGAACCGGTTGCCTGATTCTCTTTGAATCAAAAAAAGCCCCGCCGGTTCGCCCGCGGGGCTTTTTTATTGCTAAACCTAGCTCGAAATCCCGCTAAACTAGCGGTTATTAACGGAGTCAATTTTTAGGCCTCCGGTTCAATTGATCAGGCAGACGAAAATGAAATTTGTCGACGAAGCATTTATTGAAATTCACGCCGGTAAGGGCGGGGATGGCTGCATGAGCTTCCGGCGCGAGAAGTATATTGAGTATGGCGGACCGAATGGCGGCGACGGCGGTTCTGGTGGCTCAGTTTTTGTCGAAGCGGACAGCAATATTAATACGCTGATTGATTATCGCTATGACCGTATATTTCGTGCGCACACCGGTGACGCAGGTAAAAGTCGACAGGCTTCGGGGAAGTCTTCTGAGGACGTAGTGCTGCGCGTGCCGGTGGGCACGACAGTGATTGATGTTGATACCGAGGAAGTGCTGGCGGACATGACCCGCGATGGCGAATCGATCATGTTGGCCAGAGGCGGTCGAGGCGGTTTGGGCAATACGCATTTTAAAAGCAGCACCAATCGCTCGCCACGGCAAACCACGAAAGGTACGCCGGGTGAGTCGCGTGCTTTACGTTTAGAGCTAAAAGTATTGGCGGATGTTGGTCTGCTTGGCATGCCCAATGCCGGTAAGAGTACGCTGATTCGTACGGTGTCTTCGGCAAAGCCTAAGGTAGCCGATTATCCGTTTACGACTCTCGTGCCTAACTTGGGTGTGGTGAAAGCGGATCGTTACCGCAGTTTCGTGATGGCAGATATTCCGGGTTTGATTGAAGGTGCTGCGGAGGGTGCGGGGTTAGGGGTTCGTTTTCTTAAGCATTTGGCGCGCACGCGTTTATTATTGCACGTGTTGGATGTTGCGCCGCTGGATGAATCTGACCCGGTTGCTAGTGCCGTCGCCATCGCGGGTGAGCTAGAAAAATTTTCGTCGGCCCTGTCTGAGCAAGAGCGCTGGTTGGTGCTAAATAAGCTAGACCTTGTGCTGGATGAAGAACGCGACGAGATTTGTCAGGATATTGTTGAGCGTCTGCAGTGGACTGGCCCCGTGTTTATTATTTCGGCGGCCACCGGTGATGGCTGTCAGGATTTAGTGTTTGCTTTGATGAATGCGATTGAAGAGCGGCGTTTACGTGAGCAAGAAGATGAAGCGTACGGAGAGCAGCAGCAGGAGTTGCGTAGCCGTTTAGAAAAAGAAGCGCGCGAAAAAGTACAAGCGCTGAAAGAGCAGTCTCGTAAGAATCGTGAAGCCGGCAAGACCGTAGAGGGTGACGATTTCGGTGACGATGAATTTGATGATGACGACGATCACGATATGGATATCATTTACGAGCAGTAATGGCTTTAGAAGCAGTGTGATTCAAGCGTAAGACAATTAATGATCAAATGATCGCGGAATGAATATGGCGCGTAACAGCCGCTGGGTAATTAAGATTGGCAGTGCTTTGTTGACCAATAATGGTCAGGGGCTCGACTGTGCGTTAATGCAAAGTTGGGTTGATCGCATTGTTGAGCTTAAGCAGGCCGGCATCGAGGTTGTGATTGTTTCGTCTGGCGCTGTTGCGGAAGGCATGACGCGCTTGGGTTGGTCGTCTCGGCCCGATTCCGTGCATGCCTTGCAGGCGGCGGCTGCCGTTGGCCAGATGGGCTTGATTCATGCGTGGGAGTCGCGTTTTCAAACGCACGGATTGCGCACCGCGCAGATTCTGCTAACCCATGATGACCTGTCTGATCGCAAACGTTATCTCAATGCGCGCTCGACACTCGAGACATTGATTGGCTTAAACGTTGTGCCGATTGTGAACGAGAACGATACCGTTGTGACGGATGAAATTCGATTCGGCGATAACGATACGTTGGCGGCGCTGGTCGCCAATTTAGTCGTTGCGGATCGTTTGGTTATTTTGACGGACCAGCAAGGTTTGTATGAGCGTGATCCGCGTAAAGATGCGTCGGCACCAATGATTAAAGAGGCGCAAGCGTCTGATCCTCATTTGTATGAAGTGGCTGGGGGCTCTGGTAGTGGCTTGGGGCGTGGCGGCATGATTACCAAGGTGCGTGCGGCGGAGTTGGCGGCACGCAGTGGTGCGCGCACCAATATTTGCTCGGGTGCCAGTGCGGATGTGTTGCGGCAGTTGGCCCGTGGCGAAAACCCTGGGACATTGCTGTTGCCGGATACGTCGCCGATTAATGCGCGGAAGCAGTGGCTTGCGGGGCATTTGCAGATGCGCGGAACGCTGGTGTTGGATGACGGTGCGGCGGCACGCTTACGTGATACCGGCGCCAGCTTGTTGCCGGTGGGTGTTGTATCGGTGAGCGGCGAATTTTTTCGTGGCGAGATGGTTGCCTGTGAAGATAAGCAGGGCCAACGTATCGCTTGCGGCTTGGCAAACTACGACGCAGCGGAAGCTGTAAAAATTGCCGGATGCAAAAGTAGCGACATTCAGGCTGTCCTTGGCTATATGAATGAAAAAGAATTAATTCATCGCGACAATATGGTGGTGGTGTAATGCTTATGTTGGCATAACTCATTTTCTGTGGGTTATGACTTGGCTGTTAGTCGTAGCCAGATTCCTCCAAGCATAAGGCCGACGATGAGTGTGATACATAACACCATCAACAAATCGCGGATGCCTCGTCCGCTGATCGGCGTTAATCCATTCCATTTGTGTAAATTTGAAAACACCCAGCTTTCCGCGCGCGCGGATTGCTGGATCGTTTCTACGCGCATTCCCGTGACGGGGTCCATAAAAATACTTTCTCCGCTGGCGTAATCGAGTCGCCATACAGGCAGTCGTTTGTTGCGAAAGTCGTAGCCGTTGCCGAATGAGTCTAGTTTTTGTGTGTGGATTGGTGCGGCTTGTCTCGCGCTGCTGTGGTTGGCGTTGGCGAGATAGGTCACCAGTATTTCATCTGTAAGCGGGGCCTTCTCGTGGGTAATCGCATCAATGTAAATAGCGGGGCGTTCTGTGCTGATGCCCGCGATATGGTGGTCATGAGTTTTCGCTGAAGAAGGCGAACGTTTTTCTTGCGGTAACCCGAGTCGATAGTAGAGCTTTTTCTCCGGTCCGAGAATTAAGGAAATGCTGTTGGCGTTCGGTAGCGTGGGACCGCCGGCGTTATCCTGTTTGCTTTTGTCTATCCATTCGTCCTCTTCTTCTGAGGGGTTAATGAGCGTCGATAAAGAAAAGGCGGGTACGGTTTGCAGGGCTTGTTTGTCCGCGGCGTCGGCATACTGAATAAGGTGCCAGCTGCCGCTTGAGATAAAGGCGAGCAGTAGCAAGCTGACTAGCCCGCCAGTGCGGCGATGCCAGCGTCGTACTGTTGATTGAATTTTTCGTTTCCGGGCGGCGACAAGAAGTGTCATACCTGCCAGTGTCATGATGCCGAGGCTGGCAAGTAGCGATAGCATAAAGATAACGCGAACGGCGTTAATATTATCGAGCCAACTCCATGTGTGTAACCAAGCAAAGGCTCGTTGTAGCGATGTGCGCCAGATATTGGTCATGCCCGCGAGTGCGTTTAGTTCGGTATAAAGGTAGAGCGTTAAGGTGCCGTTGCCATCGCCATTAGTTGTATCGGTAGTGCTATCGAGAAATTGAACGCGATAAACAGGTAGTAAGCGATTGACCCAAGGGTAGGCATCATCAAATTCAGTTTGTAGTGATACGTTGACTATTTCATTGGTGCTACGACCGCTGTAATAGCTGGCCAGCCAACGTGCTTGCTGTTCATCCTGTAGTGGTAGTTCTTGGTAGTTGCTGAGAGAAAAGTAGCGCCTTGGTTGCATTGTCGAGGTGGTGACTTGCAATAGGTTGCCCTGAGCAGAGGGGACCAGTTTGATGAGGTGAGCTGCCTCGATTTGGTTTTCTTTGAGAATGCGTGGCACGCTGTTTAGCTCGGCGGGGCTAAAGTTTGATTGGGGCGGAATGTATGTGGCCGCTCGTGGGCCGGTCCACGTCATTAGAGGGTGGAGTAAACCGGAAAGACAAAAGCTTAGTAGTGCAAATGCTGCGATCCAGATGACACTGCGGTGTGCGCGTAAGCCCTGGCGGTGAAGTTGAGTTCGAATGTTCATAGTGAGGTCGCTTTCTGCGAGTGCGTTGGTTTGAAGTTCTTTGCTTGATTTCTTTCTTGGCGTGCAGGGCGATTATCCGTCGGCGCGCAGCATAGCGATGAATGTCGCGAATGCCGATGTGGCAGTTTGCCGCAGAGAGCAAAACGGGTTCTTGGAGGGCTCCTTTCGGGGGCTGTGTCAACAGGGTGTAAAAGTGGCAGGCATAAAAAAACCGGCATAGTTGCCGGTTTTTTTATGGTTCGCCAAGCATGTTCCAAACTAAAGCGTAGGTTAGGCTGCTGCGCCCAATGCTTTAATTCTTGTGTTGATGCGGCTCTTTAAGCGAGCAGCTTTATTCACATGGAATTTGCCTTTGCGGGTAGCTTTGTCCAGGACCGAGACTGCAACCGTGTATGCTTGGTTGGCAGCTTGCTGGTCACCGGCCGCAATGGCCGCGTCTACCTTTTTCAGGTAAGTCCGCACAGTGGAACGCATTGCTCCGTTGTGCTGACGACGCTTCTCCGATTGACGAGCACGTTTGCGCGCTTGCGGTGAGTTAGCCAAGGTCCTGCTCCTGTATCTGGTTAATCCATGACTTGGTAATAAGTCATGCATGAATTTAGTCGATTAGGACGGGAGCACATAGAGCTCCTGCCCGAAAGGCCCGCAACTATGCCGATGGGACCTCTGATTGTCAAGGTGAATCAGGCCGTAAAAGGGGGTGTTTTTCGCAGTTTGACGGTCTATTAATTGAGGCTCTCGATCAATGGAGCGTTAAGGCAGGGCTAAGCGCTTGATTCGTGGCCGTTCTCGGTGTGAAAGCATGGCGGAGGTGCCGTGCTTTCGCTACCCTTCCGAGCTGGCTAGGAGCGTGGCTCCAGCGTGTGCGTGGGGGCTGGCGCCTTAATCTCGTCAGAGACTTAATATTGAGGGTGGTAGTGCGGACGTGAATGACAAAAAGGTAGTCAAAGGTCAATGAGTCAGCAAAACGATAAGTCGGAACAGGACTCGGTTGGCGCGCGGGAAGAGGCTGAGGTGGCGGCACCTGCGGCCGCGCCGAAAAGGCAGGGTGGGCTGGTTGCGTCTACTGCGGTAGTGAGTGTGATGACGTTGCTGTCTCGTGTTCTGGGGTTGGCGCGCGATGTCGTGCTAGCCCGACTGCTTGGCGCGTCAGCGGGTACTGATGCCTTCTTTGTTGCTTTCCGTATACCGAACTTTTTGCGCCGTTTATTTGCTGAGGGCGCGTTTAATCAGGCCTTTATACCGGTTCTCTCCGAGTACAAAAACAATGGTGTTGCGGGCGCCGTGCAAGCGCTGATAAATCGCGTTGCGGGCACACTGGGGGTGGCACTGCTGTTGGTGACGATGGTTGGTGTGGTTGGCGCGCCGGTGCTGATTACACTGTTTGCGCCGGGCTTTGGCGATGACCCCGCCAAGCGCGCGTTGGCCGTTGAGATGCTGCGGCTGACCTTTCCGTATTTATTTTTTATTGCGCTAACGGCCTTTTCTGGCGCCATCCTGAATACGTGGAATCGTTTTGCGGTGCCGGCGTTCACCCCCGTGCTGTTGAATATCTGCCTAATTGGTGCGGCATTGCTGCTTGCGCCGATGTTTGCCGAAGGGCGCATGGCGGTCGCGTTGGCGTGGGGCGTCTTGGCGGCAGGGGTGGTGCAGCTCACGTTTCAGCTACCCTTCTTGGCCCAACTCGGCCTGCTGCCGAAGCCAACCATGGCGTGGCAGGATCCCGGTGTGCGGCGCATTTTGGCGCTAATGGCGCCGGCGATTTTTGGTGTATCGGTGAGCCAGATTAATTTATTGCTGGATACGGTGTTGGCGTCGCTTTTGGAAACGGGCAGCGTGACATGGCTGTATTATTCGGATCGCTTGGTCGAGCTGCCCTTGGGCATTTTTGCGATTGCGATCGGTACGGTTATTTTGCCGAGCCTGTCAAAGAAGCATGCGGCGGCAACGCCAGAAGCGTTTTCGCAGACGCTGGATTGGGCGTTGCGATTGGTGCTATTGGTTGGTGTGCCCGCGGCCGTCGCCTTGGCGGTGATTGCGTCCCCCTTATTATCAACGCTGTTTCAGTATGGTGAGTTCAGCGGCAATGATGTGTTGCGGGCGTCACAGTCTCTAATGGCCTACAGCGTAGGGCTGGTCGCCTTCATGCTAATAAAGGTATTGGCGCCGGGCTATTTTGCCCGTCAGGATACGCGTACGCCGGTGCGTATTGGTATTATTGCGATGGTCGCCAACATGGCGTTTAACCTGATGCTGGTGTGGCATTTCTACCATGCTGGGCTTGCGCTCGCGACGTCGTTATCGGCGTGGTTGAATGCCGTGCTGCTCTATCAAGGCCTGCGCAAGGCAGGCGTCTATCGGCCGGCGCCTGGTTGGCCGCTATTGCTAGCGCGCTTGCTGGTCTCGGCGTCGGCAATGGCCGGGCTGCTCTGGTGGCTGCAACGCTATCTAGGTAGCGTGGGGATCGGGATGGATGCGGGAGCGGCGCTTGAGCGGGCCGGGTGGCTCGCTGTGCTCGTGGCATCGGGTGCGGGTTGCTACTTTATTTGTCTACTGCTGCTTGGCTTGAGGCCTCGTCACTTACGTCGTTGACCCTTATAATCCTGCGCTCACCTTTAACAGGTGTTCGCTCTAATCTAAAACGCGCTAACCGTTGAGCCCCTATTTGAGTCTAAACAGGGAGCTAGTAGGGTTGAGCGAGGTGCGTTGCGTAACGGCTGCTGAGTAAAGAATGGAACTGATTCGTGGATTACACAATTTGCGCCCGCGGCACCGCGGTTGTGTTGCCACCATTGGTAACTTCGACGGTGTGCACCGTGGGCATCAGCGTATTCTTGAGCAGGTGTTGGAGCTGGCAGAGGCTCGTAACCTAAAATCTGCAGTGATGTTGTTTGAGCCGCAGCCGCAGGAGTTTTTCGCGCCGGATACGGCGCCTCCACGGCTGATGACGTTGCGTGATAAGGTGCGCGCGTTGGCAGCGGCTGGCGTCGATCAGGTGCTGTGTTGTCGCTTTGACGACGCGTTTCGTTGTCAGAGTGCTGAGCACTTTGTGCAGCGTATCTTGGTTGATGGCTTGGGCGTCGAGCATTTGGTGGTTGGTGACGACTTTCGTTTTGGTGCGGGCCGTGAAGGTGATTTCACTTATTTACAGCGTGCCGGCCAAACTCATGGCTTTGCTGTGACGGATACTCCAACCTGTGCCCGCGATGATGAGCGTGTGTCGAGCACCCGTATTCGTGCGGTGCTGCAGCAAGGTGATCTTGCTCAAGCGCAAGCTTTGTTGGGCCGCCCTTATCGCATTAGCGGCAGGGTTCGTCACGGCGCTAAGTTGGGTAGGCAACTCAATACGCCTACCGCGAATCTGGCTATGCGCCATGTGCAGTCGCCGGTTGCCGGTGTTTATAGCGTGCGAGTGAGTGGCGCGGGATTAAGTCAGGCCCCAGGTGTGGCTAATGTCGGTACTCGCCCGACGGTTAACGGAACGGATAATCGTCTTGAGGTTCACCTGCTCGACTATAACGGCGATTTATACGGACAGTATTTGGAAGTGGAGTTTCTCCAGTTTCAGAGAGAAGAAAAGAAATTTGACGGGCTGGACGCGCTTAAAGTTGCGATTCAGCAAGACATCGATCACGCCAGAACATTTTTTGGCATCCACAAAGATTGAATCTTTCTTATGACCACTGATTACAAAGCAACTCTAAATCTTCCGGAAACGGGCTTTCCAATGAAAGCAGGCCTCGCACAAAAAGAGCCTGCGATGATCGAGCATTGGCAGAAGAAAGAGCTGTATCAAAAAATCCGTGAAAAATTTTCCGGCCGCAAGAAGTTTATTTTGCATGATGGCCCTCCGTATGCAAACGGCGACATTCATATCGGTCATGCGGTCAATAAAATCCTTAAGGATATGATTGTTAAATCACGTACGCTGAGTGGCTTTGATGCGCCGTACGTGCCCGGTTGGGATTGTCATGGTTTACCGATCGAACATAAAGTTGAACAGAAGGTCGGCAAGCCGGGCCAAAAAGTGGATGCGAAGACTTTTCGTGATGAATGCCGTAAGTACGCGGCGCGTCAGGTTGAAGGGCAGAAAAAAGATTTTATTCGCTTAGGTATTTTTGCTGATTGGAACAATCCGTACTTAACGATGGATTTTGCCTTTGAAGCAAATATTATTCGTGCGCTAGGCAAGGTGATCGATAACGGTCATGTCACTAAAGGCTTTAAGCCTGTGCATTGGTGTTTAGATTGTGCGTCGGCATTGGCTGAAGCAGAAGTTGAATATTATGACAAGAAGTCGCCATCCGTCGACGTCGCTTTTTCTGTTTTGCACCCGTCTGATTTCACGGTACGCACAGGCGTTGAAGTTGTTGCTCCCTCTGTCGTGATCTGGACAACCACGCCATGGACGTTGCCTGCCAACCAGGCTGTTGCCTTAAATGCCGAACTTGATTACGTCGTTGTTAATGCACAACGCGAAGGTGTTTCGGTTGAGCTGGTGGTTGCGGACGCGTTATGGGAAACGGTTGTCGAGCGCGCGGGTCTGACGGATGCGACTACGTCAACGGCGTTTAAAGGCGCGCTCTTGGAAAACATAATGTTGGCGCATCCGTTCTTAGAGCGAGAAGTGCCGGTGATTCTTGGCGAGCATGTAACTACCGATGCTGGCACAGGTTGTGTGCATACTGCGCCAGGGCATGGCCAAGAAGATTTTGTAGTGGGCAAGCTATATGGCCTAGAAGTC
Organism: Gammaproteobacteria bacterium; assembly: GCA_018067045.1. GTDB lineage: Bacteria > Pseudomonadota > Gammaproteobacteria > Pseudomonadales > Alcanivoracaceae > JARGPN01. The sequence continues at coordinate 20,330 of JAGPVL010000003.1, forward strand.
GATAATCCCGTGCTCGATAGCGGTGTGTTCCGCGATGGCTTGCCGTACGTTGGTGGCATGCACGTGAGCAAAGCCAATCCGGTGGTTATCGAAACGTTAAAATCGTTGAATAAATTGGTCGCAAGTAGCGTTATCGAACACAGTTTCCCACATTGCTGGCGCCATAAAACGCCGCTTATTTTTCGTGCGACGGCTCAGTGGTTTATCAGCATGGATGTGGCGGGCCTACACAAGCGCGCTATGGAAACGATTGAAGAGGTGCAGTGGCTTCCGGAGTGGGGCAAGGCACGCATTGATGGCATGGTAAAGGGGCGTCCTGATTGGTGTATTTCGCGTCAACGTACCTGGGGTGTACCCATCGCGTTGTTTGTCCATCGTGAAACCGCTGAGCTGCATCCGGATACGCCTGCGCTGATTGAAAAAGTGGCGCAGCGTGTTGAAGAGCAGGGCATTGATGCTTGGTTTGAGCTTGATGCGCACGAGTTGCTTGGCGACGACGCAGCACAATACAGCAAGGTAACGGATACGCTCGATGTGTGGTTTGATTCTGGCGTCACCCATTACTGTGTGCTGGATCAAAACCCCGCGCTATCTGTGCCGGCAGATTTGTATCTCGAAGGTTCCGATCAACATCGCGGCTGGTTCCAGTCATCATTGTTAACCAGTCTTGGTGTGCGCAATGCTGCGCCGTATAAAACAGTTCTCACTCACGGCTTTACGGTAGACGAGCAGGGCAGAAAGATGTCCAAGTCTATGGGTAATGTCATTGCGCCGCAGGAAGTGACCAACGATTTGGGCGCGGACATCTTGCGTCTATGGGTGTCGGGCACAGATTATCGCGGTGAGATGAGTGTTTCGAAGAATATCCTGAAACAAATGGCCGATTCTTATCGCCGCATTCGCAATACCGCACGCTTTTTGTTATCGAACTTGAATGAATTTGTGCCGGCAGAGAATGCGGTTGAGCCAGAGGATATGTTGGCGCTAGATCGATGGGTGGTTGATCGCGCAGCACAACTGCAGGCGGAGATCACGGAACTGTATGAGGGTTATCATTTTCATCAGGTCTATCAGAAATTGCATCACTTTTGCTCAGACGACTTAGGTGGTTTTTACCTCGATATTATTAAGGATCGCCAGTACACGACGCAGAAAGATTCCTTGGCACGTAGATCGTGCCAAACGGCCTTGTGGCATATTTCTGAAGCAATGTCGCGCTGGATGGCGCCGATTCTTTCATTTACGGCGGAAGAAATTTGGCAGCACTTGCCCGGAGAGCGCGGCGAGTCGGTGTTTCTAGAAGAGTGGTATCAAGGCTTATTTGAAATTCCGGCGAACGCAGAATTAGGGCGTGAGTTTTGGGATCAAGTGTTGGCGGTGAAGCAAGGCGTGAACAAGGCGATTGAAGATGCCCGTAACAATAAAGTCGTGCGCGCTAACTTGGCTGCTGATGCAGTGCTGTTTGTTTCAGATGAGGTTAACGCGCTGCTGACTCATCTTGGCGATGAGCTGCGTTTTGTGACAATTACCTCAACCGCAGCGTTGAAGCCGCTGGCGCAGGCGCCCGCTGATTTGGCGGCGACCAGCGTAGAAGGGCTTAAAGTGCTTATTAGTGCATCGGAGAAAACAAAGTGCGCGCGCTGCTGGCATCATCGCGATGATGTCGGTCAAAACGCGATCCACCCGGAGTTGTGCGATCGCTGTGTCGTCAATGTGGATGGTGCAGGAGAAGTGCGTCGTTATGCGTAAACGTGGTGCGGTGAGTTCTGAGGCGGTCGTGCAGAGTAAGATGCGTAACGCGCTGTGGTTGTTACTAAGTCTTGTTGTTGTCGGGCTAGATCTTTGGACCAAAAATTTAGCTCAGAGTGGATTGGAGTACGGTGAATTTGTACCGGTGTTGCCTTACTTTAATTTGACCTTGGCGTATAACCCTGGGGCGGCGTTTAGTTTTCTTGCCGATGCTGGTGGCTGGCAGCGTTATTTTTTCACGGCGGTTGCGGCGATTGCGGTGCTGATCATGCTGGTATGGTTGCTGCGACTCAAGGGTGAGAAAATAGTGGCCTGTTCATTGGCACTAATTATTGGCGGTGCGTTAGGCAATTTATATGACCGAGTGATGCTCGGCCATGTTGTCGATTTTCTCGATTTTTATTGGGAGGCGTACCATTTTCCCGCGTTTAACTTAGCGGATAGTGCGATCACGCTGGGTGCCATCTTGCTGATTGTCGATATGTTGTTTGCAGGAAAGAAAAACGATGAGTGACGCGGCTGTGTTACGGGTTGGTCCGCAAATGCGTGTGACAATGCATTTTGCCGTCCGACTGATGGATGGTACGGAGCTGGACTCAACATTTAGTAAAGCGCCTGCAACGTTTGTTTGGGGGGATGAAAGCTTGTTGCCTGGGTTTGAGAAAGCACTGAATGGTTTGAAGGCTGGCGATAAGCGCAGTGTTTTTATCGCTGCAGAGCAAGGTTTCGGCGATCACAACCCCGATAACATCCAGCACTTTCGTCGCCACGAATTTGCGCCGGACATGGTGTTAAGCGAAGGTGCAGTAGTCAGTTTTAAAGACGCATCCGGTGCGGAGCTGCCTGGCGTGATTGTTAAGAATGACGATGAAGATGGTGTTGGCGAAGTTAAGGATGAAGAAGGCGAGTGGGTTAAGGTGGACTTTAATCACCCGTTAGCGGGTCGTGAGTTGACGTTCGAGGTAGAGATTCTCGAGGTTCAGCACGATGTGTCGGAGCAGCCGCTCAGTATTCGTTAGTGGCGAATGCGTTTTGTGAGTTTGGCCGCGATATTTTGTCGTACAGACAGCGTTAGGTTGGTATTTCATGGAAATTCGTCTCGCTAATCCCCGCGGCTTTTGTGCTGGTGTCGATCGTGCAATTGAAATCGTTAATCGCGCGCTGGAAACATTTGGGCCGCCGGTATATGTACGCCATGAAGTCGTCCACAACCGCTTTGTTGTCGATGACTTAAAGCAGCGTGGGGCGGTGTTTGTTGAAGAGCTAGATGAAATTCCGGATGACGCGATTGTCATTTTTTCAGCTCACGGTGTTGCGCGCCTAGTGCAAGACGAGGCGCAACGCAGAGAGTTAAAAGTGTTTGATGCGACTTGCCCGCTGGTAACAAAGGTACACATGGAAGTTATTAACTACAGCCGCGAGGGCCGTGAGGCGGTGCTGATTGGCCACCAGGGACATCCCGAAGTTGAGGGCACTATGGGGCAGTATGACCGAAGTGCTGGCGGCGATATTTACCTTGTAGAAGACGAAGCGGGTGTCGCTGCGCTCGAAGTCAAGGATCCTGAGCGGTTGGCGTTCGTCACCCAGACGACGCTTTCTGTTGATGACACGGCAAAAATCATCGAAGCGCTTAGGGTAAAATTTCCCGCGATTCTCGGTCCGCGCAAAGAAGATATTTGTTATGCGACCACCAATCGCCAGGATGCGGTGCGTCAGTTGGCGCTGGAAACGGATCTCGTGCTTGTCGTGGGCAGCGCGAATAGTTCCAACTCGAATAGATTGCGCGAGTTGGCGGAGCGCTGTGGTGCGAAAAGCTATCTTGTCGATTGCCCTGAAGAAATACAGCCTGCTTGGCTAGAGCGCGCGTCTATTGTAGGCGTTACGGCTGGGGCGAGCGCTCCAGAAGAGCTGGTCAGCCAAGTGCTTGATCGCTTGCGCGAACTCGGTGGCGAGATGCCGGTTGAAGTTCCGGGTCGAGAGGAGAATATTCGTTTCTCAATGCCGAAGGGTTTGCGTTAAGTTTTTGGTTAGTACTCGCAGTCTTGAGCGTGACCCCGTTCACGTTTGCGATGTGAACAGTATCTTTACGTCTCCTTGATGTGCCGCAAGGGATCAGAATAAGCCCCCCTTCTTGCTCTACTCTTTTCGCCTTAGGCGCCGTGATTCCTCCGTTTTTCCTACCGTTCGGCGTTACGGCTTACCCGTCTATCTCGTACTCATTGCTCCTACTTTTGGGCGCGTTAATCTTACCGAAACGTAAAAGGAGATATCGCGTTGTCGTATTTGTGTTCAGCTCATTCTTGTCCGCGTGCGCGTCGCCAAGAAAAAGGTTTCACGCTGCTGGAAGTGCTTATCAGCATTACCTTGATGGCGATCGTCGCAGCAATTGCGATGCCAGCGTTTCGGTCGGCATCGTCGACAGCGGCGCTGCGCAGGGCAACGGGTGACTTAGTTTCTGCTCTGAATACGGCGAGAACACAGGCGGTTAACTTGCGCCTTGATGTTGTTGTTCAAGAGCAAGGTGGGGATTGGACTAACGGCTGGACGGTGAATTATCAGTATCCCGTTGCGACACTTGCAGTTGATCGGGTAGAGCAGGACCAGACATTTACTCAGCCGGGCACTGTTGCTGTTGCAGAGGCCGGCGGGGCAACCTCATTAACCTTTTTGTCGACAGGATTTTTAAGTGGTGGGGCGGCACAGTTTACGCTCTGTATTGATAGCCATTTACGTACCATCGACGTGTCGGCATTAGGGCGTGTAACCAATACGCAAGGGAGCTGTTAACAATGTATAGAGCGAACCGTCAGCGTGGTGTTGGCTTGATTGAAGTGCTGGTTGCTTTGGTGGTAATGGCCGTCGGTGTCTTAGGGTATGCAGGCATGCAACTGATGGCGTTGCGCGGGGCTGAGGCAGCGGGTTATAGAGCCCAAGCGACTTTGGTGGCTGTTGATGCTTTGGAGCGCATTCTGCTCAATGCTGATGCTCGAGCAACGTATTTTAATATGGCTCTCTGGCCTACCACGACTCAGGCGCCAGGGGGGACTTACCCCACAGCATGCTCTTCTGCGGCTTGTACTTCTGCCGCGTTGGCAGCAGCCGATCTTACGGAGTTGGCGTGGGTGGCAGCGAATAGTTTGCCGGGCGGCTTGATAGCCGCGAAGAATGACTGCACAGGGATTCCTTCGCCTAGCTGTGTTGTGTTGAGCTGGGATGAAATGACACCAACGCTTTGCTTGGATGGTGACGCTATTAATACGACAGGCTCTTGTGTGGTTATGGAGGCGATGCGGTTATGAATGGAGATCGTTTCCCTATGGGCATAACGGCAGGCATGGCTCGCACGCGCGGGTTTAGTCTGGTTGAGCTAATGATTTCGCTGACGCTTGGCAGCCTAATCGCGATCGCAGCTATTCAGCTGCTCTCTGTTAACCAAAGAACATTCGCAACGCAGCAAGCTACTTCCCGTGTTCAAGAAGACGGCCAATTGGCATTGCGGTTTTTGGCGACGGATTTGCGGCAGGCTGGCTATAGCGGTGACGTGGTAGCTAGTACATCTGGTGTTGTGCTGGTCGGCGGACCGCCGGTCAGTAGCGATTCAGATCCCTTTGATACTTTAGTTATTCAGTTTACGGGCCAGCGTGACTGCCAAGGTACGGCGAGCGCAACGGCGGTATCGATTACGAATGCGTATGCGGTCAATGGTAACGGTGAGCTGACATGTAACGGCAGCTTAACAGCTGGCGGGGCGATGGCGATTTTGCCGGGGATAGAAGCGTTCCGCGTACTGTATGGCGTCGATACAACGGAAGATGGCGAGGTAGGGCCGTTTCGATTTGTCGGGGCGGCATCGGCGGTAGCGCTAAATCGTCCGGTGTTGGCGATTCGAGTTGGGTTGTTGTTATCGGTCGATGGATTGGTGACAAATAGTCGAGCCGCTCAGTCTTGGAACGTGCTTGATCGGTCAGTGAATACCGCAGCAGACAATGCGATGCGTCGTCCATTTTTCACGACGGTTATGTTACGCAATCAGAATTGGGAGAGCTTATGAAACGCGAGATGAATCGGAGCAGCCAGCGTGGTGCAGCACTTATTGTTGCGTTGCTGATTTTGCTGGTGATTTCCGTCATTGGGGTGTCGGCCATGCGATCAAGCAGCTTTTCCGCAAAAATGGCGATGGGTACTCAACTAGATGCCATGGCATTTGAAGGCGCTGAATCGGCAATTGATCAAACATTGACGTACTTGTTGGGCGCGGACGGCGGCAACGGTGCTATGGACGAGCTGATTCGAATGATGAATAACGAGACGATTGTTTGGTGTATGACCGGTGATGGTTACCGCACCGAGAGTGAATGCGGCACGAGTGATTTTATGGATTCGCGCGGCATGGTTCAGGCGGAAACGCGGACGACCACAACGGGGTTTACCCCAGCGCCAGGCAACCAGGTGAGTAGCACTGGTGGAGCGGGCGTTATTTTCGCAGATTTTGAATTGTCGATTCAGGGTAACGGCACCATGCCGAGTGTTGATTTGCAAAATCGGCATGTACAGAACGCGCTTCGCCGGGGAATGATCCCCGCGAGCGAAATTCAGTGAGGTCGGGTATGAAAACCATCGAGAAACTATTACGACTGGGTGTGCTTGCTGTCTTGGTAGCATTGCTGCCAGCTCCCCTTTGGGCGGACGACAGCGAAATCTTTTTTGCTGAAGCCGCTGCAAGCGAGGATGAAAACAAGCCTGCGGCAAACGTCATGCTGTTGCTGGATACCTCCGGCAGTATGCGTTATTGCGCAACAGGATCTAATGCTAACTGGTGTAGTGACTACACAAACCGGCGTATTAATATGCTGGTCACCGCAGTAAATACGTTGCTTGATGGTGTGCAGGATGGCGTAAGCGTCGGTGTGTCGCGGTTCAGATATCGCAACGGCAGTAATGGGGGCGCTGAGATATTGGTGCCTGTTACTGAAGTGACGCCGGATTCCAAGCAGGTGTTGAAAGCCCAGGTTTCAGCGCTTAACTCGGCGGGAACGAGCTCTAGTGGCAGCGGCTCGCCTGAAGGCGGAACGCCCACCGCGGAGGCGTATATGGAGTTGGCCCGTTATATGATGGGAAAGTCTCCGTATTATGACAGCAGCTCTGATCGTGATGTATGTGTGGCTTATGGTTCTGAAGAGTATAACTGCCGTGATGTGGTGACGGGCTACGGCGAGTATGTCGAGCTTGTTTCGCCTGCAACATGTAATCCGAGCTTGAACACCTGCCGAGCTGAGTATGGCTCGTGGAGAGACATTGCTGGATCTTGTGATTCTACACAGCCTACTTGTCAGGAAGTCCAGGGCTCTTGGCAGGCTATTGCGGGAACCTGTAATACATACGACAACAATTGCCGGATTAATGGTTACGGCGACTGGTACGACATCGCAGGCACTTGCAGTACTTGGTATGACGATTGCCGTCGGTTTAATTGGTCTGATTGGACGACTACCATCAGTTCTGGTGCGAACGATCGTAACTGCCCAGAGGTGGATACGTCGACATTTGAGCGGGACCAGCAGCGCAGTGGCCGCACTCGCTATTGCCGCGAGAGAACGCGTCAGTATCAGATGCGGGATCCGCTTTATGAACAGAGAGCTGTGGAATATCAGGAGCGTGACGCGAGATTCTTCGAGCGTGATGAAGTATTAGAAGAAGTTTGTGACGCGCGCCCTGTGTGTATTAATTCCGAGCCTTTGGTTTCTGGCGGCAACTATGTCTCGCCGATGAACTTGAATAATGAGTGCGAAACTAACCACGTTGTGATTTTCACTGATGGCACTCCAAGCGGTGATGATCCTGGTAATCATTCTTTTGTGAATTGCAGTGGTGATAGTTCGTACCAGTGTCAGGGTGAAATTTCCAGATACTTGAATCGGGCAGAACAGACCCCTGCTAGCTCGGCGAGCAATGCGAAGAATCGCCCAGTGAAGACCTATAACATCGGTTTACACATGGGTACGAACGTAAGCAGCATGCGCTCTGTTTCGACCGATGGAGCAGATGGCACATTCAATGCTACGGACGCGGCGTCGTTGGCGACAGCGTTTAACAGCATCTTTGATTTGATTGCGGAAGACTCGCGTTCCTTTGCATCGCCAGGTGTGGCGGTTAACCAAATGAACCGTCTGCAGCATTTAAACGAGCTTTACTACGCCGTCTTTAAGCCGCAGAAATCGAGTGTTTGGAAAGGCAACTTGAAACGCTTTGAAATCGAGAACGGCGCGATTCATGGTGTCGACGGTCCCGCTGTTGATCCAGATACAGGTTATTTCTCTGCGAATGCAACCAGCTTTTGGACTAGCGAGGCGCAAAGCCCAGATGGCCCAGATGTGAATAAAGGTGGCGCCCGTGAACGCATAGGTACGCGCACACTGAAGTACACTGATGCGGCCGGTGTGATGCAAACCTTGGATTGGGATAATGCCAATGATCCTACGTTCTTTGGGTTACCTGCGGCGTCTACGCAGCTTGATGACCTGAAGGCGCAGTTGCAGGTGATCTGGGGCGATCCTTTGCATAGTGAGCCGGCGTTGGTGAACTACGGCACCACTGCAGAGAATAATGTTATTTTCGCGTCAACTAACGCGGGCATGATGCATGCGGTTGATTCGCAGACAGGGGTGGAGCGCTTTGCATTCATGCCTAAACAGCTGTTGGAGCGCGCCGACGAGTTTACGGTGAATGCTCGGCCTCTGGCAGCTAATAACAGTCGTCAGACCTACGGCATGGATGGTAGTTGGACGCCATGGCGCCGTCCCGGGGCTACCCCGATTGCGGCACCAAGAGCGGTATACCTTTATGGTGGTATGCGTCGCGGTGGCTATAGCTACTTTGGCTTGAACGTTTCAAACCTAAACTCACCGTCTTTGCTTTGGCAGATTGATCGTGGTGATACAGGCTTTGAACGCCTTGGCCAGACCTGGTCTCAACCGACGCTCACCCAAGTGATGGTGAACAGTGTTAAGACTCCTGTGTTGGTCTTTGGCGGTGGTTACAGCCCTGCAGATCACGATTCTAAGCAGGGCATGGTGCGCAACAGCGGCGATGTCATGGGCAACAGTATTTATGTCGTCAATGCATTGACCGGTGATTTGCTCTGGTCCGCCGGTGCGAATGAGAGTGGCGCCGGTTCGACAACAGTGTCGGCGATGAAATGGGCTATTCCAGCAGGCCTGTCAGTAGTGGATTACGACTTCGACGGTGTTGCAGATAACCTCTACTTTGGCGACTTGGGTGGTCAGGTTTTCCGTGTCGACTTTGACGATGCGAATGTGACCTCTTCGGCGGTTCGCGTATTAGCACAGCTCTCGAGCAGTACTCGTGCTGACGGCAATCGCCGATTCTTCTACCCACCAGCTGTTGCGTTTCATCAGGATGAGACCTCTGGCGACAAGGTGCTGTATGTGACGATGGGCTCGGGCTACCGCGCGCACCCACTAGATGAAGCGGTTGATGATTACTTTTATGTCATCAAAGATAGCAGCGCGTTAGAAGGAGAGGCCCCAGCAGAGGTGTTTACGGGCTCTGACTTGGCGACGCTTTCATCTGAAGGCACGCTGGCGACGTTCGGCATGAACGGTTGGAAGTTGCCATTGGCAAACGATGGTGAAAAGGCAACGGCTTCTCCGGTGGTCTTTGATGGCCGGATATTCTTCACTTCATATGAGCCAGGCTCATCAGGTGAGGCGGATGCCTGTTCTGTACGGGTTGGAACAAGTTATCTGTATGTTGTTGGCTTGGTGACGGGGCAAGGCGTAACGCTTAGCGGTGAGGTTGTGCCGCGTAAACGTACATTGCAGCAAGATGTTCCGCCGCCTACGCCTGCCCTAATCTCTGATGGCGAAAATGTATTGATTGTTATCGGTGCGGAAGTTGCCGAGTCGGGCAATATTGCCGGGGTGGGTGTTCGCCGAGGCAGCTGGCATCAGTTGCAAAGTGGCGAGCCTGATGCGGTACCTGTACCGGCTCCATAGTTAGCATCTGGGTTAGAAAAACGGCGGCATATTTGCCGCCGTTTTTCTTTCTATTGATTGATATTTTCACGATGAGAGGCGTTAAGTTGTTAGCTACAGTTTTCTAGAGGTGTTGTTTCGACACGGGGGCGCCCGGCCCAATTCATGACGATTTTTCGAGCGGCGGTCTCCCCACAAATCAGGAAGTGACCGTTTTGGAAATGAGTGCGACCATCGGTGTGAAACAGCAATGCGTTACCGCGGAAACGTTTCCATTGCACGTGCGTTTTTGCGGGGAGCGTTAGTTCCTGAAAGACATCTAGATCGGATGTACCGTCTTTGTTTGCGCGTGGATGTAAGAGCTGGAGCGTGTTGGTCTTACGAAATGCGTCACAGTGATAGTGCCCGTCGCAAAGATAGACTTGCCGGTTGGAGAGTGACGTAGAGCGTGCGAGGTGAATAAAGCCAAGTATGTTGTTTGTCGCTGATATGACCCTCGCCTTGTCGAGACTGCGTTGAATTGATGGGCTGCCGACGACAGCCAGTAAACTAATGATGGCGAGGCTGATGATTAGCTCCGGCAGCGTTACTCCTTTCATTGTGCGACCCCTAGCGGTTTTGCGCCATGGTAGGGTGCGTGCGTCGACGCAGATGTCCGCTTCGTCGCCTGAGTGCTGTACGTTTTTACGGCGGGTGCTGTACGTTTGTAGTACGCATGGATAATCTGACTATGAGTGGGAGTCCGCATGAAGGACGTTAGCGGCTGAGATACTTCTGCTATAATCAATCAGTATAGTGGTGCTCTGTGCATAAGTGCGGCTACATAAGCGCAGCAATAGATGCGATGCAATAATTCCGTAAGGTATGCGAAAAAGGTGAGCAACAATGAAAAGAGCAAAAGGGTTCACGTTAATTGAATTGATGATTACTGTAGCAATTGTCGCAATTATATCGGCGGTCGCTTACCCCTCTTATATCGGTTACGTCCAGAGGACGAACGTGAAAAGTCTGCAGGCGGATCTGATCTCTGCTGTGGCGGACGCTGATGCATACAGGGCGCGTAATTTTACTTATACGGGATGGGTTGTGCCGCCCTCCTTGTCAGGCTCGGAAAGCTTTACAGTGACACCCGCAATCACTTCTGCGGGTCGTGTGTTAACCATTCGAGCGGTGCCAAAGTCGTCTATGTCTGGAAGCGGTGCGCTTGCGATCGATAGTCTCGGGCAAAATTGCCATGACACTTCAAGCGATACTTCTTGTACGCTGGGTACTGATACGTGGTAAAGGCTATTCAGGTATAAGCTTCCCCTTTCTTTGTGCGCGCCTAACGGCGCGCGTTCCTCATGCTTAAAGTACTGCTCGCATAGATCTGTACATCGCTCATACGGCTTGGGTAAAGGTTTAATGGCCTCTGGTAGTAATCAGCCAATAATAGACGTTGCGGTTGTTGGTGGTGGCGTCATTGGTATGCTGTCGGCGTTAGAGCTCTCGAAGCGGGGGCTTCGTGTTGCGCTTTATGATGCTGGGGAAAGTCCTGCGTCATGGGCTGGCGGCGGAATATTATCACCACTTTTCCCTTGGCAATTTTCACCAGCAGCCAACGCACTCTGCGTCAATGTGGCGCGGGATTATCTCAACTTATCTGATCAAATACGTAGCATTGGTGGGCCTGACCCTGAGGTTGAGGAGAGGGGAATGTTGGTGCTGACCAGCGACTCGGATAAAGATGTCAGCGCTTGGGCGGTACGGCATTCCAGGAGGATGAGCCGACAGGATTGGCAGGGCGAGTTGGGCTGGTGGATGCCCGGTGTTGCGACTGTTAGAAATTCGCGCTTACTGAAAGGCTTGCGGCTGTTATTGGCCCATCATCACGTTTCGATTGTTGCCTCAGCCGTGCGTAGTTATCGTTCTGATAGTAATGGCGTTACGTTGCGTACAGATGATGGCTCGGTACGTTGTGGGCAGGTCGTGCTGGCGGCAGGATGGCATACTAAAGCGTTATTGCCGGACGAGTTTGGCGAAGCGTTATTTCCGGCAAAAGGGCAGATGCTCATGTTTGACGGGGCCGGATGTGCCTTGCCCCATGTGGTGTTAGCTGAGAGCGGCTATTTAATCCCACGCAAAGATGGGCGCATTATCGCAGGATCTACGCTCGAAAAGGGGTGTGCTGATACGATGCCGACGCTAGCAGCCAAGAAGAAGTTAGAAACGGTTGCGTTCATGTTGTTGCCAGCGTTGAAAGAAGCGCGGCAGTGTGCTCATTGGGCTGGGGTGCGGCCTGGCTGTATACGCGACGTGCCTATTATCGATGTGATTGATGAGTGGCAGCGAGTCTGGGTGTCTACAGGGCATTATCGCTACGGGTTAACTGCCGCGCCAGGCAGCGCGAGGTTGTTGGCGCAGCGAATGTGCCAAGAGTCGCCAGATGAAAATGTTGTGGTGTCTGCTTATTCCTCTCCCTTTTCATCGCCGGGGTCTAGCGATAGTTTTTGTAAACGATAACGCAGGGAGCGAAATGTCATGCCGAGACGTTTGGCGGCGGCAGTACGGTTCCAGTGAGTAACTTCTAAGGCGGAGAGAATCTCTTCTCGTTCAATATCTTGCAGATAGTCCTCCAGCGGCAGGTCATCCGGGCGTCTTGGTTCGCCATTAGATGTTCGTCCATGGCTTGCCGAAGCACTGTTATCCGGTAATTGCAGATGCTGAATGTCTATTGCGCTGCCGTCTGCCAGCGTGAGTGCCCGCTCCAAAATATTTTCGAGTTCACGTACATTGCCCGGGAAAGCGTAGCGCTGTAAGGCGTCTTGTGCGGCGGCACTAATATTGGGTTCTGGCATTTGCCATTGTTCACAGAGCTTCCCAATTAGCAAAGAAATGAGGTTGGGGATGTCTTCCGGCCGCTCGCGGAGCGAGGGAACGGCTGCTTGGATAACGTTAATGCGGTAAAACAAATCTTGCCGGAAACGACCTTCTGCAACTTCAGTGGGCAGCTCTTTGTGGGTTGCGCTGAGTATGCGAATGTTAACGGAATGTTCGCGTGAGTCGCCGACAGGGCGCACAGACTTTTCTTGAATGGCGCGGAGTAATTTGACTTGCATGTGCAGAGGCAGATCTGCAACTTCGTCGAGAAAAAGCGTGCCGCCGTCAGCCTCGCGAAATAAGCCTTTTCTGTCTTCAAAAGCACCAGTAAAGCTGCCTTTGCGATGTCCAAAAAATTCACTTTCCATGAGTTCTGATGGAATGGCCCCGCAATTTACCGGTACGAATGGGCGTTCACGACGGGCACCAAGGCCGTGGATGAGGCGTGCAACTCGCTCTTTGCCGCTACCGGATTCCCCGCTGATATAAACTGGCGCTTGGCTGCGAGCGAGCTTCTCGATTTTTTCACGCAATGTTTTCATAGCAGCGGAGCTACCCGTCAACTCACTGGATGACATCGGCGACGCGGTTTGCTCGCCAATGCCGATGCCGTCATCGATAAGCTGGCGCAGTCGGTCTAGTGAAACGGGTTTAGCCAGAAAATCAAAGGCGCCATCTTTTAATGCTGCGGTAGCGATTTCCATGTTTCCGTAGGCGGTAATAACGGCGACCGGCAGATCAGGAAAGTGCTGATTAATATGGCGAACGATCTCAAGGCCGTCTCCGTCAGGCAAGTTCATATCTGTTAAACATAGATTGAAATTGCCATCAGAGAGGGCTTGCTTTGCCTCCTTTACCGTCCCGACAGCGACGGCGTTAACCTTCATTCGACCAAGAGTGATGACGAGTAGTTCGCGCAAGTCGGCTTCGTCATCAATAACAAGTACACGCTGCTGTGTTTGATTTTTCATTACTGAAACATCCTGTCGGGATGAGCAAAGGTAATCACAAAAGTGGTTCCTGATGTCGCTGGCTCATAGTCAAGTCTTGCTTGGTTAGCTTCACACAGTTCGCGACAAACAAAAAGTCCTAGACCGGTGCCCTGACGTGAAGTGGTGAAAAATGGTTCAAATAAATTCTGTGTTGCTGTGTCGTCAATTCCGGTGCCGTTATCTTTAACTCTAAGCCATGGCAAACCGTTGCGTTTATCAATCCCGCTAAGGAGTTCAACGCGCACGTCGTCGCCGCCGTGTTTGAATGCATTGCTGACAAGGTTAAATAGAACTTGGTCGAGTTGATCTGGGTCGAAACGTACTTCTAGCGAAGGGCTGTCTTCGCGGACAGCCACGTGAGCACTGCTTAGCTGATGTGACTCCAGCGCTTCCATTAGGCGCTGAGTGGATTTTCGTAAAGGGTAGCGTTGCGCAGCTGAAGATTGACGGCGCGAAAGATTGAGTACGTCATCAATAATACTGTTTACCCGAGAAACGTGGGCTTGGATTATTTCGAGTAATCGTTGATCTTCAGCATTTTGTTCGCCGTCAGCGAGCAGGCCGGCAGCATGGTTAATCGCGCTCAGTGGGTTTCGAATTTCGTGGGCAATGGTGGCGGATAATCGCCCTAGCGATGATAGCTTGAGTTGTTGTGCTTCTTGGGCCAAGTGGCGCTGGTCCTCGAGGAATACGAGAGTTAAAGGCGCAGGCTCTAGGTAGAGATTGGCGAAGCGCACCATGACTTTGGGGCCTGTCGCAGTGAACTGTGCCGAGGGGCGATGTTGTGCCGGGTTGGCGCGCCACAAGTAATAGAGATCCTTGAGTTGCGCTGGCGCGACGGTCCCTGTCAGTCGCGCCGCGTTTTCAAAGAGTAAGTCGGCGGCAGGGTTCGCAAGCAATACGTTAAATTGCGGGTCCAGTACGATGATGCCGGTGCGCATGCGCTCAACAATTTGTTTGTTGATGGCTTCAAGTTGATGGATAGCCTGGCGGCGTTGTTCGGCAATGGCTTCACTGTGAGCGAGACGGATGCTGATTTGTTGAACGATAACGGAAGTAACAAAAAAGGCGACGCCAAGCAATGCAGGCTCTGTGAGTTGCAGCGGGTTGGTGCCACTAAGCTGGAGGCTAAACCAAAACTGCTCGAACATGATTGAAATAGTTGCGAGTGCGGCGATAAAGAGTCCGCCGCGGCCGAGGACAATAATGCTTGCTGCCGCGACTGACACAACCAGCAGAATACCGAGGTTGCTTTCAATTCCGCCGCTGGCATGAATGAGTGTGGTGACAAAAAGTACGTCGGCCACGAACGGTAGTAAGGGGGTCCAGCTGCGTAGCAGAGCGTTAATTCTATGTCGTAATGCAGCTGATAGAACGGTAATGATGAGGTAGGTAATGGCCGTGCCGAGATAAAGCCCCGGGTTGCTTTGACCAATTAAGGGTTGTGGCCAGGTAAAAAGGAAAACGGTGACAAGTGAAAATGCTAGCAGGACGCGATAGGTGTCGTAGACCCTCGCAGGGGTCCACAGGCTTTGGTTTGCACCGACTTGATCTGATGCCGCCGGATCTGTTGTCATCTGACTAGGATAGTTCATTGCTCATCGCGTTCATGGTGGTCTAGCCACAGCTGTTGATGCTCGGCGCAGCAGAAGTGGTGTCCTTTGACGTTAAATGCCTGGCTCGATGGTGTATGCACGCCGCATTGATCACAGCGCAGCATTGCTTCAGGCGTGTTGTCATCACGGGAGGGGGTATCGCTGTTCCCGTTTTGCGGTTTGCTGGACAAAAAGGTTTGCTTAATTAATCGCCATGCAAGCCAAATGGCGGCGGCAAGTAATACTAGTCTGATAATCCCCATTACAGTCTCCGAATTGTCGTCGCTAGAGAGTACAATCCCTGTTCCAGAAATGAAAAGGTGAATGGAGCGAAATTCGTGCGCATTGTTCTCGCTCAGGGAAACTTCCTCGTTGGCGATATAGAAGCCAATACAGCCAAGATCATAACGTTTTGTCGTGAGGCCGTCGCCCGGTTAGACGCAACGTTGGTGGTATTTCCTGAATTAGCTCTAACCGGTTATCCGCCGGAAGATTTGCTGTTGCGGCCGAGCCTCAACAGCCGGATACAGGATGCGTTGACGGCGTTGGCCGTGGACGTGACGGTACCTGTGGTGCTTGGCTATCCGGCGATTCGTAATGGCCGTCGGGTAAACGTGGCCGGCTACTTGCGGCCGGGTTGCTCGCCGCAAGAGTATTTTAAACAGTGCCTGCCCAATTACCGTGTCTTTGATGAAGTGCGTTATTTCCATGCAGGAGATAGTGCCTGCGTGATTGAGTGTGACGGCATCAAATTAGGCTTGACCATTTGTGAAGATATTTGGCACGCGGAGCCTGCGCGTATGGCGGCTCAGGCGGGTGCGCAGTTGTTGGTCAATTTGAATGCGTCGCCATATCGTCGTGATAAGCATGCTGAGCGTATTGAGCAGCTGGCGACGAGAGCCGCGGATACGGGGCTGCCCATTTTGTATTGCAATATGGTGGGCGGACAGGATGAGCTGGTGTTCGACGGCGCCTCAATGGCGGTTAATGCGCAGGGCGAGGTGGTAGTTCAAGGTTGCAGCTTTAATGAGGCGCTAGTGCCGGTCGATGTCGCGTTGACGCCGAACGGTGCCGGCGAACAAGTGGTGCAGTTGCGTGGCGAGCGCTTGCCGGTTCCGGAGAATGAAGAGGCGGTATATCAAGCATTGGTGCTGGCGGTGCGGGATTACGTTTCTAAGAATGGTTTTTCCGGTGCGTTGCTTGGCTTATCTGGTGGCATTGATTCGGCGCTGACATTAGCGATTGCAGTTGATGCATTAGGTGCAGAAAAAGTCGAAGCAGTCATGATGCCGTATCGTTATACCGCGGCGATGAGTCTAGAGGATGCGGAAGCCGAAGCGCGTAATTTGAACGTCGCTTACCGAGTGCTGCCGATTGCGCCAGCATTTGAAGGGTTTATGGAAACGCTCACTGATGCGTTTGCTGGCACCGAAACGGGTGTTACTGAGCAGAACCTGCAGGCTCGTTGTCGTGGCACTTTATTAATGGCGCTGTCGAATAAGATGGGCTCGCTGGTACTTACTACCGGCAATAAAAGCGAAGTGGCTGTGGGCTATTCGACGCTCTACGGTGATATGGCTGGCGGCTTTGATGTGCTCAAGGATGTGCCAAAAACATGGGTGTATCGATTGTGCGTGTATCGCAACCAAGCGGCGGGTTACGCGTTGATTCCGCAGCGGGTTATTGATCGCCCCCCGTCAGCCGAGTTGGCGCCAGATCAGGTAGACCAAGATTCCTTGCCAGACTACGACGAGTTGGATGCGATCTTGGAGCTGTACGTTGAGCAGGATTACAGCGCTGAGGCGGTTATTCGTGCGGGCTTTAATCGAGAAACGGTTTATCGCATTGTGCGGTTGGTTGATCGAAACGAGTACAAGCGTCGGCAGGCAGCGGTGGGGCCACGAGTGAGTCGTCGCGCATTTGGTAAGGATAGACGTTATCCGATTACCAATGGCTGGCGTCCCGGGGACTAATCTCAGGGAGACCCGGAATAAGAAAGGTACATCTCAAATTTCTGTTCACCTTGTGGGAGGCTGCTTGCAGGCGATCTTTCCCGAGCAAAC
The DNA here is from genome assembly GCA_018067045.1 of Gammaproteobacteria bacterium. GTDB lineage: Bacteria > Pseudomonadota > Gammaproteobacteria > Pseudomonadales > Alcanivoracaceae > JARGPN01. Next base: position 37,582 of record JAGPVL010000003.1, read on the forward strand.
GCAGCGCAGCAGCCGCGTAAGAAAAGGTCCTTCGGGCTTTCCCCGGGAATCCGCGATGGAGCATAAAAAAGGCCGGTTAATTACCGGCCTTTTTTATTTTTTTCCCTGAGTGTTTTGCTCAAGTAGGTTGCTCTAATTGATCATCTGAGTAGATCAAAAGTAATCAGGCTTAGCCATTTGCGCTGGGCGCTGGGCCACCAGTCAATGTCGATTTCGCCGTGTTTATCAAACAGTTCTGAATCAGGCCAGTTGCTGCTTAACATCGCCAAACTTTTGGCAGCCAGTTCGGGTTGTTCTAGTTCTTCATAACTTTTGCTCAAAATGGCCAGTGCTTCTGGGACCGCTGGGGACTCTTGAAAATGACGAACGACAAACTGAGCACGGTTTGCTGAGGCAATAAAGGCGCGGCGGCGGGCGTAGTAGTTTGCCGCCCGTAGTTCTTGTTCGGCAAGCAAGTTGCGAATATGTACCATTCTTTGGCGGCTATCGGCAGCATAAGGGCTCTCGGGGAAGCGCTGAATGAGCTCGTCAAAGTCTTGGAAGGCATTGCGCATCGCGTCGAGGTCACGCGCGGCTTTGTCGGTCTTGGAGATACGGTCAAATAGGCCGAGGTCCATGTAAAAGTTGCCCAGCGCCTTCATGTAGAGCGCGTAATCGAGCTGTTCGTGGGTTGGGTAGCTGCGAATAAAGCGGTCGGCTTGGGCGACGGATTCAGGGTAGTCCAATGCTTTAAAGCGCGCATAGATCAGGTCTAACTGAGTTTGTTCGGTATAATCACCGTATGGAAAGCGTGCCTCTAGCTCCTCTAGCTCGTCGATCGCGCTGAGATAGCTTTTCTTCTCGAGCAGCTCGTAGGCCTCTTTATAGTGCTTAGTCTCGGTCATCTCGCGGTTGTCTTTACCGCGATTGGCGCATCCGCTGATGGCGATGAGGGCTATAAAAAAAATGAAATATCGCATGATTCTCTTTTATCGGCGCTACAATAGGGCCGCTATTTAACCATAGGCTGGCACAGGGTATCCATGAGACAAGATTTATCAGAAAAAATTCAGCTATCGGCAGATGTTGGTCCCGAGTTCGCAGGGCAACGTTTGGATCAGGTTGCGGCCGAGTTATTTTCCACATATTCGCGTTCAAGACTGCAGACGTGGATTAAAAGCGGTGAGCTGACTGTGGATGGCGCTGCCGGCAAGGTAAAGCAGAGACTGACCGGAAATGAGGTGCTGACGCTGGATGCGGAGCTGGAGCAAGAGGTTGACGATGCCCCGGAGCCGATGGAGCTGCCGATTGTTTATGAAGACGATGCTCTGTTGGTGATCAACAAACCGACCGGCTTGGTGGTGCATCCTGCGGCCGGCCATGCGGCAGGTACGTTGCTTAATGGGCTGCTGCACCATGCGCCGTGCTTGGCTAATATGCCACGTGCCGGGATTGTGCACAGACTGGATAAAGACACCACTGGCTTGATGGTTGTGGCAAAAACCTTAGAGGCGCACGCCTCGTTGGTTGATCAGCTGCAAGACAAGTCGCTGTATAGAGAGTATGAAGCGATCGTGGTGGGTGTGATGACGGGCGGCGGTAAGGTTGACGCGCCGATTGGTCGTCATCCGACCGACCGGAAGCGCCAAGCAGTGATCACCACCGGTAAACGCGCGGTGACGCACTATCGCTTGCAAGAGCGATTCCGGGGGCACACTCGGGTGAAGGTGTTGCTGGAGACTGGTCGCACCCATCAAATTCGCGTTCACATGGCGCACAAGCGTTACCCCTTGGTGGGGGATCCGGCGTATGGCGGTCGGCCAAAGTTTCCGGCTGGTGCTACCGAAGCGCTCCGCCAAGCGATTCAATCGTTTCCTCGACAAGCGTTGCATGCGCGCAAACTCGGTTTAATACACCCTGTTTCGGGAGAGTATCAGGAGTTTGAGTGCGAGCTGCCGGATGACATGAAAGCGTTAATTGCGGAAATGCGGGCAGACCTTAAGAGTGATGAAGAAGAGATATGAGTGTGCGCGCCGAGGGGTTGCTCGCCAAGAATTGGTTCACGCCGCAAGCGATTGATGCTGCGGGTGATGAGTCTGATTGGTGTCCACATCCTCGCGTACAAGCGCGTGTTACGACGCGGCGCGGCGATTTATCACCGCCGCCGTGGCAGGGTTTTAATCTTGGTCTGAATTGCGAGGATGATCGGCAGAGAGTGTTGGCGGCACGTGAGCAGGTGAGTGCCGCGATCGGTGCACATTCGCCAGTGTGGTTGACGCAGGTCCATGGTAATCGCGTTATCACTGCGCCGAGTGAAGAGGCGCAAACCGTGCCGGAAGCGGACGGTGCGGTGACGCGTGAGACGGGGCGGCCGTGCGCGGTGCTCACCGCGGATTGTTTACCGGTTCTTATTGCACGTAACGATGGTAGTGCCGTCGGTGCTTTACACGCCGGCTGGCGCGGTCTGTTAGACGGCGTGCTAGAAAACGGTGTGGCGGCCTTGGCCGGTACGACGGCGGATATCCATGCTTGGCTTGGCCCAGCGATTTGTTGTCGTTGTTATCAGGTCGATGACACCGTTAGAGAGGCTTTTGTTCGTCACAGTCAGAGCGCCGCCTCCGGATTTTCTGCAGATGGCCCGGGTCATTGGCGCATGGATCTAGGTGTTTTGGCGCGACAACGGCTGCTGGCGGCGGGTGTGACGTCAATTAGCGGTGGCGATCTATGCACGCATTGCCGCGCTGATTTGTTCTACTCGTTTCGGCATGAGGGTGTGACCGGCCGATTTGCAACAATCATTTGGTTGTTGGGTTAGTCTTTTAGAGCCGTTCGGCTTCATAGATGCTCTTTTAGCTACATTCGTTTTTCTTCTCCTGATTCTTTTCTGTGTCGACGTGATGATCACGCGAGCTTCATCGTTCGGGCGTATGGCTGTGTTAAAGGATGGTCATAAGGGGCGTATGACGCTTGCTCTTGAATTGATCAGCGTCATCCCCATTTTAGAAGTTATCCTCACTGTAAGTGGGCAACGGTTAATCGTCGTTATAAGTCGATACGACATAAGAGGTAACCCATGAGAGCAGATAAATTTACCGCGCGGTTGCAACAAGCATTGGCTGATGCGCAGTCGCAGGCGGTTGGGCAGAGCTGCCCCGCGATAGAGCCGGCGCACCTGCTACTGGCGTTGTTGCGTCAGCAAGGCGGTAGCGCACGGCCTATTTTACAGCGCGCCGGAGCCAATGTTGCTGATCTCGATACGGCATTCCAGTTGGCGCTCGAACGGTTGCCTGTTGCGAATGATTTTAGTGGTGATGTGCAAGTTTCCCAGAGTCTGGGCCGGCTGCTTAATCTGGCTGACCGAGAAGCGCAGCGTCGTGGTGATCAATATATTTCCAGTGAAATTGTGTTGCTGGCGGCCTGCGAGGATAACGGCGATGTGGGGAAAATTTTTAAAACAGCAGGCATAAAAAAAACGAGCCTAGAATCCGTTATCGATGATGTTCGTGGAGGTGAGAGCGTGAATGATCCGAATGCCGAAGAGAAACGCGAAGCGCTAGATAAATATACGGTCGATCTCACCGCCCGTGCTGAAAGTGGCAAGCTTGATCCGGTTATTGGTCGTGATGATGAGATCCGTCGCACGATTCAGGTGCTGCAGCGCCGCCGCAAAAACAACCCCGTATTGATTGGTGAGCCGGGCGTAGGCAAGACGGCTATCGTTGAAGGCTTAGCTCAACGTATTGTGAATGGCGAAGTACCGGAAGGATTAAAGGATAAGAAGGTTTTGTCTTTGGATATGGCGGCACTTATTGCTGGTGCCAAGTACCGGGGAGAGTTTGAGGAAAGGCTGAAAGCGGTACTGAATGAACTGGCGAAACAGGAAGGCCGAGTCATTTTGTTTATTGATGAATTACATACGGTGGTTGGTGCAGGCAAAGCGGATGGCGCAATGGATGCTGGCAATATGCTCAAGCCGGCGCTGGCTCGAGGAGAGTTGCATTGTGTTGGCGCTACAACGCTGAACGAATACCGTCAGTTTATTGAGAAAGATGCAGCCTTAGAAAGACGCTTTCAGAAAGTTTTAGTGGAAGAGCCAACGGCTGAAGATACCGTTGCCATTTTACGTGGTCTCAAAGAGCGTTACGAGGTTCATCACGGTATTGAAATTACCGACGGCGCGATTGTCGCGGCGACAAAACTGTCTCAGCGATATATTACCGATCGTCAGCTTCCAGATAAGGCTATTGATCTTATTGATGAGGCGGGTAGCCGTATTCGGATGGAAATTGATTCGATGCCGGAAGAAATGGATCGCCTCGATCGTCGTTTAATTCAGTTGAAAATGGAGCGTGAAGCAGTACGAAAAGAAAAGGACGATGCGAGTAGGAAACGGCTGGCTAAGTTGGAAGAAGATATCGTGTCGCTCGAGAGAGAGTATGCAGATCTTCGTGAAATCTGGAGTGCGGAGAAATCGGGCGTGCAGGCTGCGCAAGATATTAAATCGGACCTTGAAAAAGCGCGGGTTGAAATGGATCGGGCGCGCAGGGCCGGTGATTTAAGCCGCATGTCTGAGCTTCAATATGGTCGTATCCCTGAACTAGAAAAGCAGCTTCATGCGGCGCAGGAGCAAGAAACGGAAACCACGTTGCTGCGTAATAAAGTGACGGAAGAAGAAATTGCGGAAGTGGTTTCCAAGTGGACCGGTATTCCGGTTTCACGGATGCTCGAAGGTGAGCGCGAGAAACTGCTACGTATGGAAAATGATTTACATAAGCGCGTAGTGGGACAGGATGAAGCGATAACGGCTGTGGCTGATGCGGTCAGGCGCTCGCGAGCAGGTTTGTCTGATCCGAATCGCCCTAACGGTTCGTTTTTGTTTCTTGGGCCTACCGGGGTGGGCAAGACCGAATTGTGTAAATCACTGGCAGAGTTTTTGTTTGATAGTGAAGACGCGATGGTGCGTATCGACATGTCGGAGTTTATGGAAAAGCATTCGGTTGCGAGACTTATTGGCGCGCCACCGGGGTATGTCGGTTATGAAGAGGGTGGCTATTTGACTGAGGCGGTTCGTCGTAGGCCATACGCTGTATTGCTTTTAGATGAAGTCGAAAAGGCGCACCCAGATGTCTTTAATGTTCTGTTGCAGGTGCTTGATGATGGGCGCTTAACGGATGGGCAGGGTAGAACGGTTGATTTTAGAAATACGGTGATCGTGATGACCTCTAACCTGGGCTCTGACTTGATACAGAGGCTCAGTGGTGAAGGGCAATACGAGGCGATGAAGTCTGCGGTGCTTGAGGTGGTTGGTAATCATTTTCGCCCAGAGTTTATTAATCGTATTGATGAGGTCGTCGTTTTTCATCCGCTTGAGCAAAGTCAGATCGCCGGTATTGCGCGGATACAACTTGATACGTTGCGCCAGCGTTTGGCGGATCGCGAGATGCGCTTAACCCTTGATGATGCAGCGATGGCGCTGTTGGTTGAAGCAGGTTATGACCCTGTCTATGGAGCACGACCTTTGAAGCGAGCGATCCAGCAAAAAATCGAGAACCCGCTCGCGAACGCAATTTTGCGTGGCAGCTTTGCTCAAGGTGACGAGATTAAAGTTAGCGTTGCAGGTGGTGTTCTGACGTTTACTTGATGTGTGGTGCTGTGCGTAGACAAGGCGTGAAAACGTAAAAGGCGACCTCAAAGAGGCCGCCTTTTACGAGTGTTATTTTATTGGAAGAGTCGTGCAGAGCGTTAATTGCATTCCGTGAGCGCACTCGTCGCATCGTTAATCATTTTCTGGCGCTGATCGGCATCAACAATAGCCAGTTCTCCTGTTTCAGGATCTTTGACGCGCACGACCGGCTGATTACGCAGCGTGTTCAGGTTTTTCTGGTTCTGCGCACAACGCTCCGCGCGGGCTTCATCCAGTGACTTTTCACTCTTCTTCTCTGGCGTGGCGGGCTGGCCGGCTTCTTCCTTCATTCGCTTCATTTCTTTTTGACGGCTTTGTTTGAGTTGCTCCAATTCTTGCTCTTGGTCAGAAGAGGCCTTGATCGACGTTTTTACGGTTTCAACAGCGGCGGCTTTGTCTTCCGGTGGCGATTGGCTGTAGTGAGTGACTCCTTTCTCATCCTGCCATTTGTAGATGCTGTCTGCAGCGATAGAGGTGCCCGCATATAAAAGGCTGGCGATGCAGAAGGCAGCGCTCAGCGCGGAGCCAAGATTGCGAGGAAGGGTATAACTGCAGTGGTTAACGTCCATTATGCTCATTACTCCGTGGCAGATCGCGACATGTGCTTTTGAGTGACCAACGTTCGCTGAATGTGGTCGAATGTTCATAGAATGCCCTTTACCACCGTAAAAACGCAACTCTCCTGAGGGGCCCCGGCGTCCCAAGCATTTGACAATAGTCGCAGATATGACAGAATTCACGTTCTCCGGAGATCGGGATCTACATGCGTGTTACCCCTGCGCATGTGAGGCCAGATTCCGGGGCGTCATTACCGTGACGTCCGGAATATTGTGATCAGCGCCTTGTTGGCCCGCATCACCCATCCCTTTCTCCGACCTGCGTCATCGTTGACCACCGTCGCGAGGACACCAGAAAGCCTCAATCAGGCTCTTCTCTGCAGGACTCAAACAGCTTGATGTATCGCCGACACGCAACGGGCATGGGTCCGTATGTGCTGTGTTGGTCTATTTGAGGAAATCATTGTGGAAAAGTTATCTGGTGCGGAGATGGTTGTCCGTGCCCTGCAGGACGAGGGTGTTGAGTTTCTCTTCGGCTACCCCGGTGGCGCGGTACTGCATATTTACGACGCTATTTTTCAGCAGGAAAAAGTCCAGCATATTTTGGTCCGTCATGAGCAAGCGGCAACGCATGCGGCAGACGGCTATGCGCGCTCTACCGGTAAGCCCGGTGTGGTGTTGGTGACATCTGGCCCGGGCGCAACTAATGCGGTGACCGGTATTGCCACGGCCTATATGGATTCAATTCCGATGGTGGTGCTGTCTGGTCAGGTGCGTTCTGACTGGATTGGCGATGACGCCTTTCAAGAAACCGACATGGTCGGTATCTGTCGCCCTATTGTGAAGCATAGTTTTGCGGTGCGTGACACGGCAGAAATTCCGGAGATCATCAAGAAGGCATTTTATATCGCCACAACAGGTCGTCCCGGTCCTGTATTGATCGATATTCCAAAAGATAAAACCAGTCCGATGGTGAAGCTGCCGTATGAATATCCGAGCAAGGTTAAATTGCGCTCGTATAGCCCGGTCAGTCGCGGTCACTCTGGCCAGATTCGCAAAGCCGTCGAAGAGTTGCTGAAAGCGAAACGTCCTATTATTTATGCCGGTGGCGGTGTTGTTCAGGGTAATGGCAGTGAGTCGCTGGTGAAGTTGGTGCGCAAGCTAAACTTCCCAGTAACTAATACGCTCATGGGGCTCGGTTCATATCCGGCTACTGATCGGCAGCATATCGGCATGCTCGGTATGCATGGCAGCTATGAAGCCAACATGACCATGCATAACGCTGATCTTATTCTGGCGGTGGGGGCGCGTTTTGACGACCGTGTCACCAACGACACGAAGAAGTTTGCACCCGGTGCAACGATTGTTCATATCGACGTCGACCCAGCGGTTATCTCAAAAAATATCCGTGCGGATATTCCGATTGTGGGCCGTGTTGAGCATGTTCTTCAGGATATGCTCGCGGCAGTTGATGAAATCGGCAGCAAGCCGGATGAAAAGGCGTTGGCACGTTGGTGGGATGAGATTGACGGCTGGCGCAAGGTTCACGGCATGCGTTACGAGACAAACGATAACGGCTTGTTAAAACCGCAACAGGTTGTTGAGAGTTTGTATCGTGCCACGGCGGGTAAAGCTTACGTCACCTCTGATGTGGGTCAGCACCAGATGTTTGCTGCCCAGTATTACAAGTTCGATGCGCCGCGCCAGTGGATCAACTCTGGCGGCCTAGGCACTATGGGCTTCGGCTTGCCGTCGGCGATGGGCGTGCAGCTCGCGTTCCCCGATGCGATGGTTGCTTGCGTGACAGGTGAGGCCTCTATTCAGATGAACATTCAGGAGCTATCGACCTGTTTGCAATATCATCTGCCAATTAAAATCATCAACATTAATAACCAATCATTGGGCATGGTGCGTCAGTGGCAGGATATGCAATACGGTGGTCGCCATAGTCAGTCGTATATGGACTCGCTGCCAGATTTCGTCAAATTGGCGGAGTCCTACGGGCATGTTGGCATAAAGGTCGAGAAAGCAGAGGACCTTGATGCGGCGATGGATAAGGCGTTTAGCTTGAAGGACCGTCTTGTCTTCGTGGATGTTCTTGTTGATCCAACCGAGCATGTTTACCCGATGCATATCGCCGATGGCGCTATGCGTGATATGTGGCTTAGCAAAACGGAGAGAACCTGATCATGCGACGCATTATCTCGATTCTGATGGAGAACGAGCCCGGTGCGCTGTCTCGCGTGGTCGGACTGTTTTCGCAACGGGGTTATAACATTGAAACCCTCACCGTGGCGCCAACGGAAGATGTGACTCTGTCGCGTTTAACCTTGACCACCTTCGGTGATGACAAAAAGATTGAGCAGATCACCAAGAATCTGAACAAGCTGATCGAAGTGGTCAAATTGGTTGATCTGACAGAAGGGCCGCACATTGAGCGGGAGCTGCTGTTGGTGAAAATCAAGGCAACGGGTGCTCAGCGTGCAGAAGTAAAGCGTACGGTGGACATTTTTCGCGGCCAGATCGTTGATGTGACCAGCAGCATTTATACGGTTCAGTTAACCGGCACAGCCGACAAACTTGACGCGTTTATTGGTGCTGTTGAGGCTCAGGTGATGGAAGTTGTGCGCTCTGGCGTCTCTGGCGTCGCTCGGGGCGAGAAGGTTCTGAGTATCTAAGCTGTGAATTAACTGCGGTGCGGGTCTACAACCGGCGCCGGAACAGGTATTATCCGCCCCCTTGCTGGTGGCGAACCTAATTTGACGAGGACAACCATGAACGTTTATTACGATAAAGATTGCGACCTTTCTATCATTCAGAGCAAGAAAGTAGCGATTATTGGCTACGGCTCACAGGGCCATGCCCATGCTAACAACCTGAAAGACTCCGGCGTTGACGTTGTTGTTGCGCTGCGTCCAGGTTCATCTTCTGCAGCGAAAGCTGAGCAATCTGGTCTGACGGTTAAGGCCGTGCCGGAAGCGGTTCAGTGGGCTGACGTGATCATGATCCTGACTCCTGATGAGTTCCAGAGCGATCTGTACACTAACGAGATTGAACCTAACCTGAAGAAGGGTTCTACCTTGGCGTTCGCGCACGGCTTCGCGATTCATTACAACCAAGTTGTGCCGCGTGCCGACCTCGACGTCATCATGATTGCACCGAAGGCGCCAGGCCATACGGTTCGTTCTGAGTTTGTTCGTGGCGGCGGCATTCCTGATCTGATCGCGATTTACCAGGATGCATCAGGCAGCGCGAAAGAATTGGCACTATCTTATGCTAGCGGTGTTGGTGGTGGTCGTACCGGTATTATTGAAACAACGTTCAAAGACGAAACAGAAACGGATTTGTTCGGTGAGCAAGCGGTTCTGTGTGGTGGCGCGGTTGAATTGGTGAAAGCGGGCTTTGAAGTGCTGACTGAAGCGGGTTATGCCCCTGAAATGGCGTACTTTGAGTGCCTGCATGAGCTGAAGCTGATTGTTGATTTGATGTATGAAGGCGGCATCGCCAACATGAACTACTCCATCTCTAATAACGCTGAGTACGGTGAGTATGTTACCGGCCCTGAAGTGATTAACGATGAGTCCCGTGCTGCGATGCGTAATGCTCTTAAGCGCATCCAAAATGGTGAGTACGCGAAAATGTTCGTTGCTGAAGGTGCGCACAACTATCCTTCGATGACTGCGTATCGTCGTAACAATGCGGAGCACCCGATTGAGAAAGTCGGTGCCCAGTTGCGTGAAATGATGCCGTGGATTCAGGCAAACAAGATCATTGATAAGAGCAAGAACTAAGTTTGGTTTGCTCTGCTTAAATGGTCTGATAAAAAAGCGCGGTACGACCGCGCTTTTTTATGCCTGCTGTTTGTGTTTCAGCGGCAGAGCGAGAACGGACTAGGTGCGCACGGCGGCCTATCGTCCGATATAATTTTTTTGTTTCTGGTAAACCAGCTACACTGCGCTCTTGTGGAGGAAGTCATGAGCGAACACGACAAACAAGCCGGCGTAAAAACCGATGAGCAAGAGTTCGAAGTTGTTGAAACCGAGGCGGGGCGTCAGGTCCGGCATAAGGGCGTCTACTTGCTGCCTAATTTGATCACGACAGCGGCCCTGTTTGCGGGTTTTTATGCCATCGTCGCGGCGATGAATGGTCACTTTGAAAATGCTGCCATCGCCATTGTGGTAGCGGGCGTGCTGGACGGCATGGACGGTGGCGTCGCACGGCTAACCAATACGCAAAGTAAATTTGGCGCAGAGTATGACTCCTTGTCTGACTGCGTTGCGTTTGGCGTGGCGCCGGGCTTGGTTGCCTACGCATGGGCGCTGACCGATCTCGGTAAGCTTGGTTGGGTGGCGGCCTTTATCTATGTCGCCTGCGCTGCGCTGCGCTTGGCGCGCTTCAACCTTCAGGCGGAAACGTCGGATAGCCGTTACTTTATAGGCTTGCCTAGCCCAAGTGGTGCAGGCCTTGTGGCGACCATGATCTGGCTGGGGGAGAGTCGTGGGGTAGAGGGTAATGATGTTGCCTTTCTAGTGGCCTTCCTGACTGCCGCGGCGGGCTTGCTAATGGTGTCGCCGGTACGCTACCAAAGCTTTAAGGAGTTCCACATTGGCCGTGTGCCGGTGCGTGCCTTGCTAGGGGTAATTGTTGCCTTTGCGATTATTGTGCTTGATCCGCCGCTGGTGCTCGCTGCGGTCGCGGTGGTCTATATTGGCAGTGGCCTTGTGTTTGATGGTGCTGCTCGGTTGCGGGAGAGGCGTCGAGCCAAGAGTTAAGTGAGAAGCATGGTTGAAGAGTGCGCTATTCACCTAGGCACTCTTGCCAGCCACTCTAGGTGAAACAATTCACGCCCTCGTGCATCCAAATCGTTAATGATGGAATAGTGGATGCAACGAGGGCGTACCGATGTCAGTGAAGAACTTGCCTAAAGCGTTTCCTAAAACGCTGATCAAGACGAGAAAGAACAACCCTATCCTTTCTTCCGAAATCACCCCCGAATCGGTTTATCTTGATCGCCGTCGCTTTATGGCGGGGCTTGCTGGTGGCGCAGTAGCGGCAGGGCTGCCGGGTAGTGCGGCGGCCTTAATCACCAACCCAGCGGCGGAAGATCCACGTAAACCCGATTGGTTGAAGCAGGCGGTCGCTGCGCGAGTTGACAGCAATACCTCTGGCGAAGTCGGTCAGCCAACGCCTTATTCTGACGCGACGCGTTATAACAACTTTTATGAGTTCGGCACTGGCAAGGGCGACCCTGCGGAATATTCGGGCGCGTTTAAAACAGATCCATGGAAGGTGGTTGTCGACGGAGAGGTGGCCCGTGGCGGCAGCTTTACGTTGGAAGACATTCTCAAGCCTCATCCGCTAGAAGAGCACATCTGCCGTTTTCGTTGTGTTGAGGCATGGTCAATGGTCGTGCCGTGGGTGGGCTTTTCGTTGGCAGATTTGATCAAGCGTTTTGAGCCGACATCTAAAGCCAAATATGTCGCGTTTGAAACGTTATATGACCCGAAACAAATGCCAGGGCAGGCGTCTCGCTTTAGTGGTATCCAGTGGCCGTACGTTGAGGGGCTGCGTCTTGATGAGGCGATGAACCCCTTGGCGTTGATGGTCGTAGGGATGTATGGGCGCTCCTTACCCAATCAAAACGGCGCGCCGTTAAGATTAATGCTGCCATGGAAGTATGGTTATAAATCCATAAAGTCGATTGTGCGCATTACCCTGACCGAGAAGCAGCCACCCACAACGTGGAACTTACTGGCGCCGCGTGAATATGGCTTTTATTCGAACGTAAACCCGAATGTAGATCATCCGCGCTGGAGTCAGTCTCGAGAGCGCCGCTTGCCAACTTCCTTGTTTGACCCTAACTGGCGTGACACCGAAATGTTCAATGGTTATGGAGATGAAGTAGCGGCGCTGTACAAAGGCATGGATTTGCAGAAGTATTTTTGATGCCGGCTAGATCACGATTGTTAGTTTTGTTGTGGCCATTGGGTTGCGTGCCCTTTTGCGTGCTGCTGTGGCAAGGATTGAGCGGTGTGCTGGGGCCGGATCCGGCCAAGGTGTTTGTGGCTAGCTTGGGCTGGTGGGCGCTCGTTGCGCTGATTGCTACGCTGGCGGTCCGCCCTGTGGCGATAACGTTGCGTCAGCCTTGGTTGGTAGCTGCGCGGCGAACGCTTGGGTTGCTGGCGTTTGCTTACGCCTCTATTCATCTTGTCGCTTGGTCGTGGCTCCTGTTGGGTTGGGATTGGGGTTATATCGGAGGTGAGCTCAATAAGCGCCCCTATATACTCGTTGGTTTCTCCGCTTGGCTGCTAATGCTACCGTTGGCGCTGACCAGCACCCGGGCCAGTCGACGAAAAATGGGGGCGCGCTGGCAGAAATTACACAAACTTATTTTCCCTGCTGTGCTGCTCGGGTTGATTCATGACACCTGGATCCAGAAAAGTGGTTATGGCGAGCAGCTTTTCTTCCTGATTGTCTTGCTGGGCCTGTTCGCTTGGCGCTTCAAAGAATCGCAAAAACGACGTAAAAATAGCCAGAAATAGCCGTTTTAGGGCTTGCATCTTTGGGGAATGATACAGATTGTCTAATTCATGAACGGTTGATGAAAAGTTTATGAATTAGGTGTTGACTCCTTTCCGGATCTGCTTAGAATGCGCGCTCTCAACGACGACATGTCGTTACGCTCTTTAACAATCAGGCAGACAAACGTGTGGGGACCTGTTTAGAGTTGGGTTTGCAAAAACATCAACTTTGAACAAGTTTTCAACTCGTCAATGAGTAGTTATTTGTACAATGTTGAGCATGTATTAAGTGCGAAGGC
>JAGPVL010000018.1 GCA_018067045.1 Gammaproteobacteria bacterium
GCTTTGCCCGGAAATTCGCGATGAACCTAAAAAAGGGCCACTTCAAAAGCCACAAGCCCCTCTACAGCGCGGCACCATCTCAACTTTCTGCTCACCTTGTGAGAGGCTGCTTGCAGGCGATCTTTCCCGAGCAAACGCGCAGCAGCCGCGTAAGCAAAAAGTCCTTCAGGCTTTGCCCGGAAATCCGCGATGAATCTAACAAAAGGGCCGCTTCAAAAGCCACAGGACCTTCTGTAGCGCGGCACCATCTCAAATTTCTACTCACCCTGTGGGAGGCTGCTTGCAGGCGATCTTTCCCGAGCAAACGCGCAGCAACCGCGTAAGAAAAAGGTTCTTCGGACTTTTCCCGGAAATCCGCGATGAACCACAAAAAAGCCGCGACATGTCGCGGCTTTTTTTATGCCTTACTGGACTGACTTATGCCAACGCAGGCTGCACGGCATAGGCCTTGAGCTTATCCGCAAATTCTTGCAAGGCACGGATACCGGACTGCTCAGCTTCCTGGCACCACTGCAACAGAGCGTCGAGCATTTCTTGTGAATTTTGGCTAGTACGCGACCAAATATCTTGGAGCTTTTGACGCTGCAAATAGATAGCGTGCAGCGTCTCATTGTTTTCGGTGAGCTGGTGTAGACGCTCTTTCGCACGCTCACTAATGAGGCTGTCTTCACGGTGCAGCAGCGCTTTTGCCCGAGAGAAAAAGGCTTCTGTTGCTTCTGAAGCCCGCGCCTTTTCTTCTAAGAAAACCGGCGCGATCACTTCTTTACGGTAACGAGCCATAACCTGAAAGCGGTGCTGAATCAGTGCGCGTACGGTGTCGACATCGATTGCGGCCTTGTCTTCGACAAACACAGGATGAGGCGCAACGCGATTCACCTTGGCTAGGCCCAATGTTTCAAACACGCGAATCCATGCCCAACCCATATCAAATTCAAATTTACGCACCGACAACTTCGCTGAGCTCGGATAGGTGTGATGATTGTTATGCAGCTCTTCGCCACCAATCAAAATACCCCATGGGCTAATGTTGCGTGACGCGTCTTTGCATTCAAAGTTGCGGTAACCATAAAAGTGGCCAACGCCGTTAATCACGCCAGCAGCAAATAACGGAATCCAAATCATCTGGACAGCCCAGACAGTGATACCCAATGCGCCAAACAAAACCATATTCAGTGCCAGCAAAAGATAAATACCAGCATCGCGACGTTGCGGATGGCTATAGACGTGGCGCTCGATCCAATCGTCCGGTGTGCCGGCACCGAAGCGCGCCGTGGTTTCTGCATTAACGGATTCGTTGGCATAAAGCTCAGCGCCTTCGCTGAGAACTTTCTTCAGTCCGAGCACTTGGGGGCTATGGGGATCTTGCTCTGTTTCACAAAAAGCGTGGTGCTTGCGATGAATTGCGGTCCACTCTTTGGTGTTCATCGAGGTAGTCAGCCACAACCAGAAACGGAAAAAATGTCCGAGGGCAGGGTGTACATTCAACGCACGATGGGCGGAATGACGGTGCAGGTAGACAGTCACGCTGACAATAGTGATGTGCGTCACGACCAGCGTGTACACCACCAATTGCCACGGTGTCGGGGCAAGTAAGCCTTGAACAATTGCGTCGAGAATTCCGTTAAAACTAGGCATGAAGATTTTCCGTTAAAAAAGGTCAAAAATATCGATATTGCCGTCACGCGATTCGAAGAATAGAGAACCCGTGCGGAGAAGAAGGCACACCATTATTGAGGCGCCAATCCAATACTTTACATTTGTACTATAACTCAGCAACAGCCATCACAGGAATGCCAGATGAAGACAAATGGGTTAAACGGTTAGCAAAAGATGACCGGTGCTCGTAACGCCCGCCGTCCAACCGCTCTTGATATAGGTGGTGGCAACATCCTCTATTATCAAGGCAGGGCCGTGTATTTGCTGGCCTGCGCCCAGTTCCTCACGCCGATACAGTGGCACAGGTTGGGCACAATCCGCCAAGGTGACCGCGCCACAACGATCTCCCCACTGCGTTGGCGCGGATGGCCATGTCAGTAAACACCCTTCGGCAAAAACGCTCACGCGCACATTCACCGCAACAACCGGCAGCTGCAATGCGTGGCCATAGCGGGCCTGATGGGCCAGATGGAATGCCTGCTGAGCCTGCTCCATAGCGTCAGGAGAGCAACCAGAAGAGGGCTCTATTTGCCAAGCGATTGGCAGAGTAAATGACTGGCCTCGATAACACATATCCACGCGCACGCTACGACGCTGCGGCCGCACACCTTCTGCCTGCAACGCCGCCTCACCTTGAGCTAACAGCTCTGCAGCCAAGGCATTGATAGCAACCACTGTCGAATCTTGGGGCAGGGCGCGCAGTAGCTCACGCTGACGCGGCGCCTGTAGTAACCCCTGCGCGGACAGCACGCCGCTATTGAGGGGCACAATCGCACGACGCATTGCCAACATTTCTGCCAAATCACAAACATGCAGACCTCCAGCACCGCCAAAACTAAGCAACGAGAACTTGCTGGGGTCGTGACCTTTTTCAACGGAGATCACTCGCAACGCTTGCGCCATATGGTCATTTGCTAGGGCGAGCACACCCGCCACAGTGTCCGCTTCCGACAAACCTAACGCTGCCGCCAACGTCGCACAGGCCTGGCTCGCCGCCGCGCGGTCAAGGGAAAGGCTCCCGCCCAACGCGAACGATGGCTGCAATCTACCGGCCAGCAAGTTGGCGTCCGTCACGGTTAATTGTTGGCCGCCACGGCCATAGCACGCCGGCCCCGGATCGGCGCCGGCCGACTCCGGGCCCACGTGCAACATGCCCGCTTCATCCACATACGCGATGGAGCCACCACCCGCGCCAATGGTGTGCATATCGACCATCGGCACTGCCACCGGCCAATTGCCGATCTTGCCTTCTAAGGTAAGGCGCAGCTCGCCGTCGATAAGAGCCACATCGGTAGAAGTGCCGCCCATATCAAAGGTCATCACGGCCGGCTGTTTAACACTGAGAGCAACCTCTCGGGCAGCGCACAGACCGCCCGCGGGACCGGACAACAACAAGCTAACCGCCTGACGCGCTGCCAAATTAGCCGCCACCGTACCGCCATGGGACTGCATAATACTCAGCCCAGCGCCGCTCAGCGCTTGATCCAAACGAGCAATATAGTCGGCCACTTTCGGGCCCAGCCAAGCGTTCAACCAGACCGCCATGCCGCGCTCATATTCGCCCGCCAGCGGTAAAACATCCGCCGCCCCGCAAACGAATCGACCGGCTTGTGCTAGCGCTTCGGTAATACGACGCTCATCGTCAGCATTGAGAAAATCGAACAGTAAGCTGACGGCGACCGACTCAGGGTTCAGCTCAGCAACCCGCGCCACGAGCACGGCCAAGCCTTCTGGTGTAAGCGCTCGCAAACTGCATCCGTCTTTATCTACGCGCGAATCGACGCCGAGAACGCGCGTCTCCATCAATGCATCTTGGCGTATCGGCGGGGTAAGGTTGTACAGTTCTTCACGGGCTTGGCGCCCAATCAGCAGCACATCTTCGAGGCCTTCATTGGTAATAAAAACGGTGCGGGCGCCCTTACCCTCCAGTGCCGCATTGGTCGCCACGGTCGTTCCGTGGACCACCGTCAGCACGCCGTCCGCAAGCGCTGCCGCAAGATGTAGGTCGTCTATACCCTGCAGAATCGCCCGTTCGGGCGCCGCCGGTGTCGACAGTACTTTGTGGATCCGCACCCCTTCAGATTCAGACCACAGCACAAAGTCTGTAAAGGTGCCGCCGGTATCCACGCCAAGCCAGTAGGTCATGCTCGATTCTCATTATGTGTGCGTCCTGCGCACAAACGCCGAAATAGCCCTGAAACATTCAAAAGCCGACCGACTATTGTCAGGCCCAGATAGATCGATTCAGGCTAGAATGGCGGCAAGCCTAGCACGCGAGCTCTTTGCACGTAGAGCTCGGCCGCAGACCATTCGGAGCGCGATTCAACCATGCCGGAATTACCAGAAGTAGAGACAACCCGCCGCGGCATTGAGCCGCATCTGCTCGGCCAGCGCATCGACAAGCTCGTTGTTCGCCAACCGCAGCTACGCTGGCCAATCCCCATGGAGGCGATCGCGCTCAGAAACGCCGCAGTCATTGCCGTGCGACGACGCGCGAAATTCTTGCTCATTGATACCGACAAAGGCCAATTACTACTGCATCTGGGCATGTCAGGCAGCTTACGTGTCTTACCAACCGGCACTCCAGCGGGCAAGCATGATCATGTCGACCTTATTCTTAGCAGCGGCCAGTTACTGCGCCTTAACGATCCTCGTCGCTTCGGCGCGCTACTCTTCAGCAACGAACCAGACAGCCATTCATTACTCGCCCAACTCGGGCCCGAACCATTATCCGAGGCGTTAACGGGGACATGGCTGCATCAGCGTGCGAAAGGCCGCAAGCTGGCCATCAAAACCTTCATCATGGATAACCATACGGTCGTTGGGGTCGGCAATATCTATGCGCAGGAGAGCTTGTTCCTCGCCGGCATCCACCCGTCACGGCCGGCGGGCCGCATTAGTGCGGATCGCTATGACCGACTCGCGGACGTGATCAAAGAAGTGCTGCGCAGGGCGATCAAAGCCGGAGGCACCACGCTCAAGGACTTCACCAGCGCGGACGGGCAGCCCGGATACTTCGCCCAATCGCTGAACGTTTACGGCCGCCAAGGCAAAACATGCCTAGTTTGCGCGACAACACTTAAAGGCACTCGGCATGGACAGCGCAGCACCACCTACTGCCCGGAGTGCCAACGATAAGGTGATTTCAAGGGGAGTTGCCGTTGCTTTACCAAAGGTGTAGATTGTGAAGCAATTGTCGGAATATTAGGCACTTAGCGGCCACAATGTTAGCGATACTTTAACTATAACAAGCAATTAGAGGGACTCACGATGTTGAGAGCAAAGCGCCCAGTGCTGGCCTCCATCCTCGCCACCACATTGGTTCTCACCAGCAGCCTACCTATGGCTAGCTTCGCCGCCGGAACAAGCGTAGATGAGCGCCCAGGTGAAGTAGCTATGATTGGCGACACCCTATTAGCCCGCCCAACATTGATCGGCTCTACCATTATTGGTGCCGCACTTTGGGTCGTTACGCTGCCGTTTAGTGTGCTGGGTGGCAACGTTGGCGAAGCAGGTAAAACGCTTGTTGTTTCGCCTGCAAAGAATGCATTTGTTCGCTGCCTTGGCTGCACGCCAGCACAGCATGAATCGCTTGCATCTGTTCGCCGCACTGAGAAAAAGCAAAAACAAATGGCGAAAGCAGGGCAGTAGTAAAACGCTCTCGCTATCGCTCATAAAAATAAAGCCCCTTTACGGGGCTTTATTTTTATTGCGTTCTATTTATTTTCTGTCGCGTCGTCGCCACCCACCAGCGACAAACCAATACCGCGCGGATCAGATGCCGCCTGTATCTCACCTGTCATCGTATTCCAGAATATGGCCTGCATGTTGCCGTAGCGGCGACCTGTTGATTGCACCTTGTGACCACGCAACATAAGCATTTTTGCGTCTTCAGAACCCACATAACTTGGCTCCGCTTGCACCACGTCGGGCAAATACTGATGGTGAAAACGCGGACGACTCACCCACTCTTCTGGCGATCGTCCCGCCAACGCATCCAGCACCGCCAACATCACCATACTGATAATACGGCTACCACCTGGCGTACCTAAAATCGCTACCTTGCCGTCCCACTCAACAAACGTTGGCGTCATCGACGACAGCGGTCGCTTGCCCGGCGCAATCGAGTTGGCGTTATTGCCGACCAAACCATAAACATTACCCGTGCCAGGCTTTGCCGAAAAATCATCCATTTCATTATTCAGCAATACGCCTGTTCCTTTCGGCATATAACCAGAACCAAATGCGGTATTAATGCTCAGCGTGGCCGCAACACGATTGCCTTGACGATCCAACACGGAAAAATGCGTGGTGTTATCACCTTGCTGTACCGGTGCTGCCTTACCCAATCTTGCACTTGGGGTTGCACGATCGACGGTAATATTCTCGCCGGCTTGAATCGCGTATTCATAACTCAGCAGCCCCTCAATCGGCATACTGATAAAATCCGGATCACCAAGATAACGGGAGCGATCAAAGTAAGCGCGGCGCATTGCCTCAACGGTAATGTGTGGCATTAACGCTGGATCAAATTCGCCATCATTAAATTCATCAATAATATTCAGCGCTTCAAGCATTACCACACCGCCAGAAGAAGGCGGCGAGGCGGTAATAATTTTCGCCCCACGAAACGTTCCCTCAATCGGCGCGCGCTCAACAACCTTATAATTCTTTAAATCTTCCAACGTCCAAAGACCGCCATCGACCTCCACGCCAGCGACTAACTTTTTCGCCACTTCACCGGCGTAGAAACCATCACGTCCCTTTTCTGCCAACAGCGTTAACGTATTGGCCAAGTCTGTTTGAACTAAAACATAGCCCACCGCTGGAATATCGCCCTGAATCAAAAAGATACTCCGCGCTTCCGGGTAACGACTAAGTCGCTTACGCGCATAGGTGGCCATCTTGCGGTAATGCTCATCAACGATAAAACCTTCACGAGCATATCGAATCGCAGGCGCCAAGCTGTCAGCAAGCGGCAACTTTCCATAACGCTCAGCAACATGTACAAATGCCGCAGCCTGACCGGGAATTGCCGCTGCGCTAGGGCCGGATACCGCCCACTCACGCATCACCTCACCATCTGCATCCAGATACATATCGCGAGTAGCCTTGCCGGGCGCCATTTCCCGTGCGTCCACCATCACATTGCGCTGGCTGCTGCCCTCATGCAGCAGCCAAAAGCCACCGCCGCCCATACCCGCCGAATACGGCTCCACCACGGACAACACCGCGGCCACAGCAATAGACGCATCAAACGCATTGCCGCCTTTCGCTAAGATCTCAACGCCGGCGCGGGTTGCCAAAGGGTGGGCCGACGCAATCGCCGGCTGCGATGGTTTTGCCGCAATCGCCAACGCCGACCAAGACAACAACGGCAGCAGCACAACGAAAACGCATGAACGAACAGAACATTTCATAACAGCCCCAAAAGATATGTTTGAGCAAAAGCTTGCCACAACATCCCTCCGCTAGCACGACACACGAATCAAGGAAGCTATGGCTCGCCACCCGCGAAAACGGGCGATTATTGTTAACGCCGAGTGTGTTAACGGCTAGCTTTGCTGGCCGTTAAAGCAATCCATACACTTAGCGTTTTGATATGCGCCCCTACTGGCGGGGACGCAACGATAATGAGGGCGTTTGACGCTAACGTCTAGCGGGCAAAAGCTATCAGAGAGGGGTCGTGAGAAGGGCGTAGCTAGCGCCTCTAGGACTCTTGCAGACGCTCCGCGTATTTCTGCGCTAACGCCGTCGCCACATTGGCCGGGACGAATTTCACCACGTCTCCGCCAAGCAGAGCTATCTCGCGCACAAGGCTGGATGAGATATAGGACAGATGCTCAGCAGGGGTCAGAAAAACCGTTTCTAAATCCGGCGCCAGCTGTCGGTTCATATTGGCGAGCTGGAATTCGTATTCAAAATCGGACACCGCGCGTAAACCACGCAATAAGATATTGGCGTTTTGCTCAGCGCAGAAGAAGGCCAATAGCTTTGAAAAGCCGGTCACTCGAACGTTCGGCAAATGCGCCAGGCATTCTTCCGCTAACGCAACGCGTCGCTCAACATCAAACAGCGGCCCTTTCTTCTCACTGGCCGCCACCGCGACGATAACCTCATCGAACATCTTTGCCGCACGCTCAACCAAGTCTTTATGGCCGTTGGTAATGGGATCAAAGGTGCCGGGGTAAACAACGCGATTGGTCATGGTGAGGTCCTGACGTTTCAAGGGAGGCCAAGGATACCGGAAGCGCTCGGCAAACTAAAACTTCGCAGAAGCTTTGGTAAGACACAAAAAGCTCACGTCTCGGCCGTTAGGCGCTGGGGGGACAGGCTAGGGCACCAACGACGCAGCCAGAGGCCGGTCGCTGGTCATTCACTAAACTTCCGCAGCTTGCCGCTCAGCCAGACCTTTCTGTTC
Source organism: Gammaproteobacteria bacterium (assembly GCA_018067045.1). Taxonomy (GTDB): domain Bacteria; phylum Pseudomonadota; class Gammaproteobacteria; order Pseudomonadales; family Alcanivoracaceae; genus JARGPN01. The sequence goes on from JAGPVL010000018.1 coordinate 8,078, forward strand.
GGTTAAGCGTAGCGCCAATGCCGTGGCGTTCTTCGCCGTCATGCCATAAATGGTTAACTGCGGATTCACACCAAGGCTAGTCGGGAATACCGAGCCATCAAAAACGTACAGGTTGTCGAGGTGCTTAAACTTGCCGTCACTGTCCACCACACACTGGCTTTCATCCTCACCCAGTGGACAGCCGCCCATTACGTGGGCACTGCCAAGGCCAACAAAACCCGCCTCATACGGCAGCTCATCGATCTGCGCCCGCGCTTCTTCCCAGCTATCGCAGAACGTCGCCAACGAGTGGCCAGCACGCACTCGCTTAGCACCGGCAGCAAAATGCATTTCCACCATGCTGTAGTGGCTATGCTTGGCGCCCTCAAGCAAGTACTCATTAATCGGGTAATCCAATATCGGCTCACCGGCCTCATTGAGCTCCACCGAACCCCCCACGCTTTGCTCATTGAAACCATCACGCAACAATGCAATCGCCGAACTTAGATGGGGCAAACGCGACAACTCTTCAAATGCCTTTTTGCCGAAGCCACCGGTCAACGACGAAATAAGACCAGGGTGCATCGGCATAATTTCTAACTTGTAACCTAGATCGCCATCCGCCCCATCGCGCCATACAAACTCATCAGAGTAAGTCGATTGCGGTGCGCCGTAATAGCCATCAATGGTCTGCTCATAATCACCGAACGCAAACGTCGTGGTGTGCAAGAAGGTGCGCTTACCAATAAGCTGATGCGGGTCTGGCACCTTCGAACGCATAAGCAACGCAGGAGTATTAATACCGCCACCGGCGGCAATGACGGTCTTCGCTTTAACGGTCAACGTCACACCGGTAGGGCGTTTGTCTTTATCCAAAGCACGGCATTGAATAGCGCTGACCTTGCCGTCTTCTTGTTGCAACGTCCACGCTTCGGCACTGTGAATCAGCGTAGCGCCGCCTTTCATCGCCTCCGGCAAAGTCGTTACCAGCATCGACTGTTTGGCATTGGTTGGGCAGCCCATGCCGCAATAACCCAAGTTCCAACAACCGTCGACGTTGCGTGGAATAACACTCCAACTCCAACCGAGTTTTTCGCAGCCCTTCTTTAACACTTCATTATTTGCGTTTGGCGGCATCGCCCATTTGCTAATCTTGAGGCGCTGTTCCATTTTCTCAAACCACGGATTCATCTCCGCGCGCGACATCTCTGCCACGCCAAAACGCTCACCCCAAAATGCCAGTGTTTGTTCCGGCGTGCGGAAACTGGATGTCCAGTTGACCACCGTCGTGCCGCCGACAGCACGGCCTTGCAGAATAGTAATCGCGCCATCTTTACTGCCACGCGCCGCCGCTTCCTGATACAGATCGCGATAGGCTTCGCCTTCCGCCATATTGAATTCGTCGGAGCTTTTTAGCCGCGCCGCTTCAATCATCACCACTTTCAAGCCGGCCGCCGTCAGAATTTCTGCGCTCACGCCACCGCCTGCGCCGGTACCAATAATGGCAACGTCCGCTTCAATCGTTTGGCTCTCTTCCACGTGAGCGCCATCAATAATAGTCCAGCCAAGCTCGGAGCCTGCTTTCCACGGATCTTTAACGCCGCTGATTTTTAGTTTTGATAAGTCCATTAACCAATCACCTTCACCGGGGGCCCGGGGTATCCAATACGAGCCGCATTTTCAGCAGACGCATACCAAGGCATAAAGATTGGCTGCGTTAATCCGCGAAACGCAATCTGTGCAAAACCATTACGCTTAGCCGCCCAATTTGTCATGGCTTCAACGCGTTCAGCCTCGGTTAACTTAGCCGGCGCCGCCCAAAAACCGGTAAGCCACCAACGTGCCGCGCCCAATTGCAGTAAATCATAGAGCTTGAATAGGTTCCCGCGCACCAGATCCGTTGAGGCAAACATCAACTGGTCCAGAGATGCTAACGCACTCACCGCATCATCTTCTCTGCTGATCGCCGGCCCAAGAATAGTCGACATCAACGGCAACAGTAGGTCCACATCCGTTTGACGCAAACAACGAAAGCCGGTGGCAGGAATCGAAACCGATGATGAGCAGCCGGACAATCCGGCAAGTAATGAGCCCCCTGCCAACATAACCGTCGCAGAAGTACCGGCGCGAAGAAAATCACGCCGGCTAAGAGAAGATTCGTCCATGGCTTTATTTCAACGTTAGCTTATAGATAAAGTTATGAATACCACGACCGAACGGTGGCAGGGAAGCTTTTAGGAAATTAAGTCGGCCTTTACGTAGCACACTTTTTGCGTGAGAAAATGTTAAGAAACCTTCGTGACCGTGGTAAGAGCCCATACCGGAAGGTCCGATTCCGCCAAATGCCATGTCATCTACGCCAACGTGGCTGATCGTATCGTTAAGCGACACGCCACCAGAGTGCGTATTGTTCAAAACATACTGGCAGTTTTGATCATTGTAATCGAAGTAATACAGCGCCAGAGGACGAGGACGATCATTCACATGCTGTACTGCATCTTTTAACGTTTTGTAGCCGACAACGGGCATCAACGGCCCAAAAATTTCTTCACTGGCAATTAACATATCGTCGCGAACATCAAACACCAATGTCAGCGGGATTTTACGAGTGTCGCCCATATCTTCATTGGCTGGATTAATTTCGACAATACGCGCACCTTTTTCTTTTGCATCCGCCAATACTTTTTGTAACCGCGAATATTGACGCTCATTAATAATCGACGTGTAGTCAGGATTATTACGAATAGTTGGATACATTTGCGAAACTTGATCCGTCATCGCCTGAACCAGTTCATCAACGCGACTTTCCGGGCACAAAACGTAATCCGTTGCGACACAAGTTTGCCCCGCGTTGTAACACTTGCCAAAGGCGATGCGGGACGCCGCTTCCGCCATGGGATAGCTATCCGCAATAATTGTCGGGCTTTTTCCACCCAGTTCTAGAGTCACAGGCGTTAAATTTTCCGCTGCCGCACGCATCACATGGCGACCAATACTGGTCGAGCCGGTAAACAACAGATGATCGAACGGCAGTGACGAAAATGCCGCAGCAACATCCGCCTCACCATTAATTACCGCAATCTGATCTTCGCTGAAATATTTAGCCAGCATCGTTTTTAGCAGCGCGCCCATATGCGGAGTGAACTCGCTCATTTTGATCATCACCCGATTGCCCGCTGCCAATGCGGCAACCAACGGCCCAATCGCCAAAAACAACGGATAATTCCACGGCGCGATCACACCGACCACACCCAACGGCTGATAGGCAACCCAAGCCCGCGCCGGAAACTGTAGCGCGCCAATCGCACGACGTTGCGGCTTCATCCAGCGGCGCACATTTTTCGCGTTATACTTCAGCCCTTCAAGGCTCGTAATAATTTCCATAATTTTGGTTTCATCGATCGAACGATTTCCAAAATCTGCTGTGGCCGCGGCACAAATTTCATCGACATGGGCCAGTAACATTTCTTTTAAGCGGGTCAGCTGATCAAGACGCTCCTCGGCGCTCGGGTAGGGATGCAATGCAAACGCTTCACGCTGCTGGCGATAAACGCTCTGCATCTGTTCTATTTCGCCGCTCAGGCCGTGCAGGTTTTTCACTTCGGCAACCATGGTGCTCTCCCGTACCTAATTTCTGTTATGTCCCTCTCGTCTATGCGGCGTATCTCAGCGCCACGATAGCTGAAGAGGTAAGATTTACTTGAGATCGATTTTTAGAGCAATTACTCTAAGTGTCAACCTTCGCTCGTCTGATGAAGGCGCCATACACCACAAATCGCCACTGTTGACCCAATATGACCAGCACCCGAGAACGCATTCTTGCCACCAGCCTCGAACTGTTTAACCGGCAAGGCGAGCGCAATGTCACCACTAATCATATTGCCGAAGCCCTCGGTATCTCACCGGGCAACCTCTATTACCACTTTCGCAACAAAGGCGAGATCGTCAAAGAGCTGTTTATTCGGTATCAGGCGATGGTTGAAGCGTTTTTGCAGGTGCCAGCAGGCCGGCCACTAACGTGGCAAGACAAGGTCGGCTATTTAGAATCGATACTGGAAAGCATATGGGCTACCCGTTTTCTGCACCGCGACCTCGGCCATCTGCTGAACCAAGATGAAACCCTGCGCGAAGACTACCGAGAGTTCGTGTCCATCTGCCTCAAAAAAGGCCTCAACATCTATCAGGGCCTGCGCGCCTCTGGCTTGATCGCCGCCAGCGATGAAGACCTGCAAGCGCTAATGGTCAACACCTGGGTCATCGTCGCCTCATGGGCGATGTTCGTGCAAAGCATGGTGCCCGACGACCATCGCGACCTCGATCGCGATCGCAAGCTCCTGCAACAGGGCATCTATCAAGTGGTCTGCCTTGAAGCGCCATACTTAAAAGGCGAAGCCCTCGAACACCTCGATAGCATAAAAGCCCGTTATGGCAGCGCGGCGAACGCCATGGAGATGTTGGCGGGACAGGCAGGGATGCGAAGGGACGGCAATGATGATCGTTAATAGGCGTTCATCGCGCGACAAAACAAAGAGGCTATAGACACACCATTTTAAGCAACGATATCAGCACGTTATAACTTTCGGTACCCACATAAAAGCGCCGCTCATCCTGACTCTGTTTATACACCACGATTAAATCTCGTATCTGTGTTACCCTCCCGGCTCTTACCAACTCCCTACGTTTTTATATTCAACGTAGCATCAATCTCGATCGTTACATCGTCGTCTCCTGCATTCTGGCTTCGCCGTTCTCACAACGTCGCATTTTCATTTCCTTCGTGAATCTGTCACACCTTTTGCGCTACGCCGTTTTTGCTAGCTGATTCTGTCGCTATGTCGGCACGGCTCTCTGTTTACTCGATATCTGCCAAGATCGTCGGGTACTGCCCTATGGAACACTATGACTACAGATAATATCGAACCTAAAAACCCGCAGCCGACCATTCTTTCATTTTTAAAAGACCTGCCAAACCTTTGTTCACTTGCCGGATTAGCCTGCACACTTTTAGCCATCTACTTCAGCATTCTCGGCATTTATTACGCAGCCATGATTGGCATGATCTGGGCCGTCGCGTTCGATTGGGCGGATGGTCTGATTGCACGCAGAATGAAAGGGCGGACGGGCAACGATCGGCATTTCGGCGGCCAACTTGATGTCCTTATCGACATTGTCAGTTATGGCGTCACGCCAGCCATTCTTCTTCTAAGTTATGGAAAGTTTGAACCGATATATCTCATCGGCGCATTTCTGATGCTTGCCGCCAGCGCGGTACGACTGAGTTACTTCAGCACTTTCGGACTTTCAGGCGAGTCGAAATACACAGGCCTCGCCCTGGATAACAACAACATTATCTTGGTGTCCATCTTCTTACTCGAAAGCGTATTAAGCCAAGGCACTTTTTCGATGGTGCTTTATGTCAGTGGCGTAACGTTAGCCGCGCTAAACGTGTCACAAATTAAAACGCCAAAACTTTCCGGCAAGCCGATAAATGTTTATGGCTTGGCGGCTTACACGCTGGCAATAACAGCCATTTATGGCGCCAAACTTATATAGAAAACTCGACATTGAAAACGCACAACGAGAGACGACTTACGAACCTAGGAGCTAATTAACATAATGGTTGTATATACAGTTGGAACATTTGATTTATTACACGTAGGGCATCTAGCGTTGCTAGAGCATTGCGGTACGCTAGGTAATACCGTCGCCGTTGGTGTTGCTTCTGATCGCGTGGTGAACTCTTACAAGCCAAACTTACCGGTTATCCCACTCGACCAAAGAGCTGAAATGCTAAAAGCATTGCGCTGCGTGGATATCGTTCGTCCTTACCATGAGCTTGAATATGTTTCCGCATGCAAAGAACTGAATGTGGACATCTTTGTTGTTGGAGAAGACTGGGGCAGAAAGCCGCATAACCTCGAAGTTGAAGCCTATTTGAAAAGCAGAGGAAAGAAGATCATCCAAGTGCTTTATAACACCCGCACCTCATCCACTCGAATAAAGAGACACACTATTTCTCAGTCTCATAGAGAAAAGTATCTGGAAGAAGCGGTCGCATAAGGCCGACATAGCGGCGCGGGATGCTCCAAAATAAAAACGCATCCCCGCTCAAGACTAAAACATCTTTCACAACGCCCTTACCTCATGCGTTAACGTCATCTTACGTTCTAAAACCATTCCCCAAAATACGCCGAAATTCTTTCCTCTAGCCAATAGCGCGGCCGAAACGGCAAGCCATCAATAAAGCCGACGTGGCCGCCGTTGCGAACCTGCAGCGTCACCGCATCACCGAGTGATGCCATTGTGGGCAGGGTGGCGGGGGTCATAAAAGGATCGTCGTCTGCTTGGATGAGCAGGGTTGGTGTTTTTATTTTTACCAGCTTGGGTTTGGCGCTACAGCGATTGTAGTAGTCATCTGGGTCAGCAAAACCGAACAGCGGGCAGATGATAGTGCGGTCGTAATCGCGGAAAGTGGTGATGTCGTTAAAATTTTCTTTGGAAAAATCGTATAGCGAGGAAAGTTTTTTTGCTTCCTGTGGCGCGACGGCTTCTAGGTGCGGTAGCTTGTCTCGGTAGGAGGAAAGCAGTTCGCTGATAAGGTGGTTGCGGTATACGCGCGAAAAACCTTGGTTAAGTCGTTCCGCGCAAGCCGCTAAATCGATCGGCACGCATACCGCGGCGGCAGCGGTGATGGCGGGGTGGTCACCTTCGGCCAAATAATTGAGCAAGCGCGAACCGCCAAGAGAATAGCCGACGGGCAACAGTCGTGCCTGTGGGAAGCGTTGGTGTAGCTGACTGACGATATCATTAAGATCGCCGGTTTCGCCAGAGTGATAAGTGCGGGCGCGGTTATTGGCGCGGCCCGCCGCGCCGCGAAAATTTACCGCAACACTGGCCACTTTTTGCTGCGCCAAACGATGCTGCAAACCAACAACATAATGGGAATCGCTGCTGCCAGACAGGCCGTGCAAAACGATAACTATGGCGCGCGCATTCTTTGCATCTGGGCCAGCCCAATGTAGCCAGCAGTGGTCGCCGTCACTCAATGGCGCGCTTTCTAGGGCACGAATGACGACGGGAAGTTTACGCCAGCGAGGGCCCCACAGAGTCTGCACGTGGGCGGACTTAAACATTTTGTTTCTCCGGCTTTATTAGGCACAGGGGGTTTGTCTGCAAGAGCTTTTTTATCGTAGATTTCTTGTAGAGCACTTCATTATTTATACCCTCTAAATCGCGTCGCGCCGAGATTTACCGTTGGTAAAAGAATCGCCTGCACGTGGCATCCCACAAGGCCGTGCGGCTTTCATTTCTTTGTAGGGGCTTGCTTTCAAGCGATCAAACGCCGGAATAAAACCTGACGCCATTGACCAGCAGCATCGCCTTCTATTGAGAGCGCTCTCCATTTCGGTACAACTGCGCACGGACATCGCCGCTTTCTTTTTCTTTCTCAAGTTGCCAGTGGGCGGGCACGTTGGGCGCCGCACTTTGTCGACGAGTCTCGATAAAAATCCAGCCGCCGGGGGCAACGACATCGTGTTGCGCTAAGGCATCGCAAATCGGCTGGTGCAAACCGAGATCGTAGGGCGGATCTATAAAAACCAAATCGTATTGACCACAAGCACGATTGACCCACGTGAGCGCATCGACACATTTTACTTGAGCACGACTGTCGAAAACCGGAGTCAGCACACGCGCTAAATCATCGGCGCGGGCACGTTTCTTTTCGATCAATAACGCGCTCGCGGCGCCGCGAGAAAGCGCTTCCGCAGCTAACGCGCCGGAACCGGCAAACAAATCCAACACGCGAGTACCGCGCACTTCGAACTGCAACCAGTTAAACAACGTTTCACGCAGGCGGTCACCGGTCGGGCGTAGGTCGCCGTTTTGATCCGTGAAGTGCAATCGACGGCCACGATGTTCGCCGCCAATGATGCGCACGCTGCCTTTGTTTGCTGTCATAGATTACGGCTCATTTTTTCGCGGCTTGCTCGCCTGATTTTTGGCTATCACTGCTATCCGCTGAATTGCTTATCGGTGCTGCGCGCTCAGAACCTAAGTCGCTAGAAGCCCCGGGGATTTCCGGCGCGACAGGGCCAACCGACACAATGGCCAACGTCTCTGGGTGAATATTTCGCTGTAACGCGGCACGTACTTCTTCAACCGTTAAGGACCGCACTTCATTTTCAAACCAAGTAAGGTAATCCAACGGTAAGCCATAGAATCCTATCGACCCTAGCTGACCAACGATCTGATCGTTCTCGGCAATCGATAATGGGAAACTGCCAATAATATCGTTGCGGGCGTTGTCGAGCTGCTCTTGGTTAGGCCCGCTAGCAATGTAATCACGGACCAGCTGCAACGTCACTGCCAGTGCTTCGTCGGCATTATCGTTCGCCGTTTGCAGGCTCACGGTAAACGGCCCAGCAGAAGCCATCGGCGACACGCCACTGCCAATGCCATAAACAAAGCCACGTTTTTCTCGCACTTCTTCGGTCAAAATCGAAGCAAAACCACTGCCGCCCAAAATTTGATTGCCGACATACAGCGCCACCCAATCCGGATGGCCACGCCAGATGCTTTGTTGTCCTAGCATCAAGGTCGTTTGGCTGCTGTCGAAATCCAGGTGCTCGACAATACGCGCTTGTGGCGGCGACGCTTTCTCTAAACTCAGCGCATGTTCGCCGCGGGGCAGAGTAGCGCTAATGTTCTGCGCCAATGTTTTCGCAGCCGCAAGATCTAGATCACCGGTCATGGCAATCACCGCGTTACCGGCGGCATAGTACTGCTGATAAAACTGTTCAATATCGGCGCGCTTAATATTCGGCAAGCTCGTTTCACTGCCGCTGGAATCATGCGCGTAGGGATGATCGCCAAACACCGCACGATTAAACGCGCGCTGAACCTGCGGGCCGGGCACTTGCTTCTGCCGCTGCAAGCCAACTAAGGTTTGCGCGCGAATGCGATCTAAAGCCGCTTGCGGAAAGGTCGGCGTGCCAATTGCTTGAACAAACAGTTCCGTCGCCGGCTGATAAAATTCAGCATCTGTCAGCGTTCGTAATTCGACAAGCGCCATGTCGCGATAGCTACCACTGCTAAAGTTAGCGCCAAGGTTTTCAAAACCATGGGCAATATCATCAACCGTAAGCCCCGCTGCGCCTTCGCCAAATAGCGCGCTGGTTAAACTCGCCAGCCCTTCCTGCTGTCCATCGCGGGCGCTGCCGGCATCAAAGACAACACGCACATCAAGCATCGGCAACGTCGGCGAGCGCACGAATAGAACGTTCGCGCCTTCTTCGGTTTGCCATTGCTGTATATCCAGCGCCCGTTCGGTCGGTGTGGCCGCACTCACTTGCTTCAGCGTCGTCGGGAAAGAACTCCCACCCAGCAATGCACAGCCGCTAACGCTGACGGTGATGCTGGTCACTAGCAATGTCATAAAAAGGACCGGAAAGAAACCCTTCAAAAATACTGGTCGTTTTCGGTCAGGTTGTGCGCGAGCTGTTAAAAGTACATTCACTGTCTGCATTATTTTTTCTCCAACGCGGCAGCGCTTTTATCCGGCGCGGGCGCAATAACATGGCCAATAGAGCGGCGCTGAGAAATGAGCCATTGCTGGGCAACGCGCTGCACATCCTCAGGCGTCACCTTGGCGAGCTGCTCGGCGAACTGATCGCCCATACGCCAATCAATGCCAAGGGTAACTAGCTGACCTAACTCCATCGCTTGGCCAAACAAGGAATCCATACCGAACACGCGGCCGCTGAGCACACCTGCACGCACGCGCGCCATCTCGGCTGCACTCGGTTTTGTTGTACGCAATTTTTCCAGCTCTGCTTCCAATGCCAGTTCCGCCGTTTCCAGTGAAACACCATTGGCAGGCGTTGCGCTCAGCGTTAATAAGCCATCGGCACGACTCATGCCGTCATAACTGGCGCCACCACCGGCCAATACTTTTTGCCCGCGCACCAGATCTGACTCGATACGCGCCGAGTAACCGCCGTCGAGTACGCCGGCAAGCATGGTCAGGGCATAAAAGTCTTTCGGGTGAGTCGCCAATGTCGGCACGTTATAGGAGATATACAGCGAAGAAACCTGAACCGGCGCTTCGATAACCACACTCCGCTCGCCAGGAGGATAGGCCAAGCGTGGCGCCTGTCGTGGCGGTGCATCCGCGCCTTTTACCTTGCCAAAAAATTTACGCACCAACGGCTCGATCTCGTCACGGGTGATGTCGCCAGCAATCACCAGCGTCGCATTGGAGGGCACATACCAGGTGTTGTACCAAACACGCGCCTGCTGTGGCGCCAAATTCTGCAGCTCTTCACGCCAGCCGATCACCGGACTGGCATAACCACTGCCGGGGCGGGTGACCGCGGTGTACTTTTCCCACGCTAGGGCGCTCGGGTTGTCGTCAGTACGCTGACGGCGCTCTTCCATGACGACATCGCGCTCGCGGACGAAGTCTTCATCGGAAATGGTCAGATTGCGCATACGGTCCGCTTCTAACTCCAACATCAACGGCAAGCGCGACACTTCGACTTTCTGAAAGTAGGCGGTGAAATCGTAGGAGGTAAAGGCGTTGTCTTCACCTCCGAAGCGGGCAACGAGACGGGAAAAGTCGCCTGGCGGCAGCTTTTCAGTGCCGCGAAACATCATGTGCTCTAGCAGGTGAGCCAGCCCAGTTTCCCCCGGCGCTTCATCATAGCTACCGACCTTGTACCACAGCATCGACACAGCTACCGGCGCGCGATGATCTTCACGCAGCAGCACGCGCAGGCCGTTATCCAAGGTGAAATCGTGGGTGACTGGCCCAGCAGCCGCTGTATTGCTAGCAACCGCAGCGGTGGACGCTACAAACCCCAATAATGAGAACAAACCGATGATCAAACCGTTGCGCATGTTGGTGTTATTCCTTGGTTGTACCGACAGTAATAGCGAAAGCTATACCGAAAGTAATGGCGACCCCATGGACGCCCATTAGCGTGTACCCATTAGCGTGCAGGGGCTTGATGGACGTCGGCTTGCTTATATATACGTGCTGGCGCCTATAAAGACACATACAAGACATGCCGTCGAACCTTTGCGCATGACGTTACCTACGATCTCGTCGATAAGCGTGACAAAAGCCGCGCATCCGACGGACACCTTTGGCACTCAGTCGCGGGCAGATGATAGGATAGCCCAGCGCCGGAGGCACGGCGTGTTAATCAGGAATGTGACTGTAAATGAACGACGAAGTTTCTAATAGCCAGCCCTCTGGCGCAAATGATGGCGCAAGCAGCAGTAATGCCGAGCAAGGCAACTTCTGGTCGCGGATGAAAAAAGGCCTGAGCAAGACCCGCGAGGGGCTTGGTAAAGGACTTGCGGACCTGTTGGTGGGTCGCAAAGAAATCGATGACGAGCTGTTCGAAGAGATCGAAACCCAGCTACTCATCGCGGATGTTGGCGTTGAAGCCACCGATGTCATTATTGAGGCGCTAACCGGCAAGGTCGGCCGCGAAGAATTAGTCGATGCAGATGCTCTGTATGAAGCGCTGCAAGACGAGCTTCGCAAATTACTCGTGCCGGTCGATCAGCCTCTCGTGATCGACACGACGAAAAAGCCGTACGTTATTTTAATGGTCGGCGTGAACGGCGTTGGCAAAACCACCACTATCGGCAAGCTGGCGCAACGTTTTCAGCGTGAAGGGAAGTCTGTCATGTTAGCCGCGGGCGACACCTTCCGCGCCGCGGCGGTTGAACAGCTTCAGGTCTGGGGTGAGCGCAATAATATTCCGGTGATCGCCCAGCACAGCGGCGCGGATTCCGCTTCGGTGATTTTTGATGCGGTGCAAGCTGCCCAGTCTCGCGGCGTGGATATTCTGATCGCCGATACCGCTGGACGCCTGCATACGAAATCTCATTTGATGGAAGAGCTGAGTAAAGTGGTGCGCGTGATGCGCAAGCTGAGCCCAGACGCACCGCACGAAGTCATGCTAGTACTCGACGGAGGCACCGGACAAAATGCGATTAATCAAGCGCTAGAATTCCGTCAAGTTGTCGGCGTTACCGGACTAACCCTGACCAAGCTCGATGGCACGGCAAAGGGCGGCGTTCTCTTTGCGCTGGCTAAAGCAACCGGCCTGCCTATTCGCTTTATTGGTGTCGGCGAGCAACTTGATGACTTGCGTCCCTTTGAAGCAGAACAATTTGTGCAGGCCTTATTTGAGGATGTTATCGGGTGATTGAGTTTGATCGCGTCACTAAGCGCTACGCAAACGGTAAGGAGGCATTGAAAGATGTCTCCTTTTTATTACCGGCGGGCGAGCTAACTTTTTTGACAGGCCACAGTGGCGCGGGCAAATCGACGCTGCTAAAACTGATCATGATGATTGAGCGGCCGAGCACCGGCACCGTACAAATCGATAATCAGAACCTCGATCATATTGGCAATAGCGGCATCCCTTTTTTACGCCGCAAGATAGGCATGGTGCACCAATCCCATCATTTATTGTTTGACCGAAGCGTTTACGATAACGTGGCACTGCCGCTCATTATTGCCGGATTTAAACCGGCTGATATCGGCCGCAGGGTACGCGCCGCGCTGGATAAAGTCGGCTTGCTCGACAAAGAAAAGCTCAACCCCATGATGCTGTCCGGCGGCGAGCAACAACGTATTGGTATTGCCCGCGCCGTCGTTAATAAACCGCCACTACTGCTCGCCGATGAGCCAACCGGTAATCTTGATCCGGCCTTGTCCGCCGAAATTATGGATCTGTTCGAGGACTTCGCCCGCGTTGGCGTATCGGTCTTAATCGCCACCCACGACCTCTCACTGATCGCGCAGTATCAACATCGTTTATTAACCTTACGCGACGGGCATCTTATTACTGATCGCGAGGAGGTTGGCATCGATGCGTAAACCTTCTGGTCGCAATATCGGCCGCAATGCCACACCGTTAAAGCCCGCCAAGCCTGCGCCAAAACCCGTTAAACGCCGCGCTGGCGCGCAATCGGCAAAAACCTCGTTACGCGATAAGTTGCACAGCTGGCAATTGCACCATCGCGATTCCGGCAAAGATGCATTACGCCGCATGCGTGCCGCACCAACCAGTAACCTGATGACGATACTGGTCATCGCCATTGCGTTGGCCTTACCTGCAGGACTGTCCGTGCTGCTAGAGAATGTTAGCGCGCTGACCAAAGGCTGGGACGGCAATGCGCATCTATCGGTATTCCTAAACGACGACGTTAACGAAAAACAACAACGCGAGCTTGCTGAGCAATGGGGCAAGAAAGTGGCAATCGTGCGCACCGAAGTGATTAGTCGGGCGCAGGCACTAGAAGAATATAAATTACTGTCAGGGTTCGGCGACGTACTCGATGCCTTGCCCGACAACCCCTTGCCACCACTGATTATTGTTTATCCGCAAGACACCACCCCCGAAGCGCTAGAAGTTTTGCAGCGTGAATTGCAGAAAGAGCCTGCGGTCGATGTTGTTCAACTAGATGTCGAATGGGTGCAACGTCTGCACAGTATGATCGAGCTTGGTACGCGCATTGTGTCAACGCTGGGCATTGCACTGGCAATCGCGGTGGTCTTGGTGGTGGTCAATACTATTCGCCTAGCAATCGAAAGCCGCCGCGAAGAAATTGTGGTGGTAAAAATTGTTGGCGGCACGGACGGCTTTGTTCGACGCCCGTTTTTATATACTGGCTTCTGGATTGGCTTGTTCGGTGGCATCACTGCTGTCGTGCTAGTGAACATCGCACTGATCTGGATTGATTCGCCGCTGGATGATTTGTTGGCGTTGTATAACAGCGATTATAGCGTTGCGGGTTTTAGCGCCGAAGCGGCATTTACCTTACCCATCTTCGCAGGCCTGCTTGGCCTGACTGGTGCATGGGTCGCAGTCGGACGTCATTTAAAGGATATTGAACCGCAGGCGTTTTAGAACGCCGCGCGGGCTAATGACGACAATGTCTATTTAAGAACTCTCAGCGTTTTGACCACAAAAAAGGCCTCTAAATTATAGAGGCCTTTTTTATTTTGCTACGCCTTAAAAATGCGCGTTTAAACCAATCGTGAAGCTACTGCTGTCGGCATGAAACTCGCCCGTATCGCCATCAAAATCGGCAATCTCTTCAGACTGTGAATTATTGGTCAGGTACTCACCACGAACAGACAATAAGTCACTAATCGCCACTTCAACGCCCGCACCGTAGCTCAAGCCCTGATTTTTAACCGTTTTAGCAACGTAGTCACTAGGGTCAGTCGGCTCGCCAAAAACAAAATCCACATCCTGCTTTACGATGCCCGCAGTGGCATAAAGCAGCACGTTGTCTACCGCAATGCCGCCCTTAAAGCGTAGTGCGGTTTCGGCATTCCACTCCGCACTGTTAACGTAGTCACCGTCATCGAAATACCGTTCTTCATCGATATCCGGCATGCTATAAGCAAGCTCGATGCCAATAATACCCGCCGATCCTACTGCGAAATTATAGCCACCCTGAACACCGTAGGTCATTTCTAGGCTTGATGTGGCGGAATATTCGCCATAATCCCAAGGACCACTATATTCTGTCGATGTAAACCCACCCTGCACCATGCCGGCATTAACACCAGCATAGAATCCCGCAAACTGATTTTCATCAGCGTGTACACCTGTAGCAAGGCAAGCAAGCCCGATAAGGGCACCAATTCTTTTCATGATAAAATCCTTTTAGCGATTATTTATTATCGTTCGACGATCTATAGACCACCGTGGGCCCAACTATTTACATTCTACGCGTCCCTGTCAATGACCAGCCTGATATTGGATTCAAAGGGATTTCAACGCAGCAACACTGGTACTGAGCTGATCGGCAATACTGGCTCGCACCGCGTTATCGGCAGAATCTACCAACTCGTAATTGCTCGGATTAAAGCGCGCGATACGCATGCGATACTCGGCATTAAATCCCGGATAGAGGGTGTTGTTACGGCCATTCGGGCTTAAATACCAGCTATCACAGCCAGACTTCCATACCGTATGCTCACTACGCTCATCCATTGTTTTCACAAACGCGCGCTCGACTTCAGGCTTCACCGAGATTGATTTCAATCCACGCTCTCGACGAAACGTAATCGCCTGTCGCACGTAATCAATCTGCGCTTCGGAATAAGCAATCACCGAGGTATGGCCTGGGCCTGTGAACGGGCCAACGAGGAAATATAAGTTCGGGAAATCTGCTGTCGCGATTCCCTGATACGCTTCTGCGCCGTCTTTCCAGACTTCATTCAGCTCTAATTTGTTGCGACCTACGATTGGCATCGGCGCGCCAACTTTACGCACCTCGTAACCGGTCGCCAAAATAATCACATCCAGTTCGTGCTCCACACCGTCTGCTGTAACAATGCCTTTTTCGGTGATCCGATCAATACCGTCGCACACCAACGATACGTCGTCACGTTGCATGGTTGGGTACCAATCGCTTGAAACCAGTACGCGCTTACAGCCGAATTTGAACGTCGGGGTAAGCTGTTCCCGCAGCGCTTCATCTTTTACTTTATGCTTTAAATAACTACGGCACAGTTTTTCTGGCTGCGACTTGAATACGTCATATTTTAAAATCAGAAACGGCGCGGTTAATTCATTAAACCAGTACTGCCCTAAGCGTGCGAGCTTCATCGAACTTGGTGATTTACGATAACGCGCCTTCTCTTCTTCGGTAATATCTCGATCTAGACGCGGCATAATCCAGTTTGCCGTGCGCTGAAAAACCGTGAGATGTTTCACCGTATCGACAATTGCTGGCCCTACTTGAACACCTGTGGCGCCTGTACCGATAAGGCCTACGCGTTTCCCCGCAAGATCAATATTATGATCCCAGCGCGCAGTGTGGACGATCTTGCCTTTAAATGAATCGATGCCCTTAAACGCCGGCACTTGCGCATCGGCAAACGGACCGGGTGCCGCAACAACGTTGCGCGCTTTAATGGATTCGCCTGCCGCCGTTTTGATTTCCCATACACCGCTTTCTTGATCGTACTGGGCGGCGGCAACCGTCGTATTGAATTGTAAGTGCGGGTACATTTCATATTTTTCGGCACAGTGACGGATGTACTGATGAATCTCGCCTTGCTTCGCATAAGCGTTTGACCATTCCGCCCATGGCTCAAACGAATAAGAATACAGTGCAGACTTCACATCGCAGCCACAACCAGGATAGGTATTGTCACGCCAAGTCCCCCCCACATCATGGCCTTTATCGAAAATACGGAAGTCCGTCATACCGGACATTTTTAAACGAATTCCCATGCCTAGCCCGGAAAATCCCGCGCCAATAATCGCCACTTCAAGGATATCGGTATCAACAGAGGTTGCTGTAATATTTTCTTTAGCGGTCATAATATATCGTCCTGTTTATTCTGTTTGCTTTGCTGATTAACGTTATGCATTCATTTTGTTTGCGTAATACACGACACCTCGCTTTCTGCGAGGTTTTCTGGAATCAATTACGTTACGTCACTCGGAAAGGCGCCCAGTAACGGCGCTATGTGTTTTAACGTTTCGCTGGGCATATACATCATCAACCCGCCAAAGGTAAATTTCGTACACACCGCCGAGGCCTGATACGGAGTAGGGGATCCGTCACGTGCCATGCGATGACCAAGCTGTAGAACCATGCCAATCATCGCGTCGGATAAATCTTGTGGCCGACCAATACGTAAACCACTTTCACTTTCCGCCCGATTGAAATCACGCGTCATCTCTTCCGATACCGCATCACAAATTTCCCAGAATAATTGCTCAAGCGCCGGGACGGTGGCGAACCCTGAACGCATAACGGACAAGGTTATTTCTCGATGACGCGCCAGCGTCTCAAATAACAAGTCGTAGATGCGCTGCACCGCCATGATCGTTTCCAGAGGTGAATCCACACGGATAGTGCGGCGCAGCTCGACAATATTGCTGTGCACTTCGCCAAACATTTGCGCGACGATTAACAAGAACAGCTCCTCTTTATCTCGGAACTGACCGTAAAACGCGCTGATGCCGATACCTGCTTGCTCAGCGATTTGCGCGATTTGCGTGTTGGCAAAACCATGCTCTGCAAACAACACGGTCGCCGCATCGATAATGCTCTGTCGCGTCTGCGCCATTTGTGCCTGTGTTCTGCGCGCCATGCACGGCCCCTTAATTAGTGTCACGCTATTTAGCGTCGCGCTAACGCACCGAGAAGGCGCCGCACGATACGCTGCATTTATACAGAATTACTATTCCGTATAAATGCGATCCGCCAAAATGTACCACGTAACCTGCTGATAAAACTAGGGTTTTAAACGGATCAGAATGCGCCAAAACACTCAATTTCTATCAGTCTACGCCACAATAGTGGTGCCTTTGGCTGGCTCGGCACGACATACGTTAACCACAGCACGAGCAAAGCCAACCCATCGCATCAGGTAGGGCAGGGGAATTCGGAGCAAGGAGAGGGGCAGGACCAATAGTGTTCAGACGCGAGGGGCGGGAGGCGGGTCTTATTCTTCAAGCCGCAACATTCTTCAGTCCGCAACAGTGAAGCCAGGTCATTTGACCTGTCTTCACTGTTGCGCAGTGTTCCGCTATCTATTTTTCTGCGGACAACCAGCGCTCAACCACCGCAACCGTTTCGTCCGCATCTTCTTCTTGGGGCACGTGACCGAGTTGCTCGAACATGACCAGCTCGCTATTGGCAATATCCTGATCAAACTGATGAGCATGCTTCGGCTCAATCAGACGATCTTGCCCGCCCCACAGAATCAGCGTTGGCTGCGTGATACCCGCAATAGCGGCACCGCTCTTCATCAACGGCGTCTGCTCGAAACGTTCCCGTAGTGCCTGACGGTTGCCCGCTCGTAACGTGAGATCATAGTAGCGATCGATTAATTCCGGCGTCACGCGCGACGGATCACCGTACACATCACGCACGCTAGCGGCGACCATAAAGCGCGGCAAGGTAAATTCCATGATGCGATTTAGGCCGGGAATTAAAGCAATACGAAAGCCGATTGGCATCGACTCTGGATTCAACGGATAGCCGCCGGAATCGACCAATATCAACTGACTAACGCGCTCGGGGTAGGCCAACGCGGTCTCCCAAGCAATGTGCCCACCCAGAGAATTACCCCCAAGCGTCACCTGATCCAGCTCTAATGCATCTAGCATCGCCGCCACAAAATCAGCATAAGCCTGCATATGATATTCATGCGTCGGCGACGGACCGGTTAAACCAAAGCCCGGTAAATCAAACCGTATAACACGACGCGTCGCACTCAAGCGCTCAACCCAGCCGTTCCATGTATGCAAGCTCGCCGAGGTGCCGTGCAACAAGACGATTGGCATGGGGTCGTCACGGGGGCCCTCATCACGAACATGCACCGACATGCCCGCGACCTGAATAAAGGTCGAGGGCGCAGGCGCCCAGCGCTCCGTTAGCTCTGCCACCGGTTTATCCGGCGCCCACGTGACAACTAAGGCTGCAACTAAGACAGCCAGCGCAACGGCCAATACGCGCAGTAATGTTCTCATCATCGCTCCATTTCTTTTTATCTCTACCGGCCCATAGGGGGCCGAACGATATTACCAAGCGCAGGCATAGTATGCCGCCGCGCAACGCATCAACAGCCTAACGCAAATCCATTGCCTAGAATCAGCGGCGACTCAAGCCAAAAACCCTCGCCCAAGGTAAACAACCCGTATCTTCAACCAAAAATTTGATCCGATTTGCCCACTTTCCCGCAAAGGCTCACACATCACTCACAAAACGAGGCCACTCATCGGCAAAAGGAAATCTTTACTTCCACAAAAGTGTGAGCTAGTAGTACTTTTATATGAGCAGTGGTGCCATATCAATATCAAAGCGGTATGCGAGCAAGGAGAGAACGAATTCTCCACGAGGGAGTAAGAGATGGAATTTCTGTGGCTTATCGCCATCATTGTGATAGCTGTGCTCGGGCTGACCCTGCACACAACGCAACGAGAACGGCACTATCATTTACCCGAAGAAGAAGTCCTTCGCAGCGTCGACGCGATGCATAAGTATGGTCACGATCAAGAGGCTGTGTACCTATTACTGGAATATTCTAGCTATTATCCCAACAGTGAGCCGTTACGCGAAAAGCTTCGGCAATCCGAAATGCTTTGTCAGCAAAGCTATCGCCTTCACGGCCACCCCAAAGCGCGGCAAGAATAACCCCTCGGACCATCATCTTCAGCTCTAACCACATCTTGAAATCTGAAATAAGTCTTATAGCTCCTATAACGCTTATGTTTTGGCGGCCCCGTCACGAAGAGGCCGCCATTTTTTACTCGCTCAACAAAACATTAATCGACGGTCGTCATTAATGCCGCCAACTCATCTCTGCAAGACGCTTTCGCCGCCAACGCTAAACGCTCATAAAGTGGGGAAGGTAAGCGCTGCAGCTCCTTTTTTAACTCCCCCTGCAAACCCGCATCTGTTGCCGCACGTAATAACCCCGCCAACCATTCGCCATTGTCGGCCAACACCTCAAAACTACAGGTCAGCGTTTGTTCAGAGGCATCTGTCCACAAGTGGGCAAACAAGGGCCACAGATTTTCATTATGAATATCATCCAGCAGAGACTTGAGCATTTCCATGTCATGCAAAAGCGGCAACGCCAAAACCAAACGCCGATTATCGGCAGACATGTTGGCAACCGTTAGAATAAGCGGCTCCCACAATTTGTGTTCACGACACGTCTCTAAGATAAATGCCATGAGGTCGTCGCCAAGCGCGACAACCGCATCGCCCATTATGCCCTTCATCTTATCGTTGAGGTGCGTCATCAACACCAGCATTTGCGGCCATAACTTGGCCTTCGTCGCAGCGGCAAGAATGTCCTGGCGACGTTGACCTGAAAGTTGTTCAAGTAAATCGCTCAAGCTCTCACGCTGCTCGACGAAAATACCCACGCGCAACAACGCATCCGCAGAAGGAATCGCATCCATCACAGCATGTAGCGTTTGCGAATCAATGGCTGTGACAAAACGCGCCAAGGTAATGTATTCCTCTTTTCGCGCCAGCTCTTGCGCGACGGCGACAATCACCGCCTGAGGAATCTTGCCGATAATTTTAGTCGCGCGGTGCGGCTCTAAGTGAACACTGAGTTTTGCAAGAAACGCTGCGGACAGTTTGCCTGCCAACTTACCGGCACGATCAGGGTCCATCTCGCCGGCAACACCGGCACCCAACACAGCGCCCAACACGGTTTCGGCCAGTTTGGCACTCACGCCAACGGGTAAGACGCGGCTTAACTTCGCTAGACGCGCATAATTATCTTGATGGCGACGATACAGTGCATCAGAGAAGTCTTCTCGGAAAGCGCGCACCAATGAAGAGTGTGTGGTGCTCAAATACGCCAAACTACCCTCACTCGCGCCAAGCAATCGCTCCAGCTTGATGCGCTCTGCATCTATATCAAAATCGTGCATGTGTTACTCCACTTCTTAATCTGACAGCGCCGCTGGAAAGATATGCGCGCGCTCAATGCTTTCGTTCAGGACGTTCATTCCATCCGTTTATTCAATTCTGATATTTAATGAAACAGCATTTTCTTTACTGTGCCGCGCAAGGGCAGGGGAACAACCGTTAAAGCATTATTAACCGCGCCATTTATGCGCGTATCTTTACTTTCCACCACACTCAGTAACGTTGCCAAGAACATATCTCGGTCTGCTTCAGGCAATGCGTTCAGCATCTCTATGCTCTTTTCTGTTAATGCTACGTCGGCTATCAGGCGTGCTAACTTTGCATCTGCCATTTATGCAATCTCCTCGTTTATCTGGACTGGATTATCCTGTAGATCCGGAAAAATATACAAACAGTAACGCCATAGTTACCCGACCGCAGGGACAACTGCGGACAGCTAAAATAAAGAAAGGTTAGAACTCTTGAAAATAGAAAGGTCGAAGAAACTTGAACGGATAATGGGTAGAGCAATGGCTGCGCCTTCCAGCCACTGCATCTACCCAATTAAGTCTATACCGCGCGTGTTATCTGCCAACAATTGAGCGAGCAATGATCTCTTTCATAATTTCGCTGGTGCCACCATAAATACGCTGAATACGCGCATCGGCATAATCTCTGGCAATAGGGTATTCAAGCATATAGCCATAACCACCGAACAACTGTAGGCACTCGTCCGCCACTTTGCCTTGCAGTTCCGAACACGTCAGCTTGGCCGTTGACGCGGCCACTGCGGTTAACTCACCGCGATCGTACTGCGCCGAGCATTTCTCGACATAGGCCTTGTTTACTTCAATCTGCGCTTTTAATTCCGCAAGTTTAAAACGGGTATTTTGGAACTGCGCGACACTAACGCCAAATGCTTTTCGCTCAAGAACGTATTCAATCGTGCGCTCCAACATCCCTTCACACGCGGCGACAGAACCCAGCGCTAAAATTAGGCGCTCACGTGGAAGTTCATTCATTAAACTGGCAAAGCCGCGGCCTTCGCCGCCGAGAATTTGATCCGCGCCAACACGGACATTTTCAAAGAAAAGCTCTGACGTATCGGCAGCATGCTGACCTAGCTTTTCAAGATTACGACCACGTGCGAAACCCGGCAGCGACGTATCCACCGTCACTAAACTCATACCGCGAGAGCCTGCTGCAGGATCGGTTTTACACGCCAGCACAATCACGTCGCAATGCTGGCCATTAGTGATAAAGGTTTTCTGCCCATTAATCACCAAGCTATCGCCATCTTTTTCCGCACGGGTTTTCATACTTTGCAAATCAGAACCTGCGCCAGGCTCTGTCATACCAATCGCGCCGACCGCTTCACCGGTTACCATTTTTGGCAGCCAAGTATGCTTTTGCTCTTCTGTGCCAAGATGCAAAATATACGGGGCGACAATGTCAGAGTGCACCGAAATATTGGATGCCAAACCGCCAAAGCCTAAACGTGATGCCTCTTCAACGACTATCGCGGAAAGGCCAAAATTCGCACCGAAGCCACCGTATTCCTCTGGCACATCAACGCACAACAAACCGTTCTCACCAAGCGTATTCCAAATCGCGCGGGGGGTAATTTCATCTTTTTCCCACTGGGCATAATGGGGCGCAACTTCGTTTTCAAAAAACTTACGCACATTGTCGCGAAATAGATCTATTTCAGCTTGGTCAAGTTGTACAGCCTGGGTCATGTTGGTCTCCAAAATTTCGATAATGCCAATTTCTAAAATGCCGATAACGGCAACTAAATTATTATCTTACCGGCGTCTATACACGACATCGATTACACCACACCGGAAAACATGTGACGCTATTATATACGCGTTTGAACAATACTGGGACGACAGGTCACTTTCGCGCGCGAACAACCCCAATTTCACACGACACTCGAGACATTCCTCTTTAGTCGTGTTACGCGACGCACTCCTCCGAGCGGGCATCTTCAAGCAAGCATTTCTCGACTTCCGCTTGCACTGTCGGGCTATACAACAAACTAATGTGGCCTAGACGCGGGACATGAATATTACGTGCATTGCCACCAAGTACCGCCGCACTCACTGGCAAAATAAAGTCGTCCATATTTGAATAAATGGAGTAAAACGTCGCGCCACCAGGAGTGTGGTCTTCGGCATTGAGCTCTTGAATAAACGGGCTGTTATAACGCAACTGTGCCGCCGCACCGCGCGCCATAAATAGGTTTGCAAGACGTGTGCCCTGATGGGGCGAACCTAAGGTAATCACCTTGTCCACTTTACCCGCTAAACCAAGATGCAGTAGCGCGTAACGCGTTAACGGTCCGCCCATAGAGTGGCACACCAAATGGGCCTTTTCTGCGCCCGTCGCCGCAAGAATTCGGTCAACGTGATCAACCACCTGTTGTGCGAGTTTGCGCGCATTGATGGTTGGCGGGGTATAGCTTACTGCGTAGACATTGTGCCAGCCGCGGTTTTTTAAGCGTCGCTGCATCCACAAGAAATTGGCGCTAGCGCCACCGTAACCATGTACCAAGATGACCGGCGTCTCACCCTGCTTGCGAGTAAAAACAGGTGAGGCATCGTGCACTAAACGTAACGGGTAGCTAATGATTAGCAACGCCAGCGCCAACCACTCCAAGATCATCCCGGTCGCTTTATCAACAAAAGACAACTCAACTGGTTCGTTCGGTAACTGCGCGGCTTCGGGAAAGTTACGGGCCTCGTAATACCAGCACGCATAAAAGCAGAATGTCACCGCTGCAGACGCAACAAGCACCGCGACGATGGCAAATGTGAGGATTAAAATTAGGGTCGTCATGAATACTCCTGCTCAATGACCACGCGACGAGACACATTCACGCATATTTTGTCTATCTTTACACTGACCAATGGTTCAATGGAATGGAAGAATACGCCAATTTGCCACCATAGCTGCTCAAGGTAGGCTGCGGCACCCGCCGATGGCACACTAACGCAAACCAGCACACGCACAACGAAGCGAAAGGAGTTACTCGGTGAGGGAGTCGGTCATCATCAACGAAGTCGGGCTACGAGATGGGCTGCAAAATCAGCCTGTTCAGGTATCGACGGCAGACAAAGCTCGGCTGGCTCAATCGTTAGTCGACGCGGGTGTTCGCCACTTTGAGCCGGTCAGCTTTGCCCACCCCAACGCCGTACCGCAAATGGCCGATGCCGCGCAGCTGGCCCTGCAACTACCCGGCACCGCAGCCACCGACAGCCTTTTTTACACCGCGATGGTGCCAAACCTAAAAGGCTACCTGCGTGCCAAAGCCTGCGGCTTTAAGCGTGTGGCGTTACTGCTCTCTACCACCGACAGCTTCAATCAGCGCAACCTGAATATGTCCCGCGATAATGCCCTGCAAAGCTGTCGCGACATTATTGCGCAAGCGCGCCAAGACGGCATTGCGACACGCGCTTATGTCGCTGGAGCGCTGGCCTGTCCTTACGACGGGCACATCGCTCCGACACAAACCATTACCTTGGCAGAACAATTATTTCTAGCAGGGGCAGATGAAGTCGGCATTGCTGACACCATTGGCGGCGGACACCCGCAACAGCTACAGCAGGTATTAGAGCCGTTAATTCGTCAGCATGGCAGCGACCCCTTGATTGTTCACCTGCATGACACCCGTGGACTGGCCTTGGCAATGGCCTGGGCCGCATGCGATCTCGGCATTCGCCGTTTCGATGCAGCCATTGCCGGCCTTGGCGGCTGCCCATTTGCGCCGGGCGCTACGGGTAACGTTGCCACCGAAGATCTGGTGTATTTGCTTGAGCGCAGCGGCTTAAGTACCGGCATATCGCTAGAGAAGCTACGCCACAGCGCTGCGCTCGCTAATCAACTAACGCAAGCGCCGAGCGGCCGTGGAGAAATGGCTTCGAGATCGGAGGAGGGCAGCCCCGAGAATCAGTCAAAGATCATGCAGTGGGCGCAATCGCAACAGCAGCGGGGAAAGATAGTTAATCTTGATATGATCGAATAGCACGTAGTGTCATTTTTTAAGACGCTCTTTGCGAAACGCCTACTTTCGGCGCTGTTGAATTTGCCGTTCAACCTCATGAAGCTCTTTTTTCAAAGTTAACCGAGCATTTCCGCTAACGGCTCGACGCAAATCACGGCGCAGACCTTCCGCACGCATCGTAAGTTTACGCAATCCAACCCGCTGTCCAAATGTTTCCGTCCGTTGTTGTTTGTCAAGCTTTTTGCGCGGCTTAGATTTCTGTACAGGCAAATCACGAACGGTCTTGGCTTGTTGACGCAACGCCTGTGCAGAGCCACCTTCGATAACACTCATCTCTCCGAGCGGAATAATGCGCTGATTATTTTCGCATCCGGAATTACTGAATACCGGCTCGCCGTTATCGCCGTCGCATTGATAGATTGATACGGCGCCGGCCTTGCCGGCTGATACGCTGAGGGTAAAAATTAGCGCCGCGCCTAAAATCACGCTTTTAGCAACAAACGCAGCGAAACGCTCTAATAGTATTTTGCTCAGTGCTGCGGGATTCGTCGTCACGAAGCTGTTGTCTAAATGAATGTCGCTCGGAATGAGCAATCCGCTAACGGTACGCATAAATCTTCCCCTATATGAGAAAGATCAGTTTAATAAGACAGGGAACGGTCGCTCGCACGTTTACAGCGTGCGGCGCCGTGAGAAGAGAAGGATAACTAAGGTGCGCTCGGCGCTCGCACCATTGTCAGTCGAGCCACCATAACGCCAGCAAACGCTCCGCCCGCATTCGCGAGCATATCCAGCCACTCGGGGTGGCGCGTTGTCGTAAACAAGGCCTGACCAATTTCGGCGGCGCCACCACAAAATAGCGCGATGATCCATACCGCGATAGCAGCCATGCCCGGCCAACCTCGGGATAGCAAAAAGGCAATCGTCGCATAAGCAATAAAGTGGCTCACCTTATCCGCGTGTTGAAAGCGGAACGGCGTTCCCATAGATGGCCACAAACTCACTGCCCAGACCGAAGCAATGCAGATAATCGCCAATATGCGCCAATAGGTCGCGCTAATACGTAATAGAAAACTCACAACAGTTGGCCACTCACTTTATCGGCTGATCAACCGGATCATCATTGTTCCGATCAAGTGTATACGGGGAGCATGTACATCGCCCGCACAATCTTAGAAAGCTCGACGGTGAAAAGTTCCACCACGATTAGCGCTTATCGCCCCGCAACGCCAATACCTTATTGCGCATCGCCTCTACGTTGACCTGCTCTGGTGCAACCCTTTCCGCGGCCACCAATTCAATACGCGACCAAAACCGGCGTGGCATTTTACTCAGTGCTGGGCCACCGCGATGGCTAAATACACTTCCCCACAAACCGCGCAAGGCCATCGGAACAACCGGAACAGGGTTTCGCGCAATGATTTTTTCAAGCCCGTTTTTGAACTCGGCAACTTCACCATCGGTGGTCAGCTTGCCTTCTGGAAAAATACAAACGACTTCACCTGCATCAAGTTCCTCTTGAATACGAACGAAGGCGCGCTCATAAATATCCGGATTGCGGCTCTTGGAGTCAATCGGAATTGTTTTACCGGTACGAAAGATGTAATTCAGCACAGGCATATCGTAGATCGGCTTAAACATAACAAACCGCACAGGTCGACGAATAGCGCCAGCCATAATCAACGCATCAACATAACTAACGTGATTACAGACCAAAACACAGGGGCCTTCATCTGGAATATAATCAAGCCCGTCATTTTTCACTCGATAAATCGTATGTGTCAGCATCCAGATCAACAAACGAATCAGGAACTCTGGCACCACCGTATAGATATAAACCGCAACAAGAATATTTGCCAACGCTAACACCAGGAAGAACTGCGGTATCGTTAACTCAAGCACGCCCACCAATACAATCCCGCAAGCCGCAGACAACACCATTAACAATGCGTTAAGGATATTATTGGCCGCAATGATCCTTGATAGCTCCCGTGGATCAGAGCGATGCTGCACAAACGAAAAAAGCGGGACAATATAAAAGCCGCCGAAAACACCAACGCCCGTTAGATCGGCAACAATGCGCCAACCGCCGGGACTGAGCAAAAATTCTTGAATGCCAACATTCGTGGCCTCGCTTAAACCCTGATATGAAAAGAACAGATCAATACCGAACAAACTCAAGCCAATAGAACCTAACGGCACTAGCCCTAGTTCCACCCGCCGACCGGACAACTTCTCACATAAGAAGGAACCCAAACCAATACCAATCGAAAAGGTTGCCAAGAGAAAAGCGTAGAGGCCGTCGGTGCCATGTAGATAATCGTCTACGTACACTTTCAGCTGAGTCGTATAGGCTGCACCAAGAAACCAGAACCATGATATTCCCAACACACTGATCCAAACGGAATGGACCTTGCGAGCTTGGCCGATAATACGCCACGTTTCCCGAAATAAATTCCAATCAATTTTTAACTTCGGCTCCGCCGGCGCCGCCGCAGGAATCAACCGTGCCGCGTAATAACCCATAATGGCCACAACAATAACCGCCATGGGTGCAATCCATTCACTGAGCCCCTCCATTTTCAAAATAACGCCAGATACCGACCCCAACAAAATCGCCAAGAACGTGCCCATTTCTACCAAGGCATTACCGGACACTAACTCTCGATCATTAAGATGCTGGGGAATAATGGAATATTTAATCGGGCCAAAGAATGTCGACTGCAAACCCATACAAAATAGGACCGCCAATAAAAAGTACACCGCGTCATAATAAAAACCCACTGCACCCGCGAACATGATGACGATCTCGGCAAGTTTTATGCGGCGCAATAACATAGACTTCTCATACTTATCCGCGATCTGTCCCGATAGCGCAGAGATCAAGAAGAAGGGCAGGATAAATAACGCTAAGCCGACGTTATTCAAGGTATTCGCGCTCACCCCCGCCACCGCGCCGGAGGCAATAAGCAGAATCAATGCCTGCCGGAATACATTGTCGTTATACGCGCCCAGAAACTGGGTAAAGAAAAACGGCGCAAAGCGACGCGAAGTCATCAATTCCGTTAACGAAGCCTTCTTCATGGGTATTCCTTACTTTTTCATTTTTACGTCGCTTTAATAAAACAAAGCGCTAGGTCTAATCAATACTCTTCCAACCGTGCAAATAATTCTGCACCAAGGACTCAACTAACCTTGCTTCTTTCACCGCACCGCCTACGTTTAGTTTTCCCGTAACGGAGAGCAAACAGACGCCATGCACGGCACTCCAAACGGCGCGAGCGGCCAGCTGAATCTCTACCGACTTTTTTTGCGGGCACATACGGACGAGTTGCTGTTCCACTAGGCCAAACAATTTGGCGGTTTGGGCCTGATACCAGCTCGGAACCGCAACTCCGTTACGCATAGTATGTTCGAATAATAGCTGCCAACGACGACCGTTTTTCTGCGCCAACTGCAAATAACGTAGCGCCATGGTTAGTACGGCTTTATCCGCGGATTGGCGCTTTGTGGCACGCACTAAGTCATCCGTCAGAGCAGACACTGTTCGAGTGTTAGCCTGTAAAATCAGATCGTCGATATTCTCGAACAGGTGGTAGAGCATGCCCGGCGCATAGCCGATTTCTTGCGCCACTTTGCGGGCACTAACGACTTGTGGGCCATCACGTTCAGCAATGACTAAGACTGCATCCAGCGCAAGAGCCTTAAGTTCGCCTTTTGTATGCTCGTTTCTTCTCGCCATTTATCCCTCTGTCGCAATCATAAGCGCCAATACAGTACGGCGGAAACCCTCTGGCCCGCGGTCATAGTTAATAAGCAAATACAACGCGTCTGTTATGCTCCTGTAAACATCTCTATTAAACACTGTTCATCATAATTACTCTTTATTACACGACGTTCAATGGGCTGCTTGTAACGCTTTCCTTTGGGGGGTGTTCAATAAGATCGAGCAATGCCTGGTAACCGGGAAACAGCCTTACTAGGCTTATGGCGCACTTATCGCCATGCTGGTGTCGCGAAGCGCTAACCAGCGCGGCAAAACTCAGGTAGCCTTTACCGTCTTAATTGGCCGGCTTCTCCGGCAAGCCGAATACTGGCCACTCAAACCTTGATGGAGATTTTGTTATGCGCGTTTCGATTGTTGTGCTTTGCGCTGCACTGACTAGCGGTTGTGCTCAAATGCAAACGGTGATGCCGTGGCTAAACACCGGCGCTCAAACTGCCAGCCAGATGGGTTATGGCGATCAGGCACAAGTGGCCAGCGCGATTAAGCAGGCATTGGAATTGGGTAGCGAGCGGGCGACCGCGTCGCTTTCTGCTGCTGGGGGCTACAGTCAATCGGGCTATCACATTGGTTTGCCGGATGCGGCCAAACCCGTCGTTGATACCCTGCGGAAAGTGGGCATGGGCAGCTACGTGGATAAAGCCGAAGCCGCCATGAACACTGCTGCCGAGCAAGCTGCCGGCGAGTCATTGCCGGTGTTCAAAGATGCCATTAAAGGTATGGGGGTTAAGGACGCTCTCGGCATTGTTACTGGGCCTGACACCGCCGCAACGGACTATTTTCGCGGCCAAACCGAACAAAGCCTGCGCGCGAAGTTCGCGCCGATCGTTCAGGAAAACCTCAAGAAAACAGGGTTTTACGATCAGTATCAGACCATGCTGTCGGTCTACGACAAGCTGCCGTTTACCGATAAGCCTAATCTTAATGCGGAAGATTACGTGATCGACCTGAGTCTCTCGGCGCTGTACGACCGCATGGGCAAAGAGGAGTCATTGATTCGACAAGATCCGGTCGGCCGTGGCACCGCGCTGATCGGCGCGATCTTTGCGGGTGGTAATAAAAGCCAGTAAGGACTGCTAGCCGTAAACAAACCGGGCGCCTAGATGGCGCCCGGTTTGTTTCAAAGCCCTTATAAATACCGCTATTTCAACTTGGCGCACGCCTTGTGGCGATGGCAGCCGAGCAGATGGTCATTGACCATGCCGGTCGCCTGCATATGCGCATAGACAATGGTCGGGCCGACAAAACGAAAACCGCGCTTCTTTAAGTCTTTGCTTATGGTTTCTGCCAACGGCGTACTCGCCGGCACATCCGCCATGGTTTTAAACCGATTAACGATTGGCTGGCCCTCAACAAAAGCCCATATATAGTCGTTAAACGTGCCGTATTCCGCCTGCACAGCCAAAAACGCTTGGGCATTAGTAACCGTAGACGACACCTTCAACCGATTACGAATAATCCCGGGGTTCTGCAGCAGCTTTTCTTGGCGCTTCTCGCTATAGCGAGCAATCTTGGCTGGGTCGAAGCCATCAAACGCCGCCCGGTAATTTTCCCGTTTGCGCAACACCGTAATCCAACTCAACCCCGCCTGGGCCCCTTCGAGTGTCAAAAACTCGAATAGCGTCTGATCATCATGGACCGGCACTCCCCAAACGTTATCGTGGTAGTCCTGATAAAGCGGGTCATCGCCACACCAAGGGCAACGCTCTATGTCTTTTTTGTTGGCCATCATCTGTCCCTTTTAACCGCCCAATCACTGGCTTGTACTGATCCCGCGGGGGCATGTCTAGTCTGCTCAGGAATCGCTATACTACGGCCTTTTTAAGACGGGCGAACCGGGACTTTTATGAGCATTCACCAGACACCGGCCACATTTCAGGATTTAATTCTGGTCCTGCAACAATTCTGGGCCGAACAGGGCTGCGTTATTATTCAGCCACTGGACATGGAAGTAGGTGCGGGTACGTTTCACCCGGCAACTTTTTTACGTTCTATTGGACCGGAAAATTGGCACAGCGCTTACGTGCAACCGTCGCGTCGACCAACCGATGGGCGCTATGGCGAAAACCCCAATCGCTTGCAGCATTACTATCAGTTTCAGGTCGCGCTAAAACCGTCTCCGGATAATATCCAAGAGCTGTATTTGGAATCCTTGCGCCGCATCGGCGTCGATACCGCGATCCACGATATTCGCTTTGTCGAAGACAACTGGGAGTCACCGACACTCGGCGCCTGGGGTCTGGGTTGGGAAGTTTGGTTAAACGGCATGGAAGTCACGCAGTTCACTTACTTCCAACAAGTGGGTGGGATTAACTGCTATCCGGTGACCGGCGAAATTACCTACGGTCTCGAACGCCTTGCCATGTATCTGCAAGAAGTTGATTCAGTATATGACCTCGTTTGGTCTGATGGCCCGTTTGGCAAAGTCAGTTACGGTGATGTCTTCCATCAAAATGAAGTCGAAATGTCGACCTTTAACTTCGAACACGCCAACACCGAGATGTTATTCCGCCAGTTCGATGATTATGAGCGTGAAAGTAAAGCGATGATCGATGCCGGTCTTGCGCTGCCTGCGTATGAATATGTTTTGAAAGCGTCGCATACTTTTAATTTGCTCGACGCGCGTAAAGCCATCTCGGTTACTGAGCGACAGCGCTTTATTTTACGGGTTCGCGAATTAGCCCGTGCGGTTGCGGAAACGTATCTGGCTAGCCGTCGTGCGGCGGGGTTCCCAATGGCCGATGCTGACATTCGCGAAGAAGTGCTTGCGCAGATGGCACAGCAAGATGAGAAGGCACAGGGCAAAAAGAAAAAAGGGCACGCTGATAAAGGCTCTTCAAAGCAGGAGACGAAATGATGCAGCGCGCCGATTTATTAATTGAACTGGGCACCGAAGAGCTGCCACCAAAAGCACTACAAGCGTTGAGCGAAGCATTTGCCAACGAAGTGGTTAAGCAGATAGACGAAGCGCAACTGGCTCATGACGGCGTCGTTATTTTCGCCGCGCCACGTCGGCTCGCGTTTCGCATCAACAATCTTCAGTGTGTCCAAGCGGATCGCGATATTGAACGCAAAGGTCCGGCCGTCAAAGCCGCCTTTAACGACGACGGCGTTCCAACGAAAGCCGCGCAAGGCTTTGCGCAGTCCTGTGGCTTGACGGTTGATCAACTCGATACGATCGAAACCGACAAAGGCGCTTGGTTGGTAGCTCGCATTCAAGAACAGGGCAAGCCTTTGGCTGAGCTATTGCCTGGATTCTTAGACCAGTCCATCGCACGCTTGCCTATTCCAAAAAGAATGCGCTGGGGCCGCGGTAAAGTTCAGTTTGTCCGTCCCGTTCAGTGGCTAGTGGCATTGCTCGACGATCAGATCCTCGACATTGAGCTGTTATCGAAAAAAGCCGATCGGCTCACCCGCGGCCACCGTTTTCATGCGCCGATTGAGATTTCGCTTAGTCACGCCAACGAGTACGAAACGCGGTTAGAACATGAAGGCTATGTGCTTGCGGATTTCACCAAGCGCTGCGCACTCATTGAAAAGCAAGCTCTCGCCGCTGGAATTCAAGCCGGCGGCAGCACCGCTATTGATCCGGATTTGCTCAATGAAGTCACTGCACTGGTCGAATGGCCGGTCGCGTTGATCGGTCACTTTGAAGAAGATTTTTTGCGCGTGCCTCAGGAAGCGCTGATCACTACCATGGAAGAAAATCAAAAATACTTCCCTGTGCTCGACGGCGACGGCAAGCTTAAGAACGCCTTTGTCTTTATCAGCAACATCGAATCGAAAGATGTTAACGCGGTAATCTCCGGAAACGAAAAAGTCGTTCGTCCCCGTTTGGCCGACGCCGCGTTCTTTTATGATCTCGACCGCAAGAAGACCTTAGCCGAACACGCTCAAGCTCTCGACAAGGTTATCTTTCAACAACAGCTCGGCACCGTAGCCGACAAGTGCGCCCGCGTTGCGCAACTGGCCAAAATCATTGCGACGAGTATTGGCGGCGACGGCGCACTGGCTGAACAAGCCGGCAGCCTGTGTAAAGCTGATCTCACTGCCGACATGGTGTATGAGTTCGACACCATGCAGGGCGTGATGGGTTACTACTTAGCTAAACATGAAGGTTTGCACGACGAAGTCGCTGCCGCTATGCGTGAGCAGTATTTGCCGCGTTTCGCCGGTGATAGTTTGCCGCAAAGCAAAACCGGCATGGCTGTGGCGCTGGCCGATAAGCTCGATACGCTGGTGGGTATTTTTGGTATTGGCCAGAAGCCGAGTGGTGACAAAGATCCGTATGCACTACGCCGCGCAACGCTCGGGATTTTGCGGATTATTATCGAACAACAATTGCCGCTCGATATCGACAGCCTCATTGCCGACGCCGCACGCTTATATGGCGAGGCCATCGACGCCGGTTGCGTCAACGATGTCGCCGAGTTTGTGCGCGGTCGTTATCGCGCCATCTATCAAGAGCAGGGCATTGATACGCAAGTTATTCTCGCGGTACAGGCCGTTGCGCCATCCCGTCCGTTAGACTTCGATCGCCGGGTGAAAGCCGTTGCTGCATTTCGTCAACGTGATGAAGCGCAGGCATTGGCCGCAGCGAATAAACGTGTCGCCAATATCTTAGCCAAGCAGAGCGGCGAGACCCCCAACACGGTTACTGCGTCCTTGTTGCAACAGGATGAAGAAAAAACGCTGTATAACGCAATGGATTCATTGTCTGCGGCATTGACGCCTTTGGTTGAAGGGGGAGATTACGATGCAGTGTTAGCGCAACTAGCCGCGCTACGTGCCCCGGTAGATGCTTTCTTCGACAACGTAATGGTGATGGCTGAAGACACTGCGGTACGAGATAACCGTCTCGCGCTGCTGTCTCAGCTACGTCGTTTATTCTTACAAGTCGCCGATATCTCTGAGCTTGGCTAAACGCTAGTATTTGCTCCGCCTGTAGGCGGAGCGAGTACTAGCGTTACAGATTCTTTCTGGCATTGGCCAAGCCCAGGTGTTCAAGCTGAATCCTCCGTATTAGGCCGCTCAATTCTCAGAGGAACATCATGAAACTGATTATTCTCGATCGTGATGGCGTCATTAATGAAGACTCTGATGACTTCATTAAAACCCCTGAAGAATGGGTTCCTATCGACGGCTCAGCGCAAGCCATCGCGCAACTGCATCAGGCTGGATTTACCGTCGTCGTTGCAACGAATCAATCCGGAGTCGGTCGCGGCTATTTTTCTATCGACACCCTGACCGCCATCCATCAAAAGATGATTCAACATGTTGAAACGGCCGGAGGCAAAATCTCCGGGATTTTTTACTGTCCTCATGCACCAGACGATGGATGCGATTGCCGCAAACCCAAGGCCGGTCTGATTGATCAGATCATTACGCGGTTTAAAACGGACGTCGTCAACGCTCCACTCGTTGGTGACAGCCTTCGTGATCTCGAATGCGGCGTCGCTCGCGGCTGTTGTCCAGTGTTGGTTAAAACAGGAAAGGGCAGGCGTACCCTAGAAAAGGGGTTGCCCTCCGCGCTAGCGAATATTGCGGTTTACGATTCTTTGCTCGATTTCACCCAGGATTTTTTAGCGCAGGAGCGTGCATGAACGAATCGTCTCAACAGAACATTCCCCGCACAAGTAATCGCAACATACTCGGGCGTGAAAAATATAATCCGCTGATCATTTTCCTAAAAAGTATTCTGTTTTTTGTGTTGTATAACCTAATGGGCATCGTGCACAGCACGATCTCGCTTTTAGTCGCGCCAGTCCAAACGTTTGAGCAACGCTTTCGTTTTGTGAACCATTGGACAAGGGCGTCGCTGTGGTTATTGCGCCATCTAAACGGTGTTCATATAGAAGTCAGCGGCATCGAGAATATTCCGCGCGATCAAAGCGTGGTCATTATGTCGAACCATCAAAGCCAGCTCGAAACCTTTTATTTGCAACTCCTTATCGCACCACAAGCCACCATTCTAAAACGTGAGCTGTTATGGGTTCCGTTTTTTGGTTGGGCGCTCGCGTTACTGAAGCCCATTGCGATTAATCGTAAGCAGCGCGCCAGCGCATTGAAGACCGTTGTTCGCGTTGGCACTGATCGACTCGAGAGCGGCATTAACGTTGTTATTTTTCCTGAGGGCACTCGCCAACCACCCGGCACTATCGGCACTTTCAATGCGGGTGGTGCGATGCTTGCCACTCAGTCTGGTAGCGCTATTTTACCGGTTGTTCATAATTCTGGTGACTGCTGGCCCGCGCGGTCTATCAAACGCTATCCCGGCACCGTCCGCTTTATTATCGGCGAGCCAATCGATCCGCAGGGTAAATCCACTAAGCAACTCAACAAAGAAGCCTCTGAGTGGATTCGCGCGCACTACCCAGATTAATCTGCTCACATCGATACAAAATGTTCTTTACATTAATTCCATAAAAAAGGGCCGCTTATTGCGGCCCTTTTTTATGTTGCTAAACAGGTTGCTAGAGAAGGGCTGTAAATCACTAAGATCTGAAGCCTCTCGGCAACCGCTCTTTACACGTCCAAGTTAGACACATACAAAGCATTAGTCTCAATAAACTCTCGACGTGGTTCAACATCATCGCCCATCAAGCAGGTGAAGATTTGGTCCGCCGCAATAGCGTCTTCAATCGTCACTTTCAACATACGCCGTACTTCAGGGTCCATCGTGGTTTCCCACAGCTGGCTCGGGTTCATTTCACCCAGACCTTTATAACGTTGTATGCCTGTTCCTTTGCGGGCCTGAACCATCAGCCACTCAAGTGCTTCATCAAACTGCTGAATCGGACGGCGTGTCTCATTGCGCTGAATAACCGCATCGGCGGCCAATAGGCCTTCTAATTTCTCACCCAGCGCTTTGATTTTAACGTAATCTTTTGAGCTTAAGAACTCGCTAGTTACCTTATATCCGCGGCTTACACCGTGAGCGAGTACTTGCACACTTGGCAAATACAATCCGCGCTCTGGATCCTTTTCAGCCGTCACGATATAGCTATTGATCTTGTCATTACGAACTTCCATCCGCGCTGACAAGGCTTTACACCAGTCTTGCATCAGATCGTGGTCCAACAACTGGGCTTCGTCCAGCGATGGCAGATAGATCATCTGTTGCAATACAATCGCCGGGAAGACACGAGACTGCCGATCAATAATCTTCATCACCTGACGATAATCATTAATCAGGCTTTCTAAACGTTCGCCGGTAATCGGTGGCGCATCATCGCCAGGCAACAGAGCAGCGTTCTCTAACGCGATAGATGTTAGGTACTCATCTAGAGCAGGGTCGTCCTTAATATAGGTTTCCTGCTTGCCTTTCTTCACCTTATACAGGGGAGGCTGGGCAATATAAATATGGCCTCGCTCAACTAACTCGGGCAATTGACGGAAGAAGAAGGTCAATAGCAGTGTGCGGATGTGCGAGCCATCCACGTCCGCATCGGTCATGATAATAATGCTGTGATAGCGAAGCTTATCGACATTATATTCGTCACGACCAATACCACAGCCTAAAGCAGTGATAAGGGTGCCGACTTCAACGGACGACAACATTTTGTCGAAGCGCGCCTTCTCGACGTTCAGGATCTTACCTTTTAGCGGCAAGATCGCCTGATTCTTACGATTTCTGCCCTGTTTGGCGGAGCCGCCCGCAGAGTCGCCCTCCACAATATACAGTTCAGAAAGGGCAGGGTCTTTTTCTTGGCAATCCGCCAACTTACCCGGCAAACCGGCAATATCTAACGCACCTTTGCGACGAGTCATCTCACGCGCTTTGCGAGCGGCATCACGTGCCCGAGCAGCATCAATGATCTTCTGAACAATCATCTTTGCTTCAGAAGGATTTTCTAACAGATAATCGTGGAAACGCTCGCCCATGGCCTGTTCTACGGCCGTTTTTACTTCTGACGACACCAGTTTATCTTTGGTCTGGCTGGAGAACTTAGGATCAGGCACTTTCACTGAAACTACCGCCGTTAGGCCTTCTCGGGCATCATCACCGCTGACGCCCACTTTCTCTTTCTTAAGAAAGCCTTCTTTTTCCATATAGGCATTCAGAGTACGAGTAAGTGCGGCACGAAAGCCAGCAAGGTGGGCGCCGCCATCACGCTGCGGGATGTTGTTGGTATAACAGAAGATGTTCTCGTTGTAGGAGTCATTCCACTGCATTGAAACTTCAACGCCAATGTTGTCTTTCTCTAATTGGAAATGCAGCACCTTGTTTAAAGGCGTTTTCGCTTCATTCAAGTACGTTACAAAGGCCGCAAGACCGCCTTCGTATTCAAATACGTCTTCTTTACCGCTGCGCTCGTCTTTCAGGCGAATACGAACACCCGAGTTGAGGAAAGACAGCTCACGTAAGCGCTTAGCCAAGATATCGTAATGAAATTCGATATTGGTAAAGGTGTCTTCAGAAGGGCGGAAACGCACAAATGTTCCGGACGTATCGGTATCGCCAATTTGCTTAATCGGCTCATCTGGCACGCCGTGGCGATAGATCTGTTCAAATACTTTTCCACCACGACGAATCGTTAAGCGCAACTCAGCTGAAAGGGCGTTTACGACGGAAATACCCACGCCGTGCAAGCCGCCAGAGACCTTGTAGCTGTTATCGTCGAACTTACCGCCGGCATGCAGAACCGTCATGATCACCTGCGCAGCAGAGATGCCTTCTTCCTCATGCATCTCAACAGGTATTCCACGACCGTTATCCGAGACCGATACGCTCTCATCTGGATGAATCGTGACGCCAATCTCCGAACAATGGCCAGCAAGAGCCTCGTCGATAGAGTTATCTACAACCTCAAAAACCATATGATGGAGTCCTGTTCCATCATCTGTATCGCCGATATACATGCCGGGGCGTTTACGTACCGCGTCCAGTCCTTTCAGTACCTTGATACTGGAGGAATCGTAATTGGTCTGCTCGGTCATACTGGGTTTCCTTGGTTGTTAACCTACGGTTATTCACTACCGTTACTGACTAGCTTGAACGAAGCACACCATGTTCCACGTGGAACAGCTTGGTGGTTTCATCCTTTGCGTACGGTATAGCAATACGTTCGTCTAAAGTGGTGACAACAACTTGGTTTCCTGTGCTTAACACTGAATCAAGCACCTTTGCTTCATTCCCCTGATCTAGCTCAGAAGTGATGTCATCTACTAATACTAAACAGCGGCGATTAGCCAATCTGTTCAACATTTCTATCTGCGCCGTCACCAAAGCATAGGCAACAACTTTCTGCTGACCTCGGGAGAACACCTCTTTTACCTGTCCTCGGCGAGACTTTAATGCCAAGTCTGCTCGATGAGCACCTACACTGGTAAACCCCCGGCGAACATCCTGCTCTCTATGGCTAGCCAACGCTTCTTCTATTGAAGTGCCTTCTGCCCAGCCCGAATGCAAGCCTAGCGATACCTTACCCAACGACGAATCGAAGCCCGCTAGAAGGGCCGTAAACGCCTCTTCTAAAGCCGGCAGATGGGCTCTGCGTAACCTGTCGATTCTAGCAGAATTATCTGCAACCTGCTGGTCCCATACACCCAGTTCACGCTCTTTTATTGCACCTAGCTTAAGTAATTTATTCCTTTGAGAAACCGCCTCTCTCAGGCGCTGCCAGACAGCGGAGAATTCAGGTTCCACGTGGAACATAAGCCAATCCAAATAGCGCCGCCTATCCCCGGGGCCTCCTTCAATCAGCTGTACAGTGCCAGGATGAAGAACCTGAACGGGCATTAATCTCGCTATCTGACTTAAACCTGAAACCTTCTGTCCATCAATACGCGCATCAATCAAGCTTTGCTTATCGCGAGATAAACCAACCCGATGGATATTGTCAGGCTCTGATTCAATCGCCAGTTCGGCAAACAATGTACACACATCACTGCTGCTCTCAACGATATTACCTAGCTTAGAAGTCCGAAAACTACGCCCCGTCGCAAGCACGTAGATGCTTTCCAATAGGCTGGTCTTGCCGGAACCATTAACCCCACAAACAACAGAAAGCCGAGACGCAGGCAAAAACGTCTGCTCTTTATAGTTTCTAAAGTGGGTGAGGTGTAACCGCCGAAGCATATGAGGGGAGGGGAGAGAAAGGTTCGGGACTGATCTAAACGTTTAGATCAGTCCCGATATCAATTAGAGGCGCATTGGCATAACGACATAAATCGCGTTGCGCCAGCTTGGATCGACCACCAGAGCTGAACTGTTTGAGTCTCCTAAAGAGATCTCAACCACATCCCCTTGTAGGGTATTCATCACATCCAGCAAGTAGCTAACGTTAAAACCAATCTCTAGCTCACCACCGTTGTAATCAACAGACACTTCTTCTTCCGCTTCTTCCTGTTCTGGGTTGTTCGCTTGGATACTAAAACTACCGTCCGCCAACTGGATACGAATGCCGCGATACTTCTCGTTCGACAGAATAGCCACTCGACTTAACGCCTGCTTCAACGTTTCGCGATCTGCCAGAATCAAGCGCTGGCTGTTCTTAGGAACAACTCGGTCATACTCCGGAAACTTACCGTCAACCAATTTGGAGGTAAACGTCATTTCCCCAGCGACAACGCGCACATGGTTCTTGCCGACGGTAACCCGCACATCACCAGCCGCATCGCCGAGCATACGCGCCAGTTCCATCACACCCTTACGAGGTAAAATAACCTGAGAGGTTTCTGTCAGCCCAGTTACTTCAGCATCACACATTGCTAATCGATGTCCGTCTGTCGCAACCGTACGTACCTTGCCCCCACCCAGCTCAAACAACATACCGTTCAAGTAATAACGCACATCTTGCTGAGCCATCGAAAACGCGGTGCGATCAATAAGCTGACGTAATGTAGCAGGCGGAATTTCGAAGGTATTACCAACAGTCTCTTCTTCAAGATTAGGAAACTCATTGGCCGGCAACGTAGAAAGCGTAAAGCGGCTACGGCCTGACTTTAATAGTAAGCGCTCACCATCACTTTCAAAACGAATATCAGCTTCCGCGGGCAGACTCTTACAAATATCCACCAGCTTACGTGCTGGAACCGTTGTTTCACCGTCTTGGATATCACCCTCAAGAATCAGCTTGGCGACAAACTCCAGCTCCAAGTCTGTACCCGTCAAGGACAGCTTTCCATCCGCCACCTCAAGCAACACGTTAGATAACACCGGTAGCGTTTGACGACGTTCAACGACGGCTGCTACCTGTTGCAAAGGTTTGAGCAACTGCTCTCGGTTAATGGCAAATTTCATTATCTTTCCCTGTTGTGCTGTTATCAGGAGGTCAATATACGGTGTAAGTTTTGGTAATCCTGCTCAAAGTCTGCGTCTTCGTCGCGCAGCTGCTTAACCTTACGACAGGCATGCAACACCGTCGTATGATCACGCCCACTAAAGCCATCGCCGATTTCAGGGTAGCTATGAGTCGTCAATTCTTTCGACAGCGACATCGCTACCTGGCGAGGCCGTGTAACGGAACGACTTCTTCTCGGCGACAGCAAATCCGCAATTTTTAAATTGTAATACTCAGCCACCACACGCTGAATATTATCAATTGATATCTGCCGTGCATGGCTCGCCAACAAATCTTTTAACGCGTCTTTCACCAAGCCAATATCTACTTGCGCGCCGGTAAACTGGACATGTGCGATCACTCGCCGTAATGCCCCTTCGAGTTCGCGCACATTAGAACGAATACGCTGAGCGATAAAAAAGGCCGCTTCATTAGGTAAATCAATCTGCGACTCTTCCGCTTTTTTCTTCAAAATAGCCACGCGTGTTTCAAGCTCTGGTGGCTCTAGTGGCTGCGATAAGCCCCAACCGAAACGTGACTGCAAGCGCTCTTCAAGTCCCTTAATTTCTTTAGGATATTTATCACAGGTCAAAATAATCTGCTGACCATTCTCCAACAAAGAATTAAAGGTATGAAAAAATTCTTCTTGAGACTGCTCTTTTCCAGCAAAAAACTGAATATCATCAATCAATAGCGCATCTAAAGAACGATAAAAACGCTTAAATTCATTAATCGTCTTATTGCGCAGTGCACTTACCATATCCTGAACAAATCGCTCAGAATGCAAATACACCACCTTAGCGCCAGGGTTCGATTTAAGAATAGCATTGCCCACGCTGTGCATAAGGTGGGTCTTACCCAAACCGACACCACCATAAAATAACAGTGGGTTATAACCGTGACTACCGGGATTCTCGGCCACCTGTTGCGCCGCTGCAAACGCCATCCGGTTAGACTTACCTTCGACAAAACTATCAAAAGTGTAGTTAGCAATAAGATTAGAGCGATAGCGTGCCGGTTCAGACGTATCGGTTGCTGGACCAAAGTTAGGTCTGGCTAGCAAGGGCGCTGTAACCGCCTCAGCACGAACCTGTTCAGCAGCAGGGGAAGGCGCTGCCCGAGAAGAGCCAACCTCCAGACGAGCAGAAGGAGCTCTCTGAGGCTCAAGCTCAGCTAACAGCTCAACAATACGTTGTAAGAATTGCTCACGCACCCAATCAACAACAAAACGATTCGGTGCAAATAAGGTCAATTCAGAACCATCCGCTGCAGCCACGACTTGAAGTGGACGTATCCACATATTGAACTGCTGTGATGGCAGTTCACCTTCAAGTCGAGATAAACAACGGTTCCAGAGCTCTTCCGACACGCCCCTGCCTTATTAGAATATGTACGGTGAATGAATGCGCAAAGGCAGCATTCTACCCCTTCGATCGGGCCAGCGGCCAGCGTGAAAGTCGTCCTTTTTTTCTGTACAGTCTTGTGGATAACTATAGCTGGGCTCCCCCTTGAATCTTGTGGATAACCTAGGCCCTTTTACTAAAAGTGACTTATCCACAATTCATCAACCTTTCGTACGGGCTTATCCACAGACCTTATACCGAGTTTAAATCCAATTAACTATATGATATTAAAGGGAAATAATGACATATCAACAGAAAAGCCGCTCTCTTATAACAGTAATAATAATTAATTAATTAAATATATATATATTAATATAACCCCTTCAAAAACCGCCCTCTCAATCTAAGCCACACGGGCATTGACATGCCTAACGAGCTTGCCTAGAATTGCCGCCCTTCGTCAGACCAGATTTCGTGAGAACAGAAATGAAACGTACTTTTCAACCAAGCAACACCCGTCGCGCTCGTACCCACGGTTTCCGCGCTCGTATGGCTACCAAAAATGGCCGCGCTGTATTGAACCGTCGTCGTGCGAAAGGCCGCAAGCGTCTGTGTCCTTAAGCTTGCCACATCGGCCGGTCATTTCGATCGGCTGTGGTGTCTTGGTAACAGATCCCGGTGAAAGACAAAGCCTATTCCTTTCACCGTCGCAATAGACTTCTCTCCTCCGCTGAATTTCAGCCCTTATTTAACCAACCGGATTATCGCGTTGGTGGACAACATCTCCTTTTACTCGTTAGCGAAAATCAAACTGACTGCGGTCGTATTGGACTTGTCGTTGGAAAGCGTCGTGTTAAGCATGCCGTTCAACGCAACAACGTCCGTAGAATCAGCCGTGAGTCGTTTCGTCTACGTCAGCAAGAGTTAGCCGGCCTCAACATCATAATCCTCGTCAAGGCCACTATAGAGCGTGTAGATAAGCCGGCATTGAATGCTGAGCTGGCGCGCCTATGGGACAAGCTGCTTGCCAAGCGTCGGCAAGCCTGAGAAACTGCCGACCGATTTAATACCCCCCAAAGGCAGTGTTCCCGCTATGGAAATCCAGCGTACTTTAGTAATGATCGGCCTGGCGGTCGTAACGTATTTAATGGTTTTGGCCTACCAAGAAGATTATGGCCAAGACAAACCAGCCAATGCGTCTACCTCCTCTACGTCAGATAGCCAATATGCCGACTCTTCGATACCGCAAGCCAATCCGGTTTCAGAAGATAGTCACGATGTTCCTGATGCCGCGGATATTCCGGTTGTCAGTCAAGGCAGTGCTTCAGCTATCGATATCCCGCAATCAGGTCCATCAGCTTCAGCTGATACTGATCGCTTAGTTCATGTAAAAACCGATGTGTTTGATGTCACCATTGATCGCCAAGGCGGGGATATTGTCGAGTTACTATTACTTGATTACCCACTGCATGCTGATACTCCTAATCAGCCTTTTCCATTGTTATTGGATACGCCTGAACTTTTTCAAGTTATGCAATCGGGCTTAATCGGCGCAAATGGTACCGATACAGCAGAAGGTCGTCCGACTTGGCTTGCTGATGAGGTGAACTACACGCTCAATAATAGCGATACCGAACTAAACGTTGATTTGCGTTACTTCCAAGCGAATAACGTCGTGATTACCAAGCGCTTTACGTTTGTTCGCGATAGCTACCTTATTCGTGTTTCTCATATTGTTGAAAATAAGGGAAATGAAGCATGGAATGGTGCACTGTATGGCCAAATTAAGCGTGATAATTCTGATGACCCAAGTAAAGCCAAAGCGGGCTTTGCACCAATGCCAACATTCTTAGGTGCCGCGTGGTGGACAGCAGAAACATCTTATAACAAGACTAAACTGGGTAACTTGCAAGAAGAGCCACTCAAAACGACCCAAGAAGGTGGTTGGATTGGCATGGTGCAACATTACTTCTTGTCAGCATGGATTCCAGATAACAGCCAAACAAATACCTATTCAACAAAGTATCTAACCAAGTCTGATCAGCATATTTTGCGTTTTGTGTCGCCTCCAAAAACGGTGGAGCCTAATCGTGAAACCGTGTTCTATTCTGAGTTTTATGCTGGACCGAAAAAACAAGCGCAACTAGAAGCGATTAGTCCTGGTTTAAATATGACAGTGGATTACGGCTGGTTGTGGTTTATATCAGCGCCGATTTTTGCATTGTTGATTTTCCTGCAAAGCGGCCATGTTTCTATTTTTGGCAATGAATTTGATTTGGGCTTCGGCGTAGCGAATTGGGGCATTGCGATTATCCTGCTGACCTTCACCATTAAGTTGATGTTTTTCAAACTCTCCGCAAGCAGCTATCGCTCGATGGCAAAGATGCGAAAAGTTGCTCCCGAAATGCAGCGCATTCGTGAACAGAATAAGAGTGATAAGCAAAAGCAACAGCAAGAAACCATGAAGCTGTTCCAGCGCGAAAAGATTAATCCACTAGGTGGTTGTTTGCCTATGCTGGTGCAGATGCCTGTCTTTATTGCTCTGTACTACGTTTTGTTGGAATCGGTTGAGTTACGCCAAGTGCCTTTCTTTGGCTGGATTCAAGATTTGTCCGTTATGGACCCATACTTTGTACTGCCTATTTTGATGGGTGCGAGTATGTTCTTCCAAACGCGATTGAACCCAACACCGGCAGATCCAACACAAGCTCAGGTGATGAAATGGATGCCGATGATGTTTGCGGTGTTTATGTTGTGGTTCCCTGCGGGCTTGGTATTGTATTGGTTAACAAACAATATTTTGTCCATTACTCAGCAGTGGATCATTACCCGCAATATTGAAAATGAATAGATAAAGCGCTGTCTTCACGACATGCTTTTCAAGAGGGCGAAAGCCATCTATCTTTAAAAGGGGCTTAGGCCCCTTTTTTAGCATTATTTTTTAGCCATTATTGACGAGTATATTCGTGTGCTTCGTTTTAGGTTGGCA
>JAGPVL010000012.1 GCA_018067045.1 Gammaproteobacteria bacterium
AGGGGTTGCTTGCACAGCACCAAGACTATCCGTTGCTAAAAAGCATACCGGGCATTGGCCCTGTTGGTGCGGCGCTGGTGATTGCGGCAGTGGGCGATGTCAGTCAGTTCAAGAATGGGCGGCAATTGGCGGCATGGATGGGGCTTACGCCGAAACAGCACGCCAGTGGCGACATCAACCGAATGGGCGCCATCAGTAAACGTGGCAACGTAGCGCTGCGAAAAACATTGATCCACGGTGCGCGGACGGTACTGAATTGGAGCAGCAAGAAAAATGATCCGCTAAGTCAGTGGCTCAATAAATTAATGGCCACGAAACATCCTTGCAAAGTAGTGGTGTCACTAGCCAATAAAATGGCACGGATTATTTGGGCGGTACTGACGACACGTAAGCCGTTCGATGTCGCGCTGGCTAGCGGTTAAACCGGTTGCGTTAATGAGCAAAAAAGTAAACGGAAAAGCACTGATGATTTAAACGGTTTGTCCTGCCCAGAGCCTGATCTGGGACTACGGCCTTAGAGGCCAAGTGGGTGCCGAGGCGGGCAGGACATCATGAATCTCACAAGGTACTCGATACCGGATATATGTCGATGGCCGTGAACTCTGACCGTGCTGGCACGTTTACTTAAACGGAGCAAAGGCAATGTGAAATTCACTTGCAGTACGCAGGGTGGTCATATATGTCCCTATTTATTCGACATGGCTTATTCCCAGCGAAAATAGCAAAAACGGCAAACCTCATACCATTCACCTGTCTACTTTTGCGGCTCACTATTTCGGTAAACTGAAAGGCCTTAACGGAGCATCTCAATGGTGTTACCCCAACCGGCTCGACACTGGCCCACTGTGCTCAAAGACCGTGACCAAACAATTATCCGATCGCCAACGCCCTTCAGCCACCCAGACATTGAAAAATCGCTCCAGTAATTCGCAGGCACTGA
Organism: Gammaproteobacteria bacterium; assembly: GCA_018067045.1. Classification (GTDB taxonomy): domain Bacteria; phylum Pseudomonadota; class Gammaproteobacteria; order Pseudomonadales; family Alcanivoracaceae; genus JARGPN01. The sequence continues at coordinate 941 of JAGPVL010000012.1, forward strand.
TATTACCCGCAGGCAAGTGGACACCGCATGATCTACGACGCACCGGTGCCACAATGATGACAGCCCTAGGCGTACTACCTGAAGTCGCCGAACGCTGTCTAAACCACACCGAAGAGAACCGAGTAAAGCGTACATATCAGCGCCATAGCTACGCGAAGGAATGCAGTGAGGCGTGGCAGAAGCTTGGGGATCAATTGGAAAAACTTACTTGCGTCGCTACATGACGCTAGTACATCCATGATGCACAGGTGAGTGAGGGCTGATTTACTGGGATTTTCCGTTTAAATTGCAAAAAAGCTATACTAAAACCTATACTTAATCGATGGATCTAGATGGCAGCTAACGGACGAATACGGACTGTCCACGTCCTCTAAACTGAGACAAGTATAATTGGAGTTTTCTGAGAGCACTCACCCTCAGGAGACGATAATGAAGAAATCACGATTTAGTGAAAGCCAGATTGTTTCGATACTCAAAGAAGCCGACGCAGGCCTGAAAGTCGACGCCATTTGTCGCCAGCAATACCCACTGGTGATTAAATCGTGGCGAAGTAAATGGGTAAATCTATCCGCGTATTTTCGCTACCGAGAATATATCCGACGCGCGATTTATACCACCAATGCGGTGGAGGCGGTGCATCGCCAGTTCCGCAAACTGACGAAAACAAAAAGCGGCTTCCCCAACGAAAACAGTTTACTCAAACTGCTCTACGCAGGTATTTTGAAAGCCCCTGCTCGCTGGGACACGGCAGAACAGAACTGGAGCCTGTGCATATCGCAACTGGCCATCCATTTTGAAGGGCGGCTCGACGAGCATTTAGAGCTTTGAATGCCATGGCACAGAAAACTGAACAGTCTCGGGGCGATTCACACCTTTCTTAGCATCGTATAACCCAAGAGCAGTATTACTAATAGCAGACTCTCCCGACCATGAGTTCATCGAGACTAGGCATAACAATAAAAACAGCTCGCAGTACTTCATAACATATTCCTTCAAATATCATGGACACTTTATATCGCGACGATTCTCTCTATCCAAAGCCTCTTTAAGCTTCTCTTTTGCTTCATCTGTACCAGGCATCTTATCAATGAGATCTTTAAGTTCATCCTTGTACTTCTCATCTAACCTTTCTAGAACCTCTTTATCCAAGCCTTTTTCTCCTTGCGGTAGCGGATAAGGAGGGTAATCAATGCTATCCGAGTCCTTCCGCTGCCTCTCCCTTAGTTGTATCTCTATTCCTCCCCCTTCAATGCTCCCATCGGAGTTCACATCCAACGTCGGCTTAAACGTCACTATCCCTTGGCTCGGCCCACCTGGATTGAACTGACGATCACCCAACTCAAACGTAACCAGCCCAGATGGATCAACGTTGCTAAGTGGATTTTGACCAACATATCCATAGACATTCAGCCCGCCACTCAGTCCTATCGGATCCCTCGCCGTCCAACGGCCTATTCGAGAATCATAGTCCCTGAAACCATATCTGATTAAACCTGTGTCGATGTCCTGCAAACCACCCGCGAAGCCGAACAGGATAGTGAATGCTGGATTACTATCACTGATTACGTTGCCATAGCTGTCATACGTGATGTCTTTAATGATGTTGCCATTTTCGTCACTGATAGCACGCGGTGAACCCAAATGATCCGTGGCAATGTACTAACGGTTTCCGTTCTGCGTAAAGCTCGTGGGCGTATGGCTCAGCGTATATTCAAAGCGCTGCTTGAGGTTGCCGCTGCCATCGTACGTCGCCAGCAGTGTCGTTTTGTCCAGCCACAAATATTTTTCTGTGGTTTGGCCGTTTACGATCTTCGCTACTCGATTGCCCAAGGCATTGTGGCGATACTCGATCAAATCCGTCGGCGTTTGCACTCTCAGCAACCGACCCTGTCGGCTGTACTGGTATTGAGTAATGTCGTTACCGTCAGTTTTCTGAGTGAGGTAGCCGTCAACGTCGTACTGATAGGTGACGTTACCGTCCTGCGTCAGCTGATCTGCTATGTTGTAGCTGGCCGTTTGAGAGGCGATGCCTCTGCGGTGATCTTTGCGCACAACCACCCTTCCGATAATTGCGAACCGTCTGAGGCGGATCGCACTATTACGCAGCGCTTAAAGGAGGCGCTAACGCTGGTCGATATTCGTGTGCTCGATCATTTTATTGTGTCTCGTTCTTCTTGGGTCAGCTTAGCTGAGCGTGGCTGTATTTGATTTTGTTATCCCCTGCTCCCGCTTGGGACGGACTCGACTGGCGCATCCCGAAAGCAGCGGTTGACTTCGTTCATGGCCATGACGGTAAATGCGGTGAGCTAATTGCTGATAGCAACACAAGGCACTGCCATTTGCCCTGCTTTCGCGGGCAACCAGTGCCAGATTGATCCTGAAAAGAATAGAGGTCATTTCAGGAGCGGCAATATGCCCCCAACGATTAATTGAACGAAATACGGGTCCTTCCCCTAGCTGTGCCGCGTGAATCCAATCGAGGTAGGCCTCAACAGGGCAAAGTTGTTTGAGTGCTGGGGCTTTGTAGTGTTGCCCTAAGCGTGAATGATCGCCTTTGCTACGCGGGACGAATATTTCCATACCTTTGCCTGACTCAGCCTGTACATGTTCAACACAGAGACGGGCCAATTCGTCACTGCGAAAAGCTCGCCAAAACCCCATGAGCAACAAAGCTTTATCACGGATAGCTTGCAAGCCGTTTATTTGGGATCCGTTTTGAACCGTTTGATCTAAGGTGCTTAGTAATTGCTTCAAATGATGCAGTTGGATAGGTTTAGCTTGTTTGGGGGTTGTTGGGTGCAGCTCAGCGATACCCTTAAAGCACCTTTTTAACGTGGGGTGCTTTTGTTGGGTCTGGAAATCCCTGATCTTGGTGCCACGCTGCAATACCGGCTAGTCTTTTCCGTAGGGTGTTAATGGACAAACTATCGGCGTAGTCCGCTATGTAGTGGGTAATACTGTCGGCGGTCGCAGGGAGAAATCCACCCCACGACACTTCAAAATGCTCAATCGCGGCGCGATAGCTTTTTCGGGTGTTATCTCGCGTTGCTGCATGAAGGTAATCTTCAATATTGGCCAATCGTGTCACCTATCTGTTACTAATTATGTATTTTCAAAAGTTGTTCAAATTCTGTAGCTTACCGAAGATCGTCCTTTATTTGAGCCTGTCGCGACAACTTTCATACTCAAACTCGAACTCAATAGTGGTGTGTTCAAGGTCAAAATAATCCAGTTCATCGGCAATCTTTTGTTTCAAATTTAACTGTTGGGATAAGTCCATCGTATGTGATAGCGCAAGGTGTGCTGTTAACACATGATGCTCACCGTCCAATGACCACAAATGAAGATGGTGCACGTCTTTTACACCCGCTAATTTCTTAAGAGTTTCTGCAATCTGATTATGAAGTTTTTTATCTGGTACTGCCTGTAAAAATAGGAGCCCGGTTTTCCATAAATTGCGAAAGACATTAAAGGCAATAAATAGGGTGAAACCAATAGATAAAATGGGATCGAGTATTGGCCAGTCAACAAATATAAGTACGATAGAGACAATGAATACTGCTACCCACCCCAAGACGTCTTCTAACAAATGCCAGTTTAAAACCCGCTCATTTACGGTTTTTCCTCCGCTGAGTTTGTACGCAGCGAATCCATTCACGGCTATACCAAAGATAGCCATACCGAGCATACCTTCAGCGACAGGCATTTCCGGGTTTTGCAGGCGAGGTATGGCTTCACTTAGCACCCAAAGGGAGCCAGCAACCAATACCATCCCATTTATCAAAGACCCTAATAGCGAAAAGCGTCTGTAGCCGTAGCTAAAATTTCCGCTTGCGGGCTTATTGCTCCAATATGATAAAAACCAGGCTAACCCAATCGACAGGCTGTCGCCTAAGTCATGTACCGCGTCCGCCATGATCGCTGTACTATTAGTAAGCCAGCCACCAATGAATTCAATGATTGTAAAGCCGACATTGAGGAAAAAAGCCCAAGCAATTCTTGAACTTGAATCATCACTATTATGTGCGTGACCGTGGTTATGCATTTCTTCTCCTTGCTTGTTATCCAGACGCGGCAACGTTTTTGCCGCGTCTTTCATTAAGGACGATTAGTTATTAGCTTTCACAACTTTTAGGCGATCATTTTTATGAAACCAATGATAGAGGACGGGTAACACGAGCAACGTTAGCAAAGTGGAGGAAATAATCCCGCCGATAACAACGGTGGCTAACGGGCGTTGAACTTCTGCTCCGGTACCTGTGTTTAATGCCATCGGCACGAATCCAAGACTGGCTACCAATGCAGTCATTAATACGGGTCGCAAACGTACAAGCGCGCCCTCTGTTACTCCAAGCATCAAGTCACCTTTCTCGTGCCACAGATCACGGATAAACGCCAGCATCACTAATCCATTTAGCACCGCAACTCCCGACAAAGCGATAAAACCAATTCCGGCGGAAATGGACATAGGCATGCCACGCAGTGCCAAGGCTAAAACACCACCAGTTAGAGCTAATGGCACACCACTGAAAATAATGAGGGCATCCTTCAGTGACCCAAAAGCCATCACCAACAAGCCAATGATAAGCAGTAAAGTCAACGGTACGACGATAGACAATCGTTTACTCGCAGATTCGAGTTGCTCGAAGGTGCCGCCATAGTCAAGCCAATACCCAGCCGGAATATCTACCTGTGACGAAATTTGGACCTTTACATCCTCAACAAATCCGCCAAGATCTCGACCACGCACGTTGGCTGTAACAACAATGCGGCGCTTACCATTTTCACGACTGATTTGTGCCGGTGCAGGCGAAATATCCAAGGTGGCGACTTCGGACAACGGTACATAGTCACCGTTTGGTAACGGTACGGGTAAGAATGCTAGGCGTTCGACATCTCGCCGAACAGTTTCCGGTAAACGAACTACCAGCTCAAATCGCCGATCCCCTTCATACAGTATTCCTGCACTCTCACCGCCAATTGCTGTCGCTACCCATTCTTGTAACTCTGACACATTGAGACCATAACGCCCCAAGGCCGTACGTTTCGGAATTATGGATAAGGTTGGCAAGCCGGTAACTTGTTCGACTCTCGCATCGGCTGCACCATCGACTTTACTCAGTGTTTTCAAAATATCATTGGCCGTGACAACTAGTTGATCCAGATCATCGCCGAAAACTTTAATACCCAAATCAGCTCGAACGCCAGAGATCAATTCATTGAATCGCATTTGAATGGGTTGGGTGAATTCGTAATTATTACCCGGTAATTCTTCGAGTGATTTTTCCATTTGCTCAACCAATTCTTGCTTAGTAAGCGAAGGATCTGGCCACTGGGAACGCGGTTTTAAAATCACAAAATTATCGGCGACATTAGGCGGCATCGGGTCAGTCGCCACTTCAGCGGTCCCGATACGCGCAAACACTTTATCGACTTGAGGAAAGGATTTTATGCGTTGTTCAAGCAATTCCTGCATTTCCACCGCCTGCTCCAATCCGGTACCCGGAATTCGCATAGCGTGCAATGCAATATCACCTTCATTAAGTTGCGGCACAAACTCGGAGCCTAACGTTGTCGCTAACCAAAGAGAGGCCGCAACCAGTACAGTTGCACTGCCTACAACCAACCAGCGAAATTTAAATGCGAGTAACAACGCCGGTTCATACGCAGATTTTGCGCCGCGAATCACAATCCCTTCTTTTTCGCTGATTTTTCCTTTTAAGAATACCGCTACAGCGGCAGGCACGACCGTTAATGACAGCACCATAGCTGAAATTAGTGCCATAACGACTGTTGCCGCCATAGGGTGGAACATTTTCCCCTCAACACCGGTCAATGAAAAAATGGGGATATACACAACGGTAATAATTGCAACACCAAAAAGACTGGGACGAATGACTTCGGCTGTCGCTTCGTAAACCACGTTTAATCGTTCACGTAAATCCAATTGTCCTGCGTGCTGCGCGTTGGATAAACGACGGATAGCATTTTCTACAATAATCACTGCGCCATCGACAATTAGCCCAAAGTCTAATGCCCCCAAACTCATCAAATTAGCGGACACACCTGTTTTGACCATGCCAGTAATCGTTATTAGCATGGCTAGTGGTATCACCGCAGCTGTAATCAATGCCGCACGGAGATTGCCCAATAATAAAAACAATACGGCAACTACAAGTATTGCGCCTTCTAGAAGGTTCTTACTTACCGTGGCAATGGCTTTGTCAACGAGCGCCGTACGATCATATACAGAGGTCGCTACTACACCTTCAGGAAGGGATGCTTGAATAGTCTCAAGGCGCAGCGCAACATCGCGTGCCACTGTACGGGAGTTTTCACCAATCAACATCATGGCCGTACCCAACACTGTTTCTACACCATCCTGTGTTGCAGCACCTGTTCGTAGTTCCTTGCCAATAGCGATACTCGCAACATCAGATACCTTAACTGGAATTGTATTATTCTCAGCGATAATGACGTTGGCGATATCTTCTATGGTTGCTAGCTGCCCAGGTGAACGAACCAATAGCTGCTGACCGTTTCGCTCAATATAGCCCGCGCCGCGGTTACCGTTATTGGCCTCTAGCGCTTGAACGATATCTTCCATTCCAACATTGAAATGCAACAGCTTTTGAACATCAGGGGTTATATGGTATTGCTTGTTGTAACCACCAATACTGTTGACCTCTACAACGCCCTTAACCTGTGCAAGCTGTGGTTTTATGATCCAATCTTGAATCTCACGTAATGCAGTAGCGTCATAAGGCTTGCCATTACCATCTACGGCGTCAGGCAAGGCTTGTACCGTATACATGAATATTTCTCCAAGCCCAGTAGAAATCGGTCCCATCTCTGGCTCCATGCCTGGAGGCAAGGCACTCTTTATTGCTCCTAATTTTGTATTAATTAAGTTTCTGGCAAAATATATATCGGTGCCTTCATCGAAGACGACTGTTACCTGTGAAAGACCGTAACGAGATAAGGATCGGGTATAAGCAAGATTGGGTAACCCAGCCAGTGCTTTCTCTACCGGATAAGTAATTCTCTGTTCTGCTTCCAGGGGTGAATAACCCGGAGCTGAAGTATTGATTTGTACCTGAACATTTGTAATGTCTGGAACAGCATCGATAGGGAGTTTTTGATAACTCCAAAAACCTATACCGACAATCAGAAAAATACTACACAAAAATAATAAACGCCGCTCGATGGCAAGGCGTAAAATGGAATTAATCATCATATACCCCTTAGTGTTCGTGCTCGGCTTCGGATTTTTCGATGTCAGCTTTTATTAAGTAGCTGTTCGCTATTACATATTGGGTGCTTCCTTGAACACCCGATAATACTTCTGTAAATTCGTCGTCGCTGCGACCTAGAACGAGCGCAGTAAAGCGGTAGTCGTCATGCTCTTTGACAAAGATTCCGGTGCGCCCCCCCATAGTTTGCAAAGCCGAATTCTTGACGGCGATCGGTGCCTCAAATTCGTTGATGACAATCTTCCCTTCAACCATCAATCCAGGAAACCAATTATTTTTAGTGTTATTGATTTTTGCTCGCACAATAAGATAAGGCGAATCTTCTTCGGCTGGCAACATGTGAGAAATACGCGAATCGATACGCTTTTCACCTGCCGTTACATGAATGGGTTGGCCAATGTTAATCGATTGTTGTTGTGTCGAAAAGATACGTAAATCTGCCCACAATGATTCAAAACTTGATATCGAAAACAGCACTTGCTCCTGTATCATTTCCCCTTTGTTGGCATGACGTTGAATAATTGTGCCGCCAATCGGTGCACGAACATCGTAGCGCTTTAAACTCTCATTGGATTCAATGACGGCAAGCAGATCGCCTTCCTTAACTTGATCGCCAATATTGAACGCCACAGACCGAACAATACCCGGAAATCGTGCACGAACATGACTGGTGCTCTCTGGCGCCGTCGTCAAACGCCCATAGGTTGTGAGTGTTTGGTGGAGTGTTTGCGATCCAGTTTGCGCGACTTCAATACCTACCTTTTGAGCCATGGCGTCATTAATTTCAGTCGAGCTTTCCTCGCCGTGCTCATCCTCTTCTCCATCGTCATGATGTGAGCCTTCATCGTGATCATGCTCTTTCTCTGCATCATGACCATGCTCGTCATCATCGTGTTTTTCTTTATTACTATGTTTCTGATCGTGGGCTTCTTCGTGCGAACTATTTTCAGAATGTTTGTGGTCGTGTTCTTCACTAGCCTGGACGGCAGCAGTAAGGCTTGTACAAAAAATGATAAAAAATAATGCAAATGACGTTTTCATTGTTTAATCCTGTTTTTTCGAAGCTTTAATGCATCGAAATAAAAATGGGTTTATTGAGTTATCGTTGCTGACTAATTGAGTGGCTCTGCAATGAGTTGCTCTATAACGGCCTGATTAAGTGATGCAGCGGCGGCACTCTCAATGAGTGATCGCTTCGCATCAAGTAACTCTTTTTGTGCCGCTATCCAGTCTTGATAGCTGTACCGTCCTGTTTCGTAGGCGCGCTGAGTTGATGCTAAGGCAGAATTTAAGTCCGGCAAGATGACTGTACGAAAGACCTTGACTGCTGCGACATGCTGTTGCCGCTGTGAATAGGCTTCGAACAACTGCACATGCAACTTCAATAGTGCTGTTTGACGCTCGTAAACCACTTCGTTTTCGGACGCCATCGCGGATTTCAGTGCACCTCGGTTTCGTTTACCACTGAATAATGGAATCGACACGCCAGCGGTAAATGCCGTATCGCCGCTATCTTCAAATCGACGTACACCAAGCTGCCACCCCAGATCGGCTTTGGATTGAGTTTTGGCAAGCGAGACCTGAGCCTTTTTCAAGCGCGCTTCACTGGCGAACAGGGCGATTGCAGGTGACGATTTAGCACGCTCATATAAAGCAATGAAATCTGATGCCGTACCGTAGGTATAAATATCCCCATCGAGTTTGGACCAGCTGGGTAAGGTTTCTCCCCAATAAGCGGCGATCTTGATCTGTAACCGCTGAAACTGTTGCTCTAGCGCATCAACCTGTAGCTGAGAGTGTGAGAGTGTAGATTTTGCACGCTTAACTTCATATTCCGGAGCGGCTCCCTGGTTCGATCGATTTTTGGCAATCTTTAGAGTGCTTTGCGCAAGGTTACGTGCTTCTACAGCAAGTTCTGACAACGCTTGAACCTCAAGAGCCTGGATAAACGTACTGGTCAGATCACCCAAAACATCCAATGTAAAGGCTTGACGGTGGTAGTCGAACGTTTGCAGTTGTGCGTTAGCCACGGATAGACGAGCGCGCCGCTTACCGCCTAATTCGATGATAGAAGATAACGCAAGTGTGGTTTCGGCCGATGTCACTCCAGACAACTCACCGGAACCCGCAAAGTTTTCAACCTCTATGCTGACATTCAGCGCGGGGGTTAATTCACTGGTCTCTCTGCGACCAAGAAGAACATCTTTCTTTATATTAAATTGATGAAGTTGAGGATTTTGCGCCAAGGTTTTCGTAATGGCCTGGTGAAGTGATAACGGTTGACCGCTATTTTGAGCAAAAGCCTCTTTCGAGACGATAGAGAATATAACTAACCCTACGGCTGCGCAAAAACGCAGGCGCGAGCCAGAGCTTTGATGGAAAAACATATTTTAGTCCTACTAAATGAATCGTTATGTCGAAAAAAGTCGACCGTTTCTTAAAGGCGAGGACTAAACTATTGGAGGGCGGTAAAGTGAACCGGAAGGTTGAAATGAGTATCGATCCGTATACATAAATGTCACGGAAGGACTATTAATTAGGCCTATATGGCAAGGCGAAACAGGTAATACTGAGCACCCTAAGCTGTGGCAATGACAACAGTGGTGGCGATCTAGCGCGTCATCTTGCTGATCGACATCATCAGCTACGATAACGGCGGCTGGTTCATATATATACTCAGCAATGATTTCGTGCTGGTTATTGGACTGATGAAACTGGTGCGCGTCAGCGACTACTGCAAATGATTGCAGTAAAACGATAATCGCTAAGAAAGAGCGTACGTACGCGTTTCGCACCTAATTATTGACCTTTAGTTAAGGATTGAGAGGTTAGTTAGTCTAAAGACATTGATGGAAAGTTCAATGCCTTCGTTCGTTAATGATAATTCTGAGCAAAAAGCCGACGGTCATGAGCAATATCCAATAGACCTATTTGTCGATTAGATTTATATCTTTACAATTCATTGGTTTCTCCAACGCTGCTTCTGAGCCTAATTCGTTTTTTGCATCCGCCACGATAGTTTTGGCTCCTCGCAAGATTACAAACACGATCACAATACCAATGACTATATCTGGCCATCGACTGTCTAACCACAAGACTAGAGCACCACTCAGAATGACACCCGCATTGGCAATGACATCATTCGCTGAGAAAATCCAACTGGCCCTCATGTGCACATCACCATCTTTGTGTGCGTATATCAACCTTAAACAAACAATATTCGCAATGAGGGCGGCGGCGCCAACAGTCATAATGACCATAGATACAGGCTCGCTTCCGACAAAGATCCTTCGCGTGATATCGACGAGGATGAGTAGCCCCAGGGCCATCTCACAATAGCCACTAATTAAGGCTGCATTAGCTTTGGCTCGTACCGCCCGTCCAACGACGTACAACCCAATACCATAAACAGTTGCATCTGCCAGCATGTCCAGAGAATCTGCAATAAGTGCGGTTGATTGTGCGAACCATCCGTACCCCATTTCGACAAAAAACATCACCAAATTGATGCCTAGCAGCCAATAGAGCACTTTTCGTTGAGACTGGTCTTTTATTTCGATGTCACTGCATCCACATCCACTCAACGGTAATCTCCAAGTTTATAATCAGTTTAATTGGACAAAGCCTAAACCCTATAGTTGCTATAGGGTCAATGTAAACTCCATAACCGTGAGGGTAAACGATGAAAATTGGGGATCTCGCCCACAAATCTGGCTGTTCAGTGCAAACCATTCGGTACTACGAAAAACGCGGTTTGCTTGTTAACCCTAATCGTACGTCGTCGAACTATCGCGATTACTCAGATACACACCTCCAGCAACTTCTATTTACAAAGCGGTGTCGTGCGCTCAAGTTATCGCTCGCCGAAATTCAAAACTTATTTACCTTGCGTGACGAGCCTGAAGGAAATTGTCAGTCGGTCACCCAACTCGTTGATCAACACATTACAGAAGTGGAATCGCAGATCAGTGAACTGCATTCACTTAAACGTCAACTCACGGAACTTCGTACCCGGTGTGGCGACACAAAAACGGTGTCGCAATGCGGCATTTTAAAAACCTTAGGTGCTGAAAAAACATAACGTCACGGTGATTCAGAAAGCAATATTTCTTCTCCATTATCAGCTTTTTTGTTCTGGATTTTATTCGTAACATTCCAGCTGCTAGTAAAATAATGGTGAGCTGCGCGGCGACACCTTCCCAGGTTGAATAGATTCCTAGCCAGGAGAACGTAATATCAAAAGGCAACGGGCTAACACTGATGACCGCTGCTTCTTGCAACGCGGCAATAGCTTTGCCCATGAGAATAAATGACAGCGTGAGCAGGATAAACGTCGTCACACTTAGAAACTTGGCGATGGGTAATTTGATCGAATATTTTATAAATAACCATCTGAAAACAGCGAGTAATAGCGCACCGGATAGTGATCTTCCCCCGATAAAATGGACACCACTTTATCTACGCTGCACGTTGCTCATATTCTATCGGCGACTCGTAATCTAATCCTGAGTGTAACCGAACCGTATTATAAAAGTGATTGATGTACGTTGATAAGGCACGCCGTAGCTCTGTCGCCTTGCGGTATATCGTACCTCGAATAAGCTCAGCCTTTAAGCTGTGGAAAAATGACTCCATAAACGCATTATCCGTACAATGCCCAGGCCGATTCAAACTATGCCTAAAGTTATTCTCTTTCAATAGCTTCTGAAACTCTCCGCCCGTGTATTCAACGCCGCGATCTGTATGAAACAGAACACCTTTCGGGTAATTTCTTTTCTTTAAAGCGTATGTCATCGCAGACCGGGTTAATTCAGTCGTTCGTGTCGTGGACAGAGACCACCCCAAAATACGTCGGGAGTAGAGATCTATCACTGTCGCCAAATACTGCCATTGCCCGTTAACCTTGATATAAGTAACGTCCGCCACCCACACCTGATTGATTGCCGTTGGCTTGCCCATCTTTCGCAAGAGATTCTCTCCCCTTGCTTGAAAGCGCTTCAAACCTGGCTGTCGACGCGTAACGCGGGCAACACGCCCCTTAAGTCCAGCCCCTCTCATGAGGCGCTCAACGCGCTTACGCCCCACGCTCACCCCTTGTTTTATCAGCTTTTTGAATATTCTGGGGCTACCGTAGCGTCGTAAGCGCCTAACCAACCACACCCTGTACATTCCACGGCAGTAACTCATCAATATCTTCTAGGCCTTTCGCTTGCGGCAACATCGTAAACAATTGTTTTAAATAGGCGTAGGGATCAAGCTCATTCACTTTAGCTGTTTCAATTAAACTGTATAAGTTTGCACTTGCATGTGCGCCTGTCTGGCTGCTGCCGTCATCGAGGTAGGGGACGAGTCGTGGCCATTGATTGTGCAGATACTGTAGTGCCTTTCCCAGGGTTGTTTTTGGTGGGGTGTTAGCAAAGGACTTATCCAGCCATTGTTTTAGTGTGTCGATGATGGGCTTGGCCTGCGTCTGCCTTGCTTCAAAACGCTCATTAATGCTTTTGTCTTTGTTGAGTTTCTCGATACGGTACAACTTTTGGATAAAGCCCAAGGCAACATCCGCTTTACCGGTTTTCCCTTTGGGCTGTTGACGCTGTGCATCAATAAATTTCCGGCGTGCGTGCGCCCAGCAACCGAGACGGGTGAGTCGGTTTTCATTACAGACGGCGGCATAACCTTCGTAGCCGTCAACCATTAAGGCCCCGTTAAAATCAGGCAGTAATTCCTTGGGGATGTCACCACTGCGGCTCGCGCTGTAGTGATATAAAACGATAGGTACACTCGCTTGCGTGGTTGTCATCACCCACATATAGCTTTGGCTTTGCGCACGCTTACCGGGCTCATTGAGAACCTGAAGAGGTGTTTCATCCATGTGTAAAACGGATTGTTCGTTAATGAACTCTGACAGCCGATTAATCAGTGGCTGCAACAAACTGCCCATCTTGATCATCCAGTTAGCCAGCGTCGTGCGATCAAGCTCAACGCCAATGCGTTTAAAAATAGCAATCTGTCGATATAACGGCAATGCATCGCGGTATTTACTCACCGCGACGTGGGCGAGTAAACCTGGAGACGCGATGGACTTTTCAATGGGCTGGGCGGGTTTAGGTGCCGTGATTAGATGTTGCTCACAACAAGGGCAGGCATACTTTTTACGTAAGTGACGCAAGACTTTAATCTTGGCAGGCACGATATCAAGCTGTTCACTGATTTCATTACCGATGCACTTCAATGCAGCGCCGTCGTGCGGACATATCTTCTCGGCTTCGGATAGATCGTGAATAATATCTTCACGCGGTAGATCAGATGGGATGGATACGCGTTTCTTCTTTTTGCGGGTATGAGCGGGAACTGTAATCTCTTCAGCGATAGGGTCCTCGATATCACTGTCACTTTCTGCTTCGTCAAACAGCTGACCTTGACCCGCAGACTCTTTCTCACTCGATGCGCCAAATTGCTTATGCCGTTGCAGTCGCAGCATCTCTTCGAGCAGCTTTATACGCTGATCTTTTTGGCTCACTTCTTGTTTAAGAAGTTTATTTTCAGCGAGTAAGTTGGAAGATTGCATTCCGCTATTTTACTAGAAAATGACTATAATCCCGAGCAATAATTTAATTTTTTATGCGGCTGGAGCCGATCAATATCAAACCCGCGCAGCAGCCAATGAAATTGCTCTTCGGTAAGCGAGATGATCTCTCGGTCATCTTTACGCGGCCATTTAAATTTCTCTTTCTCCAGGCGCTTGTACCACAAACAAAAGCCACTGCTATCCCAGTACAGTATTTTTACTTTGTCTCTTTGCTTGTTACAAAAAACAAACAAGCCTGAGTCAAATAGCGATAACCCCATGCCTTGCTCAACAGTAACGCTGAGGCCGTTAATGGATTTTCTAAAGTCGACAGGGTTACGGTGTATATAAACAGCCTCGACATCGATAAACATCTTCATGCTAGTGAGGTCATTAATGCAGCAAGCCATTGCGGCGATACATTGACTGGCACTTGCAATCGACTACGACCAATAGTGAGCGTTAGGTCAGATTTATTGATAGTTAGTTGTGAGCCTGTGCGTTGAGCTCGGACGAAGACGGATCCTTCGGGAGGTGATGGTTTATTTAGCTGGCCGCGATGGTAATAAAACTTATCGGCATTGATCGTGTTGTCGCGACAAAAAGCCGCTACTGACAAACCACTTTTTTGTTGTTCTTCAATCCAGCCTAACCACTGCTGTTTGCTAATCGTTGATTTCATGAGGTGCTCCGTTGATGTAGGGAGCGGGAACGATAACTGAGATAAGAGACTTTGGTTAGGGTGTGCTTCGTTAGCCGCTTACGATGAAGCGCTCAGGACGCAAGCCATTTTGCCGGACTATTTTTATCTCGGACAAACTGTGGAGGCGAATATTCTGGTCGCGAATACCGGCGTTGGACACAACTTTCCAGGAGGGACGATCGATATCAACGAAGCATGGGTATCAATTCAAGTCACGGATGCGTCAGGAGAACAATCCTCTCAAGCGGAGATTGTCTCCGCTGACGGTACGGTCGATCCAGCCGCCCACTTTTACCGACCCGGCGCCGTTGATCGTCACGGCAAACAGCCCTGGCGCCACGATCTGTTTCGGATGATTGGCGAGCATTACCGCAATGTTATTCCGCCCGGCGACACGGACAGCATCCCCATTAAGTTCGAAGTACCCCAATGGGCACTAGGCCCGTTAACAGTATCTGCACAACTCAATTATCGGAAGTTCACCCAGCGCTATGCATCGTGGGTAACCGGCGATGAAAACCTGCGCGTACCTGTGGTGGTGATGGCGCAAGATTCAGCGTTACTGCCGACGGTCGTTCGGCCACCGACCGGCAAGAGCTCGGATAGCCATTGACTGTATGCCCACATACCCCAGAGCATTTGCGATAAAATGCCACCAAAACCAGCCCTTCTCGCCTTCATTATGATCAAACAGCGGCAACGAGTGGGCACCTGCTGACTACTTAAACGGACTGCGTGGAGGTCAAACAGATGATGAACTGAATCGCCATCAGATCTCTAGACACTTTCCAGCCGCTCTTGGTTACGCCTTTCATACTCTACCGGCGACAACTCAACTGCTCATTAGAGCTGTGACGTCGACGGCTATTATAGAACACCTGTAAATAATCAAAGATGTCTGCCCGAGCCATATCTAGGCGGGGATAAATCTTTCGCTTTACCCTCTCCCGTTTTAGTAGCTGAAAGAAGCTTTCAGCGATGGCGTTGTAGTGGCAGTTACCTCGTCGGCTCATGCTCCCTTCCAGGCAGTGCGCTGTTAGAATCGTGGCTGGTGTACTGGCTGCCTTGGTCAGAGTGAACAACCACCTTGCCATGTCTGACGAATGCATCTTCAATTTATCCACGAATATTTACTCTTCTAAAGTTCGATCACTGATTCCAACCTTGGCTATGCACGCACTCGGACAGGGATTCTAGCTTCAAGCCTAGCCTTGATTCTTGTATAGAGTTGAGCTTGCTGATTTTCTTTGTCACGCAGACTGACCAGAAGTGAATAATCTTCCTCACTGCTACATAAGTTTTCACCCCATGGAAAATCGTTACGCGTGACGACGACAAACAGTTTTTGCTTACGTAATGTGGAATTAGCACTAAATGTTTTGAACTGCCAAAAGTCTGCCTGAACTGTTCCCTTGCTTCGAGCAGACTGCCCAACAGCAGCACCGCTCAGCTCCTTTATATTCTGGTGATTTTCCTTATTGGTAGCCTTGTTAAACATAGTGGTGACATGCTCAATGTCGCGTGCGGCCACCAGCCTGAAGTCTATTCGTGATGCTCGGTATTTAATGCGAGTTGAGCGAACAGGTGGTGTGTAGGCCAAGGCAACACCTATTTCCCGCACACGCTTTTTTCCACCGCTGGTAAACTCTGGTGGTACAGGTATCTCGTAAAAGTGGTGCCGCTTATTCTCGATTTTTCCATCCGATATCAATGTCACCGCATTTTCCAGCGAACGATGCAATGACGCCTCATCAACGCTTCCATAACCACAGATACGCCTGAGAGCTTTACTATCGGCTATAAGTTCTCGGCTAGACGTTGGGGTTGCCGCATTTAGGCAGAGCTGGGCACGCATGAAGTTAGCCGTAGCATTCGGATATTCGTGCAGCACAGAGGCTGCTAAATGCGCGAGCTGTGGTGCAGCCATGCTAGTGCCTACGTCGGCCACAAACGGGAGGCCGGTTACGAACTTATGGTTTGCTGAAACGACTCCCAGACCCGAACCGCGCTCCGTGAGTGAATGCCCCGCTCGCGTATTGATTGCCCAATTACCACCATGAGCCACAAGCTCTGGCTTGATAGCCCCGTCTACTGAAAAACCTCCCCGGGTGAAGGGCGAAGGCTGATCAGGCTGGGCTATTGGAATTTCTGATGGATCGTGTGTATGCGTTTGGCTGTTGTGTGTTTGATTATGACGCGCCAAGCTGCCAACGGTTAGCACGTTCAACGCCGGCGCAGGCTCAATGATTCGCCACGCATCATCAGACAAATAATGCGGATAGTTATCTCGCCACGCCAATCCATCGGGAGAATCCTCCCCAATACGATGGTTGCCCGCTGCAACAATGAACAACACTCCCAGTTCTCTCGAGAGATTATCAAGGGTTACAGAGAGTCCTTTTAGATGACCTCCATGATAGGGCTTGTTGGCATCGCCAAATGAGAGGTTGAAGACCCGACAGCCGCGCTCTCCGGAAAAATAGCGCACTGCCTCTTCTATGTGATTCTCGACAAAGCCGGTCGAATTTTCGTTTTCCTTATCCAGAACTCTGCCACTAAATAGGCGTAAGGTGGGAACAAAAGCTCCCGCTCGCAAACTACGCTCAAAGTCACCATACAAAGCCAAACCAGCAACATGGGTACCATGGCCATTTTCATCACTTGCATCCTCTCCTGGCAAAAAGCTTTTGGCTTCCCCTACAGCAGCTTTTAGTAATGGGTGCCCCGAAGCAATGCCACTATCTAAAACAGCCACACCCGGTGCCAATTTGCCTGGATGGACAATCTCGGGAAAGTCCTGAACATGCTGAAAAATGACAGAGCGTTCCAGTCCAAAGCTGGGCGGCAGATCAACAGAACGTACATCACGATGCCTGAGTAACAGACCAGCCTGATTTACATCGCAAAGCACACGGTATAGCGTCAATCCTGACCGTTTAACTTGGTCCTTCTTTTCAATGCTCTGCTGAAGCAACCACTGCTCGAACGTAACGCACTCCTGATTACGCGCTTGATCATTATCCTCTAATGGCCACAGTTCGACATCCAGCAAAAATTGATCTGATTCGGGGAGCCCCTGATTTATTAACGCCCAGCCTTTACGGTTTTCGGCATTCCAGCCATCCACACTTTGTAGCGCATAAATTACCTGCTTGTTGGTAACATCCCCCCCATCAGCCATAGTGGTGAGTCGCGCTTCGAATTGGGTGAGCGCCGCGTTACTGGCAAAGCCGATAACGACGGTTTCTTTCTCCTGGCTGACAAACTCGATTTCTCGTGAAATCTTGCGTAAATCATCCGGGTTGAATCCTTTCTCTACAGAAAACCGAAACAGCTTTCGATCATCAAAGCCGCCCAAATTCTCTGAAGCTTGTACTTTGGCGGCGGTCAGTTTTCCCAGTAACCCTCTGCCATGACCACGAACGTCAGGTGGCGGCCGTTGCGGCTTGTTATTCCCCGAGCGTTTTTCATTAATTGGCGACTCTCGCCTAATTGAGAGATGGGGGAAATTTTCTTCCATGATAAATTAGTTCCTCTGGGTACGTGATTTCCGAGCATCTTCGCGACGAATCGCAGACTCCAAATGGCGCTCGCTAAGGAAATCCTTGCCAGACAAGACCATATCTTTTGCAGCACGGCGCAGAACACGCTCTACATCAGCATGACTTAAGCCTTTAAACAGCCCTACTATACGGGCATCTTCAATTTCAAATTCCCGCCGAAGCCCTCGAAGTTTGACAGACAGTAAACGTCGCAATTGCTCCAAATTTGGAGATTCAAAAATCATAACCTCGTCAAACCTCCGCCATATTGCTGAATCCAGCATGCGTTCATGATTTGTAGCTGCCACTAAAATGCTTTTGCCTTCATAGGCATCCAGCATCTGAAGAAAGGCATTTACTACACGCTTGAGCTCGCCATGCTCAGAGTCATCGGAGCGTTCTTTTGCCAGCGCATCAAATTCATCAAACAGAACCACCATCGGAATAGTGGAGATGAAGTCGAAAACCTGGCGAAGATTAGCTGCAGTCTCACCGAGTAACGAGGACACAACGCTGTCAATTCTGATGATAGCCAGTGGTAATCCAAGTTCACTTGCCAACACTTCAGCTGTTAACGTTTTTCCGCATCCTGGCGGCCCACAGAAAAGCAGCCTATCCGCTGGGCGCAGCCCATAGCTTCTCAAATTTTCTACCCGGTGGTGCTCCTGTAAGACCTCCTCAATAAGGGAGGCATTGTCGTCTGATAACACAACATCTTCGATACGCCTTACAGGCTCTTTGATCTCAAGTAGCTGTAAATTTCGCTCCTTATCCTTTGGCAGGCGATCATTGAGCACAGAGTGCATAGAGGGAACCGAGTTTCGACGACCATAAAGGACTTTTTCAAGGTCGTTAGCCAGTAAGTGGTGATTCTTGGTTCGCTCTTCTTTGATCAGCTGCTCGGATACACGTTTAAACGCCTCGTGATTTCCTTCAGCCCCAGTTTTGACCAGCTGTCTGAGTAATTTGGCTGAGGCCATTTGTGTTCTCCAAGATTGGCTCCGATTAAGGCTAGATTATCACCCAACATCCGACACCAAAATTTTTAATTTCAATTCGTTAAGGTTATCGAGCTCAACTTTCACCTGCCGCAAGCTGCTATTGATGTCCACTTTGCGGTTGAGCTGCTTCTCCAGCTCTAGTGCGGACTGAATCTTAACCAACTCGCGATCTTTGGCGTGAATCTGGCTCATACGCTCCAATAACGCAACAAAACTCTCATCAGATCGAGAAGCTAAAGGTCTCAGTCAGCGCAGGTATTTCTCGTACAGCACGCCAAGATTAAGCGCCACAGGCAATGAACTACGCTCCGTTTCCGTCGGCTGCCAATCACTGGCGATACCCCCCGGGGTATGATCCCGCTAGTCAAATAGGGCATCTTTACTGACCTGTTCGCTCATTCTTGCGACTCCGGCTTGATGACGATGAAAGATAGTGGCTCGAAGTCATCAAGCCCATTAATAGTATTCGTGAGCGCAGTGGTACGGTTAAAAAAAGGCCCGGACCGCTGGGAGTAGCTGATCAAGGCCTCTCCATGCACTGCGAGCCAAATCGAGCAGACTCTTGACCTGAATGTGGTCGTTCAACACCTGGCCATCGTAGCTGATATATACCAAGTAGTAGGGATGTAGCAGATTATGGGCAGGCAAATGAGACGCAGAGTTGATTTCGCCATTGCCGTTACGCCGCGTAAAAATAAAGCTAGGCTCCAGCCCCTTAGCAAGGCTGACCGGAATCACTGTGTGAAGGCCATTGGCTTTCACATAGTTGAGCTGGTCCATGCGGAAGTCATTGAGCCCGAGGTCTGTGATAGCAACTCCGGTTTTCAGATCTTCCAGCTCAATCACTTCTTCTGCAGCCTACGTAGTTGTTCCTTGCGGTAAGCCACGTAGTTAGCCTAGACGGAGATTACATTGTCGTCGCCGGTTGCAGTAACATCAACGATGGTCATGCGGCTTTCCACCAGCTCTTTAAGATTAATCCATTCATCCAGGGAGATGTCTGGCCAGAAAATGACCAGCCGAATGCTATGATTAGGAGGGCCGGTTCGGTCGACCTGACCAAAGCGCTGGATGATGAGTACCGGATTCCAGCGGATGTCGTAATTGATCAGATGATCACAATCTTGCAGGTTTTGGCGTTTGGAGGTGCAATCGGTTGCTATCAGCAAGTCGGTTTCACCGAGCTCTTCAGGCATAACTGATGACTTTTTTTGGCTTTAGGCGCAAAAGAGGGTGAGCTCTTCCTAAAAGTCATAATGTTGCCGCTGGGTGCGACTCTGCAAAGTAGACTTTGGTCCAACTTGGCCTGTAATTCTGGCACAATGGAGGCTACAGCCTTCCTCTAGAAGTGGCGCCAAAAGAAGACTCTAGATAATTTTAGCTACATACCACCCTCCTGAGCCGCGCCAAGACTGCGTCCATTCACTCAGGAGTTATCCGTTCATGATCATCAAATGCCCTAGCTGCGACTCTATAAAGGTCCAGGCAACCCACCATGGCCGCCAAGTTTTCGGCACCGTTGGCACCGTGGCCGGTGTAGCATCTGGCGTATCCGCTGCCACATCTGGCGCTCGTGTCGGCGCAACGATTGGCGCCATTACCGGGCCGACAGGCTCAATGCTTGGCGGTGTTGCTGGTGCCTTGCTCGGCGGTCTGGTCGGCGGTGTTGCTGGCGGGACGGTGGGCACCACGCTCGGCGATCTCGTCGATGAGACCATCCTCGACAACCTGCATTGCCTCAATTGTGGCCACCGTTTCAGCGTGGATACAGAAGACTAAATCTCTTTTGATCTTGCCTCTTTTCAGCCCGCCTCGTGCGGGCTTTTTTGTTGCTGGAGAACGCTATGTCCAAACCAATTTTTGTGAAGAACGACCAAGGCCTGTATCGGGTCAAAGGTTATGTCAGCCCTGATCAGTTGGTACAAATCGCTGCCGATATTCTTCTGGAGAATCTCGCCGGAAAAGAAAACCTTACTCGCCCTGAGGATGCCGCTCGGTTCCTGCAGCTGTCTCTCGCTCAAGAAAAGAACGAACACTTTTCGGTATTGTTTCTAAACAACAAGCATCAGGTGTTGTGCTTCGAACGACTTTTCAGCGGCACCATTGACGGTGCGGCTGTTTACCCTCGGGTTGTTGCGCAGAAGGCGCTGGAGCATAACGCTGCTGCAGTGATCTTTGCCCACAACCACCCTTCGGACAACTGCGAACCTTCTGAAGCCGATCGAAGCATTACCTTACGGCTGAAGGAAGCTCTGTCGATGATCGACGTCCGCGTTCTTGACCATTTCGTTGTCTCTCGCAGCAGCTGGGTCAGCTTGGCCGAACGCGGCTGGATCTGAGATCAACCTTCTGGCACTCCGCCGCCATTAATACCTTCAAATCAATCCTATTTTGCCCTTCCTTTGCGGACGGGTGTTTATGCCATTTACAGGAGAACAACCATGGCACACCTCGTAGAACAGATGGCCTATGTTGGCCAAACGCCCTGGCATGGTTTGGGCAATCAGCTAGCCTCCCGCCAGCCGCTAGAAGTCTGGACAGAGCAAGCTGGTCTGGACTGGCGAATCAAGGAAACGCCAGTTCGTTTTATCGATGGCGACAAAGGCCATCTTGGCGAGATTCTGTCGTTCGATGATCAAAAGGTCTTGTATCGATCCGACACGCAAGCACCGTTGTCTGTGGTTAGTCAGCGTTATCAGGTCGTCCAGCCTCGTGAAATTTTAGAGTTCTACCGTGACCTGACTGAGGCCTCCGGTTTTGAGCTGGAAACCGCAGGCTCTCTTAAGGGTGGCCGCAAAATCTGGGCGCTGGCCCGCACTGGGCAATCGGGCGTACTCAAAGGCAAGGATCAGACCAATGCCTACGTCCTGCTGGCTACCGCATGCGATGGCACGATGGCGACTACCGCGCAGTTCACATCGGTCCGGGTGGTGTGCAATAACACTCTGGCTGTTGCGTTGAATGGCCAAACCCAAGCCGTAAAGGTCTCTCATCGTAGTGTGTTCGATGCGGCCGCCGTGAAGCAGCAACTCGGCATCACCGTCTCGAGTTGGGACGACTTTATGTGCCGACTGAAGGCGCTCAGTGAACGCAAGGTGACGGCAAGAGAGACGCAGAAATTCCTGACCACTGTCTTCCAGCCACACCCAGCTCAGCAGTACAGCAAGGCCAACGAACGGGCCATGCGCAAAGTGCTGTCACTGTTCGACGGCAACGGGCGCGGCGCGGATCTACCCTCTGCCAAAAAGACAGCCTACGGCCTACTCAATGCCGTCACCGAGTTTGTCGATCACGAGAAGCGTGCGCGCAGCAATGATTACCGACTGGACTCGGCTTGGTTTGGCCAGGGCGCGGCGTTGAAGCAACGCGCTTTGGACCACGCAGTTGCCCTAGTCGCCTGACACATTCCTTTTAACACCCAACGACATAAGCCCGACTGAGCACGCCTCAGCTGGGCTTTTTGCATTTAGGAGATAACGCTATGAACGAATCCAATATTGCTACCAAGCGAAGTCCACAAGCGAGCGCCCAGACACCACCCGTTAACGCCCACCTCGCGTCAGTCTGGGGCGCTTTCCTGCATGAAGGGTTAATGCTCAATGGCAAAAACGCCGGGCGCTCTTCCGCGATCCTGGCGTTATGGGGTCAAGGCTGCGTTGAGCTGATCATGTCGGTCTGCGAGTTCATTCCCACTATCTGGCAACAGGTACAGCCTTACTGGTTCGGGCAGCAGGGTTTTCCCGGTGTGTTCGAGTACGAGGTCGTGTCGACCCTCGGCGAACAGCTGGGATCTTACATTCTCGAACATGATGGTGACCTGCCCTCTCCCGCAGACGTCGAGCAAATGATTGCAGAGCTCGTCGTCACCTTTTTCAGTCAGGGTGGCACCTTCGAGACAAGCGGCGAACAAGAACCCCAGACCGAACGACTGATGAATTTGCATAGCCGCTTTACGGAATGCCTAACGCAACGGGCGGGAGGTGAATCATGAATACGTCTCGCGCTATAAAACCCACTACCCGCTCCGCACTGCGACTGGTGTCCACCAAAGGCATGAGCCGCGAAGATTGGCTCAACGTTCGTAAGCAAGGTATCGGCAGTAGTGATGCGGCAACCGCCGTCGGCCTGAACCCTTATCAGTCTGCGCTTGAGCTATGGATGATCAAGACAGGTCGGGATCAAGATCTGCCGAAGCTCGATGCCGACAGCATGAGCTCGCCGCTGTACTGGGGCAATGTGTTGGAACCGGTCGTTGCCGAACATTACGCCCGTAAGACTGGCAACAAAGTGCGACGCATCAATGCGGTGTTGCAGCACCCCGATCCTGACAAAGCCTGGATGCTGGCCAACATCGACTACACCGTTGCCGGTAACGACGACGTGCAGATTTTGGAATGCAAAACCGCCGGTGAATTCGGTGCGCGTCTGTGGCGTGACGGTGTGCCCGACTATTACCAATGCCAAGTGCAACACCAACTTGCCGTCACCGGTAAGCAGGCCGCCGATGTGTGCGTGCTGTTGTGTGGTCAAGACTTGCAGGTGTTTCGTATCGAGCGTGACGAAGATGTCATTGCCCAGTTGATCGAACTGGAGCGTGCGTTTTGGCATTACGTTGAAACCGATACACCGCCGCCAGCTGATGGCAGTGATTCCGCTGCGACGGCACTGCAGAGTCTTTTTCCACGAGACAGTGGTGCGGCGTTGGATTTTTCTGAGGACGCCTCGCTCTGTGGTGACTTCGATGAACTGTTGGATCTGCGCGACAAGCTCAGCCGTCTCGGTGAGCGCGAAGCAAAGCTCAAACAACGCATCCAACAAACCATGGGCGATGCCAGCAAAGCGGTCTTCCCGAATGGCGAAGTGTCTTGGAAACGCAGCAAGGACGGCACTGCGTTGAACACCAAACGTCTGCTCAGTGACAAACCCGAATTGCTAACCGAATACGCCCTCACTAAACCCGGTTCGCGCCGTTTCTTGGTGCGCACTTAATCCACCTACAGCGCCTTGCCTAGCGGTAACGCCGGGCAAGGCGTTTATGTCTATTATCTGGAGATCATCATGATCAAGAATCTCGCCATTACGCCGCCCATTATCGGGCGCATCAGCATTGGCCGTGTGGTCGAAAAGAACGGTAAGCGTCTTCCTGAAAAAGACGACCAGTTCACCCTGACAACACAGATCCAAACTCGAGATGGCTGGCGACTCCATCCGCTCGATGAAGCTCTGCGACAAGAAGCGAACGGCGGCAAACTGCGCGCCATTCCTGTACGTATGCTGTTCGACGATCCGGACCTCAACCTTCGTGCTGAGTACACCTTGTTCGACCGAAAAACCGGACGTCCACTGTGTGTCGGCGATGGTGAAACCTGCCGCCGTCAAACCGAAGAAGGCTTACAAAGCCTGCCCTGCCCTAGCCCAGATACGTGCCCATTGGCGCAAGGCGGTGCGTGCAAGCCATACGGACGGCTCAGTGTACGAATGGGTGATGACGACGATGTCGGTGTGTTTGTTTTTCGAACGACTGGGTTCAACAGTATTCGCACTTTGGCTGCGCGACTGCGCTATTACCACGCTCTGTCCGGAGGACTGCTGGCGACACTACCTTTAGCGCTAAGGCTAAGAGGCAAGAGCACAACCCAAAGTCATCGCAGCCCAATCTATTACGTGGATCTCACTGTGCGAGACGACACCACGTTAGACGCCGCGATTGCCGACGCTCAAACGCTGGCCCAAACCCGTCGTGAACGTGGTCTCGATCAGACCGCGCTAGACGATGCCGCGAGGCTCGCGTTCGGGAATAGCGATTTTGACTTCACGGAGGAAGAAGGTTTGCACATCGTGGAAGAGTTTGTGCCAAATACGGAATCAGAGATGGCGAGTACAACGAAGGACAGTACCCCTGCAGCCTCACCTCTCAGCCAAAAATTGGCACGATGCCAGCAATCCAGCTAGCCGAGCATGTCCAGCAAGGCCTGTCGTCTTTTCGCGGGCAGGTGGCGATAGGCTTTTAGCAACGCCACCTCCGCTTCATTGCGGAGACGAACAACATGCTCACCGGCTGAGTCATCGACCGAGCCGCCCTCACCCAAGATCAACGCGTCCAACGACACCTGAAGCACTGCACTCAACTGAGGCAGTAGGGAAAACCGTGGTGCTTCCCGCCCGTTCTCCCACGCCGAAATGGATGCTTTGGTGCTGTTCAGCTCGAAGGCCAGCTGCTCTTGCGTCAACCCCAGTTGGCGTCGCGCGGCTTTCAAGCGCGTAGGGAAATCCGACATATAAAAGTCTCATCACAGATGAGGCTGTCACGCTACGGAATTGCCCTACCCGTGTCGTACGGGCTTTCTTGACTTTCTGGATATTGTTTTGCCATACTTTTGTGGTATAGAAATACTGCCCACCAACGCATCAGCGATAAAAGGCATGCGCCAGCACCCGGCACTCGCCTGTCGCGAGGCTGGATCGCCGTTTGAATAACAACAAGGACACAACATGCAAAGGATTGCCAGAACACTGCCCACCCTCTTTAAAGCCTTAGCGCCTCACGATCTGAGCAAAACAAAGATCTACGCCCCCTCACTTCTCTTATCGAACGATTAATCGCGCTCGCATCACGCGAGCTTGTCTCAGGAACACCTCAACCAGCCTTAACCTCAGAAGGGGCCTATCAATGTCCACTGTTAAAACAATGTCCATCATCGGGATGGTCTTTTTTCCGCTGTGTTTCTTTTTAGCGGGTGCGTTTGCTGAGAGCGATCTCGAAGCCGCCGCTGGCTTCGGCGTTTTCGCCGCGCTCTATGGACTCGCTTTTTCCATCACAGCGTTCGTCAAATGCAACAAGGAATTGGCGCAGTAAGTATCGACAACTTACTGCGCACGGCAACAACACATTCTACCAATCATCATCAACACTAGGAGATACAAAATGGACACAACAGACTCGCAAAAACCTTGGTTCTACGAGCGTGCAGGTCAGCACAAAGGGTCATTTTCAGAAAAAGAAATGATTGAGTTTATCGCTTCGGGGGAATTATCTCAGGGCACCATCGTCTGGCGAAAAGGGCTTGCAGATTGGATCGCTCTTGAGAAAACGGAGCTGGCCACTCACCTAGACAATGATATGCCTCCTCCCCTAACGGGCGAGCACGTCAACAATACAATCGTTTGGATTCTGGCCTTTGCCCCACTCATCGGCCTGATGCTGGAAGGCGCTGTGGCTGGCATCGTCTATGAGGGCAGTCAATACAGCATGCAAAGAGCCCTCTCTGGCGGAGAGTTCTTTTACATCACACTAATATTGAATGTTGGTCTTGGTTTCTGGGACGAACGCTCACTGAAGAAGGCTGGCACAGATACCGGTAAGTTCAAGGGCATCACCTGGTTAATCCCCGTCTATCTATTCCAACGCGCAAAAGCTCTGAAGCATAACCTCGCCTACTTTATCGTTTGGCTGGTCAGCTTTGGACTCATGTCTACCGCCTTCATGTAACGCAAAGGACGCCACGATGAAGAAGCTTCTAACGGGCGGAGTCATTGCAGTCTGCTTGCAAGGCTGCGGAGACCAACCGCCAATTGAGATCTATACCTACAAGCAAGGAAGCGACAACGGATTTGTCGTCGCAGAAGAGCCCTATTTGTCAGTCAAGGTAACGGCCAAATCAAAGGACGTTGAGATTCAGAATGTCATCGTGAATCACGGTGACTGCAAAAGAGTGGCGTCTCCAAAAGTCTGGGGGGTGGAATTATCGCCACCATTACCTAAAAAGCTTGGCCCTGACCAATCAGTGGGACAGGCCTTTAACTATTCCTGCAGCATTAAGCATATCAAGGTCATAACCGATCTTGGTGCATGGGAATGGGAATACTAAGTGCTATGAGATCGAAGCCTGACCTTGCCTTGAAAATCTGGATAAACAGGTAGGTCAGGCATCACTCCGCGTTTTATCAATTTCTTTAATTTGAAAACAAACCGCATGGATCAGCATTATGAAAAAGCTTACGTTATCAGCCATTTCCTTAACCGCCCTTATTGCAGGGTGTTCAGCGACAGCCCCGAAATGTGGGGACCAGGAAACCATCGACCTCGTAAAACAGATCCTCGAAAGAAATATATCCAGTGAACTTGGAGCCTCAATGGCCTCTACGGTCACCTACGACCTCACAGCAATACGAACGACAAGAACCGATGATCAAACAGGATCTCACCGGTGCGCAGCGCACCTAGACCTTACAGCCAGCACCATAGGCGTTACTCGAGAAGGGCCCATCACTTATACCGTTGAACTGACAGATAAGCCCGGAGAGTTTTATGTGAACATCCTCCCGTAATTCTCGGTCAATGCCACTACTTCACCCCCAAAAAGTCAGGTTTGTAGAGCGGCTCATACAAACGCCTCAATCAGGAATTAACATAAAGGGCAGCACAATGATGACCAACTACCGGAATCTATTGTTCTTGTTATTCGTCACTGCATCACAGCCAGGATGCATGTTTTTCTCGTCCCCTATTGATGCTGTGAAAGAAATCAGTTTGTCCGATGTGGTTTATTGGGAAAGCACCACCTACACGGACAAATCAGAAATAGAGGACACAATTGAATACTACGCAGAAGAACACAATCTCAATGCGGACATCAGCCTCGATCAGGCTCTAAAAAATAATGCTGAAATTTTCGATTTCGATTACGAAGCGGGAAAAATATCAGGTCAAAGCTTTGTCAAACTTCATTACGAACTGAAAGATGATATCGCTATAAACCTATACTTTTACACAATGGTGATGAACGACGCCGTTCTTGCAAAGGTAGAAATCCTCAAGAAAGGAGAGGCTTTACAATTTCGCGGAATGGACGGCGCCTACCGAGGCATGACGAGAACGCCAAGTCAAAAGATAGAGACTGGCCTAGTTAAGAATCTATTCAGCAACGACCCATCCAAAGTTTATGCATCTCCTCGGTTGGCAGAGGGCATTCACACATTAACGGTTGGAGCAACTACTGCCAAAAAGTCCTGAGGGCGACACATGTATTTCATACTAGCTGCGGCAATAATTGGGGCGCTTCTGTTTCTAGCACTTGAATTGATTATCTGGATGCCGGGATGGCTGCTCTTCTTCTTAATCGGGGCTGCGCTAGTTCTTGGATCAAAATCCAGTAGGTAAAAGTAAACCCTAAGGAAAACGCCCCCAAAAGCACAAATTGACCACAAAAAAGGATAAACCTATGCGATACGTAACACTCTGTTTTATCACCGTTCTATTAGTCGGGTGTGGCGAGAAGTTCGATGCCTCCTCTGACAATATGATTGCAGTATCTTACAACGGCATTCTAAATGACCTAGATGAAGAGGACAAAGATCGTTTCGTTAGGCTGTATGATCTTTACACCCAACCCTATGACGGCCCGTACGACCCTATAGAGGGCGGCGGCATCGATATCCGTCAGAATGACATTGAGTCACTACACGGCCTTTCTTATAACGCTGTCATCAGCCGCGTTGAAGAACATGAAGCCTACCGTCGTAAAATTGAACGCGAGGCAGACATTCGATCATTGGAATATCTTCATAAGGATTACCTTGACGCACAAGAGCGTATTACAAACTTTATGAAGGTATTCCCAGCAACCGTTGATCTTGTGATGGGACCATACAGCGAGGTTACCGGTATTAGCTTCGCGGTCGAAAACGGCTCAGAATCCATCCTCACGAAGTTCGACATCAACATCAAAGCTATACGTAGGAGCACAGGCGAAGTAGCGTTAACCATCTCAAAGAAAGCTGGTCTGAGCAAAGGGGCTTTGAAGCCCGGCTATATATCTTCATTTACCCTCCAGAATGACGAACTGCAACGCTACCTCAAAGACAAAAATTATTCTGTGAAAGGCTTTATTACTAACATGGTTGCGGATAATGGACACCCTCTCCACATAAGTCTAAGTAACGAGTTCTTTCGAGAGTACGGCACTTTGCAACTTGCCTACCCGGAGGAATTTGAGGCTCTTCCCCGTGAGCTCGACGCTATGTATAAATATCTCGACCTGTAGCGGCCAGCTAAATCTGACACAGCTTAAAAGACGTTGCCCCTAACGAGATAGCGACCCTAACTACATCAACGCTATAGCAGCGGGCAAGGAGACGACCCTTTCTTTCTCCCGCTCGCTCTCGTCTAAATATAAAAGCCTACTTGCTATCCCGCTCCTCGATTCTATCCAGTATCCAGCCCTCTACTTCATCAAACACCCAACCGACTGCCCGGCCGCCTAACGACACGGGCTTAGGAAACACGCCCTCCGAAATTTTCTTGTAGATGGAAGAACGACCAAGCCCCGTCATTCTGATTACTTCGCTTAACCTGATTATTCGCATGACAAATTCCTCATATTCACTCATGCGATAGGCATCCCTGTAAAAAAACACTTAACTCATCACTTTCGACTACAGCCAAAGCACTTCTGAGAGTTCTCATAATTCTTGGTGTCAGCCTTGGCAAAATAACTAAGGCGCTGAAATAAATCCCCGACTTGCCAGATGATAGTCTCTGAATTCGCGTCTAGGTGGTAAACCCTGTTCGGAGGAAAGTTCACTAGGCCCTTGGCTTTTTCCCAGTGGATCCCCAGCGCGCTGGCCCAAGCGCTACGGATTCGCACCGCCATGTTGCCCTGCCTCTGATCACCCCCTACACCGGGCCGGAAGCTACCGAGGTGATAATAAGCATCGCCATTAAGCAAAATGCAGCAGTGGTAATGCCGGTGATGCGAGGTTGACCGCTCTTTAACCCAGACATAACTAAGATCACAAGAATGAACGCGGAGACCGTGGCGCGCCTTGCGAAGCTGGTTAGAGGCGAGCTTTGCTTTCAGGGACTCAAAAAATCGCGTGATCACCTGCGAGTCTGGCTCCGCACAATTGGACGGGATCCTTAGGTCAAACCGTATTGCTGTTACCCGGCGATGTTTATCGAGCGCGCGCCGGATCGATTCAATTATTTTCTCCAAATAGCTTTCGATATACGGCCCATGCTTAGGAAGCAATGGCAGGCCGTGATAATCAGATTCGTAGGTCAGGGTTAGGTTTGGATTGTTTGGATGTCGATAAGTCATGGTGCCCTCCTGGGACGTGGGTTAGTTCCACAGGAAAGGACTGGCTGTATTTTTTTAGTGTTTTTTGGTTTCTTTGAGGTGTTTTAGATTTCAGTATTAACCCCACAAACCCTTAAGACCGGTCTGTAGATGGGAGATCGTTGTATGTCAGTTCACTGAGGGTGACTGACTACACTCCCTCTACACAGAACAGCCCTTATATATCTAATACCGACAGATGAATCGATGGGTTTGATATGGCAAAGCGCCGCTACGCAAGGGCTTAACGTCGCGTAGCACAGGGCATTTTACTCTGAGAATTAATGACGTATGGAAAAGGGTTCTAGAGCGAGGGAGGCTTAGAGTGCGGGAGATAGAGAGCTTGTAATGGCCCCGAATTGATCGTGCCCTAGGTGCGCTGTTACTACTGATGCTCCCCATAGCGCTCGCGTTTGAACCCAACAAACAATAGGGCGCGAGCCACCATTGGAAACAGAAGGACTTGCCCCCCGCCACTTTCAGTTGTTCCGTTACCCGTCAGCGGACGCCCTTCAATGCTTGAGAGCTCTTTTGCCAGCGCTAAGGCCCAGCCGTAAAACCAGATTGCGATAGCTTGGTTGGTGTCGGACGCCTCTTCCCTCCCGTTGCTAATCATTGCGTAAATGTAGTGGGGCAGGCGTTCATTCAATACTGAGGGTGTCTTCGAAAGATGCTGGCCATCTCGATTAAGGATCTCGGCTGCGCATTCGCACACAATAAAGGTGACGAGCGACCTTATGATCGGTTTGTTCCCAGAAAACATCTCGTGAAGGTTTGGCGTTGGGGAGGGGGTGTTATCACGGACAACGGGCAGTGCCAAGGGTTTCACTGATCCCTCATTACTATCAATGGTCATCGTTTTTGACGGGAGAGCAAACCAGTTTGCCCCTCTTGCAAACTCTCGTTTTAACACCTGCAGGTCGAAAGCTATGGCCTCATGCTTTCCCTTCGCCATAGGTTTGGATCGCAGATTCGACGGAGGCGCTGCCAATTCGGATTCAAGGCGGGCGATAGTCTCCACCTTGTCCATTGTGTCGAGGAGGGAGCCTAGGGCGCCATCAAACTTTGGCAGAATGATCAGTTTGGCCCTGTCTGTATCTTCGATCTTTTTGAAATCAGGGTGACTAGCGTTTAGGAGTATTGCTCCTCCGTAGCTGGCTAGGCAGCGATTCTTTGGGGCTTCCTTGATGCGGACCCGGATGTAGCCCAGCTTTTGCAATCGGGTTAACTGCCTGATGACCTGGGTAATTGTTAAACCTGATAGCCTTGCGATCTCAGAGTTTTTTATCCATTTCACGGCATAAGAGTCGTCAGCGAGACACCAGAGTGTTGCCAGTAGGAGTCGGCCGGTTGGAAGCAGTTTGTGCTCAGCTTCCTTACCGCTTGGGAGGGCTCCTATAGCACTAATTTGCCTCGTTGCCTGATGGTTTGGCCGCTTTGGCTCCAGAAGAATGTGCCGAATGACTGCGTCACTCCATCGGGTGGTGGGCGCATATGTATAGCGCGTGAGAAGCCTCTCTAGTAATGCCAGACCACTGGGCGATAGCCTAAAGGCAGCCCTTGGCCGACCTCGGGAGATAACGTCTGAGCCACAAGTTGCGCTTCGCGCCCGAGCCCGTTCTTCTAAAAGGTAGGCATTTGATTTGCGAGTGGTAAGCGACTGGCGGGTGGTTACCAAAGATTGCCTCGATAAGCAGAATAGAACTTCGAGCTCTCGGTATCCGAGTGAGACTCGCCCCCCTCCGAACATCCAGATCGTCTTCAGAAGGAAGTATTTTTCAAGGCCGTTTACGGCGGGAATCTGTTGCGCTAACAGTGCTCTAATAGACACCATATTTCCGGATATCATACTGCCTGTGCCCCTATATCCCAATAACGACTAACTAGAACAAATTCATAGTAGTATTACTAAGTAGTGTTACAGAGTAGAGTAACTGAGTAAATGATCGAATGCGTCGAAAGTGACTGTTCCAGTTTGATATTTTTTTGCTATTTAATTCCGGCAATCAAAAGGGTGAGACTATGGCTGATTGGCTAAGCTGGATTAGAGTAAGTGATGAGAATCAGGTCCGCTGGGCGGTGAATTACTTGTTCAGAAAAAGCTTGATCTATCCAGGGATGCATACCTCCGATTTGGCCTGGACATTTACGGCCACCGTCCAGTCTTGGCCAAAGAAAGGGACTGTTGGTGAGGAAAAGTTTGAGCTGTTGGATAAGAAAATGCGGGCTGCTTGGGGGCAGCATAAGCGGAGGAAAAAGCCTAGCGGGAGCAAGTCATATAGCTTCACAATGAAAAAGGAGGTCGGAAGCGCTCTTGCCGCTCTTGCGAAGAAGGCGGACAAAACTATCAGTCAGGTCCTAGAAGAAATGGTTCTGGAGGATCGCGCTCAATCCAAGATTCTCGAAGAGCGG
Source organism: Gammaproteobacteria bacterium (assembly GCA_018067045.1). Lineage (GTDB taxonomy): Bacteria > Pseudomonadota > Gammaproteobacteria > Pseudomonadales > Alcanivoracaceae > JARGPN01. The sequence goes on from JAGPVL010000012.1 coordinate 33,537, forward strand.
CACAAGAAAGAGCTGGCGGCTATAAAGGCAGATCTTGCGGATGTGCGAAAAGTTGGCTCGGGTCATTGTAGAGAGGCTATTGAGGAGGTGGTGTCGACCGCCTATCGGTGTGCAGAAGAGCCTCGTTTAGATCTGCCAGGTGTCGATCAAGATATTGCGGCATCTTGGGCTGAGATGGAGAGGCGTGGCAGCGCGAATCTAAGCGTCTCGTTAGCGATCGCCGACCCGCTAGAAGTGGCCCGTGACTCAACAGGTCAATCAGATAAGATGGCTTCCGATTCCGAACGGGGTTTTGTAGAGGGGGGCGCTGGCTCAGATTAGTCAGCAGTTAGTGCCACCCTCGACCCAGGAGGGAGGTGGTCCTACAATGTGTCCTCGCCTTCGCAGGGTTTCTCTTGGCTTAGTTCGAAGAAATGCTTTTAGGGTGAAGGTAATGGTGGGCAAGGCGGTGGGCAGGCAGTGAGTTTCGTCTCGATAACTTTTATTAACATATTGATTGTGTTGGCTAATTCAATGCCCGCTCAATAATAAAATCCAGAATATTGAATAACGGAGCCAACATGGCCGCGGGTACTTTATTTATTGTTTCAGCGCCGTCTGGTGCAGGCAAGACTAGCCTCGTTGCAGCGCTGGTCGAGAAGGTTAAGGGGCTGAAAATCTCGGTGTCGCACACCACCCGTGAGCGCCGCCCAGGTGAAGTGGATGGTGAGAATTATCACTTTATTGCCCGTGAGCTGTTTTTGGCCAAGGTCACGGACAGCCGCTTTCTTGAGCATGCCGAAGTCTTTGGCAACCTGTATGGCACGTCCTCCGATTGGGTTGGCGAGGTGCTGGCGCGTGGCGAAGATGTGGTATTGGAAATCGACTGGCAGGGCGCACAGCAGGTGCGCCGACTGATGCCCGACGCGGTGAGCGTGTTTATTCTGCCGCCGTCGGTCGAAATTCTGTCGCAGCGGCTGCGTGGGCGAGGTTCGGACGATGAAAGCGTGATTGCTCGACGTTTAGCTGGCGCTTGTGATGAGATGTCGCATTATCCAGAATTCGACTTTTTAGTGGTGAACGACGATTTTCAGCGCGCGTTAGCCGATCTTAGCGCCATTGTTTACGCCCAGCGTCTCACCCAGTCTCGTCAGCAGAAGCGTCTATCGGCGGTTTTGCAGAGTTTACTGTCCCCTAGCCCGCAGTCAGAGTAGAATGCGCGACTTGATAAGTTGAGGTGAACCATGGCTCGTGTAACCGTAGAAGATTGTTTGGAAAAGCTGGATAACCGTTTTGAACTGGTGTTGGTCTCCAGCCGTCGTGCCCGTCAGTTGCAAACCGGTGGTAAAGAACCCCGTGTGGCGTGGGAAAATGACAAGCCAACGGTTGTAGCATTGCGCGAAATTGCCGCGGGTCACGTAACCGTTGATTCAGTTGATTCAGAAGCTGAAGCACGTCGTGAAGCGATTGATGAGTTGGCTCTGCTGACTGAGTCTTTCGGCGGCGAATAAATCGTTCGTTTTCAATAAGTCTCGGCGCTCTTTTAATGGCTTTCTTTAGAAGGCGCCATAGACAAAGCCCGCCCCTGCTCCTAATCTACTGGTACGCTTAAGTGATACTGCACCGTACCCAGTAGTGAGGACGTCCTGTTTAGTTTGCCTGCTCAAAAACAGAATCCGATAGGCCCCCATCGGCCTGCTCGCGGTTGCCTGACGTTTACCTCTATTCCTTCTTTGTCGATGCATCGCTCGTTTGGGCGCCGTCCTGTTATGTTGGATGTGAGCCGAATTCGAGGCTTCGTCTGGGATTCATCTCTGAGCGCATTGCGGACACTGGCCATCGCCTTCGTTAACGGAGGTCCTCGTGGCATCAATTCATAACTTGGTTAAACGCCTGCAAAGCTATCTCGATGATGATCAGATAGCCGAAGTGGTGCGCGCGTATGATTTTGCCGAGAAAAGCCACGAAGGCCAGTATCGTCGTACCGGTGACCCGTACATTACCCATCCTCTCGCGGTCGCCAATATTCTGACCGACATGCACATGGACTACGAAAGTCTGATGGCGGCGTTGTTGCATGACGTGTTGGAAGATTGTGGTGTTGGCAAAGAGCGTTTGGCGGAACTGTTTGGCAACGAAGTGGCGGAGCTGGTTGACGGCGTTTCCAAAATTGCGCAAATCAAATTTGAATCAAAGGCCGAACAGCAGGCAGAAAATTTACGCAAAATGATGCTGGCGATGACCCGCGACATCCGCGTTATTTTGGTGAAGCTCGCGGACCGGCTACATAACATGCGTACTTTGCATATTATGCCCGCTGCCAAGCGCCGACGAATTGCTTTAGAAACCTTAGAAATTTATGCGCCAATTGCCAATCGTTTGGGTATGTACAACGTACGCGTTGAATACGAAGATCTTGGTTTCTATGCGATGTACCCCATGCGCGCGCAGCGTATCGCGAATGCGGTAAAGGGCGCGCGGGGGCATCGCAAAGAGATGCTCAATACCATGAAGGCGAGCATTGAATATTGTTTAGAGCAAGAAGGTATTGAAGCGCGGGTGATTGGCCGTGAGAAACACCTTTACAGCATTTACGCGAAAATGAAGGAGCAGAAGAAAAGTTTCTCCGACATTATGGACGTGTACGGTTTCCGTATTGTTGTTGATCGCGTTGACACCTGCTATCGCGTGCTGGGCGCGGTGCACAATTACTTCACGCCGATCCCCGGTCGCTTTAAAGATTATGTCGCCATTCCGAAAGCGAATGGATATCAGTCTTTGCATAGTACCTTGAAGGCTCGCTCGGGCATTCCTCTAGAAGTTCAGATCCGTACCGAAGAAATGGATGCGATGGCCAATAACGGCATCGCCGCTCATTGGTTATACAAAGCAGACGACGAACCGGGCAGCCCGACGCACACGCGCGCACAAGCGTGGATGGGACGGCTGATGGAAATGCAGCAAAAGGCCGGCAACTCAATAGAATTTATTGAGAACGTTAAAGTCGATTTGTTTCCCGATGAAGTTTATATCTTTACGCCGAAAGGCTTGATTAAAGAAATGCCAGTGGGTGCCAGCGCAGTGGATTTTGCGTACGCGGTTCATACCAAAGTTGGTAATAACTGTGTTGCGGCACGCATCGATGGCAAGTTGATGCCGTTGTCGACGACATTGGAAAATGGTCAAACCGTTAGAATTATTACTGCGCCAAATGCGGCCCCCAATCCTGCGTGGCTTAATTTTGTTGTTACCGGCAAAGCGCGTACGAACATTCGCCATTTCTTGAAAACGCAACGACGAGAAGAGTCCGTTGGTTTGGGTGAGCGGCTGTTAGAAAAAGCCTTGTCTAGCTATTCCATGGGCATTAACGATTTGCCGTTAGAGCGCGTTGTGTCTGAATTGGGCGCCAACGGCTATTTATCAGTAGATGATTTACTGGAAGATATTGGTCTGGGTAATCGTTTGGCGCCGTTGGTTGCGCGCAAGCTGGTCGGTGAATCAGGTGAGCGGCAGCATGCTGAAGAGCGTAAACCAATGGCCATTCTCGGCACGGAAGGTTTGTTGGTGGCTTATGCGAAATGTTGTCGTCCGCTGCCGGGCGATTTCGTTATCGGCCACTTAAGCGCAGGCCGAGGCATTGTTGTACATCGCGACAATTGCAAAAATATGCTGACTGAATTAAAGAATAATCCAGAAAAATGTATCGCCTTGGGCTGGGCAGAGAATGTTAGCCAAGAATTCAGTGCCGCCTTGCGATTGGAGCTAATGAACCGCAAGGGCGTGCTGGCCACGCTGGCGACGAACTTGTCTGAGTCTGGTTCGAATATTGAAACGATTGATATGGCCGAGAAAGAAGCGGCGTTAACCGTGATCAATGTCACCATCTCTGTTCGTGACAGGGTGCATTTGGCGAGAATTATGCGGCGTTTACGCAATTTAGAAAATGTGGTCAGGTTGCAGCGACTGTAGCGTTTGAGGTCGTAGCCGTTAACACAAAGATAAGCAGTTATTAATAAGCACATATTATACTGTGCTTAATCACTTACATCTAAAGGTGCAGCATGCCAAACCGTTCAATTATTTCAACTGAAAATGCGCCAAAGGCTATTGGCACTTATTCGCAGGCCGTCAAAGTTGGTGGCACGGTCTATTTAAGTGGACAAATACCGCTTGATCCGAAAACGATGTCGTTAGTTGATAGCAGCATGGAAAATCAGATCAAACAAGTTTTCGATAATCTTCAAGCAGTGTGTGTGGCATCCGGCGGTACGTTACAACATATTGCGAAGTTGAATATTTTTCTAACCGACCTTTCCCACTTCGCACTAGTAAACGAGGTGATGGCACGTTATTTCGTGCAGCCCTACCCTGCTCGTGCCGCTATCGGCGTGGCTGAACTGCCTAAAGGCGCAGCGGTAGAAATGGACGGTATTCTTATTCTGGACTAGTGCAGAGAAAGTTTTCCGCGAATGTATGGCCGGTAAGGTAATGTTTGTGGCGTCTTGTTTTTAACGCCGTTTCATATTTTTCGATAGTGTTTCAGGCTGGGCTAATCAGGGGCCGGTAACCTGCGCGAAAATCCGGATAGCGCAGTGTGAATCGCTTGCTATCTTTGTTATTTGGCGCTGGCTCATTGGTTGAATTGATTAGATTAGACAAGTAGTCGCTACGAATACGTTTGCCCGGAGCGATGTCCGGCTCGGCGAGCGCTAAGTTAAGGCCCTGTTGTTGCGCGATCCAGTTAAGCACCGTGGTGTTTAGACAGGGCATATTATCAGTGCCGATGACCAGCGGCGGCACCATCTCTCCCGCCAACCAACGCTCCCCAACAACACTTAACAATGACACGCAATCATCGACGTGAATGCGATTGGTCCACGCGGGTTCGGGTTGGCTTGCCTGTGGATCTGCTTGGAGTTGCTCGCTGAGTGTGCGCGCCATGGTTAACATGCGCTCACGGCCCGGCCCATAAATACCGGAGAAACGTACAACCGTGGTAAGTGTTCTTAAGGAAAGTTCTTCTTCGGCAGCCAATAGTATGCGGCCGTTAAACTGATCGGGCTTAGGCGGAGTTTGTTCACTCACCCAGCCGCTTAATTGTCCATACACCGCTGTGCTGGAGACAAAAATAAGAGGCGGTAGCGGTTGTTGCGCGGCAATTGCGTCGAGCAATCGTGTTGGTGCGGTAAGGAATGCGTTTTGATAACCCTCCACGCTGCGCTGCGCGGGCGTGAGGACAATGCAGAGCAAATCAATTTGATCAGGTGGTAGTACGAGAGGATCGTTGATCAAGTCTTGTGGGTATAAATCAACCCCAGCTATCGATATCGTTTGGCGACGAATGCCGCTGACCTGGTGGCCGTCGGCGAGGAAGCGACGGGCAACGGCGCCGCCTAAGCCTCCTAAGCCGGCAACAAGAATGTGTGCCAAACGATCCCCCTTGATGCTGATGTCGGTCGCCGATACAGACCGTTGATATTAAAAGCTTAGTCGAGCCAAACAAATATTTACCGGCAGTATTTGTTAACTTGGGCAGTGTTGCTACACTGCACCGATAGCTACAGACTTGCAGGCCTATGACTCTAACAGAACTTCGCTATTTGGTAGCCCTTTCTCGGGAAAAACATTTTGGCCGCGCGGCAGACGAATGCCGTGTTAGCCAGCCGACGCTGAGCGCTGCGATCAAGAAACTCGAGGAACACTTGAACATGACGTTGTTCGAGCGGCGCCCACGAGAAGTGCGCGTCACTGTGGATGCCGAGCCCATTATCGCCCAAGCGCAACGAGTCCTAGAGCAAGCCGATTTGCTTGAGCAAATGGCGAACCAGCAGCGCGACCAACTCAGCTCACCGCTGCGCGTTGGTGCGATCTTTACCGTCGCGCCCTATTTGTTTCCGGTCATTGTGCCGCGTATTCGTAAAAATGCGCCAGACATGCCGTTATTTATTGAAGAAAGTTATACCCATGTCTTGCGTGGAAAATTAGAACGCGGCGAGTTGGATGCGATTATTGTGGCGCTCCCGTTCTCTGGCGGCGGTCTTGTTCGTGCAAAAATGTATGAAGAGTCGTTTTCAGTATTGATGCCCGCAGATCATCCTTGGGCCAAGCTTGATGCGATAGAACCGGATGCTCTGTTAGAAGAAAACCTATTGTTGTTAGGTGAGGGGCATTGTTTCCGTGATCAGGTGCTGGAGTTATGCCCCGCGCTCGACTCACAGAAATTAAAAAGTTTGGTGCAAATTGAAGGAGGCTCGCTAGAAACGTTGCGTCATATGGTTGCCTCGGGCTTGGGCATTACCATTTTGCCGGACTCGGCCTTGCGCCATAACGGCTATGCCGAAGGCGTTTTTGCAGTACGACCGTTTGTGAAGCCAGTGCCAAGTCGTAGCGTCGCCTTGGTGTGGCGCGATAGTTTTCCGCGCCCGAAAGCCATTGAAGTCGTACGGCAAGCCGTACCAAAGGAAGGGCTTGCCCTTTGAATACGCTTGCGGAGACTTCGGTCACCGCATTGAAAGGCGCCGGCCCGAAAGTTGCTGAGCGCCTTCAACGGCTTGCAATTGAGTCCGTTGAAGATCTCCTGTTTCATCTCCCCTTTCGTTATGAAGACCGTACTCGCATTGTGCCGATTGGCGCGCTGCGGCCAGAGCAGCTGGTCGTTATTGAAGGCGAGGTGCTTGCTGCTGACGTGTTGTTTGGTCGTCGCCGTAGTTTGTTGGTACGCATCGGTGATGGCACTGGCATGGTGGCGTTGCGTTTTTATCACTTTAGCGCAGCGCAAAAAAATAACCTTGAGCGCGGCGCACGTGTTCGCGTGTATGGCGAGGTGCGTGCTGGCGGTAGCGGCCTGGAGTTTTACCACCCTGAATACGAAGTGGCGCGTGGTGTCTTGCCTGCGTTAGAAAAATCCTTAACGCCGGTTTATCACACCACCGAAGGTGTGCAGCAACGTTTGCTGCGCAACCTGATGGCGCAAGCGTTATTGCTGCTCAAGCAAAGCGCGCCGCGCGAACTATTGCCTCCCGCTTTATTAATGGACTCGGCGTTACCGACGCTGCAATCCGCCTTGATTAAGTTGCACGCGCCTTTGCCTGATGACCCAGTGGATATGCTGTTGACTGGAGAGCATCCGGCGGTGCGTCGTTTGGTGATGGAAGAAATGATTGCTCACCAACTGGCGATGCTGAATAAACGCGCCGGACAAAAAGCTAATTTGGCGCCGAGATTGGCGAGCGACGGTTTGCGCACAGCATTACTTGAAGCACTACCGTTCACCTTAACTGGTGCGCAGATGCGGGTTATTGCCGAAATTGATACGGATCTCGCCATCTCTTCGCCTATGTTACGTCTTGTTCAGGGCGATGTCGGTTCGGGTAAAACCTTGGTAGCGGCCTGCGCAGCACTGAGTGCGATTGCCAGTGGTTATCAGGTTGCCTTGATGGCGCCGACGGAACTCTTGGCAGAACAACATCTAAAGAACTTTCTCAATTGGCTTTCGCCGTTAGGAATTCACGTGGCATGGCTTGCCGGTTCCCTTGGGCAAAAAGCGCGTCGGGAAACTTACGCTGACATCGCTGAGGGTCGCGCGCAGATTGTCGTCGGCACCCACGCGTTGTTCCAAGATGCGGTTGAGTTTCATCATCTCGGTTTGGTGGTGATTGATGAGCAGCATCGTTTTGGTGTGCACCAACGTTTGGCGTTGCGGGAAAAGGGTCGTCAAGGTGATCAGGTTCCCCATCAGCTGGTGCTCACGGCAACGCCGATACCACGCACGCTGGCCATGAGCGTTTACGGTGATCTTGATACTTCGGTGATTGATGAATTGCCGCCAGGCAGACAGGCGATTGAAACCGTCGTGATTGGCGAAGCGCGCCGTCCTAAAATCGTTGAGCGTATTCGCAATGCGTGCCTTGGCGGCACGCAGGCCTATTGGGTCTGTACGTTAATCGAGGAGTCTGAGGCGCTACAAGCACAAGCGGCAGAAGATACGTTGCGTGATCTGCAAATTGCGTTGCCAGAGTTGCGTGTTGAGCTTGTTCATGGGCGCATGAAGAGCAAAGAAAAAGCAGAGCACATGGCAAGTTTTGCCAGCAAAGAGGCGCATGTTTTAGTGGCCACGACGGTTATCGAAGTGGGTGTTGACGTGCCGAACGCAACGTTGATGGTTATTGAAAATGCCGAGCGACTTGGCTTGTCGCAGCTGCATCAGTTACGTGGCCGCGTGGGTCGTGGCGCCGAAAAAAGTTATTGTGTGCTGATGTATTCTGGCCGTCTATCCGAAACGGCGCAGCAGCGCCTACATATTATGCGCGATACGTGTGATGGTTTTCGTATTGCAGAGGAAGATCTGAAGTTGCGCGGGCCGGGAGAATGGCTTGGTACGAGGCAAACTGGCGACATGGCATTTCGTATTGCTGATTTAATGCGTGATGAATCTTGGTTGGAGCCCGCGCGTGAAATGGCCCTCAGCATTCTTTCAAATAACCATCACTTTGTGGCGCCATTGATTCGGCGCTGGTTACGCGAAGGCGAAACGTATGCAGATGTGTAGCGGTGCTAATGGTATGCACTGAGTAATAAGGTGCCGCGGTATCGGTTTTGAATATTCGTTCGAAGCCTTCGATTTCTTTTTTCGATATCGCACTTCTTGTTGTTTTGGTCGCTTTTGCCCAGATAGACATTCATGTGTTAACAGGTCTAGCATTGATATCAAAAGGATATCGCGAGGGCGGACCATGAGCGGCGCGGAGCTACGACATTGGTGTGAAGGGTTGCTGCAGGAAGGCCGCGACCGGCTAGCAACAGATATTGGCATAGTGAGTTGTGTGGTGGGTAGCGGTTATACCATTGTGGCGGTAAAGGCTAAGAATAAGGTTTTTTGCGCAGGTGATACATTTGCCTTACAGGAGACTTATTGCCGTGAGGTGGTGCGCACAGGACAGTCAGTTGCACTGACAGATGTGGAAGATGTGCCTGGCTTACAGCGCCACCCGTTGTATATGCCGATGATGCTTGAGGCATATGTAGCAGCGCCAATCTTTCATCAAGGTAAGGTGTGGGGCACGGTGAATTACACGTCGATGCGTGTCCGCACTGAGAACTTCTCTGATGAGGAGGTTGCCTATGTTGAGAGGCAAGGACAGGCAATTAGCGAGGCGCTGAAAAGCGTTGATCTGGAATAGCCCACCGACAGCGGTGGCGGTTCCTACGTAAAGAGAGGCCGTTCTTGGATCTGTCGGCGGCAAATAACGCACTTAGCCGTTGATAACGTACTGAAGAATTTCGGCCACTTGTTGCGGTGTTGTCGCGGTTGCATTGGCTGCGGCGTCGACTTCTTTGAGAGGATGATTGAGTTCAGGTTCGTGCAAGGTGATCAACGGCTTATCGAGCGCGCTGGCATAGCCAGCATCAAATGCCGCGTTCCACTGTTTATATTGTGGGCCAAAGCGCACCACCACTACATCGGCTTGTTTAATCAGCGTCTGCGTGCGGATGGCGTTGATGCCCGCACCCTTCCGATCTTCCCAAAAGCCATTCGTTTCGTCTCCGAGAATACGCACGCCGCATTTGTCGCTCGCTTCATGATCGGTAATGGGAGATGAAAACTGCACGGCGAGATTCGCTTCGCTGCAGGCGGCAATAATTTGGTCGCGCCAGTCTGTATGAATCTCGCCGGATAAATAGATCTGCCAAGTTCGTTGCATGCTTGCTCTCGTCTTTACTCGTTATCTGGACGGCTTTTTTGGGTGCCCGCCGGTTTTAGTGTGATTGCCGTCGCCAGTGCGGCAGCCTCGGCGTTGCCGACTGGGGCGGCATCGAGATCTTTGCGCATGCCGCAGCTTACGCACTCCATCCACATATCGTCGCCATCAATGACGCGCTGAATTTTATCCTGCTGCTGGCACTCAGGGCATGACGCCCCAGCAATAAATTGACGTCTGATGGTCATGCTTGTGCGCCGAGTTCTGAATTCGCTTTGATGCCGCAGTGACGCAGCAATGGCTCGACACTCGGCTCGCGTCCGCGGAAGTCGATAAAGAGTTCCATTGGCTCGCGGCTACCGCCCTTGGCAAGAATCTTATCGCGGAAACTTTTTCCCGTTTCAGCATTAAAGACGCCCTCTTCTTCAAAGCGTGAGAATGCATCGGCGGATAACACTTCTGCCCATTTATAGCTGTAATAGCCCGCGGCGTAGCCACCCGCAAAGATGTGGCCGAAACTATTTTGGAAGCGATTAAATTCTGGCGGCATGACCACGGCCACTTCTTCGCGCACCTGTTGAAGAATTTGTGCGACGCTCAGTCCGCTTTGGTGCTCCGCATGAATGCGCATATCAAACAATGAGAATTCCAATTGGCGCTGCATCATCATGGCGCTTTGGAAATTTCGTGCGGCCAGCAGTTTGTCGAGCTTCTCTTTCGGCAGTGGCGAGTTGTTTTCGTAGTGCCCAGAGATCAATGCAAGCCCTTCTTCGGTCCAGCACCAGTTTTCCAAAAATTGGCTTGGCAGTTCGACGGCATCCCACGCGACACCATTGATGCCGGAAATGCCGCTGACTTCTTGTTCTGTCAGCATGTGATGTAGGCCGTGGCCAAACTCATGAAACAGCGTGACCACTTCATCATGGGTCAGCAGTCCGGGTTTGCCGCCAGCAGGCGGGGCGAAGTTGCAGGTGAGATACGCCACGGGTTTTTGTAACGTGCCGTCTGAGTGACGAACGCGGCCGAGGCAGTCGTCCATCCATGCGCCGCCGCGTTTTCCGGTGCGTGCGTACATGTCGAGGTAGAAGCTTGCCAGCTGCTCGCCATTGCTGTCTGGGCGTGCGTCGCTGACATCATAAAAGCGTACGTCCTTGTGCCAAGTCGAGACGCCTTCGCGTGCCTGAATACGAATGGCGAACAGTTTTTCGACGATAGCAAACATGCCATTGATGACTTTTTCAGCCGGAAACCACGGTCGTAATTCTTCTTCAGAAATACTGTAGCGCTGTTCGCGTAAGCGTTCGCTCCAGAATGACATGTCCCACGGGTTCAGCGTAGTAGCGCCTTGGCTGGCCGCAAACTCACGCAGCGCGTTCAATTCTTGGGTGGCTTGCGGTTTCGCTTGGCGACCGAGGTCGCGTAAGAATGTGGTGACTTCGTCGGTGCTGCGCGCCATTTTTGTGGCGAGAGATTTCTCGGCGTAGTTTTCGAAGCCGAGCAGTGTCGCTTGAGCCTGACGCAGTTTTAGAATTTCGTCTATGAGTGCGCTGTTGTCGAACTTGCCTTCGTCTGGACCAAGTTCCGAAGCGCGAGTGGTATGAGCGCGATACATCTCTTCGCGCAGTTCTGAGCGTGTGGCATGGCACAGCACTGCGTAGTAGCAGGGGAAATCGAGCGTCAGTAGCCAGCCGTCTAAGTCCTGCTCGGCGGCTTTATCGGCAGCACCGGCTTTGGCGACGTCGGGCAGACCGTCGAGTTCACTTTCGTCGGTAACGTGCTTGCTCCAGCTTTGTGTGGCATCGAGTACGTTATCGGAAAACTGCGAAGTGATTTCGGACAACCGTTTGGCGTTTTCCATGTACTGCTGTTTTTTCTCGGTGGATAAATCAACGCCGGATAAACGGAAATCACGCAAGGTGTTGTCGAGATCTTTTTGCTGCGCCGGTGTGAGCGTTGCCCACTGGTCGCCGTCGCGCAGTGATTGGTAGGCGGCAAATAGCTTTTCGTTTTGGCCGACCTCGGTGCCGTATTCGCTGAGCAATGGCAAGCAGCCGTTGTAGGCTTCGCGTAAGGCGTCAGATTGGGCGACGCCGTTAAGGTGACCGATTGGGCCGAAGGCTTTGCCGAGACGTTCGTCTTCATTGTCGAGTGCGGCAACCAAGTTGTCCCAACTAAACGATGGTTGTTGTAGTACTTGCTCGATACGGGCGCGACCGTCGGCAATCAGCTGTTCAACCGCAGGACGAACCTGCTCGGGTTTGATGGCGTCGAACGGTGGCAGCCCGGCGTAATCGATAAGCGGGTTAGCTGAATTGGACATTGATTTTGACGACGACATGCACACACTCTCTGTTGATCAGGTTGTTGCCGTAGGCGCTGAATCAGCCCTAAATCCGGCATACACTGGCGTAAATAGATGAGCACCAGCGAATTAGCATAGGAGTTTAACAGATGGGGACACGATCGTTCGAAGGCAAGAGCCCATCGTTGGGAAAGGCAAATTTTATCGATCCGTCGGCGCAGCTGATTGGCGACGTTACGCTCGGCGATGATTGCTCCGTGTGGCCTTGTGCGGTGATTCGCGGTGACATGCATCGCATTACGCTCGGTGCGCGCGTCAGCGTGCAAGACAATGCGGTGCTGCATATCACCCATGATTCACGCTTCTACCCTGGCGGTTTTCCGTTGTCGATTGGCGATGATGTGACGATTGCGCATCAGGCGATGTTGCACGGCTGCACGATCGGCAGTCGTGTAATGATCGGTATGCAGGCAATGGTGATGGATGGCGCAGTATTAGAGGACGAAGTGATTCTGGCGGCAGGCTCATTAGTGCCGCCAGGGAAACGCTTAGTGAGCGGCTATTTGTACCGAGGGCGACCAGCGCAACAGGTCCGAGCACTGACGGAGCAGGAAAGCCAGTTTTTGACCTACGTGGCGGGAAACTATGTGCGCCTCAAGGATCGCTATCTTGCTGACGATGGCAGCGGCAGTAATGATGAGGCGACAGGCTAGAACGCCCAGATTAAGGCCAAGGTACCGAATTGCAGCGTACGGCGAGCGTTGCGGGTTTGCGATGAAGTTTGTCGTAAGCTCAAGCTGATGTGGAAATCTGGTGTATGGGCCGAAGCACCTAAGGTGACGTAGCCGACGAAAGGATCTTTGTCGTATTGGTAGCCTTCCGCTTCTTCTTCAAGGTAGCTGTAACCCACCGCCTCGGCCGCGACGCCGGCAAAAAGAGACCAGCCGTAATTACGGTTTGCCAATAAGCCTGGCAGAGAAACGCTGCTGCCGATGCCGGCGTAATCCGGTAATAAATTACTGGGTAAGTTGTGGCCATAGCGGACAAAAGTGCCTGCGGCTGCGTAGCTCAGAAAGTTGTTTAATTGGGCGCCGTAGGCGGTACCCCATTCTGTTTGCCGCCCTTCGTTGTGTGCCCAGAGTTTGATGCGGTCTGCTCGGGCTGCGCCGATACCAAAAAGTGCTTCGCCGTCGAGTTGGGTGTCCCAGCCCTGCGGCTTTGTAGAGCCGGTGAGTTTATGAACCGACTTTTGCGTACTCTCCGCGCCGGAGTTCGGACCAATGGCGCCGAATGACAGGCTGTAGCTGGTGGCGCTGTTGGCTTGGCGTGAGAACAGACTAATGTCGCCCCGCAGTATGCCGACATAGGGAGTGTCGTCGTACTGCGGAGTTGTAATGCTGATGTCTTGCGGTGTGCCCATCACTTGCCGCACTTCCGCGCCGAGGGAGTGCATGGTTGTGCTGCCGCCAATCCCCGGTAGGCCGTCGAGTGTGTTGGCGAGGAGCGAGGACCAGCACTGTGGGCACCGATTGACGCGCTCTTCGTCACCACGCCAGCCAAGCTTGACGCCGTTGGTGTAGGAGCCGTCTGTTCCGAAGAGGATGTCATTGTCCCAAGAAAAGTCGAGCAACTGTGCGCTTGCCATGCTACTGGCGCTAAGCAGCAAGGCGCAAAGGGTGCCACCGAATGCGAGTTTAGTCCGCACGACTTAGCGCTGACTGCGCAGTGTGGCGACAACGGCAGTGCCATCTGGGCGCCAGCCGTGCCAGATAAGAAACGCTTCGGCGGCTTGTTCAATCAGCATGCCGAGGCCATCGCTGGTTGCAGCGGCGCGATTTAATTCGGCCCAGTTGAGAAACGGAGTGCTGCCGTCTTGGCTATAAATCATGTCGTAGCAAGCGCAGTCGGCGGCAAGTAAGGTGCTCGGCAGCGGCGGCATGTCGCCACTGAGTCCCGCGGAAATGGCGTTAATAATGACGTCAAACGTGCCGCGAATATTGTTTAGTCCCGAGCCGTAAACCGGGATGCCCTGGCCGTGAAATATTTCCGCAAGTTGTTCGGCTTTTTCGACGGTACGATTGGCGATAGTTATTTCGCTTGGTGACTGCGCCAGCAGTGGGCCAAGCACACCGCGTACGGCGCCACCGGCGCCGAGTATCAAAATACGCTTGTTCTGGAGTTGCCAGCCATGGTTGTGGCGAATATCGGTGACCAATCCCGCACCATCGGTATTATCACCGATCAACGCGCCGTCTTTTTTCCATAAGGTGTTGCACGCACCGGCTTGTTGCGCGCGCTCGGTTAATGAGTCACACAATGCAAAGGCTTGCTCTTTAAACGGTAGCGTGACGTTTGCACCCTGCCCTCCTTGGCTGAAAAATTGCGTGACAGCATCGGCAAACCCGTCGAGCGGTGCGAGAATGCGCTGGTAGTCTATGCTCTGATTTTTTTGTTGCGCAAACGCCTGATGAATTTGTGGCGAGCGCGAATGTTCTATTGGATTACCAAATACAGCATAGCGACTCATAACGAATTCCTATTTGTTGCCCAGCACATTTTTGTGAGTTACGAAGTGCATCCGGTTATGACGAGTTATTATCTTTTTTCGTTGAGCCAATCAGCGGGTTGCAAGTATTGATAGAGATCGGATTCTGCGCTGCCGGGCTCTGGCTGCCAGTTATATTTCCAGCTTGCTAGTGGTGGCATCGACATCAGAATGGATTCGGTGCGGCCACCGCTTTGTAGGCCGAAGAGAGTGCCGCGATCAAAGACCAAGTTAAATTCGGCATAGCGGCCGCGCCGGTAGAGTTGAAAGTCGCGTTCGCGCTCGCCGTACGGTGTTTCTTTACGCTTTGCGAGAATGGGTCGGTAGGCTTTAATAAAGGAATCGCCGACGCTTCGCATTAAGGCGAACGCATTGTCGAAGCCGCCTTCGCTAAAGTCATCAAAAAATAATCCGCCGACGCCGCGGGTTTCATTACGATGCTTGAGGAAAAAGTATTCGTCGCACCATTTTTTAAAGCGTGGATAAATATCATTGCCAAAGGGCACGCAGGCATCATGAGCAGTCTGGTGCCAGTGGCGAATATCTTCTTTAAATGGGTAAAAGGGCGTGAGATCAAAGCCGCCGCCAAACCACCAGACCGGCTCTTCGCCGTCTTTTTCTGCAACAAATACACGTACGTTGGCATGGCTGGTTGGTGCGTAAGGATTGCGTGGATGGATGACCAGTGATACGCCCATCGCCTGCCAGTGGCGACCGGCTAATTCGGGCCGGTGTGCGCTGGCGGAAGGCGGCAATTTGTCGCCAAAAACATGGGAGAAATTAACCCCGCCTTTTTCAATGACGACGCCATTTTCGAGAATGCGAGAGCGCCCGCCACCGCCTTCGTCGCGTGTCCAGTTATCTTCAAGGAAGGTGGCGTCGCTTTCTTCTTGGCTGAGTTGCGCGCAAATATCGTCCTGCAGTGAGAGCAGGTAGCGTTTTACCTTGTCGAAAGAAAAGTCGGTCATGCGCGTCTCCTTGCTAGCGTGATGAGTGCGCCGGCGGGGTATTTGAGTGCTGCGAACGTGGCAGACGTTATTGGCGAATAATGGCGCCGCTAGCAAAGTCGATAATGGTAGAGGGTTTTGCGTTTGGATCACACTCACCCGGCATAATGGCATCGAGTTGCGCGCCGAGTTGGTGTGCGACTTCGGTGGCAGTGCGAGCGGGCAGCTGGCCTGAGATGTTAGCGCTGGTGGAAACCAGCGCGCCGCCGAAGCGTTGGCACAGGGCTGCTGCGACTGGATGCGTGGTCACGCGAACAGCGATCTTGGCGTGGGTGCCAGTGATCCAGCGCGGCACGTTAGGGCTCGCGTTGAATAAGTAAGTGGTACTGGCGGGCCATTGGTGGCGTAGCGAGGTTAACGATTCCGCTGGTATGTTCGCCCAGTCCAGCAGTTGTTCAATGTTTGCTGCAATTAATAATAGACCTTTGTCGGCGCTGCGCTGCTTGAGCGCCAATAGGCGCTGAACGGCGCTTTCGTTGCTTGGGTTGCAGCCGAGGCCAAACACGGCTTCGGTTGGATAGGCAATGAGGCCGTTTTGTTGCAGGCAGTGAACGGCGCTGTCTAGCGAAGTGGTTGGCATGCATCAAGCGCCTGTAAAGAGCTGTATAAAGAACCGCATTGAGCATCACGTCAGTGCAGCTGTGTTAGCAATCTTCATGGTGTTAACGGTGTGGCTTATCTGTGTTCAAGGCGCCTACATTTGAGCGCCAGCGTAGACAAGTGTAGCAAGCGTTGCTTATCACGCAAGCTGTCGACTATAGCCGCCGGGCAATCGTGTGATGGCGCCGGATAATTCCAAGTCAAAGAGCTGCTGACTGAGTTGGTCGATGGGAATGCCGCTGCGCAAAGCGAGCTCATCAATGCTGTTAAGGCCGCTGATAAAATGCCGCATGAGTGCCGACTGAGAGGGGCTGTGCGCACGTGTTTTCAATTGTGCGTCGGTTGCGGCGGCAGTATGCAGTAGGGCCGGAAACGCTTCTCGTAAATCATCCAATGACTCGAGCCAGTTGGCGCCGTCGCGGAGTAGTTGGTGGCAGCCTTTGCTCAGTGGATTATGAATAGAGCCTGGCATGGCAAACACTTCTCGGCCTTGGGTGGCGGCGAGGCGTGCGGTGATAAGGGAGCCGCTATGGTGCGCCGCTTCGACAACGATGGTAGCCAAGGATAGTCCGCTAATGATGCGATTGCGTGCAGGGAAGTGTTCGCGTCGTGGCGATAGTCCGGGTGGAAATTCGGTCACGATGGTGCTTCCAGCTGCAATAATTTTCTCTGCCAGTTCGTGATTGCGCGGCGGGTAAATCTGTCCGGCACCGTTGCCGAGCACGGCGATGGTTTTGTCTTGCGCTGTTGTGGGTATGGTTGTTGATTCTGCCGCGTGGCCGCAAGAAAGCGCGCCGCGATGTGCGTGGGTATCGATGCCGAGAGCGAGTCCGCTGGTGATGGTAAAGCCGTTGGCGGTAAGACTGGCGGCAAAACGAAAGGCAGAACCTAGGCCCTCTGACGAAGCGCCTCGTGCGCCGACGATCGCAATTTGTGGGCTGCTAATTAAGGCGGTGTCGCCGCGTACATACAGTAGGCCCGGTGGGTCGCTGATGGTTTTTAGTAGTGGTGGGTAGGCATTATCTAGAATAGAGCAAAGCTGCCACGCCTCTGCTTGCAGGGTGTCTATAAATGGCGTGGGTGGTTTGCTTAGCGCATAGCGAAATTGGCTGACAACTTTGTCAGATAATTTACTTTGTGCGATAACGCCGCTATGGCCGAGTCGTTCGATTTCGCCGGCGTTGATTAACCAGCGACCGAGCAACGTACTGTTGCCGCCACAGGCAATACTCGCGGCAAGTAACGCTAAAGGTATTTCCATCTGTCGCCCCTCCTTGGTCTGACAGCACAAAAAAAGCCCGGTGAAATTACACCGGGCTTTTTGATCGGGCTATAGCGAATAGATTAAATCGCTATGCCTGATTAACGCTGTGAGACAGTTGCGGCGATTGTTGTGGCAACTGCTGCTCGCATTACTGCGGGTTGGTGGCGATATCGTTTGGATAAATCGGTAAGGTGGCCCGAATAATTAACCCGTACGCCACTTTTTCAAAGGTGCGGAAAACAATCATGGTGCCGGCTGTTACCGCAGGCATTTGTACACGCTGGCCGCTGATAGAGTCTAGTACCGAGTCACCGCGCTGTCTGATGTCGAGAACGTTGCCTTCTTTGAGGCCGTCTCGGGCGCCTTTATTGAGGACAACGACGTCGTTGAGCGCAACGCTGTTGAGTCGTCCGAAAAAGCGAATCACTCGTGCGTCGATTTGGGTATCCGGTGAGGACGGTAAGAAGGTCGACATCATGCGGCGTTCGCGCGCAGTCATGACGCGGTCTTCCGCACGAATTGATTCGCGCGAATTAATGACATACAGAGTAATAATTTCGTTTTCGTGGGCAGTGACTTTGCCGGTGCCGATTTGCAGTGCTTCGTAGCCCAGTGTTTCCTTTGTTTCAGGATCAACATAGCGCTCGCCAACGCGGTAGAAACCGTAGCCTTGGTTTAGTGTTTCCCACGACGTTGCGGCATCACGTGCGTAAACAGTATCGTCTTTGCCAAAGATTACGCGGCGATCTTGGCCAGAAATCACATACGGCGCCGCATCAATTTCTTCTGACGTTAATACCAAAGCGTCCAGCAGGAAGTTTTGGATGGAATCGAGTGGGATAGTTGGGATGGCAGTGTCGAGTGCGACGACACGTGCTTTAGGCTTGAGCTTTACCAGAGAGCCATCGGCCATCATTTTTACTTGTTCCGGCTCGCTGCCACGCTCAAGCTGTAGTTGCGGCTTGCCGTCAACGTAAACAAGACGTATTACATCGCCGGGATAAATGAGATGAGGATTCTCAATTTCCTGATTGACGTGCCACAGCTCTGGCCATTCCCATGGGCTGTCGAGGAAAGTATTGGAAATTTCCCACAGCGTATCCCCTTGTTTAACATAGTAAACATTAGGGTGGCCGTTTTTGAGATCGACTTCGGCAGCAGCGAGGCTGGCCGTGCTCACCAGTGAAAAGGCGATCAGGGTGCGCAAGAGCGATTTCATCATTACCGGAATCCTTTTATCATTATTGGCGTCTCTGAGGCCTCGTGAGGCTACCCGCCAGAGCGCGGTTTGAGATCGATATTAGCAATGTGATCATAGTGTTAGCAACACTATTTCGAGTGGTACTACAACTTCTGGACAGACATCATGGCACGCTTGGAAATACTGGAATTCCCCGACCCGCGTTTGCGTACGGTGGCAAAACCGGTGGAAAAGGTCGATGACGCCATGCGTCAGCTGATCGATGATATGTTTGAGACCATGTATGAGGCGCCGGGAATCGGATTGGCGGCCTCGCAGGTCAACGTACATCAGCGTTTGCTGGTGATGGATGTGTCGGACGACGGTAACGAGCCGAGGGTGTTTATTAACCCTGAGATCACGCCGTTAACCGACGAAACCAAGATATATGATGAGGGCTGCCTGTCGGTGCCGGGCTTCTATGAAACAGTTGAGCGGGTTGATCGTGTGCGTATCAATGCCCTTGATCGTAACGGTGAACCCTTTGAAATAGAGGCAGATGGCTTGCTGGCGGTGTGTATTCAGCACGAAATCGATCATTTGGACGGAAAGTTGTTCGTGGATTACGTTTCACGGCTAAAACGTGAGCGTATTCGCAAAAAGCTGGAAAAGATTCACCGCCAGCGCGCTTGATGCGTGTTTACCAAGGCCGTGCGCGAATCAGCGAGGAGTGGCGCAGGTCTGCGAATGCGGTTACCGTGCGCAGCCTGCGATTGCAGACCGCTGGGTGACTCGCTGATTGGTCATTTATCGGGCCTCATGCGTAACGACGTTCTTCGCCAAAAACAGGGAAACAACCCTAAGTGTCCCCTTTGAGAATTATCTTTGCCGGTACCCCCGAGTTTGCCGCCACATCGCTGCAAGCGCTGCTTGAGAGTGAGCATCAGGTGGTGGCTGTTCTGACTCAGCCGGATCGCCCTTCTGGGCGGGGCAAGAAGCTGAGCGCGGGACCGGTGAAGGCGCTAGCCCTGTCCCATCAAATCCCTGTATTGCAGCCGCTGAGTCTGCGTGCCGATGATATCGCTGAGCAGCTCAATGCGTACGCCGCCGATGTAATGGTGGTAGTCGCCTACGGCTTATTGATCCCTCCCGCTGTACTGACCTTGCCACGCTATGGCTGCATCAACGTGCATGGCTCCTTATTGCCACGCTGGCGGGGGGCTGCGCCGATACAGCGAGCGATTGAGGCCGGTGATGCGCAGACTGGTGTTGGTATTATGCAAATGGAAGTCGGTCTAGACACCGGGCCGGTGTTGTTGGAGCGACGCACGCCGATCACGCTTGAAGATACCGGCGCCAGTGTTCACGACCGTTTGGCTGCGTTGGGTGCCTCTGCGCTAACGGAAGCGCTGACGGATCTACCGGCGCTGCAAGACAGCGCCGCGGTACAGCCACAAGATGGCATTACCTACGCACATAAATTAAGCAAAGATGACGCCTTGCTCGATTGGGGTGACGAGCCGGTGCGGCAAGTAAATCGCGTCCGCGCTTTTAATCCGTGGCCGGTAGCGTGGACCTACTATGGCGGCGAGCCGTTAAAAATATGGGCGGCCGAGACTTCGTTGGAGCACACCCAAAAGAACGGCGTCGCCTTGGGTACGATTCTCAACGTGGCAGCAGAAGGCCTGACCGTGGCGACCGGCTCAGGTGCAGTATTGCTCACTGAGCTGCAGTTGCCGGGTAAGCGCGCTATGGCGGTTGGTGATTTGTTACGTGGCCGACCAGATTACTTTAAAGCAGGAGAAGTTCTTGGCGAACGTTGATCGCGCACGTTTGGCGGCAGTGAATATATTGCAGCAGGTACTTCCCGCAGACGGTAACGGACGAAGTCTGAGAGATGCGATTGCGCGTCAGCGCGCGACGTTAACGCCGTCTGAGCGCGGCCTAATGATGGATCTCTGTTATGGCGTTTGCCGCCACTATTCGTTACTCAGCGGCTGGCTTGAAGGGCAAATGGATAAGCCGATTCGATCGTCGGCATGGGCGGTGCAGCTGGTGTTGCTGTGCGGTTTGCATGAGCTGTGGTTTAGCCGCCGACCGCATCATGCGGTAGTGAATAGTTGGCCGGACGTGTGCCGTTCTATTAAGGCCCAATGGGCCGCGGGCTTAACCAATGCCGTGCTGCGTAAGGCGACCGCGGTAAACGAAGTGAATGTGCGCAACGGCTTATCGCCGGCGCAAGCTTACTCTATGCCGCCGTGGCTATGGCAGGCGCTGGAACGTGCGTGGCCGGAACAGGCGGCGACAATCGCCGAGAGCTTGTGCGACACCGCGCCGCTCACCGTGCGCCTACGCCCCGATGCCGCCGTGCAGCTCGATGAAGCCTTACGTAGTGCCGGCCTCACCGTAACGCCCTGCCCGTTCGCCGAATTTGGCCGCAATATTTTTCCTGCCCATAACGTCACCGAGCTGCCGGGCTTCAATCAAGGGCAGCTATCGGTACAAGACGAAGCCGCGCAATTGCCCGCGGCGCTTTTCGATCAGCCTAATACGCAGCGCATTCTCGATGCGTGTGCGGCCCCTGGTGGTAAAACCGGCCAGTTGGCAGAACTGTTTCCCGACGCTGAATTGAGCGCACTGGATGTAGACGGCAAGCGCCTTAAGCACGTGGAAGATACCTGCCAGCGCTTAGGTATTCGCGCCACGCTGCTTACGGGCGACGCTAGCGAACCATCGCAATGGTGGGACGGCGTGCAATATGACGCCGTGCTAATGGACGTGCCCTGCTCCGCGACCGGCATCATTCGCCGCCAGCCAGATTTGAAATGGCATCGTCGCGAAAGCGATATAGCTGTGCTGTGCGGTTTACAGTCCCGTATGCTGGATGCAATATGGCCGCTTATTAAATCGGGCGGAACGATGGTGTATGCAACCTGCTCTATCTTGCCAGAAGAAAATGCACAGCAAATCAGCGCGTTTTTGGCTCGGCAGCCCGATGCACAAGAAGACACGCCAGTGCTGGTACGTTCCGTTGAGACGGACGTGGGCTGCCAGTTGCTGCCACAGCCAGGCGGTCATGATGGGTTCTTTTTTGCACGCTTGCGTAAGCTCTGATCGACGGGGATCGGCAGCATGAAAATTATTATTCTCGGTGCAGGCCAAGTGGGCGGCACGCTGGCAGAAAATCTGGCTAGCGAACAAAACGACATAACCGTTATCGATACGGATATGGCGAGACTTGCTGAGCTTAGCGATCGCTTGGATATTCGTACCATCGTTGGCCGCGGCTCCTATCCGTCGGTGCTACGTGATGCGGGCGCTGAAGATGCCGACATGCTTGTCGCAGTGACGAACAGCGATGAAGTGAACATGGTGGCCTGCCAAGTCGCCTATTCAATGTTTAGAACGCCTACAAAAATTGCCCGCATCCGCGCCGCCAGTTATACCCACCGAGATAAATTATTTAACAACGATGCGATTCCGATTGACGTCATTATCAGTCCGGAACAAGTCGTGACGGATTACATTAATCGGTTGATTGAACACCCCGGCGCATTGCAGGTCGTTAACTTCGCTGGCGGCCGCGTCCAGTTAGTGGCCGTACGTGCTTTCCATGGCGGCCCGTTAGTGGGCAATGAGTTACGTCAGTTACGTAAACATATGCCTAACGTTGATACCCGTGTCGCCGCAATTTTCCGACGTGATCGTGCGATTCTTCCCGAAGGTAATACCGTTATCGAAGCCGATGACGAAGTATTTTTTATTGCCGCCCGTAATGATATTCGTGCTGTGATGAGTGAGCTGCGCCGCCTAGAGCATAACTATAAGCGCGTCGTGATCGCCGGCGGCGGCAACATTGGTTATCGTCTCGCGAAAAGTATTGAAAGCCGTTATCGCGTTAAGATTATTGAGCGAGATGAGGCGCGCTGTGGCTGGTTGTCGGAAAAACTTCAGCGCACAGTTGTGTTGCAAGGTACTGGTACGGATCGCGACCGTCTACTCAAGGCGAACATTGAAAACACCGACGTATTTTGCGCTCTCACCAATGACGATGAAGCCAATATTATGTCGTCCTTATTAGCCAAGCGACTTGGCGTACGTAAGGTAATGACGCTGATTAGCAACCCCGCCTACGTTGACCTCGTTCAAGGTCACGATATTGATATCGCTATTTCGCCTCAGCAAGTGACCATCGGCAGTTTGCTTACGCATGTGCGCCGTGGCGATATTGTGACGGCATATTCGTTGCGTCGCGGCGCTGCGGAAGCGATTGAAGCGATTGCCCACGGTGATTCGCGCAGCTCTAAAGTAGTGGGCAAGCGTATTGAAGATATTGATTTGCCAGAAGGCTGCACCATTGGCGCCATTGTTCGTGGTGAGAAGGTGTTGATCGCCCATGACAACACAGTGGTTGAACAAGATGACCATGTGATTTTGTTTGTGATGGATAAGCGCCGTATTCGCGACGTTGAAAAGCTTTTCCAGGTTGGCTTTACTTTCTTTTAATCGGGACGCCCATGCACCTGACAATGATCGCCCGGATTCTTGGTTTGTTAATGATGGTGTTTAGTTTCACCATGTTGACGCCTGTCATGATTTCTTGGTGGTACCAAGACGCCAATTACTCTCCATTCTTTATTTCTTTCGGCGTTACGCTCATGCTCGGCATGCTGATCTGGTTGCCGTTTATGCGCGCCCGTGCAGAGCTACAAACCCGCGACGGCTTTTTAGTGGTGACGTTATTTTGGACGGTGCTTGGGGTGATTGGTGCACTGCCCATTATGCTCACGCTAGACATTAGTTTTACCGATGCCGTGTTTGAATCAATGTCCGGCCTAACGACAACCGGCGCAACGGTGCTGTCTGGTCTTGATGACATGCCAAAGTCTTTTTTGTTTTATCGGCAACAGTTGCATTGGCTTGGCGGTATGGGCGTTATCGTTCTGGCGGTTGCCATTTTGCCAATGCTCGGCATCGGTGGCATGCAGCTGTATAAAGCTGAAACCCCCGGCCCGATGAAAGAATCAAAGCTAACGCCGCGGATCGCGGAAACGGCAAAAGCGCTCTGGTATGTTTACTTAGCCGTTACGATTTTATGTGCGGTGGCATATTGGTGGGCGGGCATGGGTTGGTTCGATGCGATATGCCATAGTTTTACCACAGTCTCCACCGGTGGCTTTTCAACGCACGATGCCAGCATGGAGTACTTTGATTCGCGCTCAATAGATTATATTGCCGCCTGCTTCATGCTGCTGTCCGGCGCGAACTTTGCGCTGCTTTATGCCACGTGGCGCCGCCGCTCGCCTTTCCTTATGTTTTTTGATCCCGAGTTTCGGTTTTACTTCGGCTTGATGTTTGTCTACGTCGTATTGATCGCAGTTGGTTTATGGGTATTTCAAGTCGATGACAATTTTGTTGATGTCATGCGACACGCCTTCTTCCAGGTCGCATCGTTCGCCACCGGCACAGGCTTAACCAGCACGAATCCCGCATCGTGGCCTTCTTACCTTCCCTATTTGTTGGTGTTTATTAGCTTTATTGGTGCTTGTGCGGGCTCTACTGGTGGCGGCATGAAGGTCGTGCGTGCGGCGTTGGTTTTTGAACATAGCTTGCGAGAGTTGCGCCAACTTATTTATCCGCACGGTGTCTTTGCTTTGCGTTTTGGGCGCCGCGCGGTCAGTGATTCTGTATTGCAGGCAGTATGGGGGTTTGTTGGCGTCTACATCACTTTGGCGGTGATTTTAACGCTAGTGCTAACCGCAACGGGATTGGATCTGGGTACGGCGGTTTCTACTGTTGCCGCCTCATTAAATAACTTAGGTGTGGGTATCGGTGGTGTGGCAGAAGGCTTTTCTGAGCTGACGGACACGGCGAAATGGATTATGACGGCAGCCATGCTGCTTGGCCGACTTGAAGTCTTTACGGTATTGGTATTATTTACGCGAATGTTCTGGCGGCAATAGTCGTTTAAGAGCATCGCTTGTTTTCTGACGGATTAAGAGTGGCGCATTAAACATGATGCGCAGAGAGATAAAAAAGGCCGGCGCTTTGCCGGCCTTTTTTATGGTGGCCGCTAAGCTAAGAATATTTCTGGGCCATATGAAAGACGCGAATGTCGTAAAGTCTTTCGTTCTATAGAAGCAAAAAATCCGCCGACACCCTTCGGCACGGCGGATTTAAAAGCAGGTGCATGATGTTTTATTGCTAGGCGATATTGTTCATTCGCTTAGTATTACGCAGCAGCTGATCCATCTCGCCTTGGTAGTAAGCTTCAACCCGCGGGTTCATGACCTTTTTCCATAACGGTGGGAACAGTGCCAGCACATACATAGATGCATACCCGCCCGGCAGCTGAGGGCTCTCTTCATAATGGCGTAGTACTTGGAAGCGGCGCTTTGCGTAAGCGTGATGATCGCTATGACGCTGCAACTGAAACAGCGCCAAGTTCGTTAGCAGGTAATTTGAATTCCAGCTATGTGCTGGCGTCACACGCTCATACTTACCGTTTTCCAATGTACGACGGTGTAAGCCGTAGTGCTCAATGTAGTTAATAATTTCTAGCGCTAGGGCAGCAAAAAAACTTTGTCCGAGGAAAAATGCAGCGCCCTGCCAGCCCCACAATACGGAAAACGTCACGGCCAGCGCGGCAGAAATGCCGTACCACCAAAGTAATTCGTTATCGATGCTGAAAAAAGATTTTCCTTTGCGCGCCAAATATTCTTTTTCCAGGCGCCACGCGTTAGTGAAGTTGTGAACGAACGCGTGAGGTAAGAATGAGTATAACCCTTGGTTGTACTGCGACGATGAGGCGTCTTCAGGGGTAGATACGGTAACGTGATGGCCGCGCACGTGCTCTACTTTAAACCCGCCGTAACTCACCGACGCCAACAGCAAGCCGCCCGCCCAGTTCTCAATGCGTGGATCTTTATGGATTAACTCGTGGCCAAGGTTGATAGCAATAATGCCACCGAGGGTGCCGATCGACAGAATCCAACCGAACTGTCCAAGCAATGAATAATCGTTATGAACGAATATCCAGCCGCTCCAAAACAGGACGCCAAACCAAATAGGCACCATCGCCAGCGCTAACCACCGGTAGGACTTGTCTTCGCTCATGGCCGGCACGTCTGTGAGCTCATCGGGATTGGTTGGGTCTTTGCCAATGATGTAATCAAGAATGGGAATAATGCCGAAGATAAAGATGTAGATAAAAAATGCCCAATAATCTTGGGTGCCAGACTCAACGCCGGTGAAGGCGGCTATTGGCAAGACAGGAAGAAGGACTAACCAGAAAGCGAGGTAACCCCACTTCTTCATTGTTAGCATTACCGATGGGCTAATATTGATGGCCATGGAGCACCTCATCTTTAAGTGGTTGTAGCAGCCTATGCGCTGATTTAGCAGCGTGTGTTTGGCTGCTCGTTATACAAACAGTAACGCTGCCATTGGATGCTGTCAACATATGCATGAATAATTCAAGTGTTGGACAATTGATGAATGCTTAGGCATAGTTCTCCTATATCGTCGCCCTTGGTTGAGAGGACGACGTGTTGCGGCGTTGCGATATTGGAATGCATGGAAAGGCATTGGGCGGGACAAGCATGGCGATGAAAACAGCAAATCTAAGCGAGCAAATTGCCGATCACTTGGGTGAGCGAATTGTTCGCGGCGCCCTGCAGCCTGGCGCGCGATTGCCCGAGACTGAGCTAGCCGCGGAGCTAGAAGTAAGCACTAACTCCCTTCGAGAGGCCTTCCGTGTATTGGAGCGCCGTCATCTGGTTGAGATTCTGCCACGCCGAGGCGCGCGCGTATGTGATATCAGCGAAGAGCAGGTGCGTGAGCTTTACGACTTCTTATTTTTATTGCTCGGCGAGTTGGCGGAGCGAGCCGCGTCGACGTGGCAGCCCGGTGAGCTAGACGATCTCGTGACCGTGTTGCCGATACTCGAACGCGCCCATGAGGCCGGCGATGTCCGTGCTGGGCACCAGGCGGTCTTTGAGTTTCTGCCGCTGGCGCTGCGTTTTGCCCGTAATCACTATATGGCGGAGTCCATTCGCGACCTGTTGCCACAGTTGCAGCGCTACTCCTTTATAGCGCTAACCGAAGAAACCACAGAGTTTGATGTCTCGTTAGGCATCTTTAGGCGCCTGCTCGTCAATATCCTCGGCCGTGACGTGGAGGCCTCCTCCTCAGATATCCGCGAGTATGGCGAAAACCAATGCCGCATCGTGCTTCGTGCGGTTGCTAAGCGGAAAGCGGCATAGCGCCCCATATTTGAGTTTTGCCCTAGCGGCGGCCCGTTCGCTGGGAACCGAATCCCCTATTAGCACTCAAACAAAACGAGTGCTAATATCGGCCAGAACGTTTCAGGGGAGGGGATCGATGACGACCCAACTTCAACTAGCAAGAGCCATTCCGCTGGCGGTTCCAGGCAATAATCTGGACGCCTACATTAGTGCGGTACACGGCGTCAGCATTCTATCTGCCGAAGACGAACGCGCTTTGGCAGAGCGTCTATTTTATGAAGACGACCTTGAGGCCGCTCGCGGCCTCGTTTTAGCGCACCTGCGTTTTGTCGTTCATATTGCGCGTAGCTATAGCGGCTATGGTTTGCCGCTGGCCGACCTGATTCAAGAAGGCAACGTCGGCTTGATGAAAGCGGTACGCCGTTTCGACCCCGAAGTGGGCGTGCGTCTGGTGTCATTTGCCGTGCATTGGATCAAAGCTGAGATCCACGAGTTTGTGATTAAAAACTGGCGCATCGTCAAAGTGGCGACCACCAAAGCGCAGCGAAAATTATTCTTTAACCTGCGCGGCCAAAAGAAACGCCTTGCTCGCCTGACCACCGAAGAAGCGCAGAATATTGCTGACGATCTTGGTGTGCAGTTAAAAGACGTACAAGAAATGGAAAGCCGTCTCGGCGCCTATGATGCCTCATTTGATGGCAGCACAGATGACGATGACGACCGCGCTGTCTCCTCGCCGGTGCAATACCTTGAAGCACCGGATCTTGATCCGGCCGAATTGGTTGAGCAAGAGCAATGGCAATCGCAGCATCAGTTGCGCATGGCCAATGCCCTGCAGACGCTAGACGAACGCAGCCGTTCGATCATTCAGCGCCGCTGGTTGCATGACGATAAAACCACGCTGCAAGATTTGGCCGACGAATACGGTGTGTCTGCTGAGCGTGTCCGCCAGTTAGAAAATAACGCGATGAAGAAATTGCGCTCGGCTATCGTGTTGTAATTGCGGGTGTAAGCGTTTTGGTAGAGTTATAAAAAGCGGCCATGCTGAAAAGCATGGCCGCTTTTTATTGGGCGTCAGAAATGAAGGCGGCAATCAGCACGACCGCCCTCCCCTCATAACGCTCCCCTGCTTTGAGTTGCTTGGTTAAAACGACAAAAGTCCGGAGTTCAACGACAAAAATCCGGAGTTCAACGACAAATGACTTATATCCCCTTTTGCCGAAAAGCTAAAACGCCCAAGTGATGCGCCCTGCGGGGCGTTTGTCGTGAAATGTCAACCGAAACAAAACCCAGATAAAAACACGAGATATACGACAGTTGTCGCAAAAGTCTGGATGATATTGTTTTGATGCTACGGATAAGGTGTTGTTAATAAAAGAGATTAGAGTGTTTGTTAATAATAGACTCTGGGGATATACGACAGCATGATATAAGTCATTTGTCGTTGAATACGCTGTTAGCTTTTAGGGGAATCTGGTGGTTATAGACGATTTGCTAGATGACATAGTCCGCTCGGCTCAGCCTGATTATCGTTTAGTCCTAGCAACTAAAACTATTAAGGGGGCGCTCATTCAAGATGCTGGAGTCCAAGTGCGAGATGTCGGCTGCGTAGAGTTTGATGAGAGTGAAAGCATACTTAGATTTGTTCCCGGTTATATGTCCGGCGAGCAAGGGAATATCCAGGTAAAGACGGCTCAAGATCTGCGTAATGCGATCAAGAGCGCGAGCGTAAGTTATCAGTTGCTCGGCGTGGATCGTAGAAAAGAGCGTCCTGACGGCTCAATGGCAAGCCTTACGGTTCCTGTTGTGGGGACATACATCGATACAGAAGACAAAGAAATTTGGCTTCTGCAAGCGCCAATAGAGCAGTGGGAATAGTGAGCCGTGAAAGCTAACAAGCGGCGGCAGGCGGATCAAGTTTTCACTCCTTCGTCGCTACAACTTGTCCGCTGCGCCGGTCGTTAAATGCCGTGGTAGATAGTTAGGCTCATTTAAATGGAAAAGAAATATATTACCTTCACAATAGTAGTGGTGCTTTCATTGGTAATATATCTATTTATATCAGCATCAATAAAAAGTGATGCGTGCTTAGACTCAGGTGGAAGCTATAACTATGATGAATGTAAGTGCGACTTTGAAAATAACCATGATTCTCAACCTATGAGCTTTTGCATCTGATTATGATTATATTTGCATTCAGCACCGATGATAATGGCCTTGAAGTATTTCCTACAAAAGACGAAGCAATCAATTATTGCGAAGGCATCGATGTAGAAGAAGGTCTCTGGTTATTTTGGGATGAGTCAGGCGAAAATATGGAAGCTAAGTTCAGCGTCCCAAACAAAAAAGATGGCTCTTGGGTTCAATCTGGAGTTTATGATTTAGTTCCATTTCCAATAGGGTTGGAGCTAATTGAATTTATATCAAATGTTGGCTATGTCGAAGGGCGCGGTATTTTCAACACCGTTCAAGACATCAGGCTGCATTTAACAAGGGGCTGCATTTGACCTCCAGCCACTGTCACCTTTTGTGCATAAAACCCGCACAAAAGGCGCCAGTAGCTTCCGGCAAATGAGCCCGGCGTTAAGTGCCTGAGAAAACTATGAAGCACGAATTATGGATGGATGAAGAAGAGTTGGGTACGTTCTGTCTTGCTGGGAAGCATGGTGAAGATGCTCGAAAGTTGCTTGAGCCAAATTCAAAGTTAGTTTGGTCATGTGAAGCAGATTCCCATTTTGAGGCCATGACAAAATACTATGAATATATGGATTGGGGGCAATACACTACCGATTACCCAGAACAAGATAAAAAAACCTACAAAGAACTAGGGTGGGAGTAATGGCACTTAACAAGTTTGTCA
The DNA here is from genome assembly GCA_018067045.1 of Gammaproteobacteria bacterium. GTDB lineage: Bacteria > Pseudomonadota > Gammaproteobacteria > Pseudomonadales > Alcanivoracaceae > JARGPN01. The sequence goes on from JAGPVL010000012.1 coordinate 63,218, forward strand.
ACGATCGCCCTTCGGGCTGGACCGCTAAAAGCGTGGCTTCGCCACAACGCGGCCCGTTACAAAGGCGTTAACGGTCCACTATGAGCGAATGCGTAAAACATAGAAAATCTCTGGATACTTGGGAAGCCTTTGAAAGGCTCATAGACGTCATTTGGCTTGGGTCAGGTGGTTTGCCTTGCGATAAAGATGGAAAGTACAAGAATGATGTTTTACACGTACAAACTTGTGAAAGTTGCAAAGCCTGGATTGAAGAAAAAGTACCGACCGAAATAAAAAAGAGAACAGAAAGATTAAAAAAGTATTGCTGTCCTGTTATGTTTGGTGCTGTTGAAGAAAGTCGGGATGGTGAGTTAAATCTTAAATTAATGAATTTTCAGGGCGATCCTGTATGGGCTGTGAGGAACTTTGACCATCTCGGCAGTAATTTACTTTTTAGTTACTGCCCATGGTGCGGTTCAAAATTACCGAATAAACCGTTTATAGAGACTTAAATGAAAACCGTTAACAAGGCACGGCACAATCGCGCAACAAGTTGCGCTGGACTCGCACTGCGTGCTCGCCTGTGCGTGCGGCGTTATGCATCAGGAACAAAAATGAGATTCTTTCCTATTTTTTTAATGGTTTTCTTGGTGGGCTGTGAAAGCACACCGCAAAAAGAAATTGCCTCAGAAGTAGCGGCGATATGCCCCGAAATGCTCGGTGTCTGGTATACAGACGTTACGGTTCAGAATACCCAGGATGGAAAAAAAAGAGATATTGTTCAAATTAGCAGAAAGCCGGATGGTTCGGCATATCTCAAAGGGATATCCATATACTATGAAACTGGCGAAGTTCGGGATTGGGAATTTCCAAGTAATTGGTCATGTGCTAACGGAACATATTCGGAACTCAATGAGTGGGGCGATACTCATTTCAAAATCATTGAATTTCAAGATGGCACTACGGTGCTGTTTGATCAAAACAATAACTTAAATGCCCCCAAGCCGGTACAGGTAGTGGAACAACGAGTATTAACTAGCCACCGAGATCTAGCTATATACAAACAGTTGGAGAAATTCTTTGGGCTGTAAAATGCATAACAAAGCCAAGCACAATCGCCCGCAAAAAGACGCGGGCTGGACCTCGCTAACGCTCGGCCTGTGTTGGCGGCGTTAGGCATCAAACTGATTCAGTGGTACCTTGTAATGTAACGAATCAATAATCTAAAAAAGGAAACTACTATGAAAGAAGCAAGCTATATAACTCTTAATGCAAAATCAGGAAAAGAAAACGATTTAGCTGATTTTTTAATTGCCGGTGCAGATTTGGTAACTGAAACCGAACCTCAAACACTGCTATGGGCAGCACTTAAAAATGATAGTGAGATGGTAATTTTCGACACTTTTTCAGATAACTCAGGAAGGGATGCGCATTTTGCAGGTAAAGTTGCAGGAGCTCTAAAGGAGAATGCGGAAAACTTAGTTGCCGGTGGCTGGGATAATGGTGTTATTGCAAATATCAAAAACCCTAAAATATTGTCTAGTAAAACTTCAAGTAATGCTAAGGACATGAAAATAGCTGTATTTATCCCTGTAAAAGCCAAAGAGGGGCAAGCAGAAAACCTAGCTGGTTTTTTGAGTGGGGGAGCAGCAATAGTTAAAGAAACTGAACCCAAAACCAGCTATTGGTATGCTTTACAATTTTCTAATGATGAATTTGGAATTATCGATTTTTTTGCGGATCAATCAGGTGTAGATGCACACTTTTCAGGAAAGGTGGCTGCTGCTGTTCAAGAAAATGCAGACGCTTTACTTGTTGGAGGTTGGGAAAAAGGCGTTGTTAGCAATATTAAACAGTTTGAAGTTTTAGCTATGGTTAATAAATAGCCTAACAAATCGTTCCAGCCGACCGTGAACATCCCCCGATAAAGTAGACACCTTCCCTAACAAAGGAGGTGGCTTATGCCAAAATATAATCGTCCACGAAAGACATGGCAGTATACAAAAGATTTTAAGGTGAAGGCTGTAAAGCTGAGCTATCAAGACGGCATCCAAGTTCAACAGGTCGCAGAAGGCCTCGACATCCATCCGATGATGTTGTCACGCTGGAGAAAAGAGTATCGTGACGGAAAGCTTCAGGGCGACAATCAAAAGCGGGTTGGTGTGAATAAGAAA
>JAGPVL010000023.1 GCA_018067045.1 Gammaproteobacteria bacterium
TTGGTGGCCACCATTGGTAGGCTCAAGGCCTCAGCTAACTGATAAAGCGCATGGTAGCGAGCACCGTCATGATCTTGCTGGTGTAAGCTGCAAGACACCCATAAGCGTTCGGGAAAAAGGGTTCTTAGGTAAAGGCCGTGAGCATGGTCGTTTACGTGATAACTAGGAATCCAGATAGCTAAGGCGCAGCGACTAATGCGCTCAATATCACGTCCGTGTAAATAATATTCCCCCTTACTCGCTCGTCGTCGACTGTGAGTGATGAGTGCGGAAATTTCACTGTAAGCGGTTTTGTTGCGGGCGAGCAGAATAAGATTTGTAGCTACGTCTGGAGCATCATCTTGTGTGACCGAAAGATGAGCACGAAATCGACTACCCAATATTAGCTTTATGCCGCATAGCTTGGCCTCTTGATGGGCCCGCACGACGCCAGCAAAAGAGCACTCATCGGTGAGAGCCAATGCATGGTAGCCCAGTGTATGCGCTTCTTTGACCAGCTCTTCTGGCTGACTTGCGCCGGTTAGGAAGGTAAAGGCTGAAGTGCTGTGTAACTCCGCAAACTTGCCTGAACGACTGCTGGGGAGTCTGGTTGTACGCATAATGACGCTCAATCGTTGTATATGCTGATACTGTACATAAGGACAGTCATCTGGCCAAGCGCTATTGAACACCCATGAATAAAACCTGAAACAGTGCTGTTGTTGCCGTGGGGCTTGGCTCAGTGCAAGCTCAGGCAAAGTTTTGCCGTTATAGAAAATACCTTCTATATCAGTGATGTGGCGGTATTGAAGCGATATTGAGTGATGAGCAATAAAAGAAGGATGAGGGAGGGTTATGGGGCTGCTGCGTTTATTAAAGGGTGAGTTGATTTCAGAGGTACGCCAATGGGTGGCAGATGGGGTGATAGATCGACCACAAGGTGAGCAGATCTTGGCGCGCTACGATAGCTCTCTGGATGATCAAAGCCATCACTCCCTTGGCTATGGCATGTTGGTTGGTTTGGCCATTTTTTCCATGGGCTTGGCGCTGCTGTTATTGATTAGTCATAACTGGGACGACATTCCGCGAGCCGTCAGGATGCTGGCATTAATCACGCTAACTCTGGGCCTGAATGGCTGGGGAGTTCGCTGTATGGCAAAAGGACAGACGCAAACGAGTAAGCGCTGGTTTTTTGCAGGGGCTATCTCGTATGGCGCGAGTATCATGTTGATCGCGCAAATTTATCATCTTGGAGAGCATTTTCCGGATGGCATTTTCTGGTGGGCACTGGGTGTTCTACCGATTGCATTATTGACGGCGAGTCGCTTGCTGCATTTGTTGGTGTGGTCCCTGGCAACATTATGGTTTTTCGCCGAGGCGCGCTATGGAATGCCTTGGAGTTACCCTTTGTTTTTACTCGCACTAACGTGGCAGCTGTGGCGAGGCATGCCATCCCGTGTAATGGGCGCCGCGTTAATCTGGGGGGCTACTCTTTGGCTACATTGCTTCTACAACGTAAGCCATTCTTTTTTTCTAGCCGAATCTTTAGGTCGCTATGACGTTCTGGATGTTACTCGAGGGCATCTTGTGGTGGACGTGGCGCTGGGTCTTTTGATCTATGGCTTCAGCCAAGTTCTAGCTACCCGTGGTAGTACATGGTGGCGAGACACGGCAACGATAATTAATCTGTGGATGTTACGTGGTGCTTTGTTGTTGCTGTTACTTTTCAGCTATCAAGGTATGTGGGATGAAGTGACAAGGCGTTTGGATCGGCATAGCGATGCGTTTTGGTACCTGCTCGCTACTGATGTGCTCCTGATCGCGTTAGCTCCCTTTATTTCATTGCCGCGCCAGATAAGTGTTTGTTTAGCCGCGTTGACGGTTAATGGGCTGTTGTTTAGTGCTTGGCTATGGCCGTTAGACAACATCGAGATGGTGTTGGCGATTGCAACAAATCTAATTTTGCTGGCAAGTGGTATACGTCTCATTTTACGCGGCGTTGAAATTCATGCGGGTTATCTATTTTATACCGGCGTTATGGTGATTTTACTTCAGGCTGTGCTGCGCTACTTAGATGTGATGGGAGACTATATTACGGGTGCGATACTGTTTTTCGTGGCCGGCGGCATTCTGCTTCTGGCGGCAAGGTTTTGGCGCGGAGTTTCCAGCAGAAAAAGAATGGAGGAGAAGCCGTCATGAATAACGTCACCCAATCTTCTCGCTTCGTTATGATCGGTTTGTGTACTGCGGTGGTTTTTCAATTGGTAGTTTTGGCAGGAGAGTTGATTGTTGCGGTTTATCCGCGCTGGACGGGGACGCCGATACGCGTTTTGGTGGAGCCTGTTGATCCCCGAGATTTATTTCGGGGAAACTATGCCCGTTTGGGTTACAGCTTTAACAGAGTTCCTGAAAGTTTATGGAATGGGAGCGAGGCGTTGCGTCCAGGGCAGGTTGTTTATGTGGTGCTTAGTCCGATAGAAAAGGGCGCTGAGGATGATGAGGGCGGTGCTGATTGGATTGCCGCGTCGATTACGTTGCAGCCGCCTAGGTCAGAGTTGACGGGGACAGGGCAGACAAGAGAGCTCCGTTTTATTCGCGGGCGTGTGAGTTCCCATCGACATGCACTGATGCAAACGCTAGAGGGGGATGAGGGGCCTGCAATTCAGGCAGTTGACCGACTAGGATCGTATGAAATTGAATACGGTATTGAAGCTTGGTTTGCGCCCAAAATGAAAGCGCAGGCGCTCGAGCGGGACTTACGTCGCGGCGCGTGGGCAACCTTGTACATCGCTGAGAGTGGTAGGGCGGCGCTAGTGGATCTTGAGACGGAATTTATGGTGTCGGATCTGATGGATGATGGCGCTGATGAATGATGTTTGTCACACAAATAAAGAGTGCGTGGTATTGCTGCATGGTTTAGGTCGTTCGGCACGCTCAATGTGGCGATTGGCGCGCTTTTTTCGGGTTCGCGGATATGCTGTTTTGTGTAAAACATATCCATCACGACGACATACGATCGAGTCGCTCGCGGAGCAAGTGTTCTCCGAGATTTTTCGTGATGAACGGATTAAGCAATGCGAGAAGGTTCACTTTGTTACGCATTCTTTGGGTGGTGTTTTGCTACGGCGCTGGTTTCAAGTGAAGGGGAGATCTGAACGTATTGGCCGTGTGGTGATGCTCGGGGTGCCCAATCAGGGCAGTGAAGTAACAGACTTTTTTCGTCACTGGCCTTTATATCAATGGCTGACTGGGCCTGCGGGTTGTCAACTTGGAACCGGTGAAGGTGATGTCCCTAAGATGCTAAAAACGATTAACCTAGAGATTGGGGTGATTGCTGGTACGCGCAGTGCGGATCCTTGGTTTAACTTTTTGTTTGATGGCGAGCATGATGGAAAGGTCTCTGTGAGCAGTGCGCGCCTTGCTGAAATGGCAGATTTCATAACGTTGGACGTCGGCCATACATTGATGATGTGGGATAAAGAGGTTATTCAGCAGGCGGGGCACTTTATCCAAAAGGGTCATTTCTTGCGGGTCGAATAGCTTGCTTCTTGTATGAAAAGCTAAATCCTAAAAGAAGCCGTGTAAATACCATTGCTTTGCCTGGGGGCTGAAGAAAATCCAGCAAACCATGCCGTCTGAAAGGCGAGCAACATGATAGTGCCTCGTTTGTTCCTTTTGCCACCAGCCATCGTTGATAATTTGTTCGCCGGGTAATAACTCGAGTGCTTTCCCACGTAGATACAGCGTTTGGTCGTGCTGCCTCAGTGGCTTGGGTTGATCTAAGAGCCAGAGAGGGGCGTCGCAGAATAGTGCATCCGATTGATTTGATTGGCTTAGCTGTTTTTGACGGGAATGGTTCTTATGGCCAGTAGAATAATGTTTGTGTGATTTTTTGGGGGTTGTTAAAGGGTGGACTTCAGACTGAGCGTCATCAGGCAGATGAGAGTCTGCCTCTTCAATGAAGGTAAGCTGTAATTGCGTTAAGGCGGTTAGCTTGTCGATAAGCGTTTCGGGGGCTGCTCGCTGGGAAGAGTCTTCGAACATTGCCTCGCTGTGTTGAGTATTGTTTTGTATGCGTGCGCAGTCTAATGCGATCTTAAGGGTTTCCGCGGGCAGTATGAGTTGATCAAAATGTCGTCGTGTTAGGTCTTGCCATATGCTTAGGTCAGCATTGCTGCCAGATCGACGGATAATAATGGTAGACACATTTTTTTTGCTATCGGTAAAGTGCCAACGAATGGCTTTGGTGCGCTTTTGGTGTTGCTGCAAAAAGTAATGGAGCTCGCTGAGCAGTCGTTTAGCAGAGAAGATTAAACCCTCTGCCTGTTCTATGGGATCAGAAAATTCAATCTCAGCATAAAAACGAGGCGGCACTTTAATAGCTGCCCGTATGTCAGGCTTGTCGCCGAGTAAGCGTTGTAACCAATCTAGCAGGTTCACTCCCTGGCGCTTTCCGAGTGCGGCTTTCGGTAGGGCGAGTATATCAGCCAGAGTGCGAAACCCTGGAGCTTGCAATGAAGATTTTTCTGCACTGCCAAGAGGAAGACGTTCAATTGGAATCTGGCCTATTTGTTGAATGAAGTCAGTTTTCTCACTGCGAAGGTGTTGGTAATAGTGACTTTCTGATGAGTGCGTTGTTAGTAGGCTGGCGCAAAGTGGGGTATGACCAAAGCCATAAAACCATTGATGAGGTTCTCTATTCAATGACTGTCGCAATGCATCAAAAAGATTATCTAATCCATGAAATAACTTAAGGCACCCTTCAATTTCGAGTAATAAGATGTCGGGCTCCATGATGCAAACGGTTGGAGATAGAAAAAGTAATCTTTGGGCGATTGTTTTAAGTATCTCTTGTTCGGCGCGCTGGTCTCTGTCGAAGACGTGCAAACTGTCTGAGAGTGCTCTGGCTGAAGAGGTTTTCATGCCAGTCTTGATACCACGTTGTAATGCCGAGACGGATGCTTGGAGAACTTGGTTGTGTTCGCAAATGATCTGTTCAGGCGCCGCGCTATCTTTGCTTGGCTTGCCGCCTAAACTATCGCTCTCCAATAAGCGTTGTTCCACTACAGCCTCAAGTGGCAAGCATGGAAATCGTATGGCGAGCCACAACATATAAGCAGTCTCTGAGAAATCTACTGGATCATTGAGGTCCTAGTGCATGGCGTTATTATGAGTGCCGTAAAGGGAAAGAGAATTAGTGCTCCATAAAGTGATGCAGCATGTCTTTTAAAATCCGCGGTCGGTTGGCGTTGGCAGCAAAGGCAAGTAGGTCGTGGTGTGCACGTTCTAGGTAGCTATAAAACTGAATAATGTCTTTTTCTGTGCGCTGCCCATCAGCTCGGTTTAGCCATTCGCGGATAATATGTGGCTGCGCATCGGATTGTGTTACGGCTTCTCTTGTTTGAAAGGGTTGAATGTCCATGTTGTTAACTCCTAAATAATTCTATTGATGAATGCTGTCGGTTCGGCCTGCACTTATAGCTCTGCCTGTTTATAGGGGAAGGCTTAGGTTGCGTGTGAGAGGCTGAGTTTGGCTTGCCTGATAGTTCAGAGTTGACGCTTTGGGGCGATAGGCGAAGCGACTGTCTGGGTCTCTAAATGGCTGGACTGGAATAATTTCGCTCTCCGCTAGATCTTTGTCTTGGCAGGCCGTTATGCCGCTCGGTTGGCCGTGTGTGAGCATCGTTGTCGGGATAGGCATGTGAGCGGTATTCGCCAGCGGTGAGTGGATGCGTTCTGGTGAAAGAGGAAGATTGATTTTTTGTCCACCCCAACCGCCTGGCTGCTTAATGATCTCGATGCTAACTTGCGCTGCTCGTGAGCCTTGAAGTACAAGCCGGAGTGGCGCTGGAGATGCATTAACGGCATGGTGAGCATGACGTAAGACAACTAGCAAGCAGCGCCCTTGTTTGGCGGCAATGTGTAAGCGACGTAGGTTTTCAGGGGTGTCGGTACCGGCGGGCAGCCAAGCAAGTAGTGCGCTGGCGGCGCCAGATGCCGCGGTTTCGCGGCAGGCGCGTAACAGTGTCTTAGGGTCGTTGCTGCGCATAATCAGTATGTTCGCACTGTGTATTCCGGCTTGTTGGAGTGTGCGGGCCTGTGGGCGTGCAGGTGGGTTGGCCATCGCGATGAGGCCGTCTTGCCTGCGACTGAGGACGGGCAGCAGTAATCGGATGGCCTGCGGGCAAGCGCTGGCGTAGAGCAGTTCGACAAGCCCACTCGTTGGCCAGCCACCACTGTGCAGTGCTTGATCAAGCTCTTCAAAACCAGTTTCTTGGTGCTCAATGAGAGGTTGTGTAAGGCGGCCGCGCCATAAATCAGGCCTGCTATGCATAAACGCGAGAGACTGTGATTCTGATTGTGTTTGGAGGTTATGCATAATGGCGCACCTGTTCGTATGGTCAGTGCTTATACAGTACTGTCTATTTGGCCAGTAGCGCAAGTGATTTTTCGGGAAGGACTCAGTAATAGGTGGCGGGCGATGGCAAATTGATTCTAGACGCAGGGGGAGCATGTCAGGTTAACTTGTTAAGCGGGGGGGCAGGTAGGGTGTTGAGAGCAAATAGAGACAACGCCTTGAGATTGTTGCAGTGGCTTGCAGAAATAAGAAGATAGAGCGTTGTTTATGCATGAAAAGACACATGAAAAGGAAGCTTCTGCTGGGCATATTGCAGAGGGTGGAGCGCGGGCCGGTGAGTGTGCCGGTTCTGGCTCGGTAGATATGATCGATTGCAATGTGCAGGAACTACGAAAAATTCTGTCGGGTGGGGCGGTTGCATTGTTGCGTTTGCCGACGGCAGTAGAGGCTGGATTTCGTCGGCATTTTCGCATAGGCGCGGCAAAATTGTTGCGTAAATCTGTGTTTGGCTTGATGGCGCTCTATCTGGTCGTTGTATTGCCCGTCGGTTTTTTTACGGATATCAGTGAGGCTGGCACGCTTTGGTTTTATTACGCTGTGGTACCCATTGGCGTTGTGCTTACGGCAATCCTATTGGCGACACGCATAGCATGGATGGATCGCTATGTTGAAGTGACCTTGGGTATTAGCGTTTTTGTTTGTCTCAGCGGCACCATTTTTGCCTCGATGTTGCTGGGCAACTCCTTTTTGGGTCAGGTTTCTGCTTTAGAAACCATTTACGTTTTATTTATTGCGTTTTCGGTGCTTAGGCTGAGCACGCTGACGGCATTACGTGGAGCTGTATCTGCATTTTTATTGGCGACGGTTGCCGCGTTGTTTATGAACATCGCATTTTCTTGGCTGTTGGCGTTACTGTATTTTTTTGTGCCGCTACTTATCTGCGCGATTAATGGTTGCATGCTCGAGTACGCGGCGCGGCGCGATTATATTCAGATGTTATGTAGTCGTCAGGAACAAGAATTGTTATTGGGAGACCTTCAGTCTCTTGAAGCGGGAGGCGACGACTTACACCGGCTTTTGCATTTTTCCTTGGGGCGAATCTGTGCGCACATGGGATGGGTTGCTGGTCGCGCACTACAGGCCACAGAAAACTCTCCATTGCAGGTCATTGCTTATTATCCTCATGGCGCGCATGAGAGCGAGTTGACTCAGGCGTTGGATTTGAAGTGGCCTTTAGATCAGGTTTCCTCCCTCTCTTCAGGTGTTATGCAGAAAGGATATGCCGGCTGGCGCTTGCAAAGTATTTATATTGATGAGCAGCGTGCGGTCACTCATCTTGCTTTTCCAGTGGTCAGCGATGCTCGGACGATTGCCGTGCTGGAGTTTTTTTCGGTGCGCGAAGAAACTCCTGATGCGGCAATGATTTCTTTGTTGGCGCAAGTAGGGCAGCAGCTTGTGCGTATCTTTGAACGGGATGCGCAACAAAAAAAATTGCAAACGATGGCGATGCATGATGGTTTGACTGGGCTGCCGAATCGCTCTCATTTATTGGCCGCATTGCAGCATGCGCTACAAGGACGAAAGGGAAATGGGCGCTATCAATTTGCGCTGCTTTTTATTGATGTAGATCGTTTTAAATGGGTGAATGATAGCCTAGGCCATCTGGCTGGAGACAGTTATTTGGCGGGCTTTGCCCGGCGCTTACGACGAGCGCTGGGCGAGAAAGGTTTTATTGCGCGTGTTGGCGGAGATGAGTTTGCGGTATTGGTTGAAGGTGAGAACGCAAATCACGTGGCCATAGAGGTTGTCGAACGCATTCAAAAAGAACTGCAGGTTCCTGTGAGTCTTGATGGTCATCATGTTGCGATGTCTGCCAGCATTGGTATTGCCTGTGGGGCAAACCATCATCAGCTTGCAGAGGAGCTCTTGCGTGAAGCAGATACCGCCATGTCTCATGCAAAATTATTGAGCAGAGGAGGGTATGCAGTCTTTACCGATGCGATGCATGAGCGAGTTCGTCATCGTTTAAAAATGACGACGGAGTTAAAGGCGGCGATTGACGCTGACGCATTAGTGCTGCATTACCAACCTATTGTATGCCTTAAAACTGGACGACTAAGTGGGTTTGAGGCATTGGTGCGCTGGCCTCACCCAGAGTTAGGCCTGCTTCAGCCGGATCAATTTATTTCCTTGGCCGAAGAAACGGGCCTTATTTTGCCAATGACCCGGGGTCTTATCCGGCAGGCCGCGAAGCAGTTGTCGCAATGGCGTCGTGTCTATGCGCACAGTGTGGACTTATCGGTGAGCGTAAATGTGTGTGCGGCCTACTTTTCTGACGATGAAATGCCAGATGAAGTGATCAAAGTTATTCGTCAGACGGGCTTGTCGCCAGACTCTCTGCGGCTTGAAATTACGGAAACACAAATTATTGATAACGCTGCTGCTTGCATGCGTAACATTCAACATCTTCATGATGCAGGCATTAAAGTTTATATTGACGATTTTGGTACGGGCTATTCATCGCTAAGCTACTTGACCAGCTTTAGAGTGGATTCGTTAAAAATTGATCGATCTTTCTTAACCAATCTTCCTGCAGACAACAATGATGCCATTGTTGTTAGAACAATTACTTCTCTAGGGCATAACCTTGGTATGAACGTGATTGCGGAAGGGGTGGAGACGATTGCTCAGCTAAATTATCTGAAAGAGCTGGGTTGCCAATATGCCCAAGGCTTCTTATTGTCTCGGCCTTTGGCGCCGGACGCAGCTGCGACCTTAATTGGCCTTCGTTTGATTGATGCTGTCAGTATGGCTTCCGGGGATTGAGGTGGCATGGGTTCGAATAGCTTGATGACAATCATTATGTGAGGAGAATGCGTTGGCGGGCTTACCGATTATTGGACTTTATGTGTCGTTGCTGGCTGGTTGGCTTTTCTATCTAGGGTTGCGCGTAGCCAATATGCGTAAGGCGCACCAGATTGGCATGGGCGATAAGGAGAACCGCATATTGGCGGTGGCGATTCGAGTACATGGCAATGCAATAGAAAACGTTCCGATTTCCCTCTTATTGCTGTTGATGTGCTCGTTGAGCGGTGCCAGCGTTTATTTTCTTCATGCCGTGGGGGTGGCGCTGTTGCTAAGTCGTATTTCTCATGCTTATGGTATGACCATTTCAGGTGGCCGCTATTCAATTTTTCGCCTGCTAGGCATTCTGGTTAATTGGTTGCTGATGTTACTGATGATAGGCGTCAATCTGTTTTACTATCTGGCTGCTTATTCTTGATGCCGGCTTAAGGTGCTCGTTTTGAATGTTTAGGGCGAAAGAGGCTTGGCCGCTTGCTTAACCGGCAAGGCGACCAATACGTTTAGAGTTCGTTCAACGCGCTAGTTATTTGATGCTAGCATCTGCATTAACTCGGCGCGGGCTAGCTGGGTTTCAGCTGCCAGTTCGCGGTAGTGGTCTTGTAGTGATGCTAGGGCTACATCCAGCTCTTGTCGTATCTGCGCCTTATTCTCTTCTACTTTGGCTTCTGTTAGCGCGATGCTCTGTTCGAGTTTTTTCTTTTTACTTAATGAGTCTGCGGGCAAGGCCATTTGTTGCTTATGTAGCTCATTGAGTCGATGCGCGAGTGATGCCATATGATCTTGAAGCTCGGCAAGTTCGGCCTCAATTTGTGGGCGTTGTGCTGGTTCTGCTAAAGCAAGGTTTTGTTTCAGGGTGCTAAGCTGAAGCGTATTAATGCGTGCTTCGGTTTCTAGCATTGTCTTGAACGAGGTGACATGAGCGGCTTGGATGGACTCATCCCACGCATCATCTTTAATTGATGCGCCTTGTTGTTCGAGGCAAACAAGCTGCTGCTTTGCTTCGAGGATTTCGCGCATGCTCGATAGAGCACCAGGGGTTTTATTCTGCAGGATGCTTTTAACAACCTGGCTCGTCACGTCTCGGCTTGCGTCTAATCGCGTTGCTAATAATTGGTTTACTAAGTCGTTATTTTGCGCACGCATGGTGCTGACTTGCTCCACATTCTCAAGAACCTTGTCATTAATGACGCTGTACAGTGCCCATGCTTCACGTACCTTGCCGTTGCTGGTTTGGTCTCGGGCTGAAAGAAGTAGGCCTTCTAGTGCGCGGGGATCGCTTGAGTAGCGCTGTGCGACCCGCATTAGCCATGCGTGAGACTTGGTGGAATCGCCTTGCAAGCGCCATGATTCGGCAAGCAGCAGCGCTGCATCAACCGCGACAGTGCTGGATAAATCAATTTGAGCGAGAGATTGCCGTGCCCCGACGTAGTCTTGCTTTTTGACACGCTCTGCGGCTAACACCAAACGCGCATGACTGATGGCGACTTGCTGTGCGCTATCGGGGGCATCTGCCGGGGTGGCGAGGTATTGTTCAAACAGGTTGGCTCGATCCCGCACACTCGCAGGGTCAACCAATGCTCTGAGTACCTGCTTTGTACTGTTATCGATGACGCTTTGTGCGCGAGGACCGGCGCAAATGGGGGAGGTGGGTTCGGCAGCGTTGCTTAAAGAGCTGGCGCTGAGCAAGGCTATTGCGATGAGCGCAGGCCCAGCTAAGCTTGTCGGCATACGTTGAGCAATACGAGACGGCATGTGCTTAATCTCCCTGACCCTAATTTATTGTTATTGTATTTTTGTGCGCTATTTTTATTCTCTCGGCGGCTGTATATCTATGCACGGGTCACACTTTATTCAATTTCATACGTCTAGCTTAACTTTACTAAGAAGATATTCTCTCTTGGGCGAATTGTTCCTAGTTCTGTGGGCTAATACCTTCATAGGGACTATCCCTTGACGTTATTCTGCTGTGCTGTAGGGCGTTCTTTTTAGAGTGCCGGTGTCACTTGGGGGATGAAGGAGCGGGGCGAGACGGTAATTGGTGTGGGCCTCCGCGAATCTTAGGTAGGCATACAACAGGGGGCTGGTTTCTTGATCTCCCCTGACGTAATAGCTGCAAAAGTAGCAAGTTAAGTACTACTATACGGACAAATTTAGAGGAGGAGCAGGGAATGACTTTTAGTGGCGGCAATCTTGTAGGCATGGGCTTATTTTTGGGGGCACTTGCTCTTGTTAGTGGCTGTGATAACGGGCCTGATACCAAGCAAACCAACCAAGACGCGGAAGTAGCGAGCGCTGTGGATGAGGTTGCGCGCGTGTCTGGTCAGAGTGCAGATGAGCAGCTAGATTGCGGCAAGCTCAGTTATCTTTTGTCGGCGCTGCCAAGTGCGGTGAAAATTGATGGCCTCGAAGAGGTTTACCGAGGCTGCGAGTCCCCAATGACGGCAAATCTGCAGTTTGAGGACGACGAGAAAGCGGTTTATTACACCATCAGTGTACTGCAAACGGAGATGGCAGATTTGCCTGGGCAAGGAGATCACTGGCAAGGTTTGTTGGACATGAATCGCCAAGCCATTGAATCGTTGATTCGCACGCAAGAGGCGATGATTGAGGTGGGTAATAAGCCTGTCACGTCCGGCGCCGCGGATCCTCTAACCGAAAGTGAACGTGCTCGCTTGCCGAGGCAAGTGACGTTGCCAAATGGCGCAAACGCAATGATTTATAATGAAGATGAAGATTGGGCGCTTGTTTCACTGATGAAAGATCGTTATGCCCTGAGAATTGACCTATTGAGTTATGCTGATATGGCGCCGGACAGTGACGCGGCTGAGGCTGCGTTAATGTCTAAAGTCGCTGAGATTAACTTTGCCGTATTGAAGTAGTTTTACGATGAATAAAAGGAGCCGCATTAGCACTGCTGTCCCACGGTTTCTATGAGACCGCTAATAAGCCCACTAGAACAAAAGGTTCAAGTGGGCTTATTTATGGTTCATCGCGGATTTCCGGGAAAAGTCCGATGAATCATCAAAGCATTCAAATGAATTCGGCAGCAGAATTGGCTCCTGCAAGGCGGGCAACATCAAGGCTTTTGCAGGAGCGTGCCCTGCAAGCGAACAACCGCAAGCCCTAAGACTCGCCTGCAAGCAGCCTCCCACAGCCCCTCTGCACGGCACCATCTCAAATTTCTGCTCACCTTGTGGGAGGCTGCTTGCAGGCGATCTTTCCCGACCCCGGCGAAAGCGTTAAATCTCGGGAACCGAGCGCAGCGAGGCGGCGGAAGGGGGTGCCCTTGATTCGGCTACGCCTCTCCCTTCGGGGCGGCGCAAAAAGACGCGCGTTCACTCGCCACAGGCGAAACACTGCCTATCAATTCACGAAGACAATAAAAAAGCGGAGCTCGTGACAAAGCTCCGCTTTAAGTTCGTTCAACTGTGGGACAGCAGTGGCCGCATTAGCGGCTTTTTTATAGGTTCAGATTGTGTTTATACCGATAAAAATCGTAGTACGATGGGGTAATAGAGACAAAGAGATGGCTATGTCATACGCATCAATGCTGGGAGAGAATGTGCCGAAACGCGGCAATCGCTTTTCAAGGTGGTTGGGTGATTTTGTGCTGCGATTATTGGGGTGGCGCATTATCGGTTCCTTGCCCGATGTAAAGAAGGCTGTTGTGATTGGTGCGCCGCATACCTCCAACCGGGATGGCGTTGTAGGCGTGGCCTGTGTGTTGGCGTTAGGATTAAAAATCGCGCTGATGGGTAAAAGCACAATGTTTCGTGGCCCATTTGATCCTATGTTGCGCTGGCTTGGTTTGATTCCGATTAGACGTGACAGTGCTGCAGGGGTAGTTGAGCAGTCAGTTGCCAAGTTTAAGGAACGTGACGTACTGTTCTTAGGTCTTGCGCCAGAAGGTACCCGGCATGGTGCTGAAGAGTGGAAGACTGGGTTTTATCGTATAGCCTTGGAGGCAGACGTACCTATTGTATTAGCGGTATTTGATTACGCAAAGTGTGAGCTGCAGCTGCCTTTGACCTTATACCCAAGCGGAGACCTTGAGGCCGATATGGAGACCATCTTGTCTCACTATCGAGGCGTCATGCCGAAGCACCCCGAGAGGCTTTCCGGCCCATTACGTTAGCGTCGCTTCGATGGTTTTGCTTTTCCTGCCCCCTTACGACTGCTGCCATCATCCCGCGGTGGCAAACCCGTATGTTGAGTAAGAATATTGCCAGCCTTGGTTCGCTTGGCATGTGCCGTGCCTGAATTTTTGCGGCGTGGCGCATTATAGCTGGAGGCAGAGCCTGTTGGTTGGTCTTTGGGGATCAGCTGATGCTCGCCGCTGCCGATCATATCGCTGCGGCCCATTTTTTTGAGGGCTTCTCGCAGCAACGGCCAATTAAGTGGGTCGTGATAACGCAAAAAGGACTTATGCAGCTTGCGCTGTTCCGGTGTTTTTGGTGTCTCAACGCCATCGCTTTTATAGCTAACTTTACGTAATGGATTTTTCCCGGAGTAATACATTGCCGTGGCAGTCGCCATAGGGGATGGATAAAACGCTTGTACCTGATCGGCGCGAAAGCCGTTTGTTTTTAACCACAGGGCAAGATTGAGCATATCTTCATCACGAGTGCCTGGGTGTGCGGCGATAAAGTAAGGAATTAGATACTGCTCTTTTCCGGCTTCTTTGGTGAAGCGTTCGAACATTTCTTTAAAGGTATTATAGCTGCCGATGCCCGGCTTCATCATTTTGGATAACGTTGCTTCCTCAGTATGCTCAGGGGCAATTTTGAGATAGCCACCAACATGATGGGTCACCAATTCGCGAACATACTCAGGGTCTTTAATGGCTAAGTCGTAACGCAGCCCAGATGCAACAAGGACTTTCTTGACGCCGGGTAGTGCGCGGGTCTCACGATACAGCTGTGTTAGCTCAGAGTGATCGGTATTTAAGTTTTCGCAAATGCCGGGATAAACACAGCTTGGCTTGCGGCAAGCCGCTTCAATTTCTCGGGTCTTGCATGCAAGGCGATACATGTTAGCCGTCGGCCCGCCTAGATCGGAGATGACGCCGGTAAAGCCTGGGACCTTGTCACGAATTTCTTCGACTTCGCGCAAAATAGATTCTTTTGAACGGTTTTGAATGATGCGTCCTTCATGCTCGGTAATTGAACAGAAAGTGCAGCCGCCAAAACAGCCACGCATGATATTCACGGAAAAACGAATCATGTCATAGGCTGGGATTTTTGCGCCGTTATAAGCGGGGTGTGGAATGCGAGCGAAAGGCAGGCCAAACACGTAGTCCATTTCTTCGGTAGACAACGGAATCGGCGGCGCATTCAGCCATACATCAATATCTTCGTGGCGCTGCACCAACGGCCGTGCGTTGCCCGGGTTGGTTTCAAGGTGCAGAACGCGGCTTGCATGTGCATACAGCACCGCATCACTGCGTACTTTTTCGAACGAAGGTAGACGAATAACGGTTTTGCTTTTGTCTAGTTTTGGATGAGGCAGAATATTAACGACCTGCTCACCTTGATCATTCAGTTTAACGCCACTTAATGGATTGTTACGCTTTTCAATTTCACAGGCGTCGAGTTCTTGCGTATTAACGTATGGGTTGATGATTTTATCAATTTGGCCGGGACGATCGATGCGCGTTGAGTCAATTTCCATCCAATCGGCTGGTGTGTCACGGCGAATAAATGCGGTGCCGCGAATGTCCGTAATGGTGTCAATTTCTTCGCCGCGAGCCAGCCGATGAGCAACTTCAACAATGGCGCGCTCAGCGTTGCCATACAATAGAATGTCGGCGGTTGCGTCGAGTAAAATAGAGCGGCGAATTTTGTCTTGCCAGTAATCGTAATGAGCAATACGTCGTAACGATGCTTCGATGCCGCCAAGCACGACAGGCACTTCAGGAAATGCCTCTTTGCAGCGTTGAGAATAAACCAGGGAGGAGCGATCTGGGCGCGACCCGGCTTTGCCGCCAGCCGTGTAGGCGTCGTCAGAGCGCGCCTTTCTATCCGCGGTATAGCGATTAATCATTGAATCCATGTTGCCGGCCGCAACGCCATAAAATAAATTCGGTTTGCCAAGCACCTCAAATGATTTTTTATCGGTCCAGTCCGGTTGAGCAATGATACCGACACGGAAACCTTGTGCTTCAAGTAAGCGCCCGATAATGGCCATGCCAAAGGAAGGGTGATCAACATAAGCATCGCCTGTAACGATGATGACGTCGCACGAATCCCAGCCAAGCGTGTCCATCTCTGCGCGGGACATGGGCAGAAACGACGCTGTGCCGAAACACTCAGCCCAGTAAGGGCTGTAGTTGAATAGGGCGGTTTTGGCTTTTGGGATGCTAATGGCGGACATGCTGGACCTCGTTTCGGGGGGCGGTAGTCTAGCTGAAAACGTATTAAAAAACGCCAGTTTTCGCGCTTTCTTGCTAGGTGGGCACGGTTGCATACTGTGATTGAGGGGGGCGGCTGGCATGTTCTAAGTAAGAGTTTGTAAAACGATGATGCCTATTTGATGTTAATAGGATAATGTGACACAGATCACATAATAGTTTTCTCGGTGTATTGCGGTCTAGGAAGGTTAATTGCTTGTTATCTATCACATGGAGTGCCAGTAATGTCTGATTTTGCTGATGTGGCTGTTATTGGGGACTTGCCTGCCGACGAAAGCCTTATCTGGAGTTTACGAGAGTTCGATGACAATCGCCGCGCCGTGGAGTTTGTACGTCACTTTAGCTCCACGCTTTCGATCTTTTCTAATACGGTAAGCCAGATTTATGCCCGTTACGACGTTGAGCTGCCAGAGAGTGGTGGAGAGTGCCTTGTCGTGGTGCCGGATATGGAGGCTTTCACTGAAACCTGGTACTCAATTCCTGAAAGAGCAATAAAAACAACGGACTATACAATTCTTGCCGGTGGTGTTGTGGGTAAGACGGGAGTGTTTCTGCATATGCCAACTGACGGTGGCAAAGGCAAGGCGGTTCCCCTGATTGCGGGCTTGCGGGCTGTTACCGACGCCTTTGCAGCACGTGGAGAGGAGTTTTTACCGGTACTGACCAAAGGCGACTTGCGGGCGTTTCAAAAGAAGGCGCCGATGCTAAAGTTGCATCGTTTGGATTTAAGCGAGATGCAGGATAAGTCTCGGTTCGAATTAAACGATATCCGTATGGGTATACGTCAGAAGCTGAGAGCTTTTTTACGCTAACGTTTTGCCTTAACAATATTGCTCGAGCAGAGACTGTGCTTCGTCGGCCATGTTGGGCAGAAGCCAGACGGGAATTTTGACCGAGTGCTCATGGCGGTGCAGTCGATATCGCGCGCATTGTGTCCAATTATTATCGCAATAGCGTTTTTTGAAGATTGCGCTGACGCCCTGATCTCCAGGAATAGGGCAATGCCCACTCATTTCGCAACTTTTCCCGCACTGTCCGCTTTCAGCCGTGCTGGACATTTGGCTTTCGCCGCCGTTGTTCATCACGTCGGTACTGCTCTTTGCCGCCGCGCTAGTCTTCGCAGTTAAATCCATGATCTTCCCCCCCGAGAAGTTGATTTGTGACGCTTTTTTAAATCAAGCTGACCTAGCCAAGGTAGCTAGCGCATGTGTGTGCTGCAATGATGGCGCCTGATATCACGTGACGAACGGTGTTAAAGCGGGGAGAGGCGGGGAGAGGCGGGGAGAGAAAAGGCACCGACCGTTACGGTGATGCCCGTTAATCTCAGCGTTAAGCTGCGCGCTTTTGTTCCAGTGTCTTCTGCCCAGAAAGAATCTCACGCCACTCCTCAATCAGGTAGCTGTCATCTTGCTGCCAAGGATGGAAGCCTGGACGTAGATACTGGATATAGTCCGGAATAGTGCCGGAAATTAGGCCGTCGTAGCCGAAAAGGCGCCAGAGGCCTTTAGCGATCGTGAGCGGCTTGCGATTGAGTCCGTCTTTTTTCAAGAAAGCCCACGTATAGCGTCCGGTATAGCCGAGCAAGAAGGTGGTTGCCGACAAGAAAGTAGAGACGCGTAGACGGTAGTCGCCGCTGACGTCCTGATACAGATCATAGGCGACGGCCTTATGTTCGGTTTCTTCAATAGCGTGCCACAACCATAGATTGCGTACGCTAGGATCGATCTTCGCGATCAAAGCAGGATCGCTGAGCAAGCGGTGAGCAAGGATCGCGGTAATGTGTTCTAGACCTGCTGTGATCGCGAGCATTTGTTTTTTGTTCATATGTTCTTGCGCGCGCCCAATGAGCACTTGAGCAAGCTTTTGGCCTCCGCGCGCTTCTGCTTCATATCCTTGTGCGCAAAGCATTTCATTAAAGCTATCGTGTTCCAATGAGTGCATCGCTTCCTGACCGATAAACCCTGATATTTCCTTTTGCCGCGCAGGATCAGCGACGGCGTCACGGCAGGCTCTTACGGCATCGACAAACATGCGTTCGCCGTCAGGGAAGGTCAGGGACAGCGCATTCATAAGGTGGGTGACAACGGGGTCATTCATTGCCCACTGACGTGGGACATCACTAAACTCGAAGCCCATCTTTTGCGCTGCAATCGTAACGTTTTTTGGTGTGCGGATTTTTCGCTGCAGGAATTTTAACATCGTTCAATTCTCCAGAACGTATCGCTTGATTCGGTCGTCAGCGTTGCTTGATAGGGTTGATCAGTACATTTATTACGCTGCGCCAAGCGCGTGCTTGGTCTAATATGGCGTTCCATGCATGACAATACTGGTGTCAGGAGGCCAATAAACTGTGCAGTCAGGCCGTAATACACTTACTACAAACTGGTACCGGGGCATTCCGGGAATCTACCTATTATTGCTATGCGACGTGGTTAAGCGCTTAGGTGGCAACGACCAGGACATTATTGATGGGCTTGGCGTTACGCGCTCAGGCCTGTTGCAGCCGGATAGCCGTATCTCGGTACTCACCGGGCATATCGCTGCAGGGCGGGCCGTACACAGCGTTGGCAGCAAGGGCTTGGGGCTAGAGTATGCCCAAGCGCTAAAGGTCACGCTACACGGGCCTTTGGGGCTGATGGCTATGTCTAGTCCGACGATTGCTGATGCGTTGGATGCCGTTGTTCGTTATATCGGGCTGCGTGCGCCATTTTTGCAGGCTGGATATCGCGTTGATGGTGAGCAGTCGGAGATAGTTGTTAACCCACGAGCAGACATCGGCGACTTGCTAACGTTTATTATGGAGGCGATTTTGGTCGGCTTCGTGCTAATGCTCGAGCAACTGCTCGGGGAAAAGCCGCAAGGCGTTGTCGTGCATATGCCGATGAGTGAGCCGAAGTACTATAAGAATTACCGTTCTCGTCTGGCAGTGCCGATTCAATATGATAGCGATGTGTGGGCATTACGTGGTCCCGTTGC
Organism: Gammaproteobacteria bacterium; assembly: GCA_018067045.1. Classification (GTDB taxonomy): domain Bacteria; phylum Pseudomonadota; class Gammaproteobacteria; order Pseudomonadales; family Alcanivoracaceae; genus JARGPN01. Next base: position 18,588 of record JAGPVL010000023.1, read on the forward strand.
GCTCTTTAAAGAGGCGCCACGTTTGGCAGATCCGACCGTTGCTGATTTAGCGCGTGAACAGTGCGAAATGGAGTATCAGCAAGTATTTGCAGGACGTGAAACACTGTCACAGCGGGTTGCCGATTACTTAAGAATGAGTGAAGAAGGGGCGGCATTGCCTACCCTAGATTTGATGGCCGGTTGGTTGCATTTGTCCTCGCGCACCTTGAAACGGCGCTTGCAGGAAGAAAGCGTTAATTACCGCGATATGGTCGAAGCTGAGCTGACCGAGCGTTCCCTGCGCTGGCTGGCCGATGATCGCCTTGGGGTAAGTGAAATTGCCTATCGTCTTGGCTACAACGATGTGTCGAACTTTTCGCGCGCGTTTAAGCGCTGGACGGGTAAAACGCCGAGAGAGTATCGCCTTAGCGAACTTTGAAGATCTTTGCCGCCCACATTCGTGGGCGGCGTCTTTTGTGTACATTTCACGCAAGCATTTTGGCGCCCGTATTGTTGCACAATCATTGCACAAACTTTTTCCGTTCGGCTGCTTCTAATGTGCTGATGTCGTGGATGTGGCGGATTTCTCCAAAGCACACGATTCCTTATGTTATGTGGAGAGCAGCCGATGACTAGGTCTATTTGGATTGCCGCAACAGGCGGCGCAATAGTGGCGACAGCAGCGTTAGTGCTGGTCTCGTGGGCGGGTAATCATTATCAAATTGTTTCTCGGGATTTGCCTCAAGAAAGCAGCGTGCTGGGAGCGCTTCTGGCCAGTGAAGATAGCATCGAGACGGTTTTACAGGAGGATGCGCGAGTATCGAATGGTGCCGTTGGTGGAACTGTCGTAGCAGCAAGTGCGGGGCAAATAAACGCGCCGATTGTGCAGCGTGAAGCCTATGCAGAGATCACCGCGGTGACGCCTGTTAAGCAATCTTATTCGACGCCGCGTGAGGTGTGTACGAATCAGACGATTGTTTATCAGGCTCCTGTTGCCGACGAGCAGCGTGTTACGGGCAAGTTACTAGGTGCTGTGATCGGTGGCGTTCTTGGTCATCAGGTCGGCGGCGGTCGGGGCAAAGACGCAGCGACCGTTGGCGGTGCGATACTTGGTGGCGTTCTCGGTAATAAAGTACAAGAAAAACAGCAGCAGGCTCGGACATTAAGTCGAGTGGAAACGTCATGTAAGACGGTTCAGGAGTGGCATGAAAAAACCATTGGCTATGATGTAGCGTATCGCTATGAGGGGCAGAGCGCTCAGATTCGTCTTGGCTATCAGCCGGAGCAAAGAGCACAGGTTGAGGCTGGCAGGATCATATTTGCGCCATACGGTGGCGCCAATATAAAGGCGGTAACGTTGGCGCTGGCTAATTAAGCCCGCGCCAATAACGCCCCGCAGCCGTTCATGGCAAGACGACGGAGGTTAGATGCAATAGAATGCGCCGTCCGTCGCTAGCAATGGCGGCGCGACGTGCGCGGCGCTAACATACGCCCGTATACGCTGTTGGATAATATGCGTGGCGCGATATGAAGCTGATCTAGAGCGTCGCACCGAGGCTGGATGTTGGTTTAGAGGAAAGCAGTAATGGCAGTTATTCTTGGTTGTATCCTGTTGTACGTTGGCTGCATCGTCTTCGTTCGCGTTCGCAATAAGGCCACATTTGGATTGAAGCGTCAGTTGACGGACTTCTCAACTTTTATGGTGCCGTTCAATATTCCCGCTTACCTTTTGTCGAAGGTGCCCACGTCATCACGTATCGATCGTTCACATTTTCCTGAACTTCAAATTATTGAGGATAATTGGGAGGTGATTCGCGACGAAGCATTGGCGTTGTATCAGGGCGGAAAAATTACGGCGAAAGATGACCTGCCCGCGAGCAGCTTTTACAAAGATAATCGTTGGACCAGTTTTTATCTAAAAATCTACAACAACCGTGTTCCATCTGCGTACGATTTGGCGCCGAAAACCATGGCTCTGTTGGATCAAGTACCATCCATGAATATTGCCCTGTTTGCCGTGCTGATGCCGGGCAAACGTTTGAATAAACACCATGATCCGTTTGCTTATACGCTGCGTTACTCCATTGGCTTGAGCACGCCGAATTCAGACGGCTCTGGGTTGATTATTAACGATTACGATTACAAGTGGCGCGACGGCGACAGCATCGTATTTGATGAAACTTATCTACACTCCGCTTACAACGACACGGATGTGCCGCGCATTATTTTAATGACGGATATTGATCGGCCGATGAAGATTAAGCTGGTGCAAAAGTTGTACTGGTGCTTTGGTCGCTTCTTTAATGGTTTGTTTATGATCGATAATGTCGATCCTACCCATACTGGGCTCGGTAATAAGTTGGGTAAAGGCCTTAAGGCCTACCAAGCATTCTTAAAGAAAGTAAAACGTACTAACAAAACGTTTTACGTCGCGGCGAAACTCATTATTGTGTTTGGTTTATTGGCGTATATCGGCTCGCGTTTCCTTTAGAAAAAACGGCTCTCCTAGGCTCTGCGCAGAAATTTGCGCAGAGCGCTGGCTTTTCCGGCTAACAATGCGGTGAAGATCAGCGCACAGCCGATGACCTGCATCAGACTCATTTCTTCGCCAAACCACACGGACGCAATCAGCGCCGTCCAGACCGGTTCTAAAACCATAATCACAACGCCGTGGCTTTGCGTGGACAGGCTTTGTGCATAGGTTTGCAGTAGGAACCGGGCAGAAGAACCGACAACGGCGCTAAGTGCCACCCACATGAATATTTCGCCAGTAAAATTTTCGAATGTCGGGTGCCAAGGTTCGAGAAGAAGGGAAAGTGCGCCAGAAATGGCGCCTACAGTCATCAATACCATCGCGGTCAACACCATTGCAGGAACGGGCGCGCGCTGGTTAACGGCGCCTCCTTGGTCTGAAACGGTGCGGAGGTTTGCGGCACGAGTATTGAGATTGAAGTAAATGGCAAACAGTACAGCAGCGATAACGTAGAAGCTTTGTCCGGCGGCGAAGTTGAGCCCGTTTTCTAGAGAGAGTAATGCCAGCCCTGCAATGGCGATAGGAAGGGCAAGCCATGTGCTTGCGGGCGGTCGCTCGGCAAAGACCAGCCGCCCGATGACCGGAACAAGTACTACACCCAGGCTGGTTAAGAAGGCGCCCTCGCCAACGTGAGTGCCAAATTTTAACCCCATGATCCAGCAGCTCATACCTGCAGCGAATACCATTCCAACACGAACTGCCTGGAATATTTGTTCACGGGTTAGTTGAGCGAATTGCCGAATCGCAATTAAAGCCAAGAGCAGCCCAGCGCAAAAAAAGCGTAAGGAAAGAAACAGCAGTGGTGGCATCAATTGCACCGCTTCTTTAGAAAAAATCCAGCTTATGGCAGCTAGCAGCGTGACCGTTAGTAGCAACAGGTCGGCTTTATAGGTATTTGATTCGGACAATGACAGTCTCCAGAAAGTCAGCTCCAGAAGTAGGCGCGCAGCGTATCGTATTGTACGTTGGTGGGACATGCTTAAGAGACCGTTCAGGGATTCCTGAGAGGCCATTTAGAATCGGGATACAAAGGTTTTACATCTAGGGGCGGTACGTGTTGTCGTGTGGATGGTTGTGTACTATAGGCGCGGTCTAAATCTCTATATGAATGAAAGCGGAACTACATTATGCGTATGCGCTGGGGCGGCAAGCTCTTTTTAGGTCTGATTGGTTACTGGATTAGTGGTGGCAGTATTATCGGCGTTGTTATTGGCGCCTTGATTGGCCACTTTTTCGACAGCTTGGCAATGAAAGTACAATCGTTTAATCCGTTCCGCCCTTATGACCCCGGCGAGCAAGATGCGGTGCGTGAGGCGTTGCTGAGCGCGGCATTTTCGATTATGGGCCATATTGCGAAGGCCGATGGCCGTGTTAGCGCGGAGGAGGTCGCTCAAGCAGAAGTATTGATGACGCGCATGCAGCTCACATCTGAGCAGCGAAAACGCGCTATTGCACTGTTTGAGGAAGGCAAGAGCGATGACTTCCCGCTGGAAAAAACAGTCGCGGACTTTCGCGAGGCGGTTCGCTTTCGCAAGCATATGATTCCCATGTTTTTGGAGATGTTGCTGCAGACGGCGCTTGCGGATGGCGTTCTTCATGCGAATGAAGAAGCGGTGTTGCTGCGAGTGGCGGATGGTTTGGGTATCCCGCAGGCGCAGTTCCGGCAGATCTTGGCGATGCTGGTGGCGCAGGCGCAGTTTTCAGGCAGTTCACGTGCTTATGGTCAAGCAGGAGGCGCAGCGGGCAATGCGTCTGCGCCGTCACTGTCGCAAGCATACCAAGTACTTGGTTTAACACAGTCGGCGACGCCCAGTGACATTAAGCGCGCCTACCGCAAATTAATGAGCGAGCATCATCCTGATAAACTAGCGGCGAAAGGTGTACCTGAAGAAATGATTCGCGTGGCAACCGAGCGTTCAGCTGAAATCAGCACGGCGTATGACGCTATTAAGAAGGATCGTGGGTTTAAATAGAAAAGCCTGCGGTAACGTTAAAGGTCTGTATTCCTTTGGATGCAGGCCTTTTTTGTTGATGTGTTGGCCGTTTGTCATAGAGGGTGTCATGTCTGTTTAGTCCCGATATGCCGTAGACGTAGTACTGTCGTACACGCAGAGTGTATAGCCAACGTTAGTCGAATTTTTCGGCGGTTTTTATAAACCGCTTCTATTAGGTAGGTGTTGAAGCAATGACAACAAAAAAGACCGTGCATGCATTTTCGGATGACGCCCTTGCAGATCATGATGCCGTCGCACTTGCTGGGTTGATTAAATCCGGAGAGGTGAGCGTAGAAGATGTTTCCGCGGCGGCAGCCGTGCGGATTAACAAAATACATCAGCAGCTCAATGTGCTCGCGTTACCGTTATTCGATTCGGTGCGCCCTTTGAGTGCGTCATTGGATGGCGTTTTTGCCGGTGTGCCGACGTTGATTAAAGACAACACAGATATCGTCGGAGTGCCCACTGGGCATGGGTCCGATGCAGTGCGGGCGGTGCCAGCAAAGGCGGACGGTGCTTTTACTCAGCAGTACAATTCGCTCGGGTTTAATGTTCTAGGGAAAAGTACGTTGCCAGAGTTTGGTTTTAATGCGACGACTGAATTTGCCAATGCGCCGCCGACACGAAATCCTTGGAACCCTAACTTTTCAAGTGGCGCATCGTCCGGCGGCTCAGCTGCACTGGTTGCCGCTGGGGCGGTGCCGATTGCGCACGCAAACGACGGCGGCGGCTCGATTCGTATTCCTGCTGCCTGTTGCGGCCTAGTGGGCTTGAAGCCGACGAGAGGGCGCTTGGTTGACGCAGAGCAGAATCGTAAGTTACCGATCAATATCGTTGCTGAGGGCGTAGTGACACGTAGTGTACGAGATACTGCGATGTTTTATTTCGGCGCTGAGCAATATTATCGTTCGCCAAAACTGCCATCGATTGGTCTTGTCGAAGGGCCTGCGAAGCGTCGCTTACGCATCGGCTTGGTGATCGATTCGATTACTGGTCATGAAACTTGCGAGCAAACACGTGCCGTGGTCGAAGAAACCGCGGGCTTGCTTGAAGGCCTTGGTCACGAGGTGTCCTTAATGCCCTTGCCGGTGCGGCCGAGCTTTGCCCAAGATTTTACGCTGTACTGGGCAATGCTGGCGTTTTCCGTTAGTAAGATGGGCGGTTCACTATTTGGCCCTGGATTTGACGCGAAAAAACTGGATGGCTTAAGCCTTGGCTTGGCAAAAAGATTCAAACAGCAATTTTATAAGGCACCTGCTGTCTTGTATCGACTTCATAAAACGCATGCGCAATATGCTAGCGTTTTTTCCAGCTATGACGCTGTATTAAGTCCTGTTCTTGCTCACACAACGCCGGAGTTGGGCTATCTAAGTCCGAATATCCCATTTGATGAGCTGATCGATCGATTACTTCGCTATGTAAGCTTTACGCCACTGAACAACGCTTCTGGCAGCCCTGCGATATCATTACCAATGGGCATGTCAGATAACGGCTTACCCATCGGAGTGCAATTATCTGCAGTGCAGGGTGGCGAGCGCCAATTGTTGGAGCTCGCCTTTGAATTGGAGCACGCGAAGCCGTGGCAGCGTATTCAAGATTACTAAGCGTCATGTGATACGCCTGCGTTGTAAAACAGGAGAGAGTTGGGTGAGTGAGAAGATGAGCGAAAACTGGTACGACCGAAATATACTGCCTTATATGATCGACCTTGCTTGTGGCGTGAAACCGGTTCATCGGCAACGGGAAAAAATTGTGCCGCTGGCGCATGGCAGGGTGCTGGAAATTGGCATCGGTACTGGTTTGAATCTGCGTCATTATGATAAGAGCAAAGTGACTAAACTGGTTGGACTGGATCCTGCCATGCAAATGCATAAGTTGGCGGAAAAAAGGCGTCAAGAAAGTGGAATGGACGTTGAGCTTGTCGGGTTGTCCGCGGAGACGATACCGCTGCCCGATGCCAGCTTTGATACGATTGTGATTACCTTTACTTTATGCACTATTCCCGACCCGTTAGCTGCCCTAAAGGAAATGAAGCGTGTGCTGGCGCCAGGTGGGAAGCTGCTTTATTGCGAACATGGCGCTGCGCCTGATGAAAATGTTTTTCAGTGGCAAAAAAAGATGACGCCATATTGGAAAAGAGTTGCCGGCGGCTGCCATCTTGATAGGGATATTCCCAAGCTGTTGTTGGACGCGGGGTTTACGTTGGAAAGCTTAGAGACACGTTACTTGCCTGGTCCCAGAATGCTGACGTATAACTATTGGGGAGTGGCTGTTGCGAGTTAACCATTTTCGCAGGGAAAATGACGGCTATCTATAAAGCGCGCTGCCGCCTTGTAAGAGCTTGCTTGCAGGCGATGAGGCTGGATAGCATTACTTGCAAGTAAGTTCCACATAACAAAGAAGCCTACGTTTGCTCTTTGGCTTATTCGCGCCGAAGTACAAAGAAGAACGGATTATCCAATCCGCGCAAATCCATTATTCCGAGTACGGTGTTTTCATCAACTTTACGGAAGACGTCATGAATAGGCAGGTGGTCGTAAACCATCGTCGCACTGACTTTACCGCGGTATTCCATCATTCGTAAGCGTGCCCGAGGCTTGTTGGTCTGCAGTAGTGGTTTTAAACCGAGGAAGATCCTGCTCATAAAGGTTGAGCGGGGCAGCGAAGCGCCAGTAGCAAGTGACATTGGAATACGCTGCGGGTCTACGTTAAACAACTCACCACGGTTGTTGCGGCAGACCAGCGGATGAACGCTATTGTCGTCAATGAACTCTTTACCGTGCCAGCCAAATGTTTCGAGCAGCCCGTCCATAGGGTGGTCGGTGTTAAAACCTTCGCCGTGCCATTTTCCATGCATGAATGTTTGGCTTGCTGGTGGCAGGCTATCAAACAGGACGAGCGCCTCGTCGGTGCTGGTTTGTCCGTGAGCAACAATGCTCTCAAAAGAGGCCATTAGCCAAACTCCAAGTCCGGTGGGGATATTGAGTGGCAGTTTCCAGCGGTTGGAGTGTTAAGGCAATGACAGTTACGTCCAGCTCAATGGGCAGGCCGGTCGCTAAACAGGATTCGCGAATGATGTATAGCGATAAGCCATGCATCATCGAGTATGTGGACAGTTAAGTTATTGGCTCTGATGAGTGCCGGTTCGTGAACGTCTTGATGGGCTGCGCCATCTTCGTTAACACGTATTTTCCCAGTGGCGGAGAACAGTAAAATGTCGTGTGGAAACACGAGTGACTCGCCCGTGCGAGGGCGGAGTATGTCGATAAAGGTGATTGCGTTTTCGCCTTCCTGATTGCTCGATGTTGATGTGTAAACTCGCTTTTTCTCGCCAATGCCGCAATGGAAACTGTCATAAGTGGCTTCTTGGCTGAGTTGTTGTGGTAGGGCCCATATTTGAATAAGCCGATTGAAGTCTGTGTCAGGATTGATTTCATTGTGGTCGAAACCGGACGCGCCAGCGCGCTGAATTTGGATGTCTCCAGCGTTCATGACGACGCCGTCTCCGAGCGTGCCCTGGTGAGATAGGCGGCCTCGTATCAAGACGGTAATGATGTCGACATTTTCATGGCTGTGCTTTTGGGTTTGGCCTTGGGGACGGATAAACGCGTCAGCGAGATAAGTGACGTTGCCTAAACCGCAGTTGGCGTCGTCATCACGATGATCGCCAAACTGTTTTTCATCCATGACGTAGCGCCGTTCTTTTAAGTTGGCGAAGCCGTCAATAGAAAGGGTGTGTTCGAGCAAGAGGTTCATGGCATCAGTAGGGCGGCTTGTGAGGACGTTAGCGTATCGCGTTGTGTTGGCATCGTCGAACTTGCGTTGTGTGGGGTATAAAAAAAGGCAGAACTTTTCAGTTCTGCCTTTTTGTCGTGCTTTGGCTTTTGGGCTCTGTCTGCTTACTGGGTTATTCGCCGAATAAGAGAAAAGACTTTAAGCCAGTACTACAAGGAAGCTTACAGGCCAACGATGTTGGATGCCTGTGGGCCTTTTTGTCCTTGAGTAACGGTAAACTCAACTTTCTGACCTTCGGTCAGAGTCTTGAAGCCGTCACCAACGATCGCGCTGAAATGTGCGAATACGTCAGGGCCGTTTTCCTGTTGAATGAAGCCAAAGCCTTTGCTTTCGTTAAACCATTTTACTGTGCCGGTAATAGTCGACATTGTTCGTTCCTTTTCTAAAAGTAATGTTTGCCTCCAATGTTTACCTAAACGGTGAGCCACTGGATGGCGGGTAGTGCTGGGAAGTATTGACATTACTTATGAGATACAGGACGAGGTGCCGATGAACCCACACGCCGAAATGATGAGACATAAAAATAAGCAGTACTTTCTAGCAAGAGGGGAGGTTAGCGGGTTTGAGGATAAAGTCAATCAACTTTAGAGGAAGGTTTTTCGGATAACACGCTGAAATTAGTCGGTTATTGGCCAGATTTAGGTGCGTGTGCGCACTATGGCATCGCTTGCCACTAGGCTGTCCGGGAAGGTTTGGTCGGGCTCTTGAGAGCGTGTCTGTGGGAGGACAGACGGGTTGGGAGCGGGGGCTCTGGGCTTGGTTCGTCGGGATTTCATGGCTTGTATGCTCAGGGGTAGTAGATGCTTGAGGGAAAGATCTCGATGCAGTTCATCTGACACAGTGCTTATTTGTTTTCGCGCGGGTCAATTTAGGACAAAGCTGGGTTGCGATCAGCCTAGATCAAGAGCGGGTAGCGTATGTGGATGGAACCATGCTGCGTGCTGGGTGGTTAAGCTGCATATTCGGTTGAGCATTGATAGCGCATAGGGCCCGATTAGTGCCTCGAGTAACGGGGAAGGCTGTATGAGCATCTCTATAAGGGCGCGCTAGAGAGTTTAGCGGATCTTGGGTAACGATATTGGTTGATACTCAGGAAGAGTTGGGTGACGTTTCGTACTCAGTTATATGTTTGAGAGAATGTTTCACGCAGCGAAATACAACGTAATGAACAGCATCTAATGGTCCTCCTATTTATGGGTATGGCCTTTCTCCTCAAGTGAAAGGTCTAAAGCGAAGAGGGGACTGTATCCTGTTTAAAATACATGTTTGTCTCATTCCTACGTTTTCTAGTGATTATGAAAAACAGCCGCGTTTGGGTGTTCGTCTGCGTGCGATTGTCGACACTAAAAATGGTTGGCAAGTGTGAAAGTGAATCTTGCTTTGATATCAAATGGCCTTGTATTCGGGGTTTTATGTTAATTGTTTGGCGTGTTTGTAATATTTTCTTTGATCTCGCGGTCGCTGACTATTCTATAGTTGCCGAGTTTGGCTATGATGGGGGAAGTAGATTCGTATAGACGTTTCTTATTACAACCGTTTGCTGAGATGGCCTATGTTTTCTATTCTGCCGGGCACAACTGCTTTCGTGTTCCTTGCATTAGGTTTGTTTGTGATCAAGCGAAAAGGCTGGACACGGGTAAGTGCGAGCTTTCTTTTTCTGTGTGTGACGACATTTTTCTGGCAATCAACTTGGGCTGTTCTATTTCAGGTAAAGGATCCGGCCGCCGCGTCGCTACTGGTGACGCTGGGCTATTTGTTTATTCTTTTTCTGCCAACGAGTATCTATCAGTTTCTGAGTGAGATCAGTGGTGCCCGAGCAGAGCGTCGTTATGTGTATGGGTCTTATGGATTCGCCGGATTACTTGCCATCGTTTTACTCACAACAAATGACTTTGTATCGGGCTACTACGAATATTTTTGGGGCTATTACCCTAAAGCAGGCGCGTTACATTTCTTGCACGTGATACAAACGTCCGTGGTTGTTGGGAGAGGGCTGTATATTACATGGCTTGCGGCCCGTCAGGCCCATCATTTTCAGCGCACGAGATTGAACGCTTGTGTTGTTGCAATGCTGATTTACTTCTTTGCGGCGTTAGATTATCTGTGTAACTACGGTGTCGAATTTTATCCTCCTGGTGTCATCTTTATTCTCATTAGCTTCAGCATTATTACTGTTGCGATTGTTAAGTATGGTTTGATGGATAATCCTGCCGCCTTGGCGGCGAGCATCGCTCATGAGATGCGTACGCCGTTGGCCACGATTCAACTACAGGCCAGTTCAATCGCGAAATTGCTGCCGGAGTTGTATCGTGGCTATCAGCTTGCAGTTGATAACCAGCTATGTGAACCCCTTATTCGTCCTCGCCATTTGGAAAGACTGCGCAGTGTCGCAGAAGATATTCAGTCCGAGGTTCGTCAGTCAAACGCAATTATCGACATTACATTGGCATCTGCGAACGGTGGTTTCAGCAAGAATTACGACCTTGAGCCGCACTCTATGTCTGAAAGTATTCTTTCAGCGGTAAGCAGCTATCCTTTTGTAACAGATGAGCGAGGATATTTAGAGTTAAGTATTGATCGCGATTTTGACTATATAGGGTCCGGCTCATTGATGAGGTATGTAATTTATAATCTAATTAAGAATGCTCTATACGCGATTCACAGTGCTAGAAAGGGGCGGGTCCACATTATGTTGGGGCGGGATCGAGGGCTGAATACATTGGTTTTTACTGATACAGGGCCTGGTATATCGGCTGATGTCCTTCCGCATGTTTTTGACGATTTTTTCACAACGAAACGAGAAGGAGCTGGCACGGGTATGGGCTTGGCATTTTGTAAGCGTGTATTGGTGAGCTTTGGAGCCACTATTGCTTGCCAGAGTGTTTCCGGTGAGTTTACTCGCTTTACATTAAGCTTCCCTGAGATTGATGCAAAGTTGATGCAGCATGGGAAAGCTGGCCGCGATTCCGTCCTCTCCGGTGCGGCCAGCGCTTAATGTTAGAGCTGTCTGATTTTAGTCTTATAGGGCATTTATCGGTATTTCGTATTGCTTAACCTTTCTGATGATGAATTCTGGGAACCGGGTGATTTTCTTCTGATGATTCGCAAAAACTATTTGCTGATAGCCCGCAGAGGCTAGTTTTCCTTCTATATAGAAGCGAAATATTAAATAGAACGAGCAGCTCTTCACCATATAGCTGTTTAACGTGCACTGAACCGTTTGAAACGGAAATGCCTCACTGACGTAATCGTTGTGAGCTGTTTTTGTAATAAGTACGCCTTCTTTTTGTAGCATATCCCGCGTTATATCTCTTTGAAACCAATGCTCTCGGCACACACCTTGCCATTCGAAATATCTTGAGAAATAGATATTCGTATAGGCGTTTGAGTCTTTGAGGTAGGTGTCAATGCTATGCGTAAATGTTTTCTCGGCCCCGTTATGGTGAATAGAGTCCAGTTGATTCAGGTTATTGCTGGATAATTTTGTCTGCAATAGTGGTGCTGTAGTGTTTAAGTTAGACATGTCAGTGACCTCGGTTATCTGAATGGATTTATTTGAGCGTTCAAGGCGCTCGACATTCAGAATAACGACACTGTTAAAATGACTCTATGCAGGAGTTATTGCTCTGATCGCAGATGCCATATGCCGGATAGGCGGTGGCTGCTGCTCTTTCTTACGCCCCGAATGATATTATAGTGAGATCGCCCATGTGTTGTATGTTGATTCTCTCTTTTTAGGGCTTTAGACGTTTCCTTAGTCGGCCTCCATATTGTTATTGATCAGAATTATTTAATGGTTCAATTCATGCGGCAATAATTTGTGTTTTTTACCTGAACGTGTAGTCGCTAATAGGGAAGTGGTCTTGCGCCCAAAGCCCGCTGATTGTTGAGGTGGGTCTTAAGAGAGTGGCTTCGCCATGTTGATTGAAGTAATAGCTATGCGATGTTGCACAAAACCCTTGTTTGAATACGGAATCATCTACGCGTGCCTTCATTTTTTCGACAAACTTTTCCATTGCTATTTCCTTGGCTTCAAAGGTGGTGGCTTGCCGTTCGCGCATGGCCGTAATACAGCGAGCCATATGCTTCATCTGTCCTTCGATGGTGCTGAAGTAAGAAAGCCCGTTGTAGGCATATGGGCTTGGTAGGCTGAACAGATTTGGGAAGCCAGGAATGCTAATGCCTTGATAGGATTTAAAGCGTTCATTGCGCCATAGCTTGCCGAGATCGATGCCTTTTCTACCGGTAATGCGGATGGCTGGAAAATTTTTCTCCCAGAGATCGAATCCTGTTGCCAAGATGAGGGTGTCAATCTCTCGCCTAACGCCATTGTTGTCCACGATAGCATCCGCTTCAATGCGGTCGATACCGTCGCTAATAAGCCCGACATTTTTACGGGTGAAGGTTGGATAGTAGTTGTTTGAGAAGGTTGGCCTTTTGCAGCCAAAGGAATAGTTGGGTGTCAGCTTTTCTCGCAGCTCAGGATCCTTGATCGCGCGGGCCATATGGGATTTGCAAATGCGCTCCATGGAAGAGGTGAGCGCCGGAAGTTGTTTGTTGTATAGCACGCCAGCGACCATTACGACCTCCAGAATACTGGAGCTAACTAGCCGCGCAGCTTTTTGCGCAAGTGGTACAGCAGCAAAAAGCTTTCGAACACCTTTAGGGATATTGCCGTCAACCTTGGGCGTCACCCAGATGGCGGTGCGCTGGTAAACATCTAGCTGGGAAAGCTGTTTGGCGATTTGGGGAATAAGTTGAACGGCAGTGGCGCCGGTTCCTATAACCGCTGCTCGTTTTCCGTCTAGATCGTAATCATTATCCCATTGTGCGGTGTGAATAATCTTTCCGCGGAAATCATTAATGCCAGGAATGTCCGGCGTGTGTGCTTGGGATAGAAAGCCCGTAGCAAGAATCAGCATGCGAGCACGTATCGGTGCCCGGTTTTCAAGGTTTACAATCCAGGTATTACTGGATTCGTCAAAGCTTGCGTTGGTGACATCGCTGTTGAACCGCATATGACGACGAAGATCGTATTTCTCGGCGACGTGGGCCGCATAGCTTTTCAGCTCTGGGCCGCGAGCATAGAGCCGAGTCCAGTTAGGGTTGGGTTCAAAAGAATAAGAGTAGGTGAAGGACGCAATATCGACAGCAAGTCCTGGGTATTTATTCACGTGCCATGTGCCGCCGAGATCATCTTCTCGATCAATCATCAGAATGGAATCGATGCCGAGGCGACGCAACTGAATGGCGGCCCCCATGCCGCCAAAGCCTGTGCCAACAATAATGACTTCGTAATCCGGTGACGTTTTTTTTATGGGATTTGCTGTCATTTTGGGCGCCTCGTTTGATTACGAAAGTTGACGGAGTGGCATCGGTTGTCTTTCTGAACTTAATATCCGCGTGTGTTTTGTCTCTCGACTGTCGCACAGGATATATTGTCGTTGATGTGCGCGTTGGGCCAATTTTTAAGTGTATTTTGTCGTGTCCGCATAAGAAATGCCTCAGGCCTATGCGTTAATTACGAGCGATAAGAAACGGACGGGCATAGGAGTTTGGTGCGATGGCACGGGCGCACCACATGGTTTACAGTTTTAATACGTGTCCGCGAAAGTGGTGAGTTTTTATAATGAGTTGTTCAGGGAGGTTTTATGAAGGGGAAATTATGGGGATCGGCATCACTAGTCATTGCGCTTACCGCATTTTCGGCGCCCGTACAGTCGGCAACAGACCCTTATATCGGTGAAGTGATGTGGACCGGGGCAAATTTTTGCCCGCGAGGGTGGACTGAAGCGAGCGGTCAGATTCTGGCTATTAGCGATAATAACGCGCTCTTCGCGCTCTACGGCACAACCTATGGCGGCGATGGCCGCACAACCTTCGCATTACCTGATTTACGTGGCCGTTCCGCCGTTCACGACGGCACAGGACCTGGTTTGACCCGCATTCGACTGGGTGAAAAGGGCGGTGCAGAAACGGCGACACTGACGAGCTCTAATCTCCCTAGTCATAGCCATGGTTTGACGGCGGCGACAGTGACGTTAAGCGCGAGCGGAGAGGCTGGAGATAGCCCTGCGCCGGAGGCTCGTATGCTGGCTGATGGGCAACGCGCAGCGATTTACGCTGATGTGCCTGCTGATGTGGCCGATATCAAGGCTTTGGCAGCCGAGAGCGCTGATGTAGGCGGGCAAACGGATGCTGCAGGAAGCGGATCGCCGGTGAATATACGCTCACCATACGTTGCTATGCGTGCTTGCGTCGCGCTGGTGGGCACCTTCCCATCCAGGAGCTAGGGGGAATCATGCGTCTTATTTCATTCGCTCTATTCCTCGGCTTGAGTGCTGGTGCGCAAGCGGCTATCGAAAACTTTGACAGCGCAACGTGGCTACATCATGAATCGCTGCCATCTACAGTGCTGACTCAGGATCTCATTATTTCGGTGGACGCTGGCGCTAGTTTGAAGGGCGTTCGTGGGCCAAATGCGCTGCAGCCAGGGTTTGATCCGTTGACCCCTGCGGAGATGTTGATCATAGAGCCGCGTAATACCGAAGTGTTTTCGCTGAACGGATTTGTTGCAACGGACCTGTTCCAGATGACGGAACCAACACTCAAGGTTGAGGGCTTCCGTGAGGGCGTGGTGGTCGCTACGCAAGTGACCGGCCCATTGTGGGATAACGTTAATGAAAACGGCGTGCTAGTTGCGTTAACCGGGTTTGACGATGTTGATCGCGTCGAAATTAGCGGAAATGTGACGGCCCCAACGGCGAGTGATGTTTTCTTTTTCTTGGAGAGCCTCGCCTATGGCTACCCTGGCGAGCCGGGTGAATCGCCGTTTGGTTTTGGTAGCAATTTCAATTTTGACAACATTGATGCGGGGAGCGCTAGTTCTGGCGGCATGCTGAGCGTTTTTGCGATGCTGTTGTTCGCGTTGGTCGGCGGCTTGCGTTTTTCCGGACGTCTAAAGGTCATACGTGATGGAGCAATATAAATCGCTTAGATCGACAACAATCCTGTAAGCGTTGATAAAAACGCGACCACTAAAAAGCCCGGCATTTGCCGGGCTTTTTAGTGGTGCTTCATACTGTTGCTAATCAGCCAACTTGTGCGGTTGGAATCTTCACGCTGTCTGCGACGTCTTGATATTCCTTCATCTGATCGAAGTTCAGGTAACGGTAGATATCATCCGACATTGAGTCGATCGTTGCGGCGTATTCCATGTACTCAGCTACGGTTGGCAGTTTGCCAAGAATCGAGGCAACTGATGCCAGTTCTGCAGAGGCTAGGAATACATCAGCGCCTTGCCCAAGTCGGTTCGGGAAGTTACGAGTCGACGTCGATACCGCAGTAGACTTCGGCGCGATACGCGCTTGGTTACCCATGCACAATGAGCAGCCTGGCATTTCGGTGCGGGCGCCGGCGCTGCCGAAGATGTTGTAGTAACCCTCTTCGGTAAGCTGGTGTTGATCCATCTTTGTTGGTGGCGCAATCCACAGGCGAGTTGGCAAGGTGCCGCTCTCGACGCTCTGCAGTAGTTTGCCTGCGGCGCGGAAGTGACCGATGTTGGTCATGCAGCTACCGATAAAGACTTCATCAATTTTTGTGCCGGCAACATCAGACAATACTTTCGCATCGTCAGGATCGTTCGGGCAGCACAGCACAGGCTCTTTGATTTCGTTCATGTCGATTTCGATGACGGTGTGGTACTCGGCATCGGCGTCAGCGCGCATCAATTTAGGATCTGCAAGCCATGCTTCCATGCCACGAATACGGCGTTCGATTGTGCGTGCGTCGCCATAACCGTTCGCAATCATCCATTTCAGCATGGTGATGTTGGATTTTAAATATTCGGTCACACTCTCTTCTGACATGGTGATGGTGCAACCCGCGGCAGAACGTTCCGCAGAGGCGTCAGAAAGCTCGAACGCTTGTTCAACCGTAAGGTCTTCGAGGCCTTCGATTTCCAGTACCAGACCAGAGAAGACGTTAACCTTGCCAGCCTTAGCAACGGTTAGGTGGCCTTCTTTAATCGCTTGTAGTGGAATCGCATGAACGAGGTCGCGCAGCGTAATCCCTGGCTGACGTTCGCCTTTAAAGCGAACCAACACAGATTCAGGCATGTCCAGCGGCATAACGCCTGTGGCTGCCGCAAACGCAACGAGGCCGGATCCCGCAGGGAAAGAAATGCCCAGAGGGAAGCGTGTGTGAGAATCGCCGCCGGTGCCGACAGTGTCAGGCAGTAGCATGCGGTTCAGCCAGCTGTGAATGATGCCGTCGCCGGGACGCAATGAAACGCCACCGCGGTTCATAATAAAGTCAGGCAGTGTGTGGTGCGTGGTCACGTCTACTGGCTTCGGGTACGCCGCAGTGTGACAGAAAGACTGCATGACCAAATCAGCTTGGAAGCCTAGGCAGGCGAGGTCTTTCAATTCGTCACGGGTCATTGGGCCGGTGGTGTCTTGCGAGCCAACGGTGGTCATTTTGGGTTCGCAGTACATGCCAGGGCGAACGCCTTCTATGCCACATGCCTTGCCGACCATTTTTTGCGCAAGCGTGTAGCCTTTGTTGCTGTCACCTGGTTGTTCTGGCTTGCGGAACAATTCGGATACAGGCAGGCCAAGTGCTTCGCGTGCGCGAGTGGTTAGACCGCGACCGATGATCAAATTAATACGGCCACCAGCACGTACTTCGTCGAGCAGCACTTGTGACTTCAATTCAAACTCAGCAATAACGCTGCCGTCCTTTTCGACTTTACCTGCAAAAGGGTAAATGTCGATGACGTCGCCAGTGTTCATGTTGGAAACGTCGCACTCGAACGGGAGGGCGCCGGAATCTTCCATAGTGTTAAAGAAAATTGGAGCGATTTTGGCGCCGATGCAAACGCCCGCAGCGCGTTTGTTTGGTACGAATGGAATGTCGTCGCCGAAGTGCCACAGAACGGAGTTTGTTGCAGACTTACGTGAAGAGCCGGTGCCAACAACGTCGCCTACATAGGCAACAGGGTGGCCTTTGGCTTTCAATTCTTCCATCTGTTTAAGCGGGCCAATTTCGCCGGCTTTTTCAGGGAAGATGCCTTCGCGTTCGTTTTTCAACATGGCGTTGGCGTGTAATGGAATATCTGGGCGGCTCCACGCATCTTGCGCAGGCGACAGATCATCTGTGTTCGTTTCACCGGTTACTTTAAAGACGGTAACCGTCATTTTTTCGGCAACGTCTGCACGGTTGGTAAACCACTCGGCATCAGCCCAGCTTTGCATGACTGCTTTCGCTAGTTCGTTGCCAGCTTTTGCTTTTTCTTCCACGTCGTGGAAGGCATCAAATACCAGTAACGTGCCCTTGAGTGCTTCGGCTGCTGTAGCGCCAACTTCTTTATCGTCGAGTAGATCAACCAGCGGGGCAACGTTGTAGCCGCCTTGCATGGTGCCGAGTAGTTTAGTGGCGTGATTACGTGATACGAGAGGTGAAGTTGCTGTGCCTTTGGCGACGTCTGCAAGGAACGCAGCTTTAACGTAGGCAGCTTGGTCTACGCCAGGTGGAATGCGATTTTCCAGAAGGTCGACCAGAACGGTTTCTTCGCCAGCCGGAGGGTTCTTCAGCAATTCAACCAATGCAGCGACTTGTTGTTCGTCTAGCGGCGTTGGTGGAATGCCTTCGGCAGCACGTTCTTCGATTTGTTTGCGGTAAGCTTCTAACACAGCAGATCCCTCGTCTCGGTGGTTTGATTTCTTTTGGAAATCAAATGATTAGGGTTTGGTATGGGGTAATTCGAGGAGGGCGATTATATAGAAGGCGAGGTTTGCTGGGTAGGGATGGGGAGAATAAATGTCGTTAATGGCGGTGATACCCGCTATTCACGCAAGGTGATAGTGGTGGTATGTGCCTCCCGCACGGGAGGAAGAGTACAGGTTCGGACGGCGGCGCTTCGTTAATCTGATCAATAGGGCTTGATCTGACCTTCTGGAGCGCGCCGAAAGCGCTTGTAGCTCCATAGATACTGAGTGGGGGCTTCTGCAATCAGCGACTCTATGGCGCGGTTGAGGGCTGCAAGAGAGGTATCGATATCCTTAGAATAAATATCTTTGTCCGCTGGCTGCATGATGACCTGATAGCCGCTTGCGTCGGTGAGTCGCTTAGCGAAAGCCATAAAGACTTGGGCGCCGGTTTGTTGAATGAGCTTGGTGGATAGCGTGCCGGTCCAAGCCGGCTGCTTGTAAAAGTCGGCAAAGCGTCCGCCACGGCGATCGGCGACCTGGTCGGGCAATATCGCGGTAAGGCTATGGCCTTTTTTCAGCGCCCGAACCAAGGTGGCGACGCCTCGCGCTGTTGCCGGATGCATAGTGCTGCCAATTTTCTCGCGGCTGTTGCGGACAAGATTGTCGAGTCGTTGAACGCCGCTGGGTAAAAACATGGCGTGCATGGGCGCTTGCTTCGCCAGCCAGAAATTCAGCACCTCCCAGCAACCAAGGTGGGGGGCGAGGACGATGACTGGCGCACCGCTACGGAGTGCAGTGTCGAATTCGCTATTGCCGCCGTTTGTTAGAGCGAGAGCCTGTTCAGGGTGATGCCAAACCCAGCCAAGCTCAGCCATACCTTTGCCGGTTTCGATGAGCGATTGCCGTGCCAGTAGATCGCGTTGCTCAGTAGATAGCTCGGGCAGGCATCGTTTAAGGTTGATTTCAGTAACGCTGCGGCTAGTGCCGTTTAGTTGCCATAACAGCAAGCCAATCAGGCGGCCGACGACGCGATTCATTTGAAATGGTAGCAGTGCCATGAGGCGCAGCACGCCTGTGGCGAGGCGTCCGCGGAGCTGTAGTGTTGCTTGGTGTGTTTTGCGTCCCATATAGGTTGGCGATTATGCAGGTTTAGCGTCGCACGGGGTAGGGGCTCGGGAAGGGTGTTAAATCTGCTCCGCGTATGGTGACCAGTTGATCGCCTGCAAAGTGTTTGCCTTCAGTGTTTGAGCATCGTGCTGGATTCATCTGTTGTGCGCTTCTACAATGCCGGCCTTATTATCCGGTGACGACTATGTGTGATATGGGTGAAGACGGTGCATGATATTTCAGCAATCCAAGATTTTTTAGCGTGCCCAACGCCGACCCAATGGGTTGAGTGGGCTCTGCAGCATCCGGAAACACTGCTGATTGATCACGCGCACTGCGAGAAAAAAGCCGCGAGCACGGCGATTAATTTAATGTTCCGCTATGTTGACCGTCCCGAATTGCTTGACGCATTAAGTCGTTTAGCTCGCGAAGAATTGCTTCACTTTGAGCAAGTGCTCGACATTATGCGAAAGCGCAGCGTGGTCTATGACCATATGACGCCGTCTCGTTACGCTGGTGGCATGCGTCAACACATGCGCACGAAAGAGCCTGAGCGCCTGATTGATATATTAATCATTGGTGCTTTTATTGAGGCGCGTTCGTGTGAACGCTTCGCGGCGTTAGCGCCCCATGTTGATGAAGAGCTTGGCCGTTATTATAAGTTTTTGTTAAAAAGTGAATCGCGGCATTTTGAAGACTATTTGACGCTAGCCAAGCTTTACACCAAAGACGATCTTAGTGAGCGAATTGCATTCTTTCGTGAGCACGAGAAGTTGCTTGTCGAAGGGGCTGATACAGAGTTTCGTTTTCATGCCGGTGTGCCAGCGTAAGCTTCAAATAACTCGGCGTGCTTGCAAGCGATGGGGCGCTGAATAAAGCCAAAAAGCCTTACGCGATGTCGAAGTTGGTGAGCTCGATATCGTCTTTGCTGGCACGAATAAGCCAAGCGCTGTTGCCCCAATCACCGAGAACCCAGCGCGTTCCCATGCGATCGGCGAGTTGCACACTATGCACATTCGGGCGATGAGTATGGCCATGAATAAGGTCGTTTACGCCAGCTTCTTCCATCACGCGCACCACCTCTTCAGGGGTGACATCCATGATGTTTGCCGCTTTATTTTCATTGTTTTGTTGGCTTTGCATGCGCATGCCGTCTGCGATGGCGCGGCGTTCGGCAAGCGACTTTGTTAGCATGCCTTGTTGCCAAGCAGGCTGTCGCACCATGGCACGAAATTGCTGATACTTCTCGTCTTCTGTACATAGGCTGTCGCCATGCATGAGAAGCGCTTGTGTGCCGTATAGGTTAACGACGGTTCTCTCGGCAATGAGAGTGCCGCCGGCTTGCTGAGCAAAGTCTTCGCCCAGCAGAAAGTCGCGGTTGCCGTGCATAAAGAAGAGTTTGCTGCCTGTGGAGGAGAAGCGTTTAAAGGCGCTGATCGCACGCAGATTAAACGCACTGTCGTTATCGTCGCCAATCCACGTTTCAAATAAATCGCCGAGAATGTAGAGCGCATCGGCAACGCCGCCGTGCTCTTTCATAAGGTGCTCAAGGGCAGCTAAATGTTGCGGGCGGCTTTCATCGAGATGCAGATCGGAAATGAAAAGTGTGTACGACATTATTTAGACGTTGGCTCCGCGTCTGCTTCTGATTTCTTTGCAGGGGCCGCTGCAGGCTTGGCCTCGGCTACTCGCGATACCGTTTTAATTACAATAGCGTCGCGTGGGACGTCACGGGCAGGGTATCCGCCTAAAGAGCCGGAGCCTGTTTGTGATTTTTCAATGATGTCGACGATGCCAAGTCCTTTGGTGACTCGGCCAAATACGGTGTAACCCCAGCCACGCTGTGACTTATCGCGATGGTCAAGACTGCTGTTGTTGACGGTATTAATAAAGAACTGGGCGGTGGCGGAATGTGGATCATTCGTGCGCGCCATGGCGATGGTGCCGCGACGGTTGATTAGGCCATTGTCGGCTTCATTCTCGACAGCAGGACGGGTCGCTTTCTGCTGGTACTGCTGGTCAAAGCCGCCGCCTTGAATCATAAATCCGTCAATAATACGGTGGAAAACGGTGCCGTTATAGAAGCCGTCGTCTACGTATTGGAGAAAGTTGGCTACTGATTTTGGTGCCTTATCGGCGTATAGCTCGATAACGATGTCGCCCTTACTGGTTTCGACTTTCACCAGCGGGTTGGCCGCAAAAGCGGGCAAGCTAATCAGTGCACATAATGTCAGTAACCAACGCATGGCTTATTCCTCGATCAGGTCTGCAGATTCAATTAAAACAGCTTCACGCGGAACGTCCTGGTGGCCGCCATTGCTGCCGGTTGGGACGCCTTTGATTTTATTAACAACGTCCATGCCGTCGGTGACTTTCCCGAATACTGCATAGCCCCAGCCGTCCTGCGAGCGTGCTTTATCGAGGAAGTGGTTGTCAGCAATGTTGATAAAGAACTGGGCGCTGGCTGAGTGCGGATCGCTGGTGCGTGCCATGGCAATCGTGCCAGTTTCGTTCGAAAGGCCGTTGTCCGCTTCGTTCTTAATGGTATCCCGAGTTGGCTTTTGGCTCATTTTTTCGTCAAACCCGCCGCCCTGAACCATGAAGTTCGGGATGACGCGATGAAAAATAGTGCCGTTATAGAAGCCGTCCTTAACGTATTGAGCGAAATTCGCTGCTGTTTCGGGGGCCTTCTCGGCGTTCAGTTCAATGGTGATATCCCCGTACGTGGTATGCAGCACCGCTTTCATGTTAACTCCCTAGCTTGGATGGTGAGATTGGGCACTGTACACTAGCGCCCCGATGATTTCAGCCACCTAATTCCACCAATTAAGGGCGCCTTATGTATCAATTAATAAGGCATCCCTTAGCGTAAGGCGTCCCCTAGCGATGACTGACCAGAATTCCGAGACCAAGACGGCCCCAACTAACTTTATTCGCCAGATTATTGAGAAGGATCTGGCGCAGGGAAGGCATGCTCGTATCGTTACGCGCTTTCCGCCAGAGCCGAATGGTTATCTCCATATCGGCCATGCGAAGTCGATTTGCTTGAACTTCGGGATTGCAGAGGCTTACCAGGGTGACTGTCAGTTACGCTTTGATGACACCAATCCGGCGAAAGAAGAAGACGAGTACATCCAGTCTATTCAGCGCGATGTCAGCTGGCTGGGTTTTGAGTGGGCGGGGGACGTGCGCTATGCGTCCGGTTACTTCGATACAATCTACGATTGTGCGGTTGAGTTGATAAAGAAGGGGCTGGCCTATGTTGAGAGCCTTACCGCCGATGAGATGCGCGAGTATCGCGGCACGTTAAAAGCGCCCGGCAAGCCGAGCCCGTATCGTGAGCGCAGTGTCGAGGAAAACTTGGCACTGTTCGAGCAGATGAAAAACGGTGATATTGATGAAGGCGCCGCCGTTCTGCGAGCAAAAATTGATATGGCCAGCCCGAATATCAGTCTGCGTGATCCGACTTTGTATCGTGTGCGTAAGATTCATCATCATCAAACCGGTGATAAATGGTGTATCTATCCCATGTACGATTTTACCCACCCCATTTCAGATGCGCTGGAAGGCGTGACTCACAGTCTTTGTACATTGGAGTTTGAGGCTCATCGGCCTCTGTACGACTGGGTTATTGAGCATTGCGCTCTGCCGGCGGCGCCGCGTCAGTACGAATTTGCACGACTAAATCTTAATTATACCGTGACCAGTAAGCGCAAATTGAAAGACCTTGTTGATGGCGGTTATGTTGGCGGCTGGGATGACCCGCGTATGCCGACGATTGCCGGTCTACGTCGGCGCGGTTACACCCCAGCCAGTTTACGCAAGTTTTGTGAAATGGTCGGCGTGGCGCGGGCCGATTCGGTGGTGGATATGGGCATGCTCGAGTCGGCGATTCGTGATGATTTAAATCAGAACGCACCGCGAGCATTTTGTGTGCTACGCCCATTGAAATTGGTCATTGAGAATCTGCCAGACGGCCATGAAGAAATGCTGGATGCGCCTGTGCACCCGCAGAACGAAGCGCTTGGCACGCGGAAAATCCCGTTAACCCGCGAAGTGTTTATTGATCGCGAAGACTTTTTAGAAGAAGCAAATAAGAAGTTTAAGCGGCTGGTTCTCGATTCAGAGGTGCGCCTGCGATACGGCTATGTGATTCGCGCTAACGAAGTGATTAAAGACGCCGCCGGTAATATTACGGAAGTGCGCTGCACATATGACCCAGATACGCTTGGCAAAAATCCAGAAGGACGTAAAGTGCGCGGCGTAATTCATTGGGTCTCAGCAACGCGCAATGTTCCTTGTGAAGTGCGCCGTTATAGCCGTCTATTTAATGAGGCGAATCCCGATAAGGTTGCTGAGGAAGGGTTAACGTTCTTGTCGAATATTAATCCGGATTCGCTAGAGTCTCTGCCTGCGGCGTTGGCAGAAGAGTCATTGCTTGGCGCGTTACCGGAAACCCGTTATCAGTTTGAGCGAGAAGGGTATTTCGCCGTCGATCGAGATAGCACGACCGAGAAGCTGGTGTTTAATATGACGGTAGGGCTTAAAGAAGGCTTTTAAATTAAACGCTCTCTTGTATTGCCTAACGGGGTGGTGCGAGAGGGCGCTTAAGGGTATCTATCGTGTCGCGTTAGTGGTGGTAATGAAAGTAGTTGGACCAGAGGTGGTTATGAACAAGCATGAGAAAGGCCCTGCGAAAAGTGCGGTGATGCAGCCGAAGTATCGGTTACGGGTTGAGCGGGATAAAACGCGTTACGATCAAAGAGATAGACAAGATATGAAAAAGGCCCTGAAGAAGGGCCTTTATTCGTTTTGGCGTAGTATTTTTAGTGACTAATTTACATGCTCGGGTTAAACGCTAGGCGTGCCGAGCGACTTTTCTGCGGATTCGAGCGTTTGGAAAATCAGCGTATTAATTGTCATTGGGCCGACGCCGCCGGGTACCGGAGCATAGGCAGAAACACGGCCCGTTAGTGGTTCCAATTCAATGTCCCCACATTTTTGTGGGTGGTAGCCTGCGTCAACAACCACAGCGCCATCTTTAATCCAATCTGCTTTGATAAACTCAGGCTTGCCCACTGCGCCGATGACGATGTCTGCCTGACGAATATGTGCGGCGAGATCTTTGGTGCGGCTATGGCAAATGGTGACGGTTGCATTGGCATTTAGCAGCATCATTGCCATCGGTTTGCCAAGAATAGCGCTACGGCCGACAACAACAGCATGCTTGCTTTCCAGCGGCACCTTGTAGTGCTCAAGAAGACGCATAATGCCCTGTGGCGTGGCGCAGCCATAAGCGCTTTCACCCATGCTCATGCGGCCAAAGCCAAGGCAGGTGACGCCGTCGACATCTTTTTCAAGGTCGATGGCGTCAAAGCACAAACGCTCATCAATCTGCCCAGGAACAGGGTGCTGTAACAGGATGCCGTGAACATCTGGGTTGGCGTTGAGCTTTTCGATTTCGGCCAACAACTGCTCTGTGGTTGTCGTGTCGGCAAGTTCTACGCGAATAGAGCCCATGCCAACGCGTTCGCAGGCGTTGCCCTTCATTTTTACATAGGTGGCAGAGGCTGGATCAGCGCCGACCAGAATAGTAGCCAGAATAGGCTTTCGACCATCGGCTTTTTGTTTGAGCTTTTCCACCCGCGCTCGCATTTCCTGCTCGAACTGCTGGGCCAACGCTTTACCGTCCAATACTAATGCGCTCATGCTGATTTCTCTTTCGTCATTTGCGGGGGATTTTGCGGCGAGATTCTCGCACGCGTGACAGCGTTGCGCAAAACGCGTACAAATGGTGCGTCGATTAACGAAATCTTTGTTCATGTTGTTGACGGCAAGGTGGGTGGTGAGTAAGATGCCGCCTCGCTCGTACGGGTAGTATTTCGGGGTGTAGCGCAGCCTGGTAGCGCGCCTGCTTTGGGAGCAGGATGTCGGGGGTTCGAATCCCTCCTCCCCGACCATCCGTCGAGTGTAATTCGTAACAGTACTGTGACAGTAGATTGTTGGTTGGCTCGAAAGAGCACGTTAACAAGTTGCGGAGTTTAAGTGGTCTACGCATGCGCCTGTAGCTCAACCGGATAGAGCAACGGCCTTCTAAGCCGTAGGTTGCAGGTTCGAGTCCTGCCAGGCGCGCCAGTCCTGTAGGATCGATCTAAGTCGGTTTCAAACCAGTTTCAATGGTGGCTGTAGCTCAGTTGGCAGAGCTCCGGATTGTGATTCCGGCGGTCGTGGGTTCAAGCCCCATCAGCCACCCCAATTCTAAAACCCTTGATGCAACGCGTCAGGGGTTTTTTTATGCCCGGGCAGTTTGTGGGGTGGTTATTGTTGCTGAAACGCCTTTTGTAGAGGTTATCGCACCAGAAGAGGGTTTGCCTGAGCTAGGCTGTATGCAACCCCGCACACCTCCTTTATAATGCGCCCCCTTTATCACGCCAGTTGGGCTTGCTCATCTGGCTCTTTTTTAATGCTAATGCTTTGCAAAAGAGGACGTTATGCAGGTTTCTGTAGAAACAACTTCAGGTCTTGGTCGTCGTATGACCGTAGGTGTCCCAGGTGAAAATCTGGCGACGGTCATTGAAACCCGCCTGCAAGAGGCGCAGAAAACGTTGCGCATCGACGGATTCCGTCCAGGCAAAGTGCCAATGCGTGAAGTGAAGCGTCGCTATGGCGATGCGGTCCGCAATGAAGTGCTCGGCGATTTAATGCGCGACAGCTTCCTGAAAGCGGTGAAGAGCGAAGCAATTGAGCCAGCGGGCATGCCGCAGTTCGAGCCTAAAGCAATCGAAGACGGTAAGGACTTTGAGTTTGTCGCCACTTTCGACGTTTATCCCTCTATAGCGTTGGCGAGCTTTGACGGCATTGCCGTTGAAAAGCTAAGCGCGGATGTTGCAGACGCGGATATCGATACCATGATTGAAACGTTGCGTAAGCAGCGTGCCGCTTGGTCCGAAGTGGCGGATGCTTCTGCGGATAATGATCGTGTGAACATCGATTATGAAGGGTTCAAAGACGGTGAGGCCTTTGCAGGCGGATCAGCGAAAGGGCAAGACCTTGTGCTTGGATCTGGCTCTATGATTCCAGGTTTTGAAGACGGGCTTAAGGGCCTTAAAAGTGGTGCAGAGACAACCCTGAAGCTAACTTTTCCAGCAGATTATCAGGCTGAAGAGCTAGCCGGCGCGGCGGTAGAGTTCAAAGTGACCGTCAATAAGGTTGAGCGTCAGGAGCTGCCTGAAATTGACGGCACTTTTATGGAAGGCTTTGGCGTGAAAGACGCTGATCCGGTTAAGTTCCGGGAAGAAGTACGCAAGAACATGGAGCGTGAGCTTAAGAATGCCGTTAGCGCCAAGGTTAAAGAGCAGGTAATGGACGGCCTTGTGAAGGCGCATGACTTTGATGTGCCAAAAGCCTTGGTAAATGGCGAAATTCAGCGCATGCGTCAGCAGATGTTGCAGCAGTTCGGCGGCGGGCAGAGCTTCGACCCAGCAATGTTGCCTGAAGAGCTGTTCTCCGAGCAGGCTGAGCGTTCCGTTCGCCTTGGCTTGGTCGTTCGTGAAGTGCTAGAAAAGAATGAGCTTAAGGCAGATGCTGATAAGGTTCGCGCGCATATCGAAGAGATTGCGGGCCAATATGAGCAGCCAGAAGAAGTGATTAACTATTTCTACGGCAACCCGCAGCAGCTGCAGCAGATCGAAGGCGCTGTATTGGAGCAGCAGGTCGTCGACCTCGTTCTGGCTAGCGCTCAGGTTTCTGAGAAATCAGTCTCTTATGAAGAGGCGACTCGTCAGAATCAGCAAGGCGGCTAAAAAAGTCGTAAGTTGCACTTGAAAATGGGGCCTACGGGCCCCATTTTTGCTTCTAGTGCACAGTTTTTAGGCATGGCGGTCAAGAAAGCAGCAGTTGATGCACTTAAACCCTACCTTTTATGGACGCCCGCTTCGCCGGCGTCATAACATGCTTGGTAGCTAGCGAGCCAAGCATGTTATTGAGGCTCCACGATGAATATAACTAGGAATGGCATCCATGATTGATTTAAGCCGGATTACTACGCTTACACCGGAAATGAATAAGCTGATCGAAGATCCAACGCGCTCCCAGCTGGTGCCAATGGTCGTCGAGCAGACAGCTCGTGGCGAGCGTTCCTATGATATCTATTCGCGGCTATTGAAAGAGCGGGTGATCTTCTTGGTTGGTCAAGTCGAAGATCATATGGCGAATCTGATTGTCGCGCAGATGCTATTCCTCGAGTCTGAGAACCCAGACAAAGACATTAACCTGTACATCAATAGCCCCGGGGGCTCTGTCACGGCAGGGATGTCTATTTATGACACCATGCAGTTTATTAAGCCTGACGTGTCGACGATGTGTATCGGTCAAGCGGCCAGCATGGGGGCATTTTTGCTCGCAGCGGGCGCTAGCGGTAAGCGCCAAGCACTGCCTAACTCGCGCATTATGATTCACCAGCCACTTGGCGGTTTTCAGGGGCAAGCTTCTGATATCGAGATTCACGCTAAGGAAATCTTGAAGATTAAGGGCAGCTTGAATCAACTGCTGGCGCATCATACTGGTCAGCCGCTGGAACGCCTTGAGAAAGACACCGATCGAGATAACTTCATGGGTGCCGACGATGCTAAAGAATATGGCATTGTCGACCAAGTGCTAACCAGCCGTGCGAGCGCACCTGCGGCTAAGTAGGCGCGTTTCGGTACTGTATAGGGCTATTTATAGGGCCATTGATAACCTAATGGCCCAGTTTTAGTAAAATTTTATCTAACGGTTGGCGCAGCGGTGTATTCGGTCTTGAAATACCTGCCAGATAGCTGCATCGTAACTTTGTTAGACGCGTTTTTTGAGGAAATCTGATGGCCGACCAGTCAGGCGGTAAAGACGACGGCAAGCTGCTGTATTGTTCATTTTGCGGCAAAAGCCAGCACGAAGTACGCAAGTTGATTGCGGGGCCTTCTGTGTTTATCTGCGACGAGTGCGTAGATCTGTGCAACGACATCATTCGTGAAGAAGTGCAGGAAGACACAAGCGATTCCTCCAGCGAAAAGCTGCCGAAGCCGGACGAAATCAAAGTCACGCTGGACGAGTATGTGATCGGTCAAGAGCGCGCCAAGAAAGTATTGGCCGTTGCGGTGTACAACCATTACAAACGTTTGCGCCGTGGTGGAAAGGGTAAAGATGAAGTTGAGCTAGGAAAGTCGAATATCTTGCTTATCGGGCCAACCGGCTCAGGTAAGACATTGCTTGCTGAAACCTTGGCTCGCTTGCTTGATGTGCCCTTTACGATTGCTGACGCAACTACACTGACCGAAGCGGGCTATGTCGGTGAAGACGTCGAAAATATTATTCAGAAGTTATTGCAGAAGTGTGATTACGATGTAGAGAAGGCCCAGCAGGGCATTGTTTATATTGATGAGATCGACAAAATTTCGCGTAAATCGGATAACCCTTCGATTACTCGCGATGTCAGCGGCGAAGGTGTTCAGCAGGCGTTGCTAAAACTGATCGAAGGCACGGTTGCATCCGTTCCGCCACAAGGTGGTCGTAAGCATCCACAGCAGGAATTCTTGCAAGTCGATACAGCGAATATTTTGTTTATTTGCGGCGGAGCCTTTGCCGGCTTAGATAAAATTATTCGTGCGCGCTCTGAAAAGGGTGGTATTGGCTTTTCTGCCGACGTGAAGACCAAAGATGAAAGTCGTAGCCTTGGTGAGTTGTTCCAAGATTGCGAGCCAGAAGATTTGATTAAGTATGGTTTGATTCCGGAATTTATAGGTCGTTTGCCGGTGATTGCCACGCTGGAAGAATTGTCTGAAGACGCACTGATTCAAATTCTTACCGAACCACGCAATGCGCTGACAAAGCAGTATGCACGCTTGTTCGATATGGAAGGCGTTGAGTTAGACTTCCGTGATGATGCTTTACGGGCTGTTGCGAACCGCGCAATGGAGCGTAAGACCGGCGCACGGGGTTTGCGCTCCATCCTTGAAAATGTGTTACTCGACACCATGTATCAAGTGCCATCTATGGAAGGTCTGTCTAAAGTTGTTATTGACGCAGCCTCCATTCGTGGCGACTCGGAGCCACTGTTAATTTTTGAGAACAGCAACAGTGAGCATCCTCCTTCCAAAGCTGCGCCAGATTAATGACTGCCTAGGATTAGGGTTTAATAAGTCAAAAATTAATGTGTCGTAGCCGACTAGCGAGGCTGAAGGTGCTTAAAAAAATTCCACTTTTACCACTGCGTGACGTAGTGGTTTATCCGCACATGGTTATCCCGTTGTTTGTTGGGCGTGCTAAATCGATTAGTGCGTTAGAACAAGCGATGAAAGGGGATAAACAGGTTCTGTTGGTTGCCCAGCGTAATGCGTCGGACGACGCGCCCAACGATAACGACCTTCATGCGGTCGGCACCGTTAGTACGGTTCTGCAAATGCTGAAGTTGCCTGATGGCACCGTGAAGGTGTTGGTCGAAGGTGTTTCCCGTGCCACCGTATTAAGTACGGATTTCTTAGATGATGTCGTCGTTGCCGATGCCGAAATTGTCGAAGAGACCCCCCCTGACGAAAATGAAATGGATGGTCTCGGCAAGTCATTGCTAGGACAGTTCGAAGAGTACGTAAAACTGTCTAAGAAGGTTGCTCCGGAGATCGTCAGTTCTGTATCCAGTATTGATGAGCTGAGCCGTCTTGCCGATACCATTGCCGCTCATCTGCAATTAAAAATTGAAGAAAAGCAGGAAATTCTAGAGATGAGTGACACGCGTGAGCGGGTCGAACATCTAATTGGCTTGATGGAAGCGGAAATTGATGTCTTAAAAGTTGAAAAGCGCATCCGCGGCCGTGTTAAGAAACAAATGGAGAAAAGCCAGCGCGAGTACTATTTGAATGAGCAAATGAAAGCTATTCAGAAAGAGCTTGGCGACATGGATGACGGCGGCAATGAGCTTGAAGAAATCGAAAAGCGCATTGATGCCAGTGGCATGCCCAAGGACGCGAAGGAAAAGTCTAAGGCAGAGTTGAACAAGCTGAAGATGATGTCGCCAATGTCTGCGGAAGCGACGGTTGTGCGTAGCTACCTTGACTGGATGGTTAACGTTCCGTGGAAAAAGCGTAGTCGTGTCCGTCATGACTTGAAAATGGCTCAGCAAGTTCTCGATCAGGACCACTACGGTCTTGAGGAAGTGAAGGATCGTATTCTTGAGTTTCTTGCGGTCCAGAACCGTGTCGGCAAAGTTAAAGGCCCCGTTTTGTGTTTGGTTGGCCCTCCAGGTGTCGGTAAGACATCTCTGGGGCAGTCTATTGCCAAAGCAACAAATCGTAAGTTTATTCGTATGGCGCTAGGCGGTGTACGTGATGAGGCTGAAATTCGCGGCCATCGTCGTACTTACATCGGTTCTTTGCCCGGTAAAGTTATTCAAAAGTTGTCGAAAGTTGGCGTACGTAACCCACTGTTCTTGCTTGATGAAATCGACAAGATGGGAATGGATATGCGTGGCGATCCTGCCTCGGCGCTATTAGAGGTTTTAGATCCAGAGCAGAACAACGCGTTCAATGATCATTATCTCGAAGTGGATTATGACTTGTCTGAGACGCTGTTTATTTGCACGTCGAACTCGATGAATATTCCAGCCCCGTTACTTGATCGAATGGAAGTTATTCGGATTCCTGGCTACACAGAAGACGAGAAAGTGAATATCGCCCGTCAATATCTGGTGCCTAAGCAAATTGAAGCGAATGGCCTAAAAGCCGGAGAGCTTGAAATAGACGACTCTAGTCTTCGCCATATGGTGCGCCATTACACTCGTGAGGCGGGTGTGCGTGGTCTAGAACGTGAAATATCAAAAGTCTGCCGTAAGGTGGTTAAAGAGCACCTCCTCGCTGGGGCGTTAGATCCTGTGAAGGTTGTCGGTGAGGGCGTTGAATATTACCTCGGCGTACAGAAATTTAGCTTTGGTCGTGCCGAGGAAGAAGACCAGATAGGGCAGGTTACCGGACTCGCATGGACGTCGGTGGGCGGTGAGCTATTGACCATCGAAGGTGTGGCTGTACCGGGTAAGGGGCGCGTTACTAGCACCGGCTCTCTCGGCGACGTCATGCAGGAATCGATTCAGGCTGCGTGGACAGTCGTAAAAAGTCGGGCCCGTACATTGGGCATTCGCCGCCGCGCATTAGATCGTAATGACTTCCATATTCATGTGCCTGAGGGCGCAACGCCGAAAGACGGACCCAGTGCGGGCGTGGCGATGTGTACGTCGTTAGTCTCTGTTTTAACAGGCATTCCTGTACGAGCGGATGTGGCGATGACAGGTGAAATTACCTTGCGCGGACAGGTGCTGCCGATCGGAGGATTGAAGGAAAAACTGCTAGCTGCGCACCGCGGTGGCATCAAGAAGGTTTTGATTCCCAAAGAGAACGAGCGTGACCTCAAGGAAATTCCGGACAACATTAAGGCGGCGCTGGAGATTTTTCCGGTGAAGTGGATTGACGAGGTTTTAGCCGTTGCCCTACAGCATGTGCCAACAGCGTTAAGTCAGGAGGAGGTTGAGGAAGATATCGCGGCCGATAATCCGAGTAAATCTGGTACGGATGATGATCGAGTCAGTACCCACTGATTCATCTAAAAAGGGCCCTTGTTAGGGCCCTTTTCTTTGTCTGCTTTACGAGAGTTTGATGTCACCATTGGTACCACTTGCTGTCGTGGTCTTGGCCTCGTCTAGGGCTCTTCTGAATATAATTGTACAAAAAATGCACGCCGATTCTGTTGTTGGCCGCTGTACGCCTAGTGAAACACGAGGAAAGGCGGTGGATAATTCGGAAAAATTCTCGAATTATCATTGGCTTCTGAGGTAAAACTAAAGCGACTTTGTAAAAGAGTAAAGATATTCAATTAATCGCGAATAGTGCTCGCCAAAGCAGGTATTTCCGCTGTTATACTGCTCCCACTCTAAAGTAATCTCTGTCTAATGGAGATTCTTTGAGAAATACAGGTCAGTCTTTTTATAAGTTGCTTTATGTTCGGTCAGGTTCTGCAGTAGGATTCTTGACGCAACATAAGTAGCGTTGATATAAAGGCGGCTTCATCACGGAGAGTGCGAGACGCCTCGTTTAAAAAACCGGTAACCATCAAGGGGAATATTTGTGAATAAATCCGAACTGATTGACGCGATCGCAGCAGCAGCTGATCTTTCTAAGGCAGATGCAGGCCGTGCACTAGATGCAACTATTGAATCTGTTACTGGCGCACTAAAAAGTGGTGATTCGGTTTCTCTCGTTGGTTTCGGTACTTTCGCGGTTAAGCAGCGCGCTGCGCGTGAAGGTCGTAACCCACAGACCGGCAAAACCATTCAGATCGCTGCGGCGACTGTTCCTGGCTTTAAAGCAGGTAAAGCACTAAAAGACGCGGTCAATATCTAAGTCGCGCGCACGGAGCAGAGCCATCGGTAATCTAGATGGCTAACGGGACACAATCTTGCTCTGCTCCGGAAGCAAAAAAGCGTATCATTTGATGCGCTTTTTTGCGTTTATAGTGCATGAATAATAATGTCTGAATAGTGCCTGCCTAGATTCGTCCCGGTTTGTCCGGCGACTTGGAGAAAGTAATGCAACAGTTTAGAACTTTTGTTCGAGGTCCGGTGGGGGTAGCCCTGCTAGTTCTCTTTATGGTTCCTTTTATTATTACGGGCTTTTACGGTTATTTCTCCAGCAGCCCTCAGGGTAAGTCCGTTGCCGAAGTAGCAGGGGTCGCTATTTCAGCGGCTGAGTTGGACGCGAAGGTTCAGCAAATGCGCCAACAAATGCGTCAGCAAAGCCCTCAGGTTGATAGCGCTATGATTGCTAGCTTTATACAGCCAGCCATGGTGCTAGGTGGGCTCGTGAATAACGAGTTAATGATGCACGAGGCCAATAGTACAAACATGCTGATTAGTACTGCGCAGGCCGCACAGCTTATTTATGCGGCGCCATCGTTTCATCAAGACGGTAAGTACTCTCGTGAAAGCTTTCAACGCTTTGTCCGAGATCGTGGAATGAGTGAGACAGGCTTTATTAATTCCCTGCGTGGCGACTTGCTGATGAATCAAGTTCGTACGGGCATCGTCGATACGGACTTTGCATTGCCGGGCGAATTAACAGAGCAGCGTCGTCTTGCCGAACAGCAACGTGATATCCGTTTTGCGCACAAACGTGCAGACAAGCTGGCGCAAAGCTACGACGTGAGCGACGAAGATGTTGCGGCATATTATGAGGCGAACGCTGAAAGCTTTATGCGGGCACAGCAGTTCCAGCTCTCTTTTATCGAAATTGATCCGTCCAAGGCCTCTGAGGTTGTGATTAGCGAAGAAGATGTTGCCTTGGAGTATCAAGCTCGCCTTGGCGCGATTAAGGCCGTTGCAGCTAACTCTGAGCGGCGCCAAGTCGCCCATATACAGATAGCTCTTGGTGACGAACGGACTGATCAAGAGGCACAGTCGTTAATTTCGACGATTGAAGCAGAGATCGATAGGGGTGCAGATTTTGCTGCAATGGCTAAGAAATACTCAGATGATAAGGCAACGGCAAACACGGGCGGCAAGCTAGGCACGTTTACGCGCGGCGAGTTACCGGAAGAGATGGCACAAGTTCTTTTTTCCATGAATAAAGGGCAAGTCTCAACAGCGATCGAAGTTGAAAATAATATTCATATTTTGAAGCTTGAAGATATTGTTCAGCGCGAGCTACCGTCACAGGAAGATCTTGCCGAAGGCATACGCCGTGATTTGAAACAGGCTCGCATAACCGCTGAGCTAAGTGAAAAAGCCGCACAGCTAGATGAACTGGCGTTTGAACATGGCGACCTGCAAACACCTTCTGAAGTGGTTGGCATTGCTATCAAGACTTCTAGCTGGTTTAGTTTAGATGCTCCGAATGGCATTGCGAGCAATCCGCAGGTGATTCAGGCGCTTAATAGCGCTGCAGTGAAAAAAGATGGCCACAATAGTGACATGATCGAGTTAGGTGAGAATCACTATGTGGTCATTCGCCTAGCGGATACTCGGCCAGCTGAGCCGATTCCAATGGCGGATGTGAAAGATTCAATTGTTGAGTCGGTCCGTTTGGCGCGTGCTGCGGATGAGCTTGATGTAAAGGCGGAAGCGTTGAGAGAACAGCTGTCTGCCGGCGCGGCGTTTGAAGCCCTGGTTGATGACCTAGGCACTGAGGCGGATTCCGCCAATGGCTTGACGCGTAATAGCAGAGATCCAGCCTTACAGATTGTTCGCGAAGCGTTTAGTTTGAGTCGCCCCGCGGCTGGTGAGCAGGGGCCTGTTAGCGTCCTACGCTTGGCAAATGGCGACTTGGTAGTGGTTCAAGTCACCGCTGTTCGTGAAGGGGCTGCAACTGTTTTGACTGCAGAGCAGCAGACTCGTGCTTTGGGTGAATTGGCGGCGGCGGAAGGTGATCGTACCCTGCGTCAGTCGATTGAGCTTGTGCGCCACAATGTTGATGTGACGATCAATGAAGAATTGCTTTCATCCTTAGGACAGGCTTCTGCAGGGCAATAGGGAAAGTTTAGCAGTATAAAAAACGCGCCTATTGGCGCGTTTTTTATACCTAAAAGAAAGCTACTCTTCGTCGCCAAAGGCCATCGAGACTGTATTTGCGCCGCCATCAACATACATGATTTCACCGCTAACGCCGGACGCTAGGTCTGAGCAAAGGAACGCGGCAGCGTTACCGACTTCTTCAATGGTGACATTGCGACGCAGCGGAGACTTGGCGGCGTTTGCATCGAGCATCATGCGAAACTTCTTAATACCGGACGCCGCGAGCGTTCTAATCGGGCCCGCTGAAATGCCGTTTACACGTGTGCCTTCAGGACCAACGCTGGACGCGAGGTAGCGTACACTTGCCTCTAGACTGGCTTTCGCCATGCCCATAACGTTGTAGTTAGGCACTGTTTGTCGCGCGGCATGGTAGGTTAAAGTCAGCAAGCTACCGTTTCGACCTTTCATCATTTCGCGCCCAGCTTTTGCCAGCGCAACAAAGCTGTAGCTAGAAATATCATGGGCGATTCGGAACCCTTCACGGGTTGATACGTCAACAAAGTTGCCGTCTAACTCATAGCCTGGTGCAAAACCTACGGCGTGAATGATGCCGTCTAGGCCGTCCCACTTTTTTGCCAGAGCAGTGAAAACAGCTTCGATCTGCTCATCACTGACCACATCGCAAGGAAATACAAGATCAGCATTGCTGCCGTACTTTTCGGCCGCCTTCATCACCCGCGAAAGCAGCTTTTCAGTTTGGTAGGTGAAGGCGAGTTCTGCGCCTTCGCGATGCATGGCTTCGGCAATACCCGTTGCAATGGAACGGTCACTGGCAACGCCGACGATCAGGTATTTTTTTCCGCTTAAAAAGCCCATGGTCTACTTCCCTTATCCTTAGGTGTGAATGAGTCGCGATGTTTAGCAAGAACGCGTCTGGGTTAGTACTTTACGGTTTCATCAAATGCCGCGTGAATGAGTTGCTGAGTATACGGTTGCTGAGGGGATTGGAAAATCGACTCAGTGTTACCATTTTCGACAATACAGCCGTCCCGCATCACGATGAGATCATGGCTGATCCCGCGGACAACGCGTAAATCATGACTAATAAAGATGTACGTCAGATTATGTCGATGCTGGAGCGCTTTTAGTAGCTCCAAAACTTGATGCTGAACGCTGCGATCAAGTGCGGAAGTAGGCTCATCTAGAATAAGCAGCTCCGGTTCAAGAATGAGGGCTCTGGCGATAGCGACGCGCTGGCGTTGCCCGCCAGAAAGCTCGTGGGGGTAGCGATGCCGCATTTCTGCCTCTAACCCTACCTCGGTCAGTATGGCAGCAACCCTCGCATCTCTTGCTGTTTTGTTGAGATCGCGGCGATGAACTTCA
Source organism: Gammaproteobacteria bacterium (assembly GCA_018067045.1). Classification (GTDB taxonomy): domain Bacteria; phylum Pseudomonadota; class Gammaproteobacteria; order Pseudomonadales; family Alcanivoracaceae; genus JARGPN01. The sequence continues at coordinate 54,612 of JAGPVL010000023.1, forward strand.
AGGCCTTCGACAACAATTTGCCCGATCGTTAGTCGTGGATTGAGCGTCCCCCATGGATCTTGGAAAACGATTTGCATGCGCGCTCGGTATGGCTGCATTTGCTTGCCGCGGAGTGCGTCGAGGCGGATATCGCCCAACGAAATATCGCCGCGTGAATCAATGAGTCGGAGCAGCGCCATAGCGAGCGTTGATTTTCCTGAGCCGGACTCGCCGACTACGCCCAGTGTTTGGCCGCGACGAATGGAGAGTGAGACATTGTTAACGGCTGTAAGATGGCTCTTTTTGCCGAGCCAGCCGAGACGTTGAGAAAACCGAACAGAAAGCGCGCTTGCACGGAGGAGGGTGCCTGAGTTACTTGGGGTTGGCGCCGTTCCGCCTGGGGCGGAATCGATCAAATGACGGGTATAGGTATGCTGTGGGTCCGCGAGTACGGCGGCCGTATTACCTTGTTCTACGATTTTCCCGGCGCACATTACGGAGACTTCTTCCGCGTAACGTCCGACGATGCCCAGATCGTGCGTGATAAGAAGAACACCGAGGCCAAGGTCCCGTTGCAGTTGTTTAAGCAAGTCGAGAATGCTCTCTTCAACGGTGACATCGAGAGCAGTAGTGGGCTCATCCGCAATCAATAGGGCAGGGTCGTTTGCCAATGCCATGGCGATCATGACGCGTTGCCGTTGTCCGCCGGAAAGTTGATGTGGATAACGCGCCATGATTTGTTCAGGGTCTGGCAGCTGTACTTTTTCTAATAGGGCGATACAGCGCAGCCGCGCCTTATGACGATCGATTTGTTGATGAATTAAAATATTTTCACAGACTTGCTGTTCGACGATATGCAAAGGGTTTAGTGCGGACAGGGGCTCTTGAAATATCATGCCGATGCGACCGCCACGCAGCTGCCGCAGCTTTTCATCGCGCCAGTCCGTGACGTCAACACCATCGAGCTCGATGGCGTCGGCCTTTACCTGTGCCGCGGGAGGAAGCAGCCTTAGGATGGAAAGTGCGGTTAATGATTTACCTGAACCTGACTCGCCAACAAGCGCATGCATTTTTCCGGGGGAGAGGGCAAAGTTTACGCCGTCTACCGCAGGTTTCTCTTGCCCTGCAAAGCAAATGCGAAGATTGCGGATACTAAGTAACGTGCTCATGACAGGAACTTCCGTGGGTCAAACGCATCGCGAATGGCTTCGCCAATAAAAATAAGTAACGTCAGTAATATCGACAGCGATGCGAATGCGCTAATGCCGAGCCACGGAGCTTGCAGGTTAGCTTTGCCTTGGCCAAGTAATTCACCAAGCGAAGGCGAGCCCGGCGGAAGTCCAAAGCCGAGAAAGTCTAAAGAAGTCAGCGTCACAATGCCGCCGTTCAAAATAAACGGCATAAAGGTGAGGGTGGCAACCATGGCATTAGGGAGCATATGTCGAAACATAATAACCGGTGCGGGCACGCCGAGCGCCCTAGCAGCGCGAACGTAATCAAAGTTTCGCCCTCTTAGAAATTCCGCACGGACGAGGTCGACCAGCGCCATCCAAGAGAACAGCAGCATGATGCCAAGCAACCACCAGAAATTGGGTGCGACGAAGCTGGTCAGAATAATAATGAGAAAGAGTGTTGGCATGCTTGACCAGACTTCCAGAAAACGTTGCCCGGCAAGATCTATCCAGCCTCCGTAATAGCCTTGAATGGCGCCAACAATGATGCCAACAATACTGCTTGCGATCGTAAGGAGTAAACCAAATAGGACAGAGAGCCGAAAGCCGTAGATCACTCGTGCCAGTACGTCACGGCCTTGATCATCTGTTCCGAGCCAGTTGTCTGATGACGGCGGGGCGGGTGCAGGAGTAGTAAGATTGTAGTTAATGGTGTTGTAGCTATAAGGGATAAGTGGCCACAGCATCCATCCGTCTTCTTCAATAAGCTCGGCAACAAACGGATCGCGGTAGCTTGTTTCTGTTTCAAACACGCCCCCAAAAGTTGTCTCGGGGTAGCTCACAAAGATCGGAAAATAGGTTTCGCCTTGGTAGCGGGCTAGTAACGGTTTGTCGTTGGCAATAAATTCAGCACACAGGCTGGTTAGAAACAAAAAGCTAAATAGCCAGAGTGACCAATAGCCTCGCTTGTTTTGTTTAAACGCCGTCCACTGGCGCTCGGTGACAGGATTGCTAAAAGGACGGCGAGGCGTTCGAGTGAATAGCCGAAAAGACATTAGAAGTCCCTCCGCGAGAAATCGATGCGAGGATCAACCAAAACATAGGTTAGGTCGCTAACTAGCTTTAATAAAAGGCTAATAAGGGTAAAGATAAACAGCGTCCCAAAGACAACTGGATAGTCGCGATTAATAACGGCCTCGAATCCGAGTAAGCCAAGGCCATCGAGCGAAAAGATGTATTCGATTAGGAGCACGCCGGTAAAGAACATACTAACAAAAGCAGCGGGGAAGCCTGCAATCACAATCAGCATGGCGTTACGAAAAACATGTCGATAGAGAACTTGATTTTCTTTTAAACCTTTGGCGCGGGCGGTTTGAACGTATTGTTTACTGATCTCATCGAGAAAAGAGTTTTTCGTTAGCATTGTTAATGGCGCAAAGCTGCCAATAACAATGGCAATGGTTGGCAATGTGATGTGCCATAAATAGTCCGTTGCTTTACCAAACAAGCTAAGCGAATCCCAGTTATCTGAGGTTAAGCCCCGTAAAGGAAATAAGTCCCAATAACTTCCGCCGGCAAACAGAACGATGAGTAGCATGGCAAAGAGGAATGCTGGAATGGCGTAGCCAACAATAATGGCGCTACTGCTCCAGATGTCGAATGCTTCGCCGTGCTTTATTGCCTTACGAATACCGAGTGGAATAGAAATAATATAGGCAAGCAAGGTGCTCCATAAGCCAAGGGAAATGGATACTGGCAGGCGCTCGATGATCAATTCCGTGACGGATCTATCTTTATAATAGGACTCGCCGAAATCGAACGTCGCATAATTCTTGACCATGATAAGGAAACGTTTGGGCGCGGGCTTGTCGAAGCCATACATTTTTTCGATGCGCTCGACCAATTCCTTTGGCAATCCTTGTGAGCCACGGTAAGGCCCGCCGCTCGATGCAAGGTCAGCGCTGCTGCCGGCGAAGCCTGAGCCTGTTGCGCTGCTCATACCTTTCAATTCGCCGATCAGCTTCTCAACCGGACCGCCGGGTGCCGCCTGAATTACCGTAAAGTTCAGCAAAAGGATGCCGAGCAGGGTCGGAATAATCAGTAAAAGCCTGTTCGTAATATAACGAAGCATCAACGATTACTCTGCGCCGGATTACCTGTAGCTGATCCGTCATCAGACCACCAAAAGTCAAATGATAGTCCGAAGGGCGGAAGCGTTTCGGGGTGGCGAAGGGCGTTGCTATAGGCAAGGCGATAGCGATCGATATGCCAATTGGGAATGACGAAGTTGTTCCACTGTAGAACCCGGTCAAGCGCGCGGCAGCGGGTAATGAGTTCTTCGCGCGTGCCGGCTTGTATGACAAGCTCGACAAGCTGATCAATGATCGGATCTTTAATGCCAATTAGATTGCGTGAGTCGGTGCGCTCGGCAGCATCGCTGCTCCAGTAGTCACGTTGTTCATTGCCAGGGGAGTTTGACTGACCGAAAGTGGCGACAACCAAGTCATAGTCGAACTTGCGCAAGCGCTCAATGTATTGATTGCTGTCAACGGTACGAACCGTTGCTTCGACGCCAAGCACTTTTAAGTTGCGGGTGAAGGGAAGAACAATGCGTTCAAAAATGGGCGAACTCAGCAGAATTTCGATCTTAACGGCCTGTCCTGAAGGCGTGTAGAGCTGGTTGTCCTTGATGCTGTAGCCGGCAACAGCAAGCATCCTTTGCGCGTCACGCAGATTTCCTCGAATGCCGGATGCTGTGTCTGTACGTGGCGGCTGATAGACATTGGTAAAGACTTCCCCTGGCAGTTGGTCTTTCCACTGATTCAATATAGCAAGCTCTGCTTTATCAGGTAGCTGGGTTGCCGCCAACTCAGAGTTGTCAAAGTAACTGCGCGTACGGGTGTATTGCCCGTAAAAAAGATTGGTATTTGACCATTCGAAGTCTAATGCCAGAGTCATTGCCTTGCGCAGAATCTGATCTTGTAGGATTGGCTTGCGTAGATTAAAGGCAAATCCTTGCATGCCTGCAGGTTGTTTGTTGGCGATTTCCTTTTTGATGATTTTCCCAGAACGAAGCGCCGGTGAATCATAGGCAGTGGCCCAGTTTTTAGCGCTGCTTTCGACGCGCACATCGTAGCTGCCGCCTTTAAAGGCTTCTAACGATACGGTGTCGTCCAGAAAGTATTCGTAGGTGACGCTGGCGAAATTATGCTGCCCTTTATTGATACCAAGATCTTTGGCCCAATAATCATCACGCAATGCATAGCTAATACGTTTTCCTGGTTTGAACTCCTTCACTTTGTATGGGCCGCTACCGAGTGGCAAGGTGAAATCCGCCTTCTGAAATAGCTGGCCTTCATAGTAATGTTTAGGGATAACAGGAAGCTGGCCGATGATAAGCGGCAGTTCTCGGTTCTGCTTTTCAGTGAATGAAAATTTGATGGTGTGTTTATCAATGATCTCGGCTTTGCTCACCGAGCCATAGTAATAGCTATAAAATGGCCGTCCACTTTCTTTAAGAGCCTTAAAAGAATAGAGCACATCTTCGGCGGTAACGGGTTTGCCATCGGCAAATCGTGCCTGCTTGCGCAGATAGAAGGTGACGGCGCTTTGATCAGCCGCAACCTTCATTTTTTCAGCAATAAGACCGTATTCTGTAAAAGGTTCGTCTAGGCTTTGTACGGTAAGGCTGTCCCAGATGTAGCTACTGCCAAGGTAAGCGAGCCCTGCGGCGGGAGCGCCTTTTGAAATGAAAGGGTTAAATGAGTCGAAAGAACCGATCGTAGCCGATCGAAGGCTTCCGCCTTTGGGTGCGTTCGGATTCACGTAATCGAAGTGTGAGAAGCCCTCTGGGTATTTAATATCCCCATACATGGATAGTGCGTGGCTTTTTGATAAAGAATGGCTTTCTTCGCCAGCGGCGAAGACGTTTATCGGCAGCGTGACTGTGGCGATAAGAAGTGATGCGCTTACTGCCAGGGTATTAAGTGAGAAAAACAAACTTTTATTATTCTTCAAGAGATTTGCTCCACCAAGTGTCGGTGCCAAGGTTGTAGAGTGACGGCGCAGCAGGGCGGCCAAATTTATCCCACCATGCGATGCGATGATAACCAAGATACCAGTGCGGGATAATGTAATGCTTCCAGAGTAATACGCGGTCGAGTGCATGAATGGCAGCGCGATAGTCGTCAATGTTGTCGGCGCTTAAGGTTGTCTCGATGAGGCCGTCAATAACGGGATTGCTTATTCCTGAGAAGTTGTTTCCGCCAATCGTGTTGGCGTAGCTTGAGTGAAAGTACTCTTTCAGCTCCGGTCCAGGGAACGCTTGTTGTGAGAGTACTAAGACGGTGACGTCGTAGTCGAATTTATCCATGCGTTCTTTGTAAGAGCTAGAGTCGATACTACGATAGTTCGTATTGATGCCGATTTTTTCAAGGTTTCTTAGCCATGGCTGGATGACGCGCTCCATGCCAGGGTTGTGATTGATTACGATGTCTAGGCTGAGCTGTTCGCCCGTAGAAACCTTTACCAGTTTCTGTTGCTTGATATCCCAGCCCGCTTGTTTGAAAAGAGCGAGAGCTTGGCGTAACTGATTGCGGTTGTGCCCGCTGCCGTCGGTCATCGGCAGTTGGAATGGCTTGCTAAAGAGATCGGCAGGTAGCTGCGCCTTATATTGCTCGAGTAACGCGAGCTCTCTTCCTTGTGGAATGCCGGTTGCGGTGTTGTTGCTATTCGGGAACCAAGTGGTCTGGCGTTTGTATGCGCCATTAAATATCGATTTATTTGTCCATTCAAAATCAAACAGTAGGCCGAGCGCTTCACGTACCCGAATATCCTGGAATTGCGGTTTACGTAAGTTCAAAAAGAACGCTTGGGTGCCTTGAGGCTCACTGTGTTTGATGGCTTCTCGTTTTACTGAGCCTGATTTTATCGCAGGAAAGTCATACGCGGTTGCCCAGTGCTTGGCAATATAATCGAGGTGGATGTCGTAGCTATTGGTTTTAAATGCCTCAAAGGCCACCTGAGCGTCACGGTAGAAATCAATAACGACGGTGTCGAAGTTGTAGCGGCCTTTGTTAACGGGAAGGTCTTTGCCCCAATAGCTCGGGTCCCGGCGTAAAGTTATCTGTCTGCCCGGAAGGACTTCACTGACGGTGTAGGCATTGCTCATTACGGAGGGCGTAAAGTCGCCACGGGTAATGTCGTGCTTGTCCCAATAATGCTTAGGTAGAACGGGAAGGTGGCCGACCGTAAGTGGTAACGCGCGGCGATTGTTGCCGCTAAATTCAAACTTAACCCTATCCGGAGAAAGAGCCTTTGCGCTGTCGACGTTTTGTAAAGCGATGGCGAACCGCGGATGACCATCCTGTTTTAAGGTGTTGAAGCTAAAGACCACATCTTCGGCAGTAATTTTCTTACCGTCATTGAAGCGAGCTTGAGGCCGTAAGGTGAAGATGCACCATTGCCTGTCTAACGGATATTCAATGCTTTCGGCAATCAGCCCGTAGCCGCTTTGCGCTTCATCGGCTGTATGGTGATAGGGGCTGGCACCGGTTAACAGAGAGTCACTTAATTCAAGGTAACCAAAAATATAGGCGGTGGTATCGGCGAGGCTTTTTCCTTTAAGGATGTACGGATTTACGGAGCTAAAGGTACCCGCTGCATAAAGCTTAAGCTCACCGCCTTTCGGTGCGTTTGGATTCACATAGTCAAAGTGCTGAAAGTCTTTTGGGTATTTTAGTTCGCCAAAGGGGAGGTAACCGTGGCTGATCACGGTTGTCTTAGAGTGCTCTGCTGCGTGCCCAAAGGCGCACAGCATGAGGATAAATACAGCAAAAAAACTAGTACGCATTACGGACGTCTACATACAGCGTCAGGCGCTGACCTGGGCGCAGGTACCTTTGTTTGTTAATACGATTCCAGTCGGTAATTTCATTGACTGAGACATTAAAGCGGCTGGCGATACGAGAAAGTGAATCGCCATTGCGCACCGCGTAGTTAACTTTTCGAATCATTTCAGGGCGCGCGGACGAATTGCTGTTGCTTGACGGAGCCCTTGCTTGTGCTGACCAAATAACGAGCGTTTGACCAATTTTAAGCGGGTCGCCTGGCGCCATGTTGTTCCATTTGGCAAGTTCGCGAACACCGACATTGTATTGTCGAGAAATCTTCCAAAATGAATCGCCGCTGCGCACTGCATAGTGCTGCTTTTCGCGGCCGCTGACGCCCTTGTTTTGCACTGCCGACAAACGTTCATCGGCGCTCAGGCTGTATTCAGAAAGTTGTGCTGATGGCTTAGGAATGAGCAGGGTGTCGCCTGCAATAATAGTGTTACCGCGTAATTTATTGGCGGTGCGCAATGTCGCAGGTGTTGTTTGATATCGATTGGCAATGCTAATCAGACTGTCACCGCTACGAATGGTGTAGCGATCCCAGCGCATACGAGCCTCTTCAGGTAAGTCTGCTAACCGTTGTTGAAATTCTTCTGCATGGTCTACAGGAATAAGCAGTGTATGCGGCCCTTCTGGTGGCGTTGCCCAGCGGCTATAGCCTGGATTAAGAAGATACAATTCCTCCAGTGAAATACCGGCTAGTTCGGCGGCTTCGGCTAAATCGATCTGGCTGCCAGCATCAATTTTCTCAAAATAGGCGGTATCGGCAATAGGCTTAATGGTGATGCCGTATTGCTCCGGGTTACGTACCAACTGACTCAGCGCGATCAACTTAGGAACGTATGCGCGCGTTTCACGCGGCAGATTAAGATTCCAGAAATCGGTCGGTAGCCCGCGTTTCTTGTTGTAGCGGATGGCTTTTGAAACGGTGCCAGCACCGGCGTTATAGGAGGCGAGCGCGAGCAGCCAGTCGCCATCAAAGCGGTTAGCAAGGCGGCTGAGGTATTCCAATGCGGCATCGGTAGATGCTGTGACGTCTCGGCGGCCGTCATACCACCAGTTTTGGTGCAGTTTAAACATGCGGCCCGTGGAAGGAATAAACTGCCAAGGCCCAGCGGCGCGGCCGTGTGAATAGGCAAATGGGTCAAACGCGCTTTCTACGACGGGAAGCAGCGCGAGCTCAAGCGGCATGTCGCGGGACTCGGCTTGCTCGACGATGTAGTACATATAACGTTCAGCGCGTGTCGCGACCCGATCAAGGTAAGCTTGGTGCTTGGCGTACCATTCGCGCTGCACTCGAATGCGATTGTTGTCGCTATCGAGGTCTAGCGAGAAGCCGGCGCGGACGCGTATCCAGATGTCGGCGTCCGCTACAGGGGTTTCTGGCTCAACTGTTTGGGTTTCCTCGAGCGGGAGGCTACCGCCGTCTTCAGTGACGGCGGGCATAGGGCCTAAATTATCGACTGTTTCTTGCTTCGGCGAGAACGCTGCACAGCCTGAAATCGTTACTGATGCTGTCATCAGTGCCGCGGTCACAAGCGCAGGGTGAAAAAGTTTATTCATAAAAATATCAAACCGTTATTTTGTCGTATTTTAGGTGGTGCCACATTTTAGGTATGGCAGGGGCACCACAGCAAGCCGCTATGTGCAGCAATTAGGCGAATGCGCGATTGGAACACATTCAGAAACGATCTTTCCACGCTCTGAGAGCTGCGAAACGCTGATTATGTTCCTGAAGTGGTTTGCCGAGTTCGTTTTCGAGCGATATTTGAAGCAATTTGTCGTCTACGCGCAAAAATGGGTTGCTGATTTTCTCAGCCCCGATGGTCGAGGGTAGCGATGGCTGGCCAGCTGCTCGAAGCGCCGCAACGTCGCGGCTGCGCTGGTTAAACGCTGGATCTTCTGGCAGCACCGCAAGGGCGAAGCGTAAGTTCGCTTCGGTGTATTCATGGGTGCAGCAGACACGGCAGTGGTCGGGTAGTGCGGTTAGGCGCTGTAGCGAGTTATCCATTTGCTCCGGGGTGCCCTCGAATAGGCGTCCGCAGCCTGCCGAGAATAGCGTGTCACCGCAGAACAGCAGTGGCTCAGGCAGGGTGTCACTGTAAAAGGCAATATGGTCGAGGGTATGGCCTGGCACTTCTAAAACGTCAAAACCAAGGGTGGGGGAAGCCAGGGCTATTCGGTCGCCGTCATACACAGAATGGGTTATGCCTGCGATCGAGCTGTTGTCAGGACCATATACGGGTACTGGCCACTGTTTCGTTAGGCGCTGAAGGCCACCGACGTGGTCGGGATGGTGGTGAGTTATAAGGATGGCGCCGAGTGTCATCTCATTGTCGGCCAAAAAACGCTCAACAGGGGCGGCATCTCCGGGATCGACGACCAAGCAGTGATTATTATCGTCGGCCAGCAGCCATATATAGTTGTCGTAAAAGGCGGGAATGGCGAAAAGCTGCACGGTGAGTTCCGTTAAAATGATTGAACGTCTCGAAAATAATGCGCTGGGTGCTACACTGAGCATCGCATTGTCTGGGCGGTTTATGCTCGAGCACATACAATGGGTGCTCGATATTGAAACCACGACAATAACCTTAGTCTAGCCACGTCGGTGATGCCAGCATGGCCCTACCTAGATTACTCAGAACGCCATTTCGCCCGCAGCCGCAGGGTACTGCAGAGGCCTTTGATCGTTGGCTGAACGAGCCGGCGGGATTGGCATTGCTTGATGCTGAGCGTGCGCTTCTCGGTGAAATATTACCGCGAATGGTCGGTTATGTGGCCTTGCAGTGCTCGGTGGGTAGGCCTCGCTGCCTGCTCGATATCAGCGGTATTCGACAGCAGGTTTACTTGAGCGCTAGTGACGCTGATTCGGCCTCGCTACGTGCGCAGCCTCGCACTTTTCCTTTGCGCAAGCAGTCACTCGATTTAGTACTACTGCATCACACGCTCGACTTCGACGATGATCCTCAGCAAATATTGCGTAACGCGGCGCGAACTCTGGTGCCAGGTGGTGCGCTGGTAGTGGTTGGCTTTAATCCTGCTAGTGTTTGGGGCTTGATGCGCTTTTTTCGTGGCGGCTCGATTGTGATGCCGTGGAAGGCGAGGTTTATCTCCGCCCACAGGCTTGGAGATTGGGCGTCTGTGCTGGGTTGCGAGCCGGAAGGTCTTGAGTCGAGTTTTCACAGTCCTCAGCAGAGCAAGCTAGGGATATGGTTGTCGTGGTTAATGGGTAAGCTTTGGAGTCAGCATGGTTCGTTTTATGTGATGGTTGCGCGTAAGCGCGCCGCAATGATTCGGCCGACGCCATCACGATTTAGTCTTGGGGATAGGGCGCCGAATGTTATTCCTGTTTCAGTCGGACATTGGCGCGGTGATTGCCGGGATCAATAATCGTATTTCGAAGCTATGAAGATAGATAATTACATAAACAAAAGTTGAAGAGGCTGAATTGAAACAAGTTGAAATTTTTACAGACGGTGCTTGTCGTGGCAACCCTGGTCCGGGTGGTTGGGGTGCAATTTTGCGTTACGGCGATCACGAACGTGAGCTTTTTGGTGGCGAGCCTGAGACAACCAATAACCGCATGGAAATGACGGCGGCGTTAAAAGCCCTTGAGTCGCTGAGTGAACCATGCGTTGTTGATCTGACAACAGACTCTGAGTACCTGCGTAAGGGTATGACAGAGTGGATGGCTGGATGGAAAGCGCGTAACTGGAAAACCGCGAGTCGGCAGCCTGTAAAAAATGCCGACATCTGGAAAGCCCTTGAACAGGCGGTTATTCGTCATAAAATTCGGTGGCACTGGGTCAAAGGGCATTCGGGGCATGTCGAAAACGACCGTGCGGATGAACTTGCTAATCGTGGCATTGACGAACTGATGGGCACAAAAGTAGGGGCGAAATCGTAATGCGGCAAATTGTACTGGATACAGAAACAACCGGCTTGGATCCGACAGATGGCCATCGCATTATTGAAATCGGTTGTGTTGAGATGATTGATCGCCGTTGCACCGGCAAGGTTTTGCATCGCTACATTAATCCAGAACGGGAAATTGATGATGGTGCGGCTGAGGTACACGGTATTACTACTGAGCAGTTGGCCGATAAGCCGTTGTTTGCTGCAATCGCAGCTGAGTTTATCGACTTTGTGCGCGGTGCCGAGTTGGTTATCCATAATGCGCCGTTTGATGTTCGCTTTTTGAATGCGGAATTGCGTCGTTTATCGCCAAGCCTAGGTTTAGTGGAAGATCATTGTGCGGTACTCGATACGTTGGTCATGGCGCGCCAGAAGCACCCAGGGCAGCGCGCTAGTCTTGATGCTTTGTGTAAGCGTTACGGGGTCGATAACTCTGGTCGTGAGCTGCATGGCGCGTTATTGGACGCGCGTCTTCTCGCGGAAATGTATTTGTTAATGACCGGTGGGCAGGTTGGTCTTTCGCTTGATGGCGAATCTTCTGCGGAAGGCACGTTCGTTGAAACGATTCGCCGGCTGGACTCAAATAGGGCACCGCTTAAAGTAACGCAGGCCACCGCGCAAGAACTTGAAGTGCACAACGAAAAATTAACTAAAATTGCGCAGACATCAGAGAGTGGTGCTTTGTGGCAAGTGTTAGAAAAAGGCACTAAACACTAACTTGGATAGACAGGGCGCGGGTGTATGCCGCGCGCCCTGAGGAAGGCGTTGTTTTTTAGTGCGGCAGCGGTGCTTGCTCGGAGGTCAGCGCGCTATGGTGTTGCAGCCAGCCTTTTTCATAGAAAAAATCGGTGGCCGGCGCCAGCGCTACCTGGACCATTATTAAGCCCGTTAGCGTCATCGCAATGGTGTATGGCAATGCCATAATGACCATTTTCCCGTAAGACAGTCTCACCAGTGGTGCGATGGCAGAGGTCAGTAAAAATAGGAATGCTGCTTGACCATTTGGTGTCGCAACTGAAGGAATGTTGGTGCCGGTGTTAATCGCTACTGCCAGCATGTCAAAGGTGTCGCGCGTAATTTCTGCATCGGCGAGCGCCCGAGAAACTTCCTTAATGTAAATAGATGCAACGAATACGTTATCGCTGACCGCAGATAATATCCCATTCGCGAGATAGAACGCTGACGCCTGTTCGCGGCCTTCAAAGGTCAGTACGTATTCAACTAGCGGGGTGAATAGGTGCTGATCTGAAATAATTGCAACAATGGCGAAGAATACCGCCAAAAGTGCTGTGAAGGGGAGCGCTTCATGGAAGGCATTGCCGATGCGATGCTCTTCAATAATGCCGCAGAACGCGGTAGCAATGACGATAACGGTTAAGCCAATCAGGCCCACAGAGGCTAGATGAAGAGCTAAACCAACAATTAGCCAAACGGCGGCAATCGCTTGAACGATTAATGCGGCACGATCACGAACGGTGCGCTTCTCGTCTTCATGCTCCGCAAAGCGTTCCATAATATTGCGTACGGGGTCTGGTAGGCGCGCGCCGTAACCGAATAGATGTGCTTTTTCGACGAGTACGCAGGTTAGCAGGCCGACAATAAATACGGGCACAGTGACTGGCGCCATGCGCAATAGAAACTCACCAAACTGCCATCCCGCCTTGCTTGCGATAAGCAGATTTTGAGGCTCGCCAACGAGTGTGCAGACGCCGCCAAGGGCCGTGCCGATGGCGGCGTGCATGAGCAGGCTGCGCAAGAATGAGCGGAAATTATCAAGATCTACACGGTGCAAATCTTCAACAGATGAGTCGTCGCCACTGTCGTGAATGAGCTCTTGTTTATAGGATTTTCCGGAGGCGACTCGGTGATAGATGCCGTAAAAGCCTGTGCACACGGCAATAACGACGGCGGTCACGGTTAAGGCATCAAGAAACGCTGAGAGCAATGCTGCAGCGAGACAAAATACCAAGCTAAGAGCAACTTTCGAGCGCACTCGCAGGATGATTCGCGAAAAGATAAAAAGCAGTAGGTCCTTCAGGAAGTAAATCCCTGCCACCATAAACATTAGCAGCAGCAGAACCTCAATGTTATGCGTCATCTCCTCCATGACTTGCTCTGGACTGGTGAGACCAATTAGCACCGCTTCTATCGCCAATAGTCCGCCAGGCTGAAGGGGGTAGCATTTGAGAGCCATGGCGAGGGTGAAAATAAATTCGCCGAGTAGTAGCCAGCCAGCCGCTTCTGTCCCAAACATGAATACAACAAGTGGGTTGATCAAAAGGAAGGTAACGATGGTAAGTTTGTACCAATCTGGAGCCTTCCCGAGAAAGTTCATCAGGAGCGCACGGGGCATTGAAATGCTGGACATGATTGTATCTCGGCAAGCGACAGTTAGGGGGGTAAGCGCGAGGCGCCGCAGTGTACGCTTTTTGACGGGTTGCGTACAGCCTGAGGCCGGCCGCCTGGGCCCTCTGTGTGTCTGATTTCGCAAATAAATCAGATGCTTAGAAAGGAATCTTGACTAGTTCTTTAGGGTCGTGCGAAAGTTTGCTGTATTTAATGCGATTTAGTGATTATTCGTTTCACTGCAACAGAAATAGCACGCCTCGGTAGGTGTGCTTAATCCCTGTTCTGTATGAAAGCACGCCCCGTTATCGGGGGGTGCATAACAATAGCATTGCGTTCGGAGCATGCATGGTTGCCATTACCAATACGACTTCTTTGACGTTTCTCAAAGAGGAAATCGACAGCACTCTTCATGAGGCTGAAAAGCGCCTTGAGGCCTATGCGGCGGACGAGTCCCTTGAAGACCAGCTGAGTCTTTGCGTCGAAGCATTTCACCAGCTTCGAGGAATCTTTCAGGTGCTTGAGCTGCCGGCGGCAACGTTAATGGCAGAGGAGATGGAGCTGGTCGCTCAGAGCACGAGCAACTCTGGGGATGTTCAGCGCTATGCCCGCGCCCTAAGTCAAGCCATCGTGCTGCTTGGTCGATATCTAGAATACGTCCAGTTAAAAAATCGCGCGCTACCTGAACTCATGATCGGCGGCATTAATGAGCTGCGCCGTGAGGCTCGAAAGTCCCTTATTTTGGAAAGCCATTTTTTTGCGGTCGACCTTTCCCGGGACCGTTTTCCTGCTATCGCTGCGGCGGACACCCCTGCCGAAGAAATTCCGCGCTTGTGTCGTCGCCTACGGCATATGTATCAAGTGGGTCTGCTTGGTGTGCTGCGTTCACATAATAGCCAAGCAAGCCTGAAATTAATGGCGCGCGCGCTGAGTCGTATTGATCGGCTCTGCGGGCCGGTTCCGGTAAGTCGCATGTGGTGGGTCGCTCGCGCCGCCGTTGAGGCGATGATCGCCGATGAAATGGTGCTGACGCCTGCACGTAAAGCGTTACTTTCCCAGTACGACCGGCAAATTAAGAAGGTGATTTATGAAGGCGTTCGAGTGTTGCAAGCCGACGTGCCGTTGTTGATGGTGAAAGAAAGTATTTACGTTGCATCGCTGTGCAGTCAGTCATCGGGACTGATTGGTGAGGTAAAGCAGGTTTATGACCTGAGGCCACGTTTAACGGCGGCCGTGCTTCAAGATGAAACAGTACTGATGTCAGGCGGCGGTGGTTCTGTATTGCGCACCGTTGCCGGCAACCTAAAGACCGAGCTTGGTGACGTTAAGCAGTCACTGGAGATGGCCTCGCAGGGCGTCGCCGACACAGACTACGCAGACGTGGCGGATGCATTAGGACGCATCGCCGGCACGTTGATCATGGTGAACCTCAATCAAGAGGCGGCGAAAATTAGAGAGCGTGCCACGATTGTGAGAGCCTGGAAGTCAGAAGCGATCGACCCAATGGGGCTTGAATTTCAAGAGTTTATTGATGATTTGCTGTCGATCGAGAACGCTATTGCTGGCTTAGAACGTACCATGACGCCGCTGGATGACGTGAAGAACCAAGAGCACAACTCGCGTATTTCACTTTATCAGCTAGATGAGGCGAGAGTTGCTGTTGTCGGTGAGTCGCGCTCGGGCTTAGCACTAACCAAGCGTGGCGTGGCATCGTACGTAGAGTCGTCGTGGGACCACATGCACTTGGCGAATATCCCCTCAACACTGGCGTCGGTAAGTGGCGGGTTAACATTTTTGAACTTGCATCGGGCCAAAGCGGTCATGGATGCATGTCGACAATATATTGAGCAGACGTTGCTGCGCGAGGATTCCGAAAAACCGACAACGGAACAGATGGAAACGCTGGCTGACGCCATTTCCAGCATTGATTATTACCTTGAGAGTATGGAAGAGCAGAAGCCCATTGGTGAGTCGGTTCTTGAGGTTGCCGAAGAGAGTATGGAAGAGCTTGGCTACCCAGTGGCGAGAGCTGTCGCTCAGTGACGGGTTGTGACGACTTTGAACTACTGCCTCGCCCAGAGCGCCTTGATGGCGATGTTATCTGGTTGGTTTTCCATCAGGGGCAGGTGTTACTCACGGAGCAAATGGGCTTGCCGACGGAGAACATTCACAGGTTCTGCTCAGAAGCGTCGGTGATAGAGCACTACCTCGGCAAGGTCGGTGGCGCGCATTGCGTCACAGTGGAGCTGCCTGCCGATGCCAACCTTCCAGATGGCCATCGCGGTTACGATATTCGCCAACTGCTCGGCATCTTCGATGAGCGGCGATTTATGCTCGCGTCTCGGGCCGCACAAGTTCTCGCGTGGTACCGTAATCATCGATTCTGCAGTCGCTGTGGTACTCAAACGAGTCCCCATATCAGTGATAGGGCGATGGTTTGTTCAGTATGTGAATATCGTCAGTACCCCCGCATCACGCCCTGTGTAATTATGCTTGTGCTTCGTGACGGTAAAGCGCTGTTGGCGCACTCCGCGCGATTTAACTCGCAGATGTTTAGCTGTTTGGCTGGTTTTATGGAGGCGGGTGAAACCGCAGAGCAGGCAGTTCATCGCGAGGTGCTCGAAGAGACCGGCATACGTATACATAATTTACGCTATCATGGCAGCCAATCTTGGCCGTTTCCTCATTCATTGATGCTCGGGTTTAGTGCGGAGTTTTTATCTGGGGATATTTCATTGGATGATGATGAGCTAACCGCCGCAGATTGGTTTTCGCCAGATAACTTACCGATGATCCCTCCGCCGGGAAGTATCGCGCGTTCGTTGATTGATGACTGGCTGTCGAAAGAGCAGTTACCTGAACAAGATTGGCCGAAGCAATAGTTGTCGTGGTGAGGTCGTCAGATAGACGTAGTTTGAGACTGACGTGTTCACAAAAGAAAGGAATAACGGGAGAAAAGCATGAGTTTTGATACGGTGCCGTTACTGATTCTCGCGGTCTGTTTGGGTTTGGTGCTCGCGGGCGCACTTGTTTTGTTCCGGCAGCAGTGGTTTGTGCAATGGCTGAAAGGCACAGCGGGTTTGCTGTGTGTTGCGCTGGCCATTTATCTGTCCATGTTTGCACTGAATCTTTTCAGTTATCAGTCGCTTACCCGAGAGTCGCCTGTCGCAACGGTAAGCTTCCGCGAGGTGGCGCCGCAGACCTTTAGCGCAACAGTCACTCAGCCGAACGGTCAAGCGAGCCAGTATGAGCTGAACGGGGACCTTTGGCAGTTAGATGCACGCATTATTAAATGGAAAGGCCTTTTTGCATTACTAGGTTTTTCTCCCGGTTTCCAACTTGACCGCATTTCAGGGCGCTACCTAGCTCTGGAAGACGAGTTATCTCGCCCACGTACCGTTTATGAGGTAGGCACGCCAGCGGTTGGTTTTGATATTTGGAAGAATGCGTATGATGGTTGGAGCCTAATGGTTGATGCCAAGTACGGTAGCGCAACCTATCTGCCGATGGCAGATGGCGCGATTTTTGAAGTGACTATGAGTAGCAGTGGTTTGATCGGACGGCCACTAAACGGCAACGCTCAGGTTACAGTTGAGCAGTGGGATTAATTGATTAATCTATTTATTTTGGAGCGATAGTGGCTGATTTTTTCATGCAGTATGGTTTGTTTCTGGCTAAAGCCGTCACAATTGTGGTGGCTTTATTATTTGTGGTTGGTGGGATTGTGACAACCGCCGCACGTAATCGCTCAGATGATGAAGAGGGCTCGTTGCGAGTGCGTCACCTTAATCGTGAAGTTGAGGCATTACGTGACGACCTACGTCATGAAATTCTCCCTGACCATTTACGTAAGGCGGACAGTAAAGCACACAAAAAGCAGGAAAAAGAGCGAATCAAGGCTGAGAAAAAAGCCGAGAAGAGTGCAGCAAAAGGTGATGAAGGAGACAAACGTCATCGCGTTTTTGTATTGGACTTTGATGGTGATGTACGTGCCAGCGCGGTCGATAATCTTCGCCGTGAGATTAGTGCAATTTTGCAGGTTGCCGATAAAGAAGATGAAGTGATGCTGCGCCTCGAAAGCCCTGGCGGATTAGTGCACAGCTATGGTTTCGCGTCCTCTCAGCTGACCCGGGTTCGCCAGCATGGCCTTAAACTGACGATCTGTGTCGATATGGTTGCGGCAAGTGGTGGTTATATGATGGCGTGTATTGCTGATCGTATTATCGCTGCGCCGTTTGCCATTGTCGGCTCGGTCGGCGTGGTTGCACAGATGCCTAACTTTAATCGTTTACTTAAGAAACACGATGTCGATGTTGAGCTTGTTACCGCCGGTGAATACAAGCGCACTTTGACGATGTTCGGTGAAAATACCGATGAAGATCGTGAAAAGTTTAAAGAAGAGATCGAAGATACCCATCTTTTATTCAAGGATTTCGTCAAAGAAAATAGACCAACCTTAGATGTTGAACGTATCGCCACAGGCGAGCACTGGTTTGGTATTCGCGGTAAAGAGCTAGGCTTAGTGGACGAATTAATGACCAGCGATGAGTACTTGCTCGAACGTAGCAAAGAAAGCGAGCTGTATGAAATACGCTGGGAGATTAAACGCAAACTGGCTGAGCGTTTGGGTTTTTCTGTTGAAGGTGCCGTGCACCGAGTATTTGACAAGTGGATGCATAAAAACGGAAGCCGCTGGATTCAGTAGGCTTTGCATCGGAGGGGTGTTTGATGTCTGAAAAGTTTAGAGCTTTACGAGTCGAACAAGGCACTGCTGGATTTACGTGTGCTATACAGCAGCGTGCCGTCTCCGATCTGGCCGATGGCGACGTGTTGATACGTGTCCTTTGGTCATCGTTAAACTACAAAGACGCGCTGTCAGCCAGTGGCAATAAGGGCGTTACTCGCCGCTTCCCTCATACACCTGGTATTGATGTGGCAGGTCTTGTTGAGCGTGCTTCTGACGGGCCGTGGAAGGCCGGCGATAAAGTTATCGTTACGGGTTATGACCTTGGTATGAATACGGATGGCGGTTTCGGCGAATTTGTTTCCGTGCCGGCGGACTGGGTTGTTCGCTGTCCGCTCGGCTTAACGCTTCGTTCGTCTATGGTTTTGGGAACGGCAGGACTGACCGCGGCGTTATCGGTCTCTTCGTTAATCGATGCGGGTATTGACGAAGGGGGCGACGTACTCGTGACCGGCGCTTCCGGTGGCGTTGGCAGTGTTGCCGTCGCACTTTTATCGCAACTGGGCTATCGGGTGACGGCCGTGACTGGGCGGGAGTCATCGGCTGAGTGGTTGAAGTCGCTTGGCGCTAGCGAATGCATTTCGCGCGAGGCGCTGCTGGAAAATTCAGCTAAACCCATGCTTGCACCAAAGTGGAGTGGGGTGGTTGACGCTGTTGGCGGTGAAATTTTGGCTGCGGCGATCAAGGGCTTACGTTACGGGGCCAGTGCCACTTGCTGTGGCATGGCCGGGTCGGCAGATTTACCGCTTAACGTTTTTCCTTTTATTCTCCGTGGGGTTAATTTGCTTGGCGTAGATAGCGTTGAGCTACCGGTTGAGATTAAGCAGCAGGTATGGGATTTACTCGGCACCGATTGGAGCTTAAACAAAATGGCCGATCTGGTTGCTGCAGAGCTGTCACTGGAAGAGTTGCCTGCCTATTTTCCGCAAATTCTGGCTGGGCAAGTGAGAGGCAGGGCTGTCGTAAAAGTGGCAGAAGAATAATGCCTTGTAGCGAAAAGTAGTAGTCATAAAAAACGCGCCTAAAGGCGCGTTTTTTATGACTTATTGCTATGCC
>JAGPVL010000019.1 GCA_018067045.1 Gammaproteobacteria bacterium
GCGCAATGCTTTGTCGCCAACACTCGCAGCTGCGATGTGATCGGCCGCTTTGGCGGTGAAGAGTTTTTACTGTTGATGCCCGACACAAGCAGCGAAGGCGCCGTGACACTGATGGAGCGATGTCGCCTCGCACTGGCCAGCACCGATCTCTACAGTGAAACCGGCGAGCGCATTCAGCTTAGTGCCAGCTTTGGTATTGCCTGCAACGCAAACAACCGCAGCCTCAACACCGAGGCCTTGATCCAGGCTGCCGACAAAGCACTTTATTGCGCCAAAGAGCACGGCCGCAATCGCATTGAAGTTGCGTCGATACCGCTCGCTAGCACTGCAACGGAAACACCCGATGTCAACGAGGTAGAGCTCGTTACGCTTTCGCAAACCCTGAAACAAACTGTGGCAACAACGAAACAAATGCTAGAACAACTCATTCAAGGCGGACCGGAATGGACGCCGACAATGAAAACCGCGTTGCTGGCAGGCCTAGGTACCTCGCAATTTCTGCTGTACGGCGGCTGGGGATTATTCTTATTGATACTTCCCAACCGTGAGGACCTACTGAATGTCGACTGGGTGATCAGTACAATTCCCATCGCGATACCCGTAATTCTCGGCATGGCGCTGCTATCGTTTATAGGCATAAAAATAAATAGACGTTATCCCAATTCACCTCTTTACCAACATTTCACTCATCAGTATTACGCCATCACCCTTGTTGGCTTTGGCTATCTGATTGGTACGCTCTCTCTACCGGTGGGTATTTTGTTGGTTGGCAGTCCGCTCATCGGGCTCATCTTCTTCCGCCCCGTTTACGTCTGGTTCGGCATGCTCACTTCCATGAGCCTATTACTCGGGCTCACCGCCATGAGTGCTATGCATTACATTCCCTATGCCCCCGCAATCGCACAGCCCGAGTTTTCGTTTTATGTTACCGAAGCGCTCTGGCTAGCCGGCCTTTACATACTCATGACTCCGAACATTATTATTATTATTTACCTGTCAGATCGCACCTTCGGCCATTGGCGCGAACGTGGTATTGAAGCGCGCACAATGAGCCTGACTGACTCCCTCACGGGGACGCACAATCGACGCAGCATCATCGATATGCTCGACAAAGAATTAGCGCGCACACTGCGTCACGGCCCGCCCTTAGCCCTCATTTTGCTCGACATGGATCACTTCAAACAGATCAATGACACCTGGGGGCACCCGACCGGCGACCGTGTACTCAAAGCCGCGGCAATCCAGCTCAATCATGCCATTCGAGACTGTGATGCCATTGGCCGATTTGGCGGTGAAGAGTTTCTTATTCTGCTACCAGACACCACATTAGCGGGCAGCCAAGCACTGGCTGAGCGGTGCCGAACACAGCTCGAACAGTGCACGGTATTAGCCGACGACGGCACCCCAATCGCCCTCACAGCAAGCTTCGGCGTGGCCTGCAACGAACATTGTTTGATCTTAACCAATAAAAACTTAATCAAAGCCGCTGACGAAGCCTTGTACACAGCCAAGTCAGGCGGCCGAAACCGCGTTGAGACCGTTAACGCCCAAGCCCCCGCGGAACTCGCATAAACCAACCTAGCTCGCCGACCACTGGCGCTCTTACTGACGTAAGCCTGTGTATGACTGACCATCGGTCTCGGCAGCAACAGTAACTACAATTCTTTGCCCAAACCGACAGATAATATTGTTTCGCTATTACTCTTCGTATGAGACTGTTATCTCATCAACACGGACATGA
This sequence comes from Gammaproteobacteria bacterium, assembly GCA_018067045.1. GTDB lineage: Bacteria > Pseudomonadota > Gammaproteobacteria > Pseudomonadales > Alcanivoracaceae > JARGPN01. The sequence goes on from JAGPVL010000019.1 coordinate 1,742, forward strand.
CACACTTAGGGGACCTTGGTGAGCAAACCAAAAGTATTGGTTGTCGATGACAACCCCGCCAACTTGCTCGCACTCGAAGCGCTGCTCGATGACTTTGATATTGAGTTACTGCAGGCTTCGTCTGGCGAAGAAGCCATTTCCCTATTAAGCGAGCACACCGTTGCCGTCATGCTGCTCGACGTACAGATGCCAGGCATGGATGGCTACGAAGTCGCGGAAGCCATGCAGCGTGAGACCCACACTCGCCACGTACCGATTATTTTTGTCACCGCCATTGATCACAACGTCCAGCACGTACTGCGTGGCTACGCTTCTGGCGCCGTCGATTTCCTCACCAAGCCCATCGACGCCACGGTGCTACAAAGCAAAGTGCGGGTATTTCTCGAGCTAGACCAAAAAGGCCGCGAGCTCAGTGCCGCCAACCAGTTACTCGAACAAAGCCTGCGCGAAGTTGAACGCCTTAAACATCACAACGAACTCCTGCTACGTTCGATTGGTGAAGGCATACTCAGCCTCGACCGGCGCGGCAATATTATTTTTGCCAACCCCGCGGCCCATACTCTGCTGGGTGAGACCGGATCATTGACTGGCGCCTCTCTGATAGAGCGCCTCGCCGGCCCCGCGGCAGAACGTTCCGTCGCCGACCTGCTTGCCCAGTGTTTGCAAGGAAATAGTTGGACACAAACCGTATCGGCCAGCCGAGGCAGCGTTAATTTTCCGGCACAGATCATCGCCACGCCACTCAAAGACGACAAAGGTCTTATCGCTGGCGTCAGCATCGCTTTTCAAGACGGCACCGAATATCAGCGCCGTGAATCCGCCCTACGTGCCGAAAGCGAACGCGACCCACTTACCGGCCTAGTCAATCGCCGCGGTCTCGAACGTCACTTACAACGACGCCTACCCTACGGCGCCAATCGCACCGCACTCATCTATATTGATCTGAATAACTTTAAACCCGTGAACGACCAATACGGCCACCGCATGGGCGACCTCGTCTTAAAAGAAGTTGCCGAACGCTTCAATAGCATCGCAGGCACCGGGGATCTTGTCGCGCGTATCGGTGGCGATGAGTTTTGTATCGTGATCAGTCACGATACGCCCAAAGAAAGCGCGAGCGCCGTCGCCACAAATCTCTACAACGCATTTTCCGCTCCACTACTGAGCGACGAAGCTAACATACGTATCGGCATTAGTGTCGGTATCGCTATAGGCAAAGAAGGCGATAACGTGGAGAAGTTATTGAATGCTGCAGACATGGCAATGCTTGAGTGCAAGCGCAGCGAGGACGAACAGTTTCGATTTGCTTAATGTTCTAATTTAAATGTGGCTACAGTCACATTTAAATTAGAACGTCGGGAAATAACGCCCCCCCTTATTCAAGGGCGTTTATTTCGGCGCGCACTGCAGCACTTTCTTTAACCATAACGGGAACCGTTTCCATTCGAGCTTTTCCTAATTTCGTTAATACCCAAGGCAATGTACTCATTTCTGCTGGCACACTGGGCCATTGTTCACGTCGCTGCGGTAATTGCATCAATACCTGTGAAATCAAATCAACAACGTCACAAACTTGATCAATTAGCGAAAAATTATATCTGTGTTTTGCCAAAACTTATCCAGCGTTTTCGGCAAGCTGCCCGGGCTTTATCCATAACCGAGATAAACCAGCGTTGCAGGCCACGCACCTCAACGCGCACGCCATAAAACGTTGCTTTTTTCGCGAGAGTATCCGCGATAGATTGCTCGGACATTATTCCTTTGCGAAAGACCTACAATGTCTAATATGCTCTAACACGTTAATATAAGGAGGCTCCGTGAGCGAGATTATCAGTATATTTACCGCCCCCGCATCACGCCAACCGATGCTCAGCCACGACGCGGTGCAAGTTAAACAAGGTCAAGGCATCGTCGGCGACCGCTATTATCGAGCCCGACTACCGCGTACAGCGACGGCATCGTCACAAACCATAGTCCGACGAAACACCCCAAACGCCATAAACCATATCACCTTCATCGAAGAAGAGGCTCTGGCGCTATTCAACCAAGAACTTGGCCTTTGTGTGCAAGCGGCCGCCCTGCGCCGAAACCTACTGACCCGTGGCGTGCGCCTAAACGCTTTGGTCGGACAAACCTTCTCTGTCGGCGATATCATGGTACGCGGCATTGAGTTAAGCGAGCCTTGCGCTGTCATCGGCCAGTTGCTACAAACACAAACGATTAGCGCGACAACCATCATCAAATCGCTACATCTTCGCGGCGGATTGCGCGCGGAGATACTCAGCAGTGGTATCATTCGCACCGGCAACCACATTTCGACTGATATTCAATAACATACGTTATCGGCGATCATGAAATAACAGCGCGACCTTTCATTCGCGCCTTGCCGTTTACAGCAAACACGCGCCACACAGACCTCCATGCATTACAGGAATTGTTCGAATGATACCTGCGACAACCGTCGAACAGCACATCACACAATGGTTACAACGTATGGTCATCGACCAGAACCTATGTCCATTCGCTAAGAAACCGTTCACTGCGGGGCTAGTGCGTATCGCCGTGAGTGAAGCCCATAACGATGAAGCACTACTGAGCGCGTTACACGATGAAATTACCCTGCTAAATAGCCGCAAACCTGAGGCCCTTGAAACCACACTACTTGTGGCACCACGCATGCTCGACGACTTTCTCGACTACAATGATTTTTTGGACCTCGCCGACGGGCTACTCGAGCAATATGGCTGGCAAGGCGTTTATCAGATCGCCAGTTTTCATCCACGCTATCAGTTTGCAGAAACAGAAGTAGATGACGCCGAAAATTATACCAACCGCGCGCCGTGGCCAGTCCTGCATATTTTGCGCGAAGCCTCGCTTGAAACAGCCATCGCCACTTACCCCAATCCCGACAATATTCCATTGCGCAATATCGATACCATGCAACGGCTCGGCGAAGAGGTGTTAAGCAAAACACTCGAAGATATCTTGAAGGATAGTGGCAGCAGCCATTAAGTCTTTGAGCATAACCATGCATCGACAACATCATCAGCTGCATTGCTGTCGTAAGAGCCGGTCCTGCTAGCGGTAGGTTTTACTTTTGATCGAGCGTTGATCGCTTGCTGGGCAAGCTCCGAAAAGAGATCAAACTACATCAACCTTGTCGAGGCTTACTTACAAGCGAATGGCCCTGCCTGAGTGGCTAACGCCGACGCGGTGTACGTCCGGGTGGGCGTTTCGTTTTCTCGGTACGTGCGCCGCCAGTGCTACGGCCTTTGCTGCGGTCTAGGTCGCGGCTATTGCTTGCTTTACCGCCCCCTTTGCCGGCAGGTTTTCCAGCAGACTTCCCTGTCGGTTTAGCCCCAGCTGCGCTCTTTTTTGCCGGTCGGACATTACGCGCCGCAGCACCTTCAGACTTTCCCGTACCTTGTGCAACTGGCCTACCCGCCCGATCTGTACCCAAGGCGGTACGACGTGCTGCGCCGCCACCTGCCGCACCAGCGGGCGGTCGTCGACGCGCGACTTTTTTCTTAGGCTTACTTGCTGCGGCGCTATTATCTGAGTCGGCAATGGCCGCATGAATGTCCGCCATTTCTTTTTCCGAAAGGTTACGCCACTGCCCCACCTTCAAATCACCCAGACGAACCGACATGATGCGCACGCGTTTCAGACGCACAACGTCATATCGGAGAAACTCACACATCCGTCGTATCTGCCGATTCAATCCCTGCATTAACGTAATCTTAAATACAAACTGACTCTGCATGACGACTTTACAGGGCTTCGTTAACGAACCCAGCACCGGCACGCCACTGGACATCTTCGCTATAAATTCAGAGGTCAGAGGTTGCTTAACGGTTACCACATATTCTTTTTCATGCGCATTACCGACACGCAAAATCTTATTAACGATATCGCCATCACTGGTCAAAAAAATCAGTCCTTCTGACGGCTTGTCCAAACGGCCTACCGGATAGACACGCTCTTTATGACGCACCGCATCAACAATATTGCCCTCTACGTCACGATCGGTGGTGCAGGTAATACCAGCTGGTTTGTTATAGGCAATATAAACACGATCGGTTTTGTCTGCCGCCGCATTTGCGATTTTTTTGGTACCAACCAAGACACGATCACCAGCAACAACTCGCGTACCAAGCCCCGCTGTGACGCCATTTACGCGCACCTCGCCGTGCTCAATGTATTCGTCCGCCTCACGTCGTGAGCAGTAACCCGAGTCACTGATAAACTTATTAAGACGAATGCCGCTATCGTTGCTCACCTAAATCTCCTTGCCTACCTACTCGCAACCCATCGCGGCCTATCCAAAACAAGCCACGACCTGCCTAGTTTGACCGTGCCTACCCAAGCTCAGCCCATCTGCGCGCAGTATAAAAGCCTAGAGGACGGATCACACCTACTTACTCAGGAAAACGCGCTGCGATAACGAGCCACAGCAAAACACACCGCCTTCACGCAAACGTGCCTGTTAATGCCCAACAAACCTGCCAATATTTGCTGTATCGCACATCAAAAAAGTCTCCTCTGCCAATTTCGCAGGGCTCAGGCGAGCATTTGGCTTGATATGCCCCTATAGAGTCATCACGTGGCCGTGCTAACGTGCCGCCACTCGTACGGACGCTTGTTTCTGCCATGCCTAGTACGTAACGCCATCAAAAGGAAATGCTATGAACTCAACCGCTACCACTGTTCTGGTCACCGGCGCCTCAGGGTATATCGCCGGCTGGATTATTAAAGAGCTGCTCGACCAAGGCCACACGGTGCATGGCACCGTGCGCGACCCAAACAAAAGCAAGAGCGTGGACCACCTACATAAGATGGCCAGTAGCGCGCCAGGCACTCTTAAACTGTTTAAAGCAGATCTCCTCGACGTCGACGCCTTTGACGCCGCCATGCAAGGCTGCAGCATCGTCATGCACACCGCATCGCCCTTTATCATTGACGGTTATAGCGATGCCTTTGAAGCACTGGTACGCCCAGCCGTTGAAGGCACCCGCAATGTGCTGGAAGCGGTAAATCGCTGCAGTACTGTCACCCGCGTTGTACTCACCAGCAGTGTAGCGTCTGTATTCGGTGACAATACTGATCTGAAAAAAGCCGCGAAAACGGCATTCGATGAGAACGACTGGAACACCACCAGCAGCGTCGATCACAACCCTTACCAATTTTCCAAAGTAGAAGCAGAACGCAAAGCATGGGAAATTCAGAAAGCGCAAACACAATGGGACCTTGTCACCATCAACCCCGGCATGGTCTACGGCCCATCACTCACCACCGCCAGCAACTCGGCTAGCATCGACACACTGGTACAGATGGGTGACGGGCGCTTACGGACTGGCGTACCGAACCTTGGCTATGGCGTCGTTGATGTGCGCGACGTTGCCCACGCACATTTGCTCGCGGCGTTCAACAAGGACGCTAAAGGTCGTTATATTTTGGTTAACCGTGTACTAACAATGCTCGGCATCGCCAAAATTCTGCGCAATACTTTTGGCAACAAGTATCCGTTCCCACGCATGCAAGCGCCTAAGTTAGTGGTATGGGCCATGGGGCCGTTACTAGGCCCTGTGACACGAAAGTTTGTCAGTCGCAATGTCGGTCACATCGTCAAGTTCGATCACAGTCGCAGCGAACAACTTGGCGTGAAATACCGGCCCATCGAGCAGACCTTAGCTGAACACTTCCAACAAGCGCTAGATGATGGACTCGTTAAGAAAAGAAGCTAACCAGAACACCGCTCCTCTGCAGCAAGCACCAAGAAGAACGTTAACCTGCACCGCCTTGTAGGAGTCTTGCTTGCAGATGAAGTTTTGCTTTTTGGTCTAACGCTGATCGCTTGCAAGCAAACTCCTACAAAAGACTAAACAGCACTACCTTTTGGGAGTTTGTTTGCAGGTTTTGATTTTGATCTAGCACTGATCGCTTGCGAGCAAGCGCCTATAAAATCTCAAGCAGAGCTACCTTGTGGGAGCTAGCTTGCAAACGATCAGCTTGTCAGATAGAGATAAATCCCGAATAAAAAGGATCTTACACCGCGTCTTCTAGCCCAGCATTCTTGGCACCGCCCGTCACGTCCTCGCGCAAAAATCGACCAAACTCACGCATAAACTTTACCGGCTCGTCCATTAACGGCACGTGCCCAGAGCGTTCAAAGCAGACAACTCTCGATTGCGCTGCTGACTCTGCGACTAAACGCTGCCCTTGCGACGCATAAAGCGGTGAATTCATTCCCATCATTAATGTCACCGGTGTATTACCGGCACCAAGGCTTGGTCGATAATCATGCCCCGCGCCCGAATAGCAGCGCAAATACGCGCGCATATCGTCCAGCCGCATTAACGGCACCTTCCGTGCAATCAGCGCAGGAAAGCGCGGCAATACATGACGTAGAAAGCCTAATGCACCAGACCCAGCGCCTAAGATACTGAGCAAGCCAGCAACCTGATGCGCCACCTGGCTCTTAACATCACGGGGTAGTTGATCGAAATACTCAACCTCATTGTGATTATCCAATAACGACAATAGCGCCAACATCTCCGCAAACAATGCTGGCTGCTTTTCGCCCGCTAACCCGTAGCGCCACTGCGCGTCATTAACCACATTTGGCGACTGGTCGATATGCAAATAACGACGCACGCCTGAAAACCCTGTTTCACGCTGCAGATGCATCGCCGTCGTGGCACCGAGCGAAATACCCGCCAATAAATAATTATCGAGCTGAAAATGTGCAATCACATCGCGTACGTCATCAACATGGTTCTGAAAGACATCCGCCTGATTTAACGGCACCGCCATCGAACGTCCGTGCCCACGGAAATCCGGCATAATAAATTGAAACGAGCGCTGGTAAGGCAGCACAAACGGCAACCAATGGCTGCTCGCCATGCCCAAACCGGGCAACATTAATACCGGCTGGCCGCGTCCGATAACACGAACATGCAGCAAGGCGTTATCACGCATTGAAATAAATGGCATCAGCGTTCCTACAATTAAAAATTTATCTTAATGATGAGTAAAATGGACTCTTGGTTAACCGTCTGCCCAAAGCATTTTTATTCCATTTTTCGTTGTTGTCTCTCGTAACTCAACTAACTCTACATCCTTATTCGACATGTGCGGTTTTATCGATAAAAACTCGACGCCGCCACGTCACCATAATCACGAAAATAAGACAGGCCAACCCCGCTGCCAACGGAAACAACAGTGTAGTCAGCGAATAGGCCTCCAGCGCCAGCGCGGCTAAACCATTGCGCACCACCATCAAGGCGTAAAATTGCAATGACTCTTCATGGGGGTGCGACCAAGCACGTCGATAAGTCGGAGCAAAACCAGACAAATCCACAACAGTAAGCAATACCACCGCTATCAACGCATCTCGGCTCACAAACCACGAGAGCAATGCGCACACGGATAGCAGCAAGAAAAACATATCAACCCGCGTGACCGAACCGTCTCGGCTACGATGGTAAGCGAGGACAGCAACAATAATCGTCAACAGACCAGATATAAAAATTGGCCATGCGCCAGCGCCCCCATCAGAGACATATTGTGCAACTGAAATGGCCAGCGTAGCGCTACCCCAAATCCCCCAGGACACTACATGCGGGTGAAATGCTCCGCGTGCAATCGCGCGTAGGTACGGCAAAAATGCAATAAGCGTTAACGCAATGGCGAGCACGCTCAATACTGTTGTATTCATTGATTAACACTTCCTAGCGCCGCCGAAACGAGTGTTATCGAGACGAATCACCGTTGACCCTGACCGTATTATTTCTATCACGACTACTCAGAACTAAATCATTGCTGCCCGTCGCACCAGATTTACACAAACGGTCATACAGCAGCACATTGACCGAAGCCGCAAGGTTCATGCAACCCTTTGTCGGAACATAGACCACCGCGTCCGCCTGATCGATAATCGACTGACTTAACGTGCCGTCCTCCGGACCAAAGATATACAGGGCCTGCGTAGGATGCTCAAACAATGGCAGTGACGTCGCACCGTCAACCAGCTCAACACAGATGACTTTCATCTCGGCGGTGACACACTGATCAAAGCTCTCAACCCCATCGAGGGGTATCGTCTGTGAAGCGTTATGCGTATCGGTGGTAAATTTCGCCGCACGATCATATCGCGTCCCGGTGTAGCAAACCTGATCCACCCCGTAACACCCCGCCGCGCGCATCACCGCGCCAACATTGGTCGGGCTCTTTGGGTCGCTTAATCCAATCACAACTCGATTTTTGTACAGCTCACCTGCCTCCGCATTTCCCGCAGCCATCTTTTCAACCATCCCTCCTGCTTCCAGCTTCGACACACTCTTCTCCAATTCCCCAGATGCCAAGACTAACAGCGCCAGCAAACAAATTTAAAATCGAATAGCAAAAATATTTAGCCAAATCAATTGATTAGGAACCGCTCAATAGCCACATGCCACCGTCTATCCGGTGCTACTCGTTCTAGTGAATACATCGTATATTTTAGACATAGCGAGCCCCTCATAAAATAGAGCGCCCCAGATGCAGCAATACGAAGACCGGCAACTGACGCCACTTGCGCAATGGAGTTTTATAACGCGCAGCAGTGCACCGCTAATGTTGCTCATTGCGCTATGGTTAGCTCACACCGCTTGGGCTGTACTTGTATTGTTTATGATAGACGAGCAGAAGGTATTCAGCCTCGACTCATTTCGCGTACAGCTGCCAATTGTCACAACCATGCTGGTTGGCGCTGGGTTCCTGCTCGCACTAGGACAGATGCTACGGGTGAGCAAACTAGAGCCCATGTGGTATCAACATATCAGCGCCAATTATTATGGCCTCTCACTTGTATGGGGAGGCTACATTACCGGATCACTGAGTATCGCCAGCGGCGCAGTATTAATGGGGGCCCCACTGCTAGGCTTTCTCCTACTCGAACGCCGCGTCGTGGCAATCGCATTTCTTATTTCATTTCTTGCACTACTTTTTTTAAACGCGGCGGCTGCAGCGGGACTGATTCCCTACGCCCCCTTTGTCCATCCTCCGACCGACCAAGCTAGCGCCATACTCTGGACCCACAGCCAGCTCCTGATGGCCGCTCCACATATCTTGGTTGATCTCTACTTATGCGCAGTTCTATTCAGCCAATGGCGCTTACGTGAAGAAAGTGTACGAGCCTTAGGCTTAACCGATTCCCTGACAGGACTACATAATCGGCGCAGCATACTTGCCCAGTTAAACCGTGAACTCGCGCGTGCGCATCGGCAAAATAAAACACTCTCATTAGTGCTATTCGATCTCGATCATTTTAAAAAAATTAACGACATCTGGGGACACCCTGCCGGCGACGAAGTACTCAGGAGAACCGCCCATGCCATCGCCGATGAAATACGTACATCAGACTTAGTGGGCCGATTTGGTGGCGAAGAATTTATGCTGGTATTACCGCAGACTGAAGAACAAAGCGCCAACCAGCTCGTCGAGCGTTGCCGTCAGCGTATCGAAACACTGCACGTCATTTCAGAAAATGGCGAGACTATTCCGGTCCGCGCAAGCTTTGGTCTTGTTAATGTCAACGCCACTGACCAAGCAAATCCTGAAAGTCTTATCGCGCGCGCAGACGAAGCGCTTTACCAAGCGAAAGCCGCAGGCAGAAATTGCATCAAAACAACCAACTATACCGAACAACCTATGGCAAGAAAGTCCCTCCATAGTGGTAATAGCACACCCAGAAATTGGCGTGCACAGCTACAACTTTTACGACACAAACATAACTGGCAACTCTTTTTAAACAGCATTCTCGATTGGACCCCCGTCAATAAAGCACGTCTTACAGCTGGGCTGTCTTTGCTTATGGGCATAAATGTCAGCGCCTGCATGACAGTCGCTCTACTTCACGACCAAATCGTCAACGTGGCAATCGCCAAAGGTCTACTGATCACCACATTCTTGCTATCGACACTCTCCGTACTATTCATCTGGGTTGGGCAGTACGTAAACCGTCTTTGGCCTGGCTCAAAGTGGTATCAACTTTTAGTGCTATACAGTTTCGGATTAACTCTCGTCGGCTACGGCTATATCATCGGCTTACTCTACATGCCGACCGGCATTATGTTGCTATGTTCGCCTGTTATCGGCTTCCTGCTGTTTGATCGCCGCATCGTGCTACAGGTACTCAACGTCTGCGCCATCGCCATTGTCGCGCTATCTTATTTAACCGCTTACGGCTATCTACCCTACGCGCCACTTCTCTCTCCTATCAATGCCGCGTGGCACTTTAGCAACCCGTTCTGGGTGACCAACATATACTTCATCACTAGCTATATTATGATTGTTACTTTTATTCTAATTGACCACGTTCTCGGTCGCTGGAGCGTGCGCGAGGCTGAAATTCTCGAACTAAGCCTGACCGACTCACTAACCCGCGTAGCCAACCGACATAGCGTTTTTGAACAATTACGCAGCACGCTCACCCTTTCCACTCGCGAACAACAACCTCTTTCTTTGGTCATACTCGACCTAGATCACTTTAAGCGTATCAATGATACATGGGGCCACCCTTGCGGTGACTCTGTGCTAATGGCCACTGCCGCCGCCGTGAAAGCGGTATTACGCGAAGGTGACACGATCGGACGCTTTGGTGGCGAAGAATTTTTATTGGTTTTGCCCAACACCGATATCGCCGGCGCAGCAGTACTGGCAGAGCGATGCCGTATTCAAATCGAACGCGTAGCAGTGTACTCAGAGAATAATGAGCTTATTCCCATTACCGCTAGCTTCGGCGTTGTCTGCAACGAGAATCGCTTTATTGAGACGCAGGACAGCCTGATAAAAGCGGCCGATGATGCACTGTATAGTGCCAAGAAAGAGGGACGGAACAGAGTTAATATGGCCACATGGAATGACAAGAATCGCAAACAAGGTAGCTCATCGGCGTTAGCATAAATATCAAAGATTTTCTCAATCTCTGAAAACTTACGCTCGACGAGCACCCCATACCTGCCAGCTCGCTGACAATATCTGAATTAGCCTATCGCCTGCGCAGCAGGAGACCGATCGATGTAATCAAGGGCCTGCTGTGTATTACCTTCTGTGATCGGATGGAAGCGCGGCGACAACCAACGCAATGTACGCTCAACGAGAAACGAAAAAGTTGGCACATTATCTTTTTTACGACCCACCTTTTCCAATTCAAAAAGCAAACGCAGTACGCTTGAGCGCGCAATACGCTTCCCATCAGCGTGGGAATCTTGCCCCGCAAGGCTACGAGCGGATTCCGTAATAAAATAAATAAACAGCGGGAACACCAACGCCATAATAGCCTGCCGGCTTAAATAGAAGCTGGCATTGTTTGCACACAAGTGCTCATACAAATCAAACGCCACCGTACGATGCTCTACTTCTTCCGCAAGATGCCAACGAAATAAATCTGCTACAACAGCATCGCCACTGTCCCAACCATTGCTGTTGAGACACCAGTCGCCAAGCAGTCCCGTAAAATGTTCAATCGCAGCAACAATGCCCACCCGCATGATTAGCCACTGCTTTTCCATTTGCTTTGGCATCAACCACGACTTATTCAATGGCATATCGTTAAGCAATGTCTCGAAAAGCCAATTAACCCGGCCAAGATAATCATCAACGTTGTAACCGTGCTCCCTCAGCCACGCTTCTCCATGGCGGTGAGCTTGAGCGTGAGCGCCCTCTTGACGAATAAACCCCTTCACTTCCTCTTTTAACTGCGGGTCGCTGATATGCGGCAACGCTTTGTTGTAAACCCGACAAAACCACAACTCTCCAGCGGGTAGCAACAGGTGGATACCATTAATAAGATGGCTCGAAAACACATCCCCTGGTAACCAATGCACCGGCGAATCGGACAAATCGAATTTTACTTTACGTGCCTTTAGCTCAACGCGTGGCTGGCTCATACGCTCACCCTTAATCATTGACTGGTTACGGCCAAAAGGCCTGGCTCATCGCGACGATCCTGTCGCATAAGCTGGGCGCTACGACATGAGTAGCCCCACTGAAGTAATGAGTACAACTTTACCACTCACTGTTACATTGTCCAATGTAACAGTTGACTATAATGACATCGCTTTTGGGCCATAAGGTCAGAAGAAAGTGCTATATCCTAAAAATCGCCCCGCCTAGAACAATTCCATCCTTAAGGGCGCATGAAACTGCTGCATAGAGAGGCACCAAACCTGCTCACGTCGACCACGTCCGAAACCGCAACGCTATACGCTCAACAGCAATGTAGTAGGCTAGCCTGTGGCCGTTGCAGTCGATTACTCCTGTCATGGCCAACCATAACGTCACCGCCAACCTAGTGAGCTACGCACCGTGATCACTTCAATGCCGCCCTCTAATACCCCGCTCGCGCAAGCCGTCCAGTCAGCGCTATCTGGTTGTCGCGCTGGCCAATCCGGCTTTTACCTGCTCCATGACGGCCTCTCGGCCTTTGTTGCCCGCGTCGCACTCATTGACGCCGCCGAGGTGTCATTGGACGTCCAGTACTACATATTTCATGACGATACGTCGGGGAGAATTTTGCTTAGCAAGCTGATTGAAGCCGCAGACCGTGGTGTACGCGTCCGACTTCTTGTTGATGATCTAGGCACTCAGATTAATGACCCTTGGGCTGCAGCACTCGATACCCACAAGAATATTAGCATTCGTATTTTTAACCCCGTTTCCGGTCGCAGCGGCATCCAACGAATCTTTCAACAAACCATTCATTTCGGCCGGATCAATCACCGCATGCATAACAAACTGCTCGTTGCCGATGACCTCGTGCTGATTACTGGCGGCCGCAACATTGGCGATGAATATTTTTCGAATACTGATATGGATTTCCAAGACACTGACATACTCAGCCTCGGCGCCGTACTACCCGATGCCACCAAAAGCTTTAATAATTACTGGAATAGTCCAGCCTCCGTTCCACTCGATCGGCTTCTTACTGCGGACAAAGACCTCTATTCAATTGAGATGTTACGCAGCAATATTCCTGCGTTTTTCGCAGAACAACGTGAAACGGGTTTTGCCAAAGCGCTGCTTAAATCGAGTCTGAGTCAAGCTCTACAGTCCGGCCATGTTCCGTTAAGCTACGGAACCGCCGAGCTGCTTTATGATCCTCCCGAAAAAGCCTATCAACACGAAAAGGTAGATCCCAATCAGTATCTTGGCTTTCAATTGCGCCAGACTCTCGCGCGCTCTAAATCGCGACTACATATCAGCTCGGCGTACTTTGTGCCGGGAAAAGATGGCGCTGCCTTTCTGTGTGGCTTAACTGATGCTGGCGTTGACGTGCATATTCTCACTAACTCTCTGAGCACCACCGACATCGCCATTGTGCACAGCGGTTACCCTCGCTACCGAAAGACGTTGCTTAGATCTGGGGTAAAGCTATCGGAGTTACGCGCGGAGGCTGGGCAAAAAAAACGGATCCGTTGGTTCAAAGGAAAGTCTCGGGCTAGCTTGCACGCTAAGACCTTTGTTATTGATCACGACCGCACCGTTATCGGCTCAGTCAACCTAGATAGTCGTTCAATCATTCAAAACACGGAAATTGCCTTGTTGATTTGTAGCGATGAAATAAATCAACAACTTGAAGAGCTTTTTAACCAATGGATCGATCCGGAATCGGCATGGGAAGTTTCGATAATAAATAAGAAACTGATATGGCGCGCAGAAAATAATGGCAAGCCTATCGCTCAATATACAGACCCTAAAACCTCCGCATGGCTACGCTTTAAGGTCTGGATAATGTCGTGGCTTCCGATAGAAGCACATATTTGAGTGGGTATTTCATTTCGACAGAACGAGAACTGACAACCAGAAAAACCCTGCGAAAAATGAGGAAGGAGAATAAAAAAGGGCGCAAACAGCGCCTCTTTTCTATATCGAGCGTACCGAAAATCGTATAACAGCTAATCCACCCGACAGTTATTTTACTCGACGACTGTCAAAAACCGGTTCTTCTTTCGTACTATTGCCTTTCACAGCGATACGCTGGTTTTTGCCCAGCATAATACGGCGCTGCCAGCGACGCTCGGACGTCAGCGTTTCATCTTCGTTGCCATGCCAGCCTTCTTGCAGCAGAAACTTCGCCGCAGCAACCGAGTCCGGCGAACGAGTCGCAATCTCATTGGCCAACTCAAGCGCTTTAGCAACAGGATCATTATGCACATGCGTAACCAGGCCCAGCTCCGCCGCCTGCTGACCAGAGACAATACGACCAGTTAGTGTTAGCTCTTTCGCCACGTCAATACGCAACAGCTCACGCATCAGCGCAACGCCGCCCATATCCGGGATCAGCCCCCACTTCGCTTCCATAATCGAAATTTTGGCGTCCGCCGTGCTCACACGAATATCTGCGCCCATGGCCAACTGGATCCCTGCGCCAAAACAATTGCCATGAATCGCGGCAATCACCGGCACCCCCACAGAGCGCCACGCAATACTCCAGCTTTGAAAGTCGTTGCGCATTGGCCACCACAACTGGGAATACGCCAGCGCCGCTTTGGCGGGTTGTCCCATTACGGTTTTAAAATCTAGACCAGCGCAAAACGACGGACCATCGCCGCTCAATACAACCGCACGAATTTCTTTATTCGCCGCCATCTTCTTTGCTGCAGTAATCACCGCTTGAAGCATCGGCATATCCATGCCGTTATGCTTTTCTGGCCGCGCCAAAAAAACGTGCGCAATGCTGTCGTTTATTTCAATACGAACGCGATCGGAAATCAGAGTAGACGACATAATAAAGGTCCCAAAAGAAGCCAGAGCACAGACATACGTAAAGTAATCACTCTACGTGCCTGTCATAGATAACGAACAAGAGCAGGGAAATGTACGTCTTCAGGCGTTCTATTTCCAGAGCTCAAACGACAAAACCCCGCTTTCGCGGGGTTTTGTCTCAAACATACTCAGAACGCAACGATCGAGAGAAGATTAGGCTCCTTCGCGCGCCAGCCCTGGAATCGCACTCAATAAACCGCTAATACCAGTGCGCTTCGGCTTATTCACCTGATCAAACTGCAAGTAACCATCCGCAATGGAACCAAACTTCAAGATAGGCAGATCGTAGAAGTAATTCTGTACAACCTTCCAAGGCGCCTTCGAGCCCTGACGCGGCAAATGGTGACGGCCACGTTGAAGATAACCAGACTGCATCTCCATAACGGTATCGTCCGTCACGCAATTATCATGGTCACGTGGCGTCGCCTCACGAGCACCCACCGCATCCATATAATTGATTAAACGACAAACATATTCACAGGCAATATCGGCCTTCAACGTCCATGAAGAATTGGTATAGCCAACCACCACAGCCAAGTTCGGCACATCGCTGGCCATCACACCTTTATAGGTCATCTTTTCACTAAAGTTGACTGGCTTGCCGTCAACAGACAGGTTCTGGCCACCCAACATCTGCAGCTCAAGACCCGTTGCGGTAATAATAATATCCGCTTCCAACTCTTCGCCTGACCTCAGCTTGATGCCTTTCGCCGTAAACGTATCAATGTGATCGGTCACTACCGACGCATCACCCTTACGAAGCACTTTAAATAAATCGCCATTCGGCACAGCACAAAGACGCTCATCCCATGGGTTATACGACGGGGTGAAATGCTTCATATCAAACTCAGCACCCAACTGCTTTTTCGCCGCCGCTAACAGCAATCGACGCACCGCACCGGGGCGGCTTTTAGACAGCTTAAAGACCATGCGCTGAATGCCGATATTGCGCGCTCGAGCCGCGTGATAAACGACTTTCTCTGGCAGGAAACGACGCATCTGTACGGAAATCGGATCAATCGCCGGTACAGTTGCTATGTATGATGGCGAACGCTGCAGCATGGTGACATGACCCGCCTTATCCGCCATGGCAGGCACCAGCGTTACCGCCGTCGCGCCGCTGCCAATAATGACCACTTTTTTGCCGCTATAATCGAGATTCTCGGGCCATTTTTGCGGATGAATAACCTCGCCTTTAAAGTCATCGATACCGGGGAATTCAGGTGTGAAGCCACCATCGTAGTTATAATAGCCTGTGCAGCTAAACAGGAAGTTACTCGTATAAAGTTCTGTTTCGCCGGTATCTTCGCGTAATGTTTCTACTGTCCATGTCTTACTGCTCGAGTCCCAGTTTGACTTCACGACTTTCAGACCAAACTGAATCTCTTTCTCAACATCATTTTCACGCGCCGCTTCATTAATGTAGCTCTTAATCGAACCGCCATCCGCCAGCACCTTGGGCTCAGACCACGGCTTAAAGCTATAGCCCAGCGTAAACATATCTGAATCGGAACGAATGCCCGGATAACGAAATAGATCCCAAGTGCCGCCGATGGCTTTACGGCGCTCGAGTATGGTAAAGCTTTTACCTGGGCACTTCTTGCGCAAATGACACGCGGCGCCGATACCAGATAGGCCTGCGCCAATAATCAGAACATCAACATGCTTATTCGCCATTTTCATATTCTCCACGTAGGCCCAGAACCGTATGCTCAATCAGGGCGATCTGTCGGCTGTCGTACCGGTACAACACCGGTAACAGTGTCGACAACGATTACATCAGCCAATGTAACATTAAGATGACGGTAAATTTACTGGCTTTAGCGCCAAGTGAGGAAGGTCATAAAGGGACTTTTTGCGATTAAGGAGGAGGAAAATCCTCTAAAAACAATGATTTGGCGCAACATGCACGAAATAATAACCCTCCGTGATGCTCGATGGACGCCCCCACCTGCACTGCACAGCCTAATAAAATACGGATCATATCCTGCTGTTTATTCAATCCGATCTCGTTAAAACCGGACTTTACTACGTTCTGGCGGCTTTCAAATTCACCACATTTTGCGCTGCCATTTCACTTACAGGCAGACCGTTCAGCAGTGAAATAGCAATACTCACTTCTGCTGGTGTCAGCTCATAAAGAGCACACGAAGAAATCGCCAACATTGATCGTGGAGAATCTGCGAGCCTACTTAGCTTGCTTACGCGGCTTGCGTCCCGGCTTCTGTCGCCCACCAATAACACCTGATTCAGCCAGCCCCAGCAGGCGACGAAACGTAGGGCACTCCATATGACTTGGCGCAGGACAACGCCCCGCGTGCCGTAACCCATCACGCATCGCACTTAACTGACGTATGGTCACATCAAGTTCATCAGCCTTGTCATCCAACACCTGTCGACGAATCTGAGGCTTCCCGTCCGAGGCGAACATCTGCGCTATCTCATCCAACGAAAATCCCGCAGAACGTCCCAGCGCAATCAGCGCCAACCGCTCCAACACGCTTGCATCAAATAGACGGCGCAAACCATGTCGGCCAACCGACATAATCAAGCCTTTTTCATCATAAAAGCGCAGCGTAGATGCAGGCAGGCCAGAGCGCTTAGCCACCTCTGAAATGTCCATACACTTTCCTTGACTTAAAGTTAACTTGAAGTGGCACTCTACTGTATCAAATTCAGCAAACTCTCAGGAATGAATATGGACTCTTTATTAATCGCATTAATCACAGGCATTGGCGTAGGTATGGGCGCAACCGTTGTAATGGATTTGTGGAGCATTGCACGTTCGGCACTACTGGGGATGGCGCCGCCAAACTATGCACTCGTCGGTCGCTGGATTGCCCACATGAAAACTGGGCGCTTTCGTCACGACAGCATCGTCGCCTCTCCGCCCATACGTCATGAGCGCCTGATCGGCTGGGTGATCCATTACCTGATCGGCATATCCTTCGCCGGCATATTACTTAGTATATGGGGGCTCCGTTGGATTCAGGAGCCGACATTGATGCCGGCGCTGATGGTTGGCATTGCTACCGTGGCCGCCCCCTTTCTTATCATGCAACCAGGGATGGGAGCCGGCTTCGCCGCATCACGCACGCCTCATCCCGCTTCTGCGCGTCTGCATTCGATCATTAACCATGCTGTTTTCGGTGTTGGTTTATATGTCGCAGGGTGGGGAGCGCACTGGCTGTCTTCACTGTAACAAGGGCAAACATCGAGGCTCAACGACGATGCACAACAAGTGCCGCAAGAGCGGCACTTGTGAGATGTCTGTTGACGGGATGAGCTTCACGCCAACTAAGCGCCCGTCATCTCACTCTCAGTACGCCTTGGTACATATTCATCTGACAATGCATTGGGTAGTCGCCAGGCTGCGGCGCATTAATAACCACCTGCTCACGCGTATGCAGTGATAGCTGAACATTCACACCTAAACCATCGATGATAAAGAATTCAGCGCAGGGACTCGCGTCTTCACGCACGACCTCCAGCGTAATCGCTTCTCCTTCAACCGCGTCAATTGTACTGGGCGTATAGGTTCCATTCGCCACCGTTATCAACAACACGCCGTTACTCGCCTGCGCACCCTGCTTTGGCTTCCACAACCAAAACCACCATATTGTTGCCGCGATCATCATTACACCGAGGCCATTAACCAATAGCGTACTCATGCTTTTCCTCGCTCAGTCGAATGCCGACTAGCCTTAAAGAAACGTAAACGGTTCGCGTTGGTCACTACGGTCACTGACGACAGAGACATCGCCGCACCCGCCAAAACAGGACTTAACAGCAGTCCGGTCAAGGGATACAACACCCCGGCGGCAATCGGCACGCCAAGAACGTTGTATAAAAACGCACCCACCAAATTCTGCTTAATATTGCGCACTGTGGCATGGGAGACTTCAATCGCATCAACAACACCGTGCAACGAACCTCGCATCAGCGTGATCCCTGCACTTTCAATCGCCACATCGGTACCTGTACCGATGGCAAAACCTACGTCAGCTTCTGCTAACGCGGGTGCATCGTTAATGCCATCGCCCACCATCGCGACCACTTCTATTACTCCATCCGCCCCCTTCCGCAGCGCACGGATTTTTTCAGCTTTGTCGCCCGGCAAAACTTCTGCAATCACCTCATCGATACCCGCTTCGCGGGCAATGGCTTCGGCGCTGCTGCGCACGTCACCGGTAATCATCACCACTTTCAATCCGCGCGCATGCATGCGTCTAATCGCATCGCGAGCGTCATCCTTAATGCGATCGGTGACGCCGAGAACAGCAACGACCTTTTCATCTTCGACCAGATAAAGTGGCGTACCCGCTTCTTTTTCAATCAATGCGGTGGCATCGTCTACGCCATGACAATCAACGCCCAACTCCTGCAACCAGCGTCGATTTCCCATAAGCGTATGACGGCCATCTAGCAGTGCGCGCACACCTTTTCCATTCACAGCTTCGAATGACGTAACGCTACTGAGCGATAAATTTCTCTCGGTAGCCGCCTTTACCACCGCGTGCGCCAGCGGGTGTTCAGAGCCCTGCTCCAACGCTGCCGCGCGCTGCAATATGCTGTCTTCAGAATCACCGTTCAGTGAAATAATACGCGTGACTGACGGCTTCCCTTCTGTAATCGTGCCGGTCTTATCCAGCGCAATCACCGACAGCTCGCTCGCCTTTTGCAGCGCTTCACCTTCACGAATAAGAATGCCAGCCTCGGCCGCCTTGCCAATCCCAACCATCACCGACATTGGCGTTGCCAAACCCAATGCACACGGGCATGCAATAATCAGAACCGTGGTCATCGCGACCAACGCATAAACACCGCGCGGATCAGGACCAACGTTAAACCACACCAAGCCGGCAACAATGGCCAGCACCATCACCGTTGGCACAAACACCGCGGAGATCTTGTCGGCCAAACGACCAATTGGCGGACGCGAACCTTGCGCACTTTTTACCAACGCAATAATTTGCGCCAAGGCGGTATCTTTGCCAACGCGCGTAGCGCGATAGGTGAAAGAACCTTGCTGATTTATCGTGCCTGCTGAAACACTACTACCAACATCCTTAAGTACGGCCACTGGCTCACCGGTTAACAT
>JAGPVL010000032.1 GCA_018067045.1 Gammaproteobacteria bacterium
GCAATGACGCCAAACATGGGCACCAAGGAAGAAACTACCAGATATGTGCGTTAAGTAAACGCTTTAGAATGGCGGCCTTTCCGTGGCACTGATTTTCAAATTACTACTTACCTAAACCGCCATGATGCATTGGCGCATAACAGTGTATTCAACGACAAATGACTTATATCATGCTGTCGTATATCCCCAGAGTCTATTATTAATAAACGCTCTAATCTCTTTTATTAACAACACCTTATCTGCAATATCAAAACACCATCACCCAGACTTTTGCGACAATTGTCGTATATCTCGTGTTTTTATTTGGGTTTTGTTTTGGTTGACATATCACGCCAAACTCCTTGCAGGCCGCATCATTCGGGCGTTTTGGCTTTTCTGCAAAATGGGATATAAGTCATTTGTCGTTGAACTCCGGGTTTTTCCGCTTGATTCACGCTCTTTAAGCAAATACTGTACATATGAGCAGTATCGATATAAGGAGCGTGACGCATGGATGTGCCACCACCAATCCCCAACAAACCAACTCGTCTTATCGATCAGTTGCGGGCGTTTATTCGCAGTCGGAATTTGGCCTACAGTACGGAGAAAACGTACATCCATTGGGTGCTGCGCTTTATTCGGTTTCACAACCGCCAGCACCCGAAAACCTTATCCGCTTGTCATGTGGATGCCTTCCTGTCTCATCTTGCGGCGCAACGTAATTGCAGTGCCGGTACGCAGAAAACAGCGCTTAACGCTCTCGTGTTTTTGTATCGGGAGTTTCTCCAGCAGCCGATCGAAAATTTGTCGTTTCAGCAGTCACGTAAACCGACACGCGTGCCCGTTGTGTTTAGTCATGACGAGGCAAAGCGGGTTATTGATAATCTTGACGGTGTTAATCAAACCGTCGCCAAGCTTATTTATGGCTGTGGCTTGCGTATCAACGAAGTGTTACGACTGCGAGTAAAGGATATTGATTTTGATATGCTGCAGATTGTGGTGCGATCAGGCAAAGGCAATAAAGACAGGGTGACGCTTTTACCCGAGACTTTAATCGAGCCGTTGTTGCTACAGATTCAAGTGTCTTTGACGCGGCACCAACAGGATCTCGCCGAAGGCTATGGCGAGGTGTATATGCCGTTTGCATTGGCACGTAAATACCCGTCGCAAGCTAAGTCTTCTGCTTGGCAGTATGTGTTCTCGGCGGCGCAGCTTTCTAACGACCCACGTAGCCAGGATAGTCAGGGACGCCCCATGCGCCGTCGTCATCATATTCTTGATCGTGGTGTACAGCGGGCAATTGGCCAAGCCGTTCGTCGCGCTGGAATTTATAAACACGCCAATAGCCATACGCTGCGCCACAGCTTCGCAACGCGGCTACTTGAAAACGGTTACGACATCCGCACGATTCAAAAGTTACTCGGCCATGCGGACGTTAAAACGACGGAGATTTATACCCATGTGGTGAAACGAGGTGGCTTTGGTGTGCGCAGCCCGATTGACCATACTTAACCGCACCGATTAATACGTGCAGGCACGCATCTTCTAAGCATTGGGCTAAATGTCTCTGGCAGAGGGGGGGTGGACTTAAAACAGATGAGCTTAGTGAATCGGGGAATTTCACGTAGCGGTTCATGCTTGAACGCATTGCTAAAACAAAGGTAAACAAGGCTCAACGTAGAGACTATTTCTCTATGACGGTAACGCTTTCTGATTGCTTAACGGTTTTTGCCTCTGAGCGCTCGATCATTTTGACAATGGCCGACTGAATGACTTCGTCTTCTCTCGCATCAGATTTACTTTGGAAACGTTCTTCCATTGGGTCTGCGCCCTCTTCCGCTATAAATGACACGGCAACTTGTTCTGCTCTATCTGAGCTGCTACCAAAATACGATATGGATATTTCAGGGAAGCCTTGAAAACCCATCTTTATTTTCTTAGCAATTCTCTTTTTAGATTTCTCTAAATTCATAATGATGTCTCAGATAGGGTATAACGCCCTAAGCAGAGGTGCAGCGTAGCTGCAACCTGCTGGCTTAGTTTGTTATGTGCTTGCAACCTAAACGGCAACAACTTTATTAGCACATGGACCTTTCTGACCTTGGCCAACTTCGAACTCTACGGCTTGGCCGTCGTTCAATGTTGCGTACTCACCACCTGATTGAATTTCTGAGTGATGAACAAACAAATCTTTGCCGCCATCTTCTGGAGTAATGAAACCGAAACCTTTGTCTGCATTAAACCACTTAACGATACCTTTGCTCATAACGTTCTCTTCATTTTATGGTGAAAAAAGTATTCTGTTTTTGCTATCACCATTACAAAAACAAATCTTGAACCTAGTTTTGCGTCTCACTAGCCGCATCAACCAACCAGCGAAAGGAGAGTGGCAGAACGGTTTCGGAAGCTACTGCATGTGGTTGCGTGCCGACTGGCCTATTGTGCCGACCGGCCTATTTCGGAGCAGCCAGCCCCATATTTGGCATGTAGCGACGAAGATAGCAGACAGCCCGAATAGAGCAAGGCATTAACTACAAATTCTTGTAATGCACAGCCAGCGCAGCCTTACCAGCGAAGCGTGACGGCATTGCACCGCAATATAGGCTGATCTGAGAGGGTGTTGCGCCTAGAACAAGAATGCCTGCCGCTTGAGCTTGACCGCTCCTTTTGAGACAGAAGACGCAACTCAACGGCGCATCAACATGGCGAGATGGTGGGGATCATTGCACAGGGTGTTATTCACTATTTCTCTTCAGCTTTCTTCACACGGATTTTATTCGCGCCGACTGTTTGGTTATTTAGATTACTCATCGCGGCTTTAGCATCACCTGGCCGTGGCATCTCGACAAAACCAAAACCTTTCGATTCGCCAGTCACTTTGTCGATCACCAAATCGCAGGATTGAACAATGCCGAATTCTTGGAATAACTTTTTTAGCTCTTTTTCTGTCGTCAATCGATCTAAGTTACGTATTAGTAATTTCATATACATTCCGATCAAACATCATTTATTAGGGAAAGGCGCTCGCCTACCAATATAACGCGTTAGGCCGCAGGACGTTCACGTGCCTGCCAGCCGTTAGGTGCTCACCGAGAACAGCGCATATTAACACCAAGAGAGGCGCCCGCCAGTATACACGCGAAGTAGAGGCCGCCGAGCAAGCCTCTTTTCCGCTGCACTCAGCCTCTCTCTCCTACTTAAACACTGGCAATTCATAGCAAGCCGTCGCCTCGCCCCCGGTATTGTCGGTATCCGTCATCACGGCAACGGCGCTCACGTTTTCGACATCAAGGTCGAAATAGGTTTTGAAATCGGCCCGTATGTTTCGTTCAAAGTGCTGCCATTGGCCAAGACCTTCTTCGCCAGTTTGCAGTACAACCATCATGGCGTTACTGGTAAATGGGTTCGGCCAGTAGCTACCGACCGGATGCTCACGCGACCAGACATAGTTAATGGCTTTAGTTTGCCAAGGGAAAAAGCCTTCTCTGATGACATATACACGGGCAACGAAATCATCACCGGGCTTGGTTTTTTCCGGGGCAGCTACGCCTACCGTCAGAGGCGCGCTGGACTGCCACCCCCACGTCAGCATTGGTTTGGATGATAACGATATGTCTACGCGCTGTATCAAGCCGGAAGCTCCGCCTTGCGAAACGGCCTCGATACACTTTTTTGTCTGACGATACTGAGTGTGGCCGGAAAAAACTATTTGCTCCCATCCGGGTATGGCGCTGGGCTCATAATCTGCTGCCGACGCGGAAAAGGGTAGTAACCCTGCAGACATTACCAGCGACATCGTGATCAAGCGGTGGCCCATAGTGGCTCTCCTGTTATCTTTCATCTTAGGGTGCAGGCTAAGTTCGGCCTCTGTTCGCATTCCATCAATTTCTCAACTGTCCTACACTGGCGTCCATTGCTCTATGTACTGTTATCTGTGCTGATGCCGTTTAGGCGGGGATGTTACTTTAATGAAATACGATTATCTGATTGTTGGTGCGGGTTCTGCCGGTTCAGTACTGGCTAACCGTCTTTCTGCTGATCCCAGTAAAAAAGTGGCGGTGCTTGAGGCAGGCCCTTCCGATGATTCTATTTTTGTCCGCATGCCTGTCGGCGTGATCTTATTAATGCGTTCTAACAAACGTAACTGGCGTTATTGGACCGTGCCACAGAAAGGCCTCAATAACCGGGAAGTGTATATCCCCCGTGGCAAAATGCTCGGTGGCTCTAGCTCGGTGAATGCGATGGTCTATACCCGTGGTCACAAGTGGGACTACGACCATTGGGCCGAACTCGGCAATAAAGGCTGGGGCTGGGACGATGTGCTCCCTATCTTTAAACGCACCCAGCGCCAAGAGCGTGGCGAAAGCGAATTCCACGGTTCCAGCGGCAACCTCAATGTCGCCGATTTACGATACTTACATCCGGTGACGCATGCTTTCGTGAAGGCGTCTGGAGAAGCCGGCTTCCCGTTATCGGATGACTTCAACAACGATGTGCAAGAAGGCATGGGCGCGTATCAGGTGACGCAGAAAGACGGCGAGCGCAGCAACGTGGCGCGCGGCTTTTTGCATCCGGTGATGGCGCGCGAAAACCTCACCGTGATTACCGATGCGCTGGCACACAAGGTGTTGTTTGACGGCAAACGCGCCACCGGCGTGCTGGCCAATGTGAATGGCCACATGCAGACCATCGAAGCCAAGGAAGTCATTCTATGTGGCGGCGCGATTAATTCGCCACAGCTGCTGATGCTCTCCGGCGTAGGCCCGGTAGAAGAGCTTACCAAACATGGCATTCCACTGGTGCACGCATTACCGGGCGTTGGTCAGAATTTGCAGGATCACCCCGATGCCATCGCGGTCACCAAGTCCCTCATTAACGACACCCTAAATCTCTCGCCACTGGCATTATTGCTAACGGGTCTTCGCGGGCTGTTCGATTTCTTCTATCGCCGTACGGGTCAGCTGACCTCTAACGTGGCGGAAGCGGGTGGTTTTATTAAATCACGCGAAGAAGAAGCCATTCCGGATTTGCAAATTCACCTTACTACCGCACGGCTCGACAACCACGGGCTAAACTTGTTGTTTGCAATGGGGGCGGGTTACTCCGCACACGTTTGCGCGCTGCGACCAAAATCTCGCGGCAGCATCACCCTTGCCAGCGCTGACCCTACCGCCGCGCCATTGATCGACCCCAATCTACTCGGTCACGAAGATGACATGGAAACCATGGTGCGCGGTATTAAGCAGGTGCGGAAGATTCTCGCGCAGGACGCATTAAAAGACTGGCGCGGCGAAGAAATTTTCCCCGGAGCCGCCACGCAAAGTGACGAAGAAATTCGTCAGTTTTTGCGTGAGAAAGGAGACAATATTTATCACCCAGTCGGCACCTGTAAAATGGGCCACGATGACATGGCTGTGGTCTCACCGGACAGCATGCGCGTACACGGCCTTGAAGGGCTACGCGTTGTTGATGCGTCGATTATGCCAACACTGATTGGCGGCAACACGAATGCACCTACCGTTATGATCGCTGATAAAACCGCCGATATGATTTTGGCGGAATAAGGCAGCACGGCTCTCTCGTCGGTAAGAGATTATCGGCGAGAGAGGCTTCACTTAACGCACGACCTTCTCGCAACTCTCTTCCGTTCGCTTCCTCATTATCGGTTTTTATCAACGTTCCTTCTCTGCTTAAACTCTCGCCGCATGTCTTATGCACGTCGATTCGTCAGTGACGTCACTGCCATCGATGCCGCTTAAAAAGACCGCCGTCAAATTCCTGTCACATATAAACGGTACGTTACCGTCCCTTAGCTCATCACTGATAAGGGACAAAAATGTCTACCGTCATTTCTCCGCGCGCACGATTGGTTGATCTGCTTTGGCAGTTAAAACAGGCCTACGACCAAAGCAACGACAAAGACGGTAGTCTCCATGATGTACGGTTTATCCACTTTAATACGCTTCTCAATGATGACGGCTATCGTAATGAGATCATTGCTCGATCAGCCCTATCGAAAAATAGAAAAATAAAACAGCTCGGCATGCAATTACAGCAACTGAACCTCGATGGCGTGCTACTGCATAAACGTTCGTCAAACTTACCGGCTGGAGAGCCGCTTATTCTCAACCCGGACATCGCCGAAACATTGGGACAACAACGCCGCTCAAATCGCCCCACCCTTCCTTTCGCCTTTGCACTTGTCGCGCTGGTCGTCATGGCATCCCTTGCCACCAGCGGCTATCTGTACCGACATGATCTGCGTGCGATGATAGAGGGTCGAGAAGTCATACAAAACTCCATCGTTGGCGTGCATGTCTGGGGAGCGGATCGAACATGGGTACTCGATGGCCTGGTCTTTGTTGAGCCCGGCAGTACGCTAACAATTGAAGCCGGCGCGCAAATAAAAGGGCTGCCAGGTTCTGCTTTAATCGTCACGCGAGGCGCGCAGATTTTTTCTCGCGGCACCGCAACACAACCCGTTGTTTTTTCTAGCGCCCAACCACAAGGGGCGCGCCGCGCCGGAGACTGGGGTGGCGTTGTCTTGCTCGGCAGCGCGCCGATTAATAAGGCCAGCGCGAATATTGAAGGCATTTCCGAGTCGGATGCACGAGGTCAATTTGGTGGCGATGCACCAGAAAGTAGCTGTGGCCTTTTGGAATACACCCGCATTGAATTTGCCGGCTATGAAATCTCAAGTGATAACGAACTCAACGGCCTAACACTCGGCGGTTGCGGCGCCGGAACTATTGTCCGTTATGTGCAGGTACATCGCGGCCTTGATGACGGCATTGAAGTGTTCGGCGGCAACGTGGATATGACGCACCTCGTGATTACCGGCGCCAATGATGATTCTCTCGACTGGGACATGGGCTGGCGCGGTCGCGTGCAATTTATGGTGATCGAGCAGTACAGCAGCGTCGGCGATAATGCCTTCGAAGGCGACAACAATAAGAATCAACCAGACGCCTTGCCACGCTCTGCACCAACGATCTATAACGCGACGCTTGTCAGTCCACGCAGCAGAGAAAAACATCATCGCGCAATGACGATTCGGCATGGTTCAGGCGGCGAGTTTCGTAATATTGTCGTGCAGGGATTTTCTGGCGAAAGTATCGATATTCGCGGCACTGAGTCTGCGTACAATACGCTGACGGGCGACCTCAGTTTTGCCAATATGCTGATCTACGATATCGGCAGCCGCGGTATTACGTGGTTTGAAGATGAGCAGATGACCAGAGATGACGACGACGGCTTTAACGAGCGTGAATACTTTTCTCAGGCGGAACGAAAAATTGCCTTCGGCACGGATCCCATGTTGCCGCGGGAAAGCACCAGCATGACGCAACCTAGCTTTGCCCCAGCCACGCGATCACCGGCACGCAACAATGCCGCTCGGCCACCTGCCGGTGAGTTCTGGGATGAAGCCGCAGATTATATCGGCGCGATAAAACCCGGCTCGCTAAACAGCTGGGTAGATAACTGGACGGCATTTCCAATCAATTGAGCGGACAGCACAATAATCTAATCTGGTTGTGTAGGAGTGTGCTGGCAAGCGAGGGGTCTTTGACGCAGGGTGTTCGCCTGCAAGCAGGCTCCTACAAGAGAGATAATTGTCTTTGTAGGAGCCTGCTTCCAGGCGATGGGCATTTAACGACCGTTAACGCACAACGATAAAGAACACACCGCCTTCACGATTAATGCGCAGCAGCAACGCCGCATCATCGTCACTAATCGCTGCTTTAAGACTTGCCATGTCGGTCACATCTTTACGGTTTGCATTGATCAGCACGTCGCCTTGGCGTAAGCCCGCGCGCCATGCGCGACTTCCCTTCTCAACTTGCTCTACTAATACGCCCACTTCCGCGTAGCTAACTTCACCTTTATGAAGACCTCTTAACGCAGCGCCTTCTAAGTGTTGAGAAAAGCCATCGCCGGATGAAGACTGGGTGCTCGTTTCACGAATAACAGCTGTTACTTTTTTGCTTTTTCCGTCGCGCACAATCAGCAACTTCATTTTCTCGCCAACCGGCGCCAAGCCAACTTTATTACGCAAATCCGCGGCGCGTTTAACCGGACGTCCGTCAACGGCGATCACCACATCACCGGTCGTCAGCCCCGCATCTTCGGCCGCGCTGTCTTCAAGCACCTGAGTAATCACGACACCTTCTTTTTGATCAACATCAAATGCTTCCGCTAACTCAGGGCTTAAATCCTGAATCGTGACGCCCAGCACGCCGCGACGTACCTCGCCATGATCAATTAATTGGCGCATCACGTTTTCCGCCATCTCGGTCGGAATCGCAAAACCAATCCCTACGTTGCCGCCTGACGGGGCAATAATGGCGGTATTAATACCCACAAGCTCACCACGTAAGTTGACCAGCGCACCACCAGAGTTGCCAGGATTAATCGACGCATCGGTTTGAATAAAATTCTCGTAGCCTTCGATACCGAGGCCTGTTCTGCCTAACGCAGAAACAATACCGGAGGTGACCGTTTGGCCTAGCCCGAAGGGGTTGCCAATCGCCACCACAAAATCGCCGACGAGCAACTGCGTCGAGTCGGCAATGATGATCTGGGTAAGCCCTTTCGCATCGACTTTGACCACAGCAAGATCAACCTCGCGGTCTACGCCAATCACTTCAGCTTTTAGGCTGCGGCCGTCGACCAGCGTCAATTCAACTTCGTCCGCACCATCGACCACATGAGCATTGGTAAGCACGTAGCCGTTCTCGGCATCAACAATCACCCCTGAGCCGGCGCTGTTGGCACGACGCTCTGGCATTTGTCGGCCCGGCGGCACGTTAAAAAAGCGGCGGAAAAACGGATCTTCCATCAGCGGATTGCGCTGACGCACTTTCGTGGTCGTCGCAATATTCACGACCGCCGGCGAAGCCTTCTCTAGCATCGGCGCTAAAGACGGTAACGCGGCACCGTCGCCAACCGCACTGGGTAACGCCGCAATGGCAGGCAGTGATACCCAACTCACAACAATCAATAACAGCGCCTGTGTCTGAAGGCGCCAAGAGGGCTGCACGCTCAAATGCGTTCTCCTTTAATTTCTGTTTTGTGTTGTCTTGGTTAATTGGTTTGGCCAATGCGGCCAACCTCATTCGGCGGATCTCATTCGGCGAACCTTGCCGGCGCCCATAATCGTAAAACCCGAAAATGGCTAAGCCAATAGACAGAGCTTACCCCGCATGGTTCCGTATCTGCTGCGAACACCGCATCGAGCTGACACCGACTACCCAGCCTTCTCCCCCTTCCCGCCTGCCGTGCTAAATACCAACCTAAGCACGCTCGCCCTATTCGCCGAACCCTAACCACTTTGTAGACGTTACCGATCTGATCAAAATACAACCATCTTGGTCTAGATCGTTCATTCGCTCATCCGCCAGCATCAGGTCGGCAGCACAACGAAAGCGCTGCAGCACGGTAGATTTTCTCAGTCATCAAGGCAAAAAACATCTCGCCATAGAGATTCTGATACTGGAAAGCATCACGGAGCAGCCAAGCATGGAGGTTGATGGGCCGGCGGCAAGCAGGATTGGGCCAATATGCGCTGAACAAATATGGCGCTTTAGTCCTAAAACAAGCCGTTCGGGTGGTGCAATTCCTGCCTGCTTTGTCATACTTCGCTCATTGGCACTGATCAGCATCGCCCAACAGGCGCGGCTATGCCATTATCGGCACGCGCACAGACTGATAATGGCATCGCATCTACTTGGTAGAGCGCGCCAGGTCAGCCTCATGAGGCCGCGCGGCAACACGCAACAACACGCAACAACACGCAAATAACGAATACCGTGCGTAATGAATCGTACGTTCACCACCGCACGCAGCCGGAACGTTTTACCCCATGCGCTTAATGGATAAAGCCTTTACGGATTAAAGAGAAGAGGTCTGCCATTCACAACAGACCCGTAGCAGGAAGTGGAGAATAATAAAGATGTACTTATTTCGCGTCATGACAGTAGCCGTGCTGTGCTGCATCGCTGGTCAGACCGTCGCCGCAAATACTGAACGGCATCAGTGGGAAGGCAATCTACCGGAACGCTTTTTTCAAACGTTTCTGGAGCTTTATAAAAAGGACCCTTCCGCCTTGTCGCGTTACCCTGGCGGCTTGCAGAACATTTCCTCTGAACAATTACATCGAGCCATTATTGGTCTCGATACCACGCACTTTACATATATGTATCCGGTTTCTGTACGGGGTTACGAATTTCCTGATCTGAAGAACACGCCACTCGAACGCCTTTCTCTTATGGCCGTACGCGGCGAAGAAATGATTCCTATTCCTTTTCAAATTGATGAATACGATCGTACCGGACTCATTTGGATAGAAGGCTATAACCAAGCGAAAGCCGAGGGGGAACCAGACTCCTTCGACGACTTTGACGAAGTTGTCTTTATGTTCCGCGACGGCGGCCAAAATCGTTACAACGCCGCAACCCACGGCGCCATACCCGGCAAAGTATTAAAAGAAATCCGCCTCGACTCGCCGCGTAACAATCCGCGTTTTGTCTACCTTGTACTCGATAATCCACGACGTTCCGATGCAGACTATGTGCAAGCAGATATCGAGAACGGACGCTTGGACAGCACCCTTGTTGAAATGGAGTTTGACCCAAAGAACATCGCCAACATCAAACACGTTGCACCTAAAGCAGGGCCAAAGCATCACGAAAACGTGGTCGACAATGTTTACCTGAATATCAGCACCGGCATTCTCAATCAGAATCTGCGCGTTAACTTAAACCTGCAAGACAACATTCGAGCCACGCCTATTGCCGTAAAAGACGGCCCTGTGCGGGTAAGCATGCTGGTCAAAGCCCGCATCTGGTATATGTACCTACCCACCTTTTTCAGCCAACAATTTATGGTGAATTTTTACGAGCAGTCTTTTGTTGTGCCCAGTCGCTTTGCCGTCGACAGCATGCGCACACTGAAGTACTTCTTGATGTTTTTGCGCGAACCACGTGTTGAGGTGGCGGTTGATTTTCATAACCTTGAGGGAGCCCGCGTTACCTTCCAGTCGGTTTACAACAGCGCCAATGCGGATGCTGACAAGACAGGTACCGTCGACGGAAAAATGAGTCCATTTGAAGAGCGCATGAATCAAACCCGTTTACCGGGTGACTGGCTCTATATGGATTCGAACCAAGGTTGGGACATGTTTTTTAGCAACCACATGCCTGTCGTCGAAAACGGCCTGTTCGATTCTTACTTGGAAGGCATGGAAATGTTCATGTTGTATCAAGATGACGCCGAAGAAGTTCGACCTTACGAGCGCTTTCCCGGCGCTAAGCCTCGAATTGGATTTACCAGCAGCGGCTTACCGAGAGACGCCATTAAAATGATGGGGTCTATTCCGAAACTGAATTACGGAAAAATGAACAGCCTCGGCGAAGCGATTATCGCGCTCAGCAATCCGGATATTCGAAAGAAATTCAATAAATACAATGAGGCATCAGCTCTCGTGTTGGCTCGGGTTAAAGAGTCCGGCCGCATTACAACGCCAGAGCAACTTGCCGATGCCTTTGTTGCCGACCTCGACCGCATGCGTTTCACCGGCATCCCACGTGATCAGTTTAATGCACTGATTCGTGACGCGATTGTCGCCGTTAACAAAGATTCAGCGTTTATTGACCACGGCGCAACCCTCGAAAAAATGGTTACGCTCAGCCAAGAACGCGGCATTGATATTAGCCAACTGCGTTATGCCACGATGGACAATACTCTGTGGTTCCCCGACTGGGTTGGCCCCGGCGGCCCTGAAGACTTTCATTGGCAAACGGTGAATCCACCCACTTACACTGTACGGCCTTGGATCACCCGAACCACGCAGCCCGAGCTAAGCAGTCTGGATCAACCAGCTCAATAAGCGCCCCTCTGCACAAGGCAAAAGAGCTTGCCCGGTGCAGAGGCCACGCCCCCTGCACATCGTGTTGATGTACGTATAAACTCTATACACGCAAGCCCCTATCCGCTTTCAAGTCATCATCGTACTCACCAGCGGGTAAACGTCACTGCATTAACGGCGGCACATTCAATATGCCGCAATATACGCATCACTTTTAATGACGCAGGCCTTCGCCGCCGTAGCACCATTACACGAGGCTCTACATGTCTACTCCATCGCGCCTACCTTTGGCCGGCATCCGCGTTATCGAACTAGGGCAACTCCTTGCAGGACCATTCGCCGGCACACTGCTCGCGTACTTCGGTGCTGAAGTGATTAAAGTTGAACCTCCCGGCGGAGACCCAATTCGTGGCTGGCGCAAACTTGATGAAGAAGGCACCTCGTTTTGGTGGCGCAGTCTTGGCCGTAATAAAAAATGCATCACGCTCGACTTAAAAAATCCGCGCGGTATTGATGTGGCGCAAAAGCTCATTCAGGGCGCCGACGTCGTCATCGAAAATTTTCGCCCCGGCACGATGGAAAAATGGGGGCTCGGCCCCGAGCAGTTCAAGCTCAACAATCCTCGGCTGGTTTACACGCGCATTTCCGGTTACGGCCAAACCGGTCCGTACGCTGGTAAGGCGGGCTATGCCTCGGTGTGTGAAGGTATTGGCGGGCTACGCTATGTGAACGGTTTCCCCGGCGAACGCCCTGTGCGCCCTAACCTGTCCCTCGGAGACAGTTTGTCGGGACTGCATGCGGCCTTTGGTATCGTCATGGCGCTACTGGATCGCGAGCGCGGCGGGAGTGGCCAGAGCATTGATATCGCCCTATACGAATCCGTGTTTAATTTACTCGAGGCAGTCATTCCCGAATTCGACGGCGCTGGACTTGTGCGCGAACCGTCTGGTTCCACCGTCACCGGCATCGTGCCCACGAACACTTACCTGTGTGCCGACGGCAAGTACGTCATTATCGGCGGCAATGGCGATTCCATTTATCAGCGCCTCATGAACGCCGCCGAGCACAGCGATCTCGCCAACGATCCACGCCTGCAAACCAATAGCGGCCGCGTAACTCATGAAGCCGAAATTGATCTCGCCCTCACCGATTGGTGCCGCGGCCAGCCCAGCGCGGACGTGCTGGCGACTCTTGAAGAGGCACGCGTACCCGCAGGGCCCATTTACAATGCCAAAGACATGCTCGCTGACCCGCACTTTCAACAACGTGGCCTATTTGAACAAATTGAAATAAATGGCAAACCGTTGAAAATACCCGCCATCTCTCCACGCATGGACGGCACTCCCGGTAAAACTCAGTGGCCTGGGCCTGACATCGGCAGCCACACTCATGAAGTGCTGTGCCAACAATTAGGTTTAAGCGAAAAAGAGTTCCAACAGCTGCAAGACGATGGTGTACTAGGTTAAAAATGCGCTGGTTAAGAGATCTACTTGCTCTTAGAAACAATCAAACGAGGTGTGTCAGATGAAAATACAACGGCTCGGATATTTACTCGCGACGCTGATACTCGCTCCGATGCTGGCCACGCCGTTATTGGCCGAGGTCGACAAGCTCAATGACGCAGAGCTGGAAGAAGAAGTTGTACGCGAAGACGGCCACCTCGGTGCGAAGCCGACACTAGAAGACATAGAGAATCTACAAGACCAGCAACGTTTGTTGCCACGCGCCCAGAACGAACCTAGACCAGCAACGCCAACAACGTTACCGCCACCACCTCCGCCGACTCCGCCAAAACTGCCAAACATTCGCCCGCCGCAGCCGTAACGCCCAACCCATCCATTTCCCGGTCAGTATTTCGTTAGGGGCGGCAGGCTATCTCTTTACCAGCTAACGCGGCCAATAATCATATCTTTATACATCACAAAATCACCGGCTAAGCTGTAAAACGGATGCTTAAACGTAGCCGGACGGTTCTTCTCGAAAAAGAAGTGCCCAACCCACGCAAAGCCATAACCGATGACAGGGAAGGCCCATAACCAAACAAAATTCTGGCTCGTCAGCACATAACCTAACAACAACAATACACACGATGTACCAACAAAATGCAGGCGGCGACACACCGCATGGGAGTGTTCCTGCAAGTAATAGGGATAAAACTCTGCGAAACTCTGAAAGCCTTCTTGTTTAATTGCAGTCATACAAACCTCGTTATCTGAAAGCATCCCGTGTCGCAAAACACGGGGCCGCATGTTTACTGTAGCGCTAACGACCAGTATAGACTTGTAGTGAACGGCTACGACCAGAAACACCGCACAATCGTCTTAATTTGGCATAATCTGAGCTATACCTCAGCGACTAACTCCGAGAAGGTACGCTGCAAAGATAAAGCGCTCGCGGGACCGCCGCACCAACAAGCCCGCACACAGACAACGAATCATAGCCTGCGTTCTCTACCGAATCATGCAACCGAGAGTAAAACCGTTGACCGAATCGAACTCAATACTGAAAACGCGCGCCTTTAATCTCTTTAAACACGTTAACGTGCCCACCAGCCTAACCGGCATTACCCAACATGGGGATGAGCAACCAGCAGAGCGCGGCGGGCTCACCAGCGCCGATACTGGGGCCATATGGCGCGCGACGCGCAGCCTATACCGCACCGGTATGAACCCTGCGATCAGTCTGTGTTTACGCCGGCGCGGTGAAGTGATCATGGACCGCAGCATCGGCTATCGCACCACCCACAGCACGGAACTGTTCACACCCAAAACCCCGGTTTGCCTGTTCTCTGCGTCGAAGGCCGTCACCGCGATGCTAGTGCATCACCTCGCCGAGACCGGACAAATTGATCTGCACGATCCGATTGCCCGCTATATTCCTGAGTACGCACGCAACGGCAAGGGGCGCACGTCCATTGTGCACCTGCTCAATCACCGCGCCGGTTTACCACGCATTCGTGAAGAGGTTGATCCTGAAGTTTTGTTCGATACCGATCGCGTAAAGCAGTTGCTGTACGATGCCGAGCCCGAATCGCCAAGCGGTGTCACGCAGGCCTACCATGCTATTACCGGCGGCTATGTTCTTGGTGAACTCATTGAACGCGTCACTGGCGAA
Source organism: Gammaproteobacteria bacterium (assembly GCA_018067045.1). Classification (GTDB taxonomy): domain Bacteria; phylum Pseudomonadota; class Gammaproteobacteria; order Pseudomonadales; family Alcanivoracaceae; genus JARGPN01. The sequence goes on from JAGPVL010000032.1 coordinate 14,960, forward strand.
ACGCTTAACGCCGTACTCGATCGTGTGATTCGCCAACCAATGGGCATGGAGTATTTCACCTACGGCATTGCCGAGAATATCGACGTCGCCGAAAACAGCGTGATGGGCATGAAACTGATGCCACCGATGACACAATTTATTAAACATGCCGTTGGCGGCAGTATAGAACAGGTGGTCGAGGTATCGAACGACCCTCGTTTTCGTGCCGCGGTAATTCCTGCTGGCAACCTCTACGCCACGGCAGAAGAAGGCTCACGCTTCTTCCAAATGCTACTCGATGGCGGGCGTTACCAAGACAAACAAATATTTCACCCGGACACGGTCAAGAACGCTATTCGCGGCGCCAGCCGACGACCACTGTTTGATCGGTCCCTGATGATTCCTCTGCGTTTTTCTGCCGGCATGATGCGCGGCAACCCCGGCATGAGTGTGTTCGGTCCCGGTGCACCCAAGGCGTTCGGTCACCTCGGGTTTGTCACCATTTTATGCTGGGCAGATCCACAACGAGAACTCTCCGGCGCCCTACTTACCACCGGCAAAGGTCTAATCGGCACACATATGCCGCGGCTCTTGCGCCTGCAACAAATCATTAATCAACGTTGTATTTAGTGCCGAAATTCAGTCAGAAATAACGCTTTAGCGGGGATGAGTATATGCCCACTAAAGCGTTGGAGGCTCACTGAACGAGAGAGAAGGCTGTCAATGCTGGCTACGAAAGCATGATCCTAAGCGCCATATAAGGCGACAAGGCAAAAACGAAAATCAGTATTTTATAGTATGCCAAGTACTTGAAATACATCAGCCTTACTTCGTTCTCTGGCACGCCGAACATCTTTCCATGCAAGACACTGATGGCGTCTTTCATTACCATAAGAAGCACTGCCGCCAACGCCAAAAAGGCGATATTAATCACCGACGCCCAACCAAAAAAATCATGAGTTGCTGGAGATCGTTCATGCTCTACTCTCCTTTATCATCGTGTCGTTAAAGCCGCCTTCAACTACGACTTAGCCCAATCCCAGGCTTCATCTAACTGGCTTTTCTCAAAATGCTTTTCGCTAATACCCACTAATTTCCCAAACGGGCTATCAATGGCTAGCAGCCACTTCAAAACATGACTGTCAGATACAATTGCCAATTTATTTATATTCTTTAAGTGCTTAAAGGTCCACTTCAGATCCGCGTAGGCAACATCCACACCAAAATTCAGCTTTCCATCCAGAACAACCAATACATTGATCTTGCTATGCTCTTCAAGCAACTCATCGAACTCCGCAATCCAATGGCTTTCTTGCGCCGCATCAATGTTTCCGGACACTTCAATGCCAATGGTGGAGCCGGCGCTTTTCGGCAATTTCGTTATCATGTTGGCGCTCCCCTTTGCTTGACGGAAATATCTCGACGTAATCTGTATGGACGTCATGGCTCTGTGAACGCCTTTACTCTCGCTCTAATGCAATAACACCAGTATTCAAAGACTGTACACCTAATAATCTCAAAAGAACGTCTGATATATTGAATTTTCCGTATTGCAGCGCTGACATCTTCATCTAAGTCTGGCAGGCTCAGTTTGGATCATTACTCTGGAACGGTGACAAAAAGAATAGTCCGAGCGATATACCAAGGAATCAACGGATTGCAAGCAACGCTCACGGCTAAGACCTCCGTCACCAAATTGTCCTAAAGAAGCCGTTACCATGGGCAAATTTAGCAAGGCGCTATAACCGGTGAAGCGCATGTTACTGCTACCAACAAGGAAGGAAGATCGTCATGGCTAAGACAGCAGCAACGGAGGCCATGCCTGCTCAATCGCCGTCATCTCTGTGCGCGCGCTATATGGATGTGCGCCAATGCTCTGAACGATATTGTGCGCCGCTAAATATTGAAGACTATGGCCTGCAAGCCGTGGCCGAAACCAGTCCGGCAAAATGGCACCTTGCGCACACCAGTTGGTTTTTCGAAACGTTTCTTTTAAAACCTTACTGTCCTGGCTACACCCCGTTTCATCCGCGCTTTGAATATCTTTTTAACTCCTACTATAACGGCATCGGCGAGCAATTCCCCCGCGCCCAGCGTGGCCTGCTGTCGCGCCCCACAGTCGAAGAGATTTATGCCTACCGTCACGCGGTGGATAAAGCGATGGGCCAGTTACTTGACGGGCAAGTCAGTAAGGAGATCGCCGCACGCGTGGAACTTGGTCTTCAGCACGAAATGCAACACCAAGAATTATTTTTCACAGACTTAAAATATAACCTTGCACAAAACCCACTTCATCCGATTTATATGCCCACGGAAAAAGCATGGCGAACGGACGAAGAGCCGCAAGATATTTGTTGGAATAGCTTCGAAGGCGGTATTCGACTGATTGGCTCACCCAAGATTGGCGAGCATGAAAACGGCCCCTTCTGTTTTGATAACGAAACACCACAGCATCGCGTCTTAGTCGAACCCTTCTCGTTAGCAAGCCGCCCCCTTAACAACGCCGAAGTGCTCGCCTTTATCGAGGACGGCGGATACAACAACCCTACTCTATGGCTCGCTGACGGCTGGGCCAAAGTGTGCAGCGACGGTTGGCAGCACCCCTTGTACTGGCAGCATATCGACGGCCAGTGGTTTGAGTTCACCTTGCACGGGCTACAAGCTCTTGACCCAGCACGACCTGCTTGCCACCTCAGCGCTTACGAGGCCGACGCGCTCGCGCGCTGGTATGACGCGCGACTGCCAACCGAGTTCGAATGGGAAACCGCGGCCAACGAGCTCCAGAAAACGAATTCCCAAAATAATGGCGTGAGCAGCCAGTTCGTCGATCAAGGTCATTATCATCCGAGCGCCAATCATAACGAGAGCCTTTTCGGCGGCGTCTGGCAATGGACCAGTAGCGCCTACTCACCCTATCGCGGATACCAAGCAGCCGCAGGCGCCATCGGTGAATACAATGGTAAATTTATGTGCAACCAATTAGTGCTACGCGGCGGCTCTTGTGTTTCAGACCGACGCCAATTACGCGCCAGTTACCGTAACTTTTTCTACCCTGCCGACCGTTGGCAGTTCAGTGGAGTTCGCATTGCCAGGGACCGGAGAGACTAGCCATGACGCCATTTTCAAGCAGCGCGCAACCCATTCCGGATAGCGCAAATAACAGTCAAATTGAATACATCAACATGCACCCACCACGGCAAGACGCGGTTAGTGAAGTGCTTGCAGGGCTGCGCACAGCGCAGAAAACGTTAAGCCCGAAATATTTTTATGACGAACGTGGCTCACAACTGTTCGAGGCCATTACTCAGCAACCGGAATACTATCCGACGCGCACAGAGCGGAAGATTCTTGCCGACCATGCTGCTGAAATTGCCACCAGTTTGCGTACGCACGCGGGTGAACACATTACCTTGATCGAACCCGGCTGTGGCAGCTGTGAAAAAGTCAAACTGCTGCTCAACGATATTTTGCCGAGTCGTTATGTTGGCATGGATATTTCAGATCAGTTTCTGCTTGGCGCCACTGAAAACTTATCTCAATCGCATCCAAAGCTCGATATCACCGCAGTCTGTGCCGATTTTTCTCAATTGGACGAGCTCGCCAATCACCTCCCGCCGGGGCATCGCGTTGTCTTCTATCCAGGCTCGACACTTGGCAACTTCACGCCAGCAGCCGCACAAACATTTTTATCGTCCGTGCGCACTCTCGTTGGCGACAACGGCGGCATGCTCATTGGTGTTGATCGACACAAAGATAGCGCTACCCTCGACGCCGCCTACAATGATAAATGTGGCGTCACTGCAGACTTTAATCTCAACGCTCTGCGTCACCTAAATCGCGTCTTACCAGCCAATTTTGACACTGACCTATTTCGCCATCAGGCCCATTACAACGCCGATGAACAACGCATTGAAATGCACCTGCGCTGCAGCCAATCTCACACTGTCACCTGTGCTGGGCAGGAAATACACTTTGTCGAAGGCGAGAGCATTCACTCAGAAAACTCCTACAAGTACACGCGCGAGCGCTTCACCTCCTTAGCAAAACGTGCAGGATTCGCGATACAACAAAGCTGGCAAGATAAAGACGCATTGTTCGCGGTGTACTACTGCGCGGCGATTTAAAAATCATCGCCTGCAAGCAGCCTCCCACAAGGTCAGCGCAATATCGAACCACCGGAACACTTAACCACCCTTGTGGGAGCTTGCTTGCAAGCGAACAGCGCCAGAGCAGAACCCATCCCCTGCAAGCAGGCTCCAACAAGTTCAGTGCAATATCGAACCGCCGGAGCACTTAACCACCCTTGTGGGAGCTTGCTTGCCAGCGAACAGCGCCGGAGCAGAACCCATCGCCTGCAAGCAGCCTCCCACAAGGTCAGCGCAATATCGAACCACCGGAGCACTTAACCACCCTTGTGGGAACTTGCTTGCAAGCGAACAGCGCCAGAGCAGAAATCATCTCCTGCAAGCAGGCTCCAACAAGGTTAGTGCAATATCGAACCGCCGGAGCACTTAACCACCCTTGTGGGAGTTTGCTTGCAAGCGAACAGTGGCAGAGCAGAACCCATCTGCCGGCAAGGCTAAGCGGTAATTTTTAAGAGAGGGATTGACGCCAGAGAGGCTAAATAACGCTTACCACTTCATCATCGGCGCGGGGTTCAACGGGTGGCGCAGAAACCACTTCGATGCACGACGTACCAACATGGAATGAAAGCCAGCGTTCGGAAATGTGCTTTTTAGGCACGCAATAAACTCTTTATCAAGACCAAAACGTACCATTCCTAAGGAGAAGTCAACGAGATCTCCTTTGCGGAAAACTTCTACCAACGGATATGCTTCATCCCGATATGGGCTCAACTTATGATGTTCGCTAATCATCAGAATGATTTCATCCGTCCATGCTTCCAGCCCATATTCCAGCAAATACGCTCGAGCAGGCGGCAAGGATGGGGCAATATAATCTACGGTATTGTTTATCCAGATACCGATATCGTGAAAACACGCGGCGATGCAGATTTTCTGCAATGTCTGCTCGTCACACTCTTCCAATGACTGATGGCCTTGTAGCGCAACGCAGCAATGAATCATACGATATAGGTGGTTTCGGTAGCCTTGATACTCAACGCCGATGAGCGACTGCCACGGGGCCAGTAACTTTTCTAGTCGAATGATCGACGCTTCTATTTTCATTCGCTATTTTCTTCCCGCTCTTCTCGCATACTGTGACATTGCTGTGCTCAGTTACTTAGCGAACTGAACACACCAGGCCTCCGTTACCGCACGGATACGCAAATTAGAAAACGACTCGCAGCGCGTTAACGGTGAGGCCGATTAATGCAAAACTCGACAGCACAAACAGTACAAAGCGCACTTCAATTTTATTAATCAGCACCTGCACCAAGCTGTGCGCAACACGCACGCCAACATAGCCCCACGCCAGCGTTAGATTAAAACCATCACCCTGCCCCACCAACGCCAACGCGAAAGCAATGGCGTAAAAGATCGTTGGCTGCTCCATCAGGTGATTGTAGTTATCCGCTTTCCAACGAACCGACGCTGGCAATTGATTCATCTGTTCCCCGCGTGGTGCATTGGAATCGGGTTTCATTTTGGCGCGGCTCATGGCCGGCAAACGGGTTGCATACATCCACAACCAAATAATGAGAGACCACGCCACGAGGGCAACAACCGGCGCAAGAATAGGACTAGGAGCGAGCATGAGCATTCCTCTTCGTTGTTGTTTTGACGACTAAACCCAGACAAACAGCGACTAAACTTACCGTGAGTTGCGGCGTCCGCGCTAGCGACACAAACGAATATTGATCATTTCATACGCAAAGCGGCGATTGAATGCGTACCCAGAGCCATTTACTCACCTCCTAATTTGTCTCCGATCAAAAAAACGAGGTAAAACAACAAGATCCGCCTGCTAATTTTGTCCAAATAATGTATAAGGGCGGCATGAAAACGCCGAAACGCATACAACCTCTGATAGACGACGGATTAGTCGATGAAGTGCTTAGCCGCCTAATGAGCGGTAAAGAGGCGGACATCTATGTGGTGCGCTGCGGCGACGAGATTCGTTGCGCCAAGGTCTACAAAGAAGCCTCTAAACGCGGCTTCAAGCAAGCGGTGCAATACCAAGAAGGCCGTAAGGATCGTAGCAGCCGCCGCACGCGGGCGATGGAGAAGGGTTCTAAGTTTGGCCGGGCTCAGCAAGAGAAAACCTGGCAGAACGCTGAAGTAGACGCGCTGAAGCGCGTTGCAGAGGCCGGTGTCCGTGTTCCGCACCCATACGGCATCCTAGAGGGCGTATTGTTGATGGAGCTGGTCACAGACGATTCTGGTGACGTTGCGCCACGATTATGTGATGTGGTGATGCCGGAAGATCAGGCGCTCGAAGACCACGAGATGATGATGCGCTATATCGTGCGCATGCTCTGCGCGGGCTTGGTTCACGGCGATTTATCTGAGTTTAACGTACTGGTAGATGAGTACGGCCCGGTCATTATCGATCTACCTCAGGCCGTAAACGCTGCGGCCAACAACAACGCCGAAGCTATGTTCGCCCGAGACGTGAATAATATGCGTCGCTACTACGGTCAGTACGCGCCAGCTTTGCTAGAGACTCACTACGCCAAAGAAATTTGGTCCCTGTATGAAGATGGCGCGCTACTACCGGATACGGCATTAACCGGCTACTTCGAAGATGACGGTACGGCAGCGGATGTAGAAGATGTGCTCGCCGAAATCAAAGCAGCGTTTTTGGAAGAACAAGAACGACTAGAGCGCATCAACGATGCCAATGGGGAAGACTGATACCAGCGTTTATGCATCATCAGTCAGCGCCTTTTCGCCTGCAAGCAGCCTCCCACAAGGTCAGCGCAACATCTCCGCGCCAGCATATTCAACCACCCTTGTTAGGTCTTGCTGGCAAGCGAATAAGCGCCCGATAAAAAACATCGCCTGCAAGTAAGCCCTCGCACAGGGCAACACCAAACACCCTGCATGCAAGGTCGCGGCCTTGTCGGAGGCTGCTTGTAGGCGATTAAGCCTCGGCTCCGTAGCCGTCGCTTACAAGCAAGCCCCGCACAAGATAAGAACCAAACACCCTGCATGCAAGGGCGCGGCCTTGTGGGAGGCTGCTTGCAGGCGATTAAGCCTCAGCTCCGTAGCCGTCGCTTACAAGCAAGCCCCGCACAAGATAAGAACCAAACGCACCCTGCGTGCAAGGGCGCGGCCTTGTGGGAGGCTGCTTGCAGGCGATTAAGCCTCGGCTCCGTAGCCGTCGCTTGCAAGCAAGCACCCGCACAAGATAAGAACAAGCCCCACAAAAAAACCAGCGACGTTTTTGCGTCGCTGGTTTTTTGTTGCTTGGAAATCAAGACGACTAGTCTTGCGCTGGCAAGCAAGCTCCTACCAAAACTTTATTCCACTATTAAGCCATATTCGCCAAAATCGCATCTTTTACCGAGCCCAGAGCAGCATCGATAGTGATCATGCGGCTGTCTGCACATTGCGCAATGGCGGTATCCGGATCTTTCAAACCGTTACCCGTCAGGGTGCAGACAATGGTTGAGCCTTCTGGAATTTTACCGGAAGCGATATCGCGCATAGCGCCGCCAAGGGACGCTGCCGAGGCCGGCTCGCAGAAGATACCTTCCTTCTGTGCTAGCAGCTTTTGTGCCGCCAAAATTTCGTCATCCGTCAGTTCATCAAACCAACCGCCAGACTCTTTCTGCAACGCCCAGGCTTTATCCCAGCTTTGCGGGTTGCCGATTCGAATAGCCGTCGCAACCGTCTCAGGATTTTTTACGGGGCCACCACGCATAAACGGCGCGGAGCCCGCAGCTTGATAGCCAATCATTTTCGGTGCACTGCCAACAATGCCGGCAGCCTTGTATTCGCTATAGCCCATCCAATGGGCGCTGATGTTGCCTGCATTACCAACAGGCAAACAATGGAAGTCCGGTGCACGACCGAGCTCTTCAACAATTTCATAGGCCGCTGTTTTTTGGCCCTGCAAACGATATGGATTAATCGAATTCACGATCGTAACCGGCGCTTCTTTAGCGACCTGCTTAACCAACTCCATGCCTTCGTCGAAGTTGCCGCGAATCTGCATAATCACCGCGCCATACATCATTGCTTGGGCCAATTTGCCCATCGCAATTTTACCTTCAGGAATCAATACAAAGGCGGTAATGCCTGCGCGAGCAGCATAAGCGGCGGCGGCGGCAGAAGTATTGCCGGTGGAAGCACAAATAATCGCCGTACTACCCTCTTCAACCGCTTTCGTTACGGCCATGGTCATGCCACGATCTTTAAACGAGCCGGTCGGGTTTAGGCCTTCGTACTTCACGTAGATATCAACATTCTTGCCAAGCAGCTTAGGAATATTGCTCAGCCGAATCAGCGGCGTGTTGCCTTCGCCAAGACTAATCAACGGAGTGGCATCAGTTACCGGAAGGTGATCACGGTAACGGTTAATTAGGCCGGTATAACGCTCACGAAATGGCATCGGTTTTCTCTCTCGTTTGGCCGTCTTTTTTTCAAGACGAGGTTATTCATTCTGTTAGTGCGTTAGCTAAAACCCAACGCCTTTGTTCAGTATTCGTTAACTCGCACTCTGCTCATTAATTCGCACTTTCAAGCATATCTTTTAAAAATAGCCGTTAAGCGGTCAAAAGTTCGACTCGAATACGGACGATCTCATCCAATACCGTATCCAGTGCGGCAATTTCCGCCAACGCTTTATTCAGGTCAGCCTCACGCACTGCGTGAGTCATCATCAAAATCGGCACGGCCTGACCATCATCCACATCTTTCTGCTGCATTGCTTCGATGCTAATGCTGTTCTCAGACAAGATACGGGTAATGTCTGCCAATACGCCGGCTTTATCCTGCACGTGCAAACGGATGTAGAACGGGCAAACGACGTCGTCCATGCTCAGCACAGGCTTGGTCGACATCGCATCAACGTGGAAACCGAGGTACGGAACGCGCTCTTCATGGTCAGCCGTTAATGCGCGACCCAGCTCAATAATATCCGCCGCCACCGCAGATGCAGTTGGTTCGGCACCCGCTCCCGCGCCATAAAACATAGTTGGCCCAACCGCATCGCCATCGACCATCACCGCGTTCATCACGCCGTTAACCGACGCCAACAACACAGACTTTGGCACCAACGTCGGATGCACACGCAGCTCAATGCCGTGCTCGGTATCTTTACCAATACCTAGATGCTTAATACTAAAACCAAATTGCTCCGCCGCCTCAACATCTTCGGCTGTCAGCTTGCTAATCCCTTCGGTATAGACACGAGAAAACTGCAACGGAATACCAAATGCGATCGATGCAATAATGGTTAGCTTATGCGCGGCATCGATACCTTCAACGTCAAACGTTGGGTCAGCTTCGGCGTAACCCAGCGCCTGCGCTTCATCGAGGGCATCCGCAAAGCTGCGGCCCTTGTCGCGCATTTCCGTCAGAATATAGTTGCCAGTGCCATTAATAATGCCCGCAACCCATTTAATGTGATTCGCGGCCAAGCCTTCGCCCAACGCTTTAAGAATCGGAATACCACCTGCCACTGATGCTTCAAACGCAACATCGACACCCTGTTTGTGGGCTTCAGCAAAAATCTCGTTGCCGTGCTCGGCAATCAACGCCTTATTCGCCGTAACAATATGCTTACCATTACGAATTGCTTGCAAAACAAGCTCACGTGCAACGGTAGTGCCGCCAATCAGTTCAACTAAAATATCCACTTCGGGATCAGCTGCTACCGCAAAAATGTCACGCGACACCTTGATACCTTCAATATCGCAGTTCGGGTTGTCACGACGCGCACCGATATGACTAATCTCAATCGGGCGACCAACACGGCTAGCAATTTCAGCGGCATTACGTTTTAAAACATTGACGGTTCCTGCACCGACCGTGCCCAATCCAACAATTCCAACCTTGACCGGCTTACGACTCATTCTTCTTTCTCCGCGATTACGCCGTCCTGGCGGAACATCTTTTTAATACCACGCAATGCCTGACGGGTACGGTGATCGTTCTCGATCAAAGCGAAACGAACATGGTCGTCGCCATATTCTCCAAAACCAATACCCGGTGACACCGCCACCTTGGCTTCAAGTAACAGCTTTTTACTGAATTCAATTGAGCCCATTGCTTTATAGGCTTCGGGGATCGGCGCCCAGACAAACATCGTTGCTTTCGGCTTTTCAACCTGCCAGCCAAGCTCATTGAGACCTTCGCATAACACGTTTCGGCGCTGTTCATACAAACTACGAATCTCTTCAACACAGCTTTGATCACCTTCCAATGCAGCAATAGCCGCCACTTGGATCGGTGTAAAGGTGCCGTAATCGAGATAGGATTTAATCCGTGCCAGTGCGTCAATTAAGACTGCATTGCCGCAGCAAAAGCCAACCCGCCAGCCCGGCATGTTGTAACTTTTCGACAGCGAGTAAAATTCGACTGCGATGTCGCGCGCGCCTTCCACCTGCAAAATGGACGGCGCTTTATAACCATCAAAAACAATGTCGGCGTAGGCAATGTCATGCACGACCCAAATCTGATGTTCGCGCGCAATGGCGACAACTTTTTCAAAGAACGCTAGGTCAACGCACTGCGCGGTTGGGTTACCGGGGAAATTCAGCACCAGTAACTTAGGCTTCGGCCATGACTCTTTAATCGCGCGTTCGAGTTCGGCAAAAAAATCAACGCCGGGCACCATCGGGACATGGCGAATATCGGCATTGGCAATCACAAATCCGTAGGGATGGATTGGGTAACTCGGGTTCGGCACTAATACGGTGTCGCCCGGCCCCATTGTCGCTAACGCGAGGTGCGCTAGGCCTTCTTTCGATCCAATCGTGACGATCGCTTCTTTTTCCGGATCCAACACAACGTCGTAACGCCGTTCGTACCAGTCGCAAATCGCTTTGCGCAAACGCGGAATACCACGGGACTGGGAATAGCGATGGGTATCACCGCGCTGAGCGGTTTCGGTCAGCTTATCGACGATATGCTGGGGGGTCGGCTGGTCAGGGTTGCCCATGCCAAAATCAATAATATCTTCACCGCGCGCACGGGCCCGCTTCTTCAAATCGCCGACGATATTGAAGACATAAGGAGGCAAACGCCGAATACGCTGAAACTCGGTTTCCACTGGCCACACCATCTATAGTGAATCTATTGGTAAAACAGACGGAAAAAGCTCCCTGACAGGGAGCTTTTAGGAGGGCACACCATACTGGCGCGACGCCTGAAGGTCAATCCAACCATCCCGCCTGACGCCTTAACCGGCGGGGGTTTCAGGCGCACGGACTGGTCGCTAGGCGTTACTTCTGGGCGGTCTTTAAGCCCAAAGCAGACGCCATATCAGCAGGAGACAAATAACCGCCAATGCTCTCGCCACTCGGCGTATAAATAGCCGGCGTGCCGCGCACACCAAAGGTCAGACCGAGGTTATATTCTTGACTAACCGGATCTTTGCACGCCGCAGGAGCCGCGGCCGTCATACCCTTGAGTTTGGCGCCATCAAGCGCGGCATGCCGGTCTTTCGCACACCATACTGCACGCATGGTGCCCGCAGCTTCTGAATCGGCGCCTCCACGCGGGAATGCGAGATAGTGAATGGTCACTCCCATGTCGTTATATTCGGCCATATGCTGATGCAATTTACGGCAATATCCGCACGACGTATCAGTAAATACAAAGACTTCAGCTTTTTGATCTTCGGCTACATAGCTAATCATGTCGTCTAGACTAACTTTCTTTAGACCGGCCTTGCGTACGCCGGCGAGCTTCTGCTCGCCCATATTCGTTACGCCGCCACCGGCTCGGGCCTTGTACATATCACCTGATAGCAAGTATTGGCCGTCCCGGGACACGAAGAGGCGGTCGCCATTGTCTAGCACGACCTCTAACAAGCCTTTCACCGGCGTCTCGCTAACATCTGTGACCATCACGCCAGGGAACGTTTTCGCAAGGTTAGAACGGACCTGTGCATAGTTATCATCAGCCGCCTGCGCGACGCTTGCTAGAAAGACCAGTGCCACCAACAAATAACGCATTACTTACCTCTGTCTGAGAGTGTTTCTTATTAAGAACGCTTCGCTCATGCCTACCATGAGCAATACGATTTAGGTTTCTACTTCAATAGGCTCTATTTAGGATCGCCCACTACGGCTCTTCATTAGAGCCCTGCTTGCCCGCAGGAGTTCCTGAACGCGGGTGAAATTGCGCATGTAAATCCTGCAAGCGCTGCTTCGCCACATGAGTATAAATCTGTGTCGTGGAAAGATCGCTGTGCCCAAGCAATAACTGCACCACGCGCAGATCAGCGCCATGATTGAGCAGATGCGTGGCGAATGCATGTCGCAGTGTATGAGGAGAAAGCGGTTTTTGCACCCCACCGACAACCGCCATCTGCCGCAAGCGATGCCAAAAGGTTTGCCGTGTCATCATTTGTCCACGCTGACTGGGAAATAGCGCATCACACTGCTTCTCCGCCAACAGCACTGGTCGAGCGTCACGCATATAGCGCTGCAACCACGCAATTGCCTCTTCCCCCAAGGGAACCAGCCGCTCTTTATCACCCTTGCCAATAATACGAACAAGGCCTTGGCGCGTATTAACTTGCCCTAGTGTCAGGCCAACTAGTTCCGACACACGTAGCCCTGCGGCATATAACACCTCAAGCATTGCGCGATCACGCAAGCCCAACGGGGTATCACAATCTGGCGCCGCCAGTAGCGCCTCTACGTCGCCTTCAGAGAGTGTTTTCGGCAAAGGACGTCCTAGCTTAGGCCGTTCAACTAAGAGGGTCGGGTCCTCACTGCAATGGCGCTCTCGTATGGCCCAGCGATAAAAACCACGTAGCGCCGACAGCTGTCGCGCGACCGAACGGGGGTTTAGCCCACGCTCATGCTGGCGAGCGAGATAATCGAAAAGCTGTAGCCGCTGGCAGCTCCGCAAACTACTGCTCTGCGTCCCTAACCAGCCGGCAAATTGGCACAAGTCACGACGATAATTACTAAGACTATGATCACTAAGGCCTTTCTCCATCCAGCTGCTATCCAGCCAAGACTCGATGAGGGTCAGCTCCGCGTCCAAAACAGGAGGGTCCACCAGTTGCGCTTTAATACCTTTGTCTCGCTTTCCTATTCGCCCTACCATACTGCATTGATTCTCAGATCGGGGCGAGGCCGTTTAATGGCATTCAGTACAACCAAATTAATGCAGCTTACCGGCGCACAACTCCGACATGGAGGGGCGGGGCGAGCGGCGTTTATCTGTTGGATGTCGTCGCCGCCATACCTGTTACTTGCGTGCTGGGCTGTTATCAGCCAGATAGTGTTTCTGGATAGCAATATGTATGGGCTCAGTTTAATTGCCCTATTCGGCCTGTCCGCCGCAACGCTGTGCTCGTTGTTAGCGCTCGTTGGCTATAACCAACGCGTCATTCAAAAGCCCACGCTTTACGTGCACACCGTACTGTGGGTCTACGGCACATTAGCCGTTGCCTCCTGCTATCTAATCGGCACTCTAAATCTCATGACCGGTATGATTATGATGGCCGGCCCAACGATCGGTCTAATCCTATTTCCAGCGCGTTTAATTCTAAGCGTGTTCTTAGCATTTGCAGGCGCCTTACTCACACTCAGCACATTAGCCGCGCTCAACGTTATTCCCTATGCGCCGGGGCTCGGCATGGACATTCAGCTCGAGCCTACTCGTAGTTTGTATTTTACCAGCAGCATGATTATCGCCGCAGCCGGTTACGTTATATACCAAACCTTTGTCATCATAGCTCTGCTCAATGCTTGGCATAGTCGTGAACAGGAAGTGCGCCATCTTTCTGCAACCGATGCATTAACGGGCGTAGCAAATAGACGGCAAATATTAACGCATTTGGAAACCTGTTTAATCAACATGCAGCGACGCGATGATCGTATTGCGCTGTTGATGCTCGACATTGATCACTTTAAAAAGATTAACGATTCTCACGGCCATCAGATTGGCGATCAGGCTTTGATTGCCGTTGCCGCGGCATTACGCGCTCGTATGCGACCCCATGACATGGTCGGCCGTTATGGCGGCGAAGAGTTTTTAATTATTCTACCCGGCGCCGATCACATCGCCGCAGAAGAAATCGCACAGCGCTGCCGTGATGCTGTCAGCGAAGTCCGTCTCGCGCTAGGCAAAGCGACCTTACCGTTAACCGCAAGTATCGGCGCGGTCAGTCGCACCGCAAGCGCCATCGACGATGTCGACAGCCTTATTCGCCTTGCTGACGATGCCATGTACATGGCGAAGAAAACCGGTCGCAACCGCGTCAATATCGGCTAGCACACTGCACTACATTTCCGCTGAGCAACACCTGCTGACTGAAGGATTCCCCCCGAATCTGGCGCCTATCGCTTGCAAGCAAGCTCCCACAAAAACATCGCACCGCACGGTCTTATGGGAGACTGCCTGCAGGCGATAGGTTTTGGTTTGATCGGGTGTTGTTCGTTTGCAAGTAACTTTCTGCAAAATAGTACGGGCTTATCCTGCTTTTTCGTAGGCAAAAAAAAGAGCCTCATAAGAGGCTCCTTTTTTAACCATCAAGGCGCTCAAAAAAGCACCCCGACGATTATTCTCTATCGCTACGCGATTAGTTTGCGCGGCGAATTTTTTCCTTGATCCGTGCAGACTTACCAGCGCGTTCACGCAAGAAGTACAGCTTCGCGCGACGTACATCACCGCGACGCTCAACTTTGATGCTGTCGATGATTGGGCTGTGTGTTTGGAAAACACGCTCAACACCAACGCCGTGAGACAATTTACGCACGGTGAAAGCGGAGTTTAGACCACGATTACGCTTAGCAATCACGACGCCTTGGAACGCCTGAACACGCTCACGCTCGCCTTCTTTTACTTTTACGTTAACGATAACGGTATCGCCTGCGCCGAATTCTGGCACATCCGTTTTCAGTTGCGCCTGTTCGATTTCCTGAATCATGGGTTTCTTGCCGCTCATGACTGCCTGCTCCTGTTACTAAATGCTTTGCACGTCTGCGTTACGCGTCCGTGTCACTGTTCTGTTGCTTATGCTCGCGAATATAATCCGCCAGCAGCTTTTCCTCTTCTTTGCTCAGGCCTTGCTCTCGGCGTCGAGCCTCAAGTAAGTCAGGACGATGTTGCCAAGTACGCCCTAGTGCCTGTTTGCGCCGCCACTGGTCAATGCGACCGTGGTGACCACTCAGCAATACCTCAGGTACTGCTTGACCCGCGAACACCTCCGGCCGGGTGTAGTGTGGGCAATCGAGCAGGTTCACATAATCGCCGGTGAACGAGTCCTGCTCGGCAGAGTCTTCGTGTCCCAATACGCCGGGTAAGCGTCGGGCCACTGCATCAAGAAGGACCATGGCAGGCAGTTCACCGCCACTGAGCACGTAATCACCAATCGAATACTGCTCGTCTACTTCCGCTGCAATCAGCCGCTCGTCAATACCTTCGTAGCGGCCTGCCACCAACACCAGAGCATGCTCTTGGGCCAGTGCTTCTACCGCCGCTTGGTCTAACTTGCGACCTTGTGGCGATAGATAAATAACTTTTGTTTGCCTAGTTTCTACTGCAGCTTCGCCGGTTAAACCGTCCTGCGTGCGCTCTTTTGCAAACTGTATAGCTGCCTGTAAGGGCGCCACTTTCATCACCATGCCTGGTCCGCCACCAAAGGGCCGGTCATCCACGGTGCGGTGCTTGTCTTCAGTGAAGTCGCGTGGGTTCACCACACACACCTCTAACAAACCCGTTTCTACTGCTCGACCTGTGACGCCAAATTCAGTCACGGCTCTGATCATGTCCGGAAATATCGTCACCAACGAAACGCGCATAGTGACCTCTTTCTCTCAATGGTTCGGCGAAGATAAAAACAATCGCCGACTCAGAACTCAGGGTCCCAATCCACCACCATGTAACCGGCGGTTGGATTTACTTCTTTGACAAATTCGCCCGGCACCCAAGGCACCAAACGTTCCTGCTGATCAAGACTGTCGTTGTCGCCGCGCACAACCAATACATCGTTAGCGCCGGTTTCCAACATTTCCACAATGCTACCGAGATCAACTCCGGCAACGGTGCGAACCCGTAAACCAATCAGGTCGCTCCAGTAATAGTCACCGTCTTCGAGATTCGGCAATACACTGCGGTCTACCGCAATTTCGCAGCCGATATATAACGCTTCGGCGCGATTGCGGTCCGTCTCACCATTAAGCTGGGCAACGAGGCCCTTGCCTTGCAGGCGTCCGGCATCAAGTTTCACCGGAACCCAGCCTTTGTCCGTTTTCAGGTACCAAGGCTGGTAGTCAAAAATATTTTCTTTCGGATCTGTAAAGGAATGCACCTTTACCCAACCCTTAATGCCGTAAGCACCGACTACCTTGCCTACGACCAGCGCTGCAGACTCAGCTAACACTAGCCGTTCTGCTTGCGGAACTCTCGGACCAGCGAATGAACACGATCAGAAGTTTGCGCGCCCACTGACAACCAGTGGTTCAGACGCTCTTCTTCAAGGCGTAAACGTATTTCGCCACCGCGTGCTTGCGGGTTGAAATAGCCAACGCGCTCGATAAAGCGGCCATCACGTGCATTGCGGCTGTCAGTTACAACAACACTGTAAAAAGGACGCTTCTTGGACCCACCGCGGGTCAGACGAATCGTTACCATAAGGCTTCTCTATCTCGTAAATGTCTCGTTTTCAGGGGCTGTCAGGCTAATAACTCAACCCTACGACTCCCTGTCCCGGACGGCCGGGCCCCGAAAGGCCGCAGATTGTATCGACCTAAAGGGTTATTTGAAAGTGATTTCTCGGCTAGATACAGGGTTTTTACCTGTATTTGCCCAGACAGTCGGTCTGGGTGCCCTACTGTGGTGAAAAAACATGCCACACATACGGCCAGCGGCGCGATCATAGACGTTCAAGCCAGTCCCAGCAACGACATCAGTGCCTCGGTATCAACATTTTCTTCTATCATATCCGCCAACCGATCCAAATCGCTCTGCCGATGCTGATCGTAATCCACCGATCGCCCCGCCTGATCATCGCTTAACCCCGCCCAACGCAGTAACGCGGTTGCTGCTGGCGCATGGTCGAACAAGCCGTGCAGGTAGCAACCGATTATTTGGCCATCCTCACTGATGGCGCCCTCAGGTCGGTCTTTATCTGCATCTGCTCCAGCCAAAAGAAGTAATGGCCGTGCCAGCGCCTCACCGCTACTCACGCCATTATGAATTTCATAACCATGGATCGGTGTAGCCTTATCACCAATCAGCGCGACGCCAGTGACGTTCAGCAGCTGCTTGCCCGCCACCAGCCGTGTCTCCATCGGCAGCCAACCCAACCCGTCACGCTCGCCACAGGGGCCCTCCAGACTATCTGGATCCGCTATTCGCTGCCCCAACATCTGAAAGCCGCCACAAATGCCCAGTACTTTGCCGCCGTAACGAAGGTGCCGTTCAATGTCTTGGTCCCAACCCTGGGCGCGGACAAAATCCAAATCAGAGCAAGTTGCCTTGCTGCCCGGCAAAATAACCAAATCTGCCGCCGGCCAAGGCTGACCCATTTTGACGAATGTCAGCGCCACGCCGGGATGCAGGCGCAGCGGATCAAAATCATTATGGTTGCTCATGCGTGGCAACATCAGCACCGTCACCCGCAAGGCATTCGCCTCGCTAGCACCGACTTCATTTACGGCGTCTTCAGCATCCAACACGAGGCCATGTAAATATGGCAGTACACCCATCACCGGCTTTCCAGTACGTTGCGTTAACCAGTCAAGACCACTATCGAGTAACGACAAATCGCCGCGAAAACGATTAATCAAAAAACCGTGTGTGCGGCGCTGCTCGCTCTCCGAGAGCAGATCGAGTGTTCCGACTAGGTGCGCAAACACACCGCCGCGATCGATATCCGCCACAATCAGCACCGGGCAATCCGCCGCTTCAGCGAAACCCATATTGGCAATATCGTTCTCGCGTAAATTAATTTCCGCCGGGCTGCCCGCGCCTTCGGCAATAATCACATCGTAACGGCTCGACAAATCTTTCCATGCCGACATCACCGCATCGATTGCCGTGGCTTTGTAGTGGTGATAATCCAACGCTTCCATATTGCCCAACACTTGGCCCCGAATAATGACCTGTGCGCCCTTGTCGGTTTGCGGCTTAAGCAAAACAGGATTCATGTCGCTATGAGGTTCAATGCCACAGGCAAGCGCCTGTAACGCGGTCGAGCGACCAATCTCGCCGCCATCAATAGTTACCGCGCTATTAAGCGCCATGTTCTGCGCTTTAAACGGCGCAACGGAAACCCCCTTACGAGCCAACCAACGACACAACGCAGCCACCATCGTGCTTTTGCCGGCGTCTGAAGTGGTGCCTTGAATCATTAACGTGGTCACGAGCAGCTGCCTTTTTAGCGGGAAATTCGGTCTGGATTCAAGGTTCGACCTAATCATGAACCGAATTTAAAATTGAAATGAAAACCTAGCTTCACGTTTTTCAGCGTTGCCGTGATTATTCTATCCGACGTTAAGATCTTGCGGCGCCGGCTCGCTTGCAAGCAACCTCCCACAAAAACCTAAACCACGCAGCGCCCTAACACGCAGCGCCCTAATATGGCCGGTGGGATTTTATTTGCAAAAAACGATCCTTATCGCGCTCGGCTCGCTTGCAACCACGCCCCAACAAAGGCATACCGCTCAGTGCTGAACCAACCTTGTGGGAGGCTGCTTGCAGGCGAACTCTTTTAACGCTCCGCTAAAGCTCCACACCTTTTTGCGCGCGAACGCCCAGATCTTTAAAGGCATGCTTGACCACTTTCATTTCAGTCACGGTGTCTGCCAGATCAATCAACTGCTGCGGCGCCGAGCGGCCGGTGACAATGGCATGCTGCATCGCAGGACGTGATTGCAAATCGTCGAGTACCTTATCAAGATCCAAATACTCGTACTTCAACGCAATATTTAATTCGTCAAGTAGAACCATGTGGTAGCTATCGTCTTGCAACATTTTGCGCGCGATTTCCCATGCCGCTTCTGCCGACTCGACATCTCGCTCTCGATTCTGTGTATCCCAAGTGTAGCCTTCGCCCATCACGTGATAATCAACATTAGGCAGGTCACGGAAAAATGCTTCTTCGCCGGTACTAAAAGCACCCTTAATAAATTGCACAACGCCGACCTTCATGCCATGACCTAGCGCGCGCGCCAGCATGCCAAAACCAGAGCTACTTTTACCTTTTCCCGGGCCGGTAAGCACCAACAAAATACCCTGATCTTTATCTGCCTTGGCAATACGGTCATTCATAATTTCTTGTTTCTTGGCCATTCGCCAAGCATGGCGCTCAGGTGAGTTGCGCTCACCCGGCTGATCTGAAGATGCTGCGTTATCGCCCATAAGAACACGCTCCTTTATCTGTTTATTAAAATGGTCGTCCAAATAATTAATGCATCTCTGCGCAGCTAAACCAAAACTTATATCGGCACAAAAACGGGCTTGCCGTTTATTTCCGTCACCGCCAGCTTTTGGCCATAAAGTCGCTCTAACGCTTCCGGCACCAACATCTTCTCTGCGGGACCAAAGCACAGCTCGCCATCCGGATAAAGTAATAACAAATGATCACACCAGCGCGCGGCAAGATTGAGATCGTGCAAACACATAAACACCGATGCGCCATGATTCGCCTGCTCCGCCAGCAACTTCATTACCGCCACCTGATGGTGCAGATCCAAATGGTTTGTCGGCTCGTCTGCCAGCCAAACAGAAGGCGACTGTGCCAGCGCCGTGGCAATGGCCACACGCTGACGCTCGCCACCGGACAACGTCGTGACGAGGCGATCTTGCAACGGCGTGAGTGACATAGCGTCTAATGCGTTCTGCGCCAACAGGATGTCTTGCGCGCTTTCGCGCTGCCATAAAGACAAAAACGGATGACGTCCAATCAACGCGGTTTCAAATACCGTCGCCGGAAAACCGTCCTGCCGCTCCTGAAAAATCACCGCAACATGCCGAGCAATATCGCGGCGACTTAACTGCGCCAACGGCTTACCGTCGAGTAACACTTGGCCGCTACGGGGAGGCCGCAATCCCGCGAGGGTATGCAACAGCGATGTCTTGCCTGCGCCATTAGGCCCGAGCACACCCCAGCGCTGACCGGGCTCAATACAAGCATTAAAAGGCCGACCACTGGCGCGACCGGGGATATCCACAACTAACTCTTGTGCCTGCAATCTAACGGAAGGCTGCGTGCTCGACTGCTTTGTTTTTCTTGCCAAATCGGATGCTGTTTTCATAACGACTTCAGCGACTCCTGTGCAGCAGAAACAAAAAGGTCGGCACACCGAGCAAGGCGGTAATCACCCCCACCGGCAATTGTTCTGGCGCCATTACCGTGCGCGCCAAGGTATCGGCAAAGGTTAACAATGCGCCACCGGCAAGCACGCTGGCCGGCAAAATAATGCGCTGATCGTTGCCCAGCACTAATCGCAACATGTGCGGCACGATCAATCCGACAAAACCAACACTACCTGCCGTTGTCACCGCAACGGCCGTTAATAAACTCGCCAAAATATACACCGACCATTCTAACGGCCGCACCGCCACACCAAGTGCCGCAGCTTGCAAAGGCCCACGCGCCAACACATTTAAACTGCGCCCCATGGGCAGGGTCAGCAACACGGCGGGCACTAACACTGCCCACGCCACATAGGGCGTGCGCGCATAACTCAAATCACCCATCAACCAATACAACATGCCGGGCAAGCTGTCCGCCGGGCTCATGGTGAGCATAAAAGTAATAACCGCGCCCCAACCTGCCGCCACGACAATGCCGGTTAATAGCAAACGGGTTGGCGACCAACCGCCAGCGCCATGAGCCAAACCGAAGACCAAAAAGGTCGATAGCAACGCGCCGCCAAACGCAGAACCCGACACCACCGCCATGCCTGCGCCGGCCAACATTGCGCCCAGCGCACCGACCGCCGCACCGCCAGACAAGCCCAACACATAGGGATCAGCCAAAGGGTTGCGCAACAGCACTTGCATTAGGGCGCCAGCAAGCGCCAGCAAGCCTCCGGTAGAAAACGCTGCAAGCGCACGCGGCGTGCGTAAAGAAATAATGAGATCGCGATGCAGGTCTTCGCCGCTTCCACAAATAACCGCCCACAACTCAGCAATCGAAATGGACACACTGCCCACAGAAACCGCCGCCGCAAACGCTATGAGGCTAATGATTGCCAGCAGCGCTAGCGCAACGATTGAATGTCTATTTGACGAGGGCCGTTCGTTCTTCAAAGTATCCCGCCCCGCTTCAAGAGCGGCTTTATGATCGACGGATTCTTTATCGTCGTGCACGAGCCGTCTCCAAATGCGCACACAAGGTGCGAATACCCTCGACCATGCGCGGCGTGGGGCGCTGCAATGTTGACGGCGCCACGAAGAATAAATTGTTCCGCTTCACCGCCTGCAACGCAGAAAACTGTTTCCACGGCTCAAGCCAACTCGGGTCATCTTCGCCCATACCGCCCGCCACAATCACTTCGGGATCTTCTTTTAATACCGCTTCTTCACTAATACGTGGCGCCAGACTAGGTAACTCACCGAACACATTCACCCCAGCGCAAACGCCAATCGCTTCGCTAATTAAGTGGTCGTTATTAATCGTCATTAACGGTTCGCGCCACACTTCGTAAAAGACCGGCACGGTTGCAGCCTGCGCATACTGGTGGCGCAGTGCGGCAACGTCATCACGGAGTTTTTGGGCGACGCCAGCACCAAAGGCTTCAGTTCCGGCTAACAGAGAGAAACGTTCTATGGTGGTACTAACACCTTCAAAACGTAATGGTTCTGCGTAATAAACAGCAAAACCCAATGCTTCTAACTGCTCGGTTTGTGGCAAAGGATTACCACTGCGCCAAGCAACAATTAAATCTGGCTTTAATGCCAATACTGCTTCGAGATCGATACGCTTATAACTGCCAACACGCGGTAATTTCTTTGCCTCTTCGGGGAAATCACTGTGCGCAACCGCGGCAACCGTGTTTTCGCCCGCACCTGACGAAAACAATAATTCGGTGGCACCGGGAGACAGCGCAATAATGCGCTGTGCTGGGCGCTCAACACAAACCTGACGCTGAGCATCGTCGATAACACAAATGGCCGCGTGTAGCGGCGCTGCGAATATGCACAGCGTCGCTACCAATGCAGCACCCCGCACAGCTCTCTTCTGCCTCCACGACACAGCTAACGTGGAGAAAGAACGGTGCGATCTGCCTACAGCGGCCATGTGTGCGATCCCTTACTTAAGCTAAAAATGAACGTTCCATTAACGTATATCGTAACGCAAGCTCACAAAAACGGAACGTCCCGCATTTTGATAGTTCCACCCGGCAAAGTTCTGTGTGGTGGTGTATTCCTTATCCAACACATTATTCACCGTGACACGGGTAGACCAGTACTTCGCCATCTGCCAGCTTGCACGTAGATCTAATAAGCCAAATCCGGACAGACGCTTAGTGTTAGCGGCATCGTCATAGCGATGGCCCTGCAGCACAGCACTGGTACCGACACTAAAAGCACCCAACGCACGGTCGATATCAACTCGCATAATCTGCTGCGCGCGACGCTGCAAGACATTACCGGTTTCTTTATCAGTCGGATCTTGGTCCGTCAGTGCTGCACGCAAACGCCACTGATCCAGTTCAACACCTGCCGTTAACTCAGTGCCACGAATACGCGCTTGATTCACGTTATACGGCGCGCCTACGCCGCCTTGCACCGCAAACGCAATTAGATTATCGACATCCGTTTCGTACAACGCCAAATCCCAGAACCATTGTTCATATTGACCACGCACGCCAAGCTCCGTGGTTTCCGACGTCTCAGCTTCCAAATTTGGATTACCAAAACCTGGGTAATACAGATCATTAAAAGTCGGCGCGCGGAACGCCGTGCCATAACTACTACGCAGACGATGATGCTGGCCGACCTTATAGCCCAGTGCCACGGCACCCGTGGTTTCTTCACCATACGCTTCGTTATCATCGTAACGGGCACTCGTTTGTACATCCGCACGACCGAAGTTCATTAACAATTGAGCAAAGCCTGCGCCATTTTCACGTTCATCTTCATCATAGGTTAACGTGGTATCAATCGTGTCCTGAATAAACTCGCCACCGATAACCAGTTCGTTTTGACCAAACAAAAAGATGTTTTGCACGTTTGCCGTACGGCTACGGGTATTAAACTCCCCGTCTTCATCTCCATTACGGAAGTTTTTACTTTCGTCGCGAGCATCACTGAGCAACAACTTTGTTAACCAGTTTTCCGTCAACCACAGCTGCCCTTTTACACCGGCAACCTGCAAGCCGTAATCGGTGTGCAGGTTCGTGGCTGGCGAGCTGCCTTCATACTCTGAGCGGCCGTCTGCGCGGAAACCAAATACACCTAACTCAGCATCGTTATTAAAGCGATGGGTTAAACGGGCGATCGCAGAGGTATTGTCATAACCACGGTCTTCGCTGTTCTCACGCACTTCCGTACCCGCGGTATTAAAGCGATCGACTGCAACGCTGTAGCGCGTTCCATCTTGCTCACCTTCGGCACCAGCCGCCACACGACTACTGGAAAATGTGCCACCACCAACTTCCATCCAACCGCCTGGCGAAGAACCGTCTGGCGTAAAGACTTGCACAACACCGCCAACGGCATCAGAGCCATACAGGCTACCGCGTGGACCGCGCACAATTTCAACGCGATCGACCAGCTGCGGCGGCAAGAACTGCCATGCCGCACCGCCGTTTGTGGCCGAGCGCAAACGCACGCCATCCACCAACAACAAGGTTGAGCTACTGCCGTTGCCACGCAAATAGACGCTGGTATTTTTGCCGAAAGAGCCGTTACCCACCAAATCAACGCCAGCCTGACCACGCATGATGTCAGTCAACGCTACCGGCTGCTGCTCACGCAATTGCTTTTCATCAATAACCGTCACCGACGACAGGGTCGCCTCAACGGTACGACTGCTTAAGTTAGGCGTCACCACAACAGGGTCGAGCAACGACACCTGAATAGTAGGCGCATCGGCGGCACTCACCGTTGCAGACAAGATAAGAACACTAGAAGAGAGTGCGACACGCGCAAAGATAGAATGAAACGTCATTGACTAAGATCCCCTGATGCCGAGCTCACCCGCACGGCAAAAAATATAAGCCACGGAGAACACACAACAGGGAAAGACGACCCAGCACGCCGAGTCAGAAGCCCCCGCCATTGCCCTCCGCAACGCCTGGATTGAAACCAGAAACTGGTTTACACACTCTCGGGCCGGTCTCCGGACTCATGAGCAAGAAGGAGCTTCTCTGAGCACTTCTCTCAACAATCGCCTTCCCATGCATGACACACAGTGGCATTACGACTGTCGTTAACTCACTTACCGTTGCGGGGGCAGCGTCGGGTTTTTATTGGCTTTAAAGCATACGTTTTCGCAAACGTGCTGACCCAATAAGCACCGACTTCCCGTTTAACCCCGCGTTTGCATACGCAGGGCACCTGAAAGTGGCGCGAAATTACCAATGTGCGAGGGAGTGGTCAATGACTATCGGTGTTTAAGGTCGCTCTGAATAACTCACTTTGCGCTCGCAGCGACTTCGACTAGCACGTTTTGTCGAGGCCGACTGCGCACCGCCTTGCTGATCTGGCGAGCCGAGAGCAGTTCGCTTGCAAGCAAGCTCCCACAAAACATCAAACCGCACTGCCTTGTGGGGGCTTGCTTGCAAGCGATTTCTTTTCCCGCTTAGGGAGCCGCCTCGCGCTGCGAGATTCAGAAGGTTTAGATACTCTACCGAGCCAGCGCACGGGCCAACCGCTGCCAGTGCAACTCATTGCCGGGCAGGCCAAAGCGCAGAGCGGAGGGTTGATCAAAATGGCGGACCAAGATCGCCTGTTGTGCCAGCTTCGTGGCGACGTGCTGGGCGGAGGGATGGAGGCAGTAGACGAACAGGTCGCTGTGGCCCTGCACCGTAAAGCCTGCTTCTACTAACAATTGCACCAACCGTTGCCGTTGCTGGCGTAACTGTTCGGCAGTCGTTGCTTGCCAGCTGACGTCCGCTAACGCGCGAGCCATCACATAGCGAGCGGGATGACTTAACGCCCAAGGCCCGAGCCGATCCTTCATGGCGACACACAGCGCTGGTTCGGCAAACATCAAGCCCGCGCGCATTCCGGCCAGTCCGAAAAACTTTCCCAGTGAACGCAAAATAATTAGGCCGCTGTTTTGTTGTGCTGCGCGAAGCTGGAAATAATAATCCGCCAACGATTTACTGCGCGCCTCTTCGCTCACAGGCATATCCATAAACGCCTCATCAACAACAAGCCAGCCGCCACGAGCACTGAGCTGTCGATGCCAGCCGATCAAGGTGTCGGCACAAATTATTTCGCCGCTGGGGTTGTTCGGGTTGATACAGATCAGCACGTCGAGGTGCGCTAATGCCGAGCCAACTTCATCCGGCAGCAACCGCGTCACGTCGTGCCCCGCTGCACGCCACGCAAACTCATGTTCGGCGTAACCTACTGCCGGCACACCAACACGACAGGGTGCGCGCATAGACGGTAGCAATTGCAACGCGGCTTGACTGCCTGCCACTGGCAAACAGCCGGTGGCAGGGGCTTTATCTGTTTCGAAAATCCCTTTCCTATCTGTATGGGAATCCACATGAGCGCTTACAGAAGAACCACCGAACCATGCTAGCGCGATGGCCTCAAGATCATCATCGTCTTCCGGCAAACGCTGCCAAACTTCCGCAGGCAGCGTATTTATCGGGTAGCCATTGGGATTAATGCCCGTGGATAAATCGAGCCATTGCTCGCGCGGAATATTAAATTCCTTCGCCGCCGCATTCAGGCCGCCGCCATGAAAGCGTGAGATGCTTTCATGCTCGTTGACGGGCAGGCTCTCGCTTTTATTCGTCATCGAAGATGTCATCGTGTTCATCACAGAAGCGTCAGTCACAGCAGCACCAGTAACAATAACGTGAACAGCCAAACCACCACGCCTGCTCTTACTAATTTAATCGCCGCGTAAATCGTCCTGGCGCTGGCCTTATTTCCTGCCACACCGAGTATTGGCCGCTCTTTCCAACCGCCGTGATACGGAGCACCGCCACCTAATTCAACGGCCAATGCAGACGCACCCGCTGCCATCACCGGCCCCGCGTTAGGGCTTTCCCAGTGTCGCACCTGATGCCGCCAACCGTGGAACCGTTGCCAGCGCGTACAGGCCTGACCGTCGCTGCTTGCACCGAAAAACGAGAGCGGCAATAAAGCCCCGAGCAAAGAAAACGTCCACGCTGTTAAACGCGCCGGCAGCCAGTTCAGCGCATCATCCAAACGGGCCGCCGCCTTACCAAAACGCTCATAGCGTGCAGTTCGATAACCCCACATGGCATCCAACGTATTCACCGCACGATGCAACACCGCGCCGGGCAACCCCGCCATCACAAACCAAAACAACGTGGCAAACACCGCATCGGCACCATTTTCTAACATGGATTCCGTTGCCGCTTTGGCGATGCCTTCTTCATTCAACGATGCCGTATCACGACTGACAATGCGGCCAACTTTTTCACGGGCCAAAGAAAGATCTGCTTCACCCGAAAGCTCATTAGATTGTGCATTCGATAGCGCATCGGCCACCGCAGCGCCGTGCTCGGCAAGACTGCGCAACGCCAACGCTAACCACAGCACCAGCACCTGCAGACACCAGAGCGCGATGCCGGATAAAAAGTAGGACAGCACAAACGCCAACGCCACCAATGGAATAATCAACATCAACATCGCTAACGTGCCGGCAATGACAGAACCCGACGTATTGTCGTCAGCACGATTAAATGCCGCGTCCAACAAACCGGCGAGACGACCGAACCCGACAATAGGATGAAAACCACGCGGCTCCCCCAGCAATGCATCGAGCGCAAGCGCAGCCACGCCGGCCGACGCCAGCGACATGCTGACAAATGACACAGAAGCAAATGAAAAAGACATCATAAAAACAAATCCAATATTTTGAATGGCACGTCCCGTGACGGTCTCGCTACGTCTCGTCACCCCTCGTTACGTCCCGTCACGAAAGCCGCTGCACGAAAAACCCTATCCACGCCAGAGCAGCACACACGCCGCTATGATAGACCATCCGCAGCAGTGTACTTGACACTCAAGCGGGCTGCGCCGAGCATTTGCCGCCTTTATATGGCTAACTCGTGGCGACGCACTGACTTTTCACGCCGCACTATTACGAAGTCGCCGTTTAACCGGCAACAGGAGCCCACCTTGAGCAACCATTACAGCCCAGCTGATATTGCCATTACTCCGCCCAGCGCAACGTATCAGCAAGCGGCGCTGACACGGCAAAGCCAATTAACCAAACCAGCCGGATCACTGGGTGTGCTAGAGCAGCTTGCCGTCTCGTTAGCCGCGCAACAAAAGCGCGACAAGCCGTCTGCCGATCAGATCAGCATGACGGTTTTTGCCGCCGACCACGGTGTCTGCGCCGAAGGCATTTCCGCTTTTCCCCAAGCCGTTACCGGACAAATGATTGCCAACTTCGCCAGCGGCGGCGCTGCCATTAGCGTGATGGCCAAGCAACTCGGCGCGCAGCTGGAAGTCATCAACCTCGGCACCGCCTATCCCGTACCCGAAGTCGGCAATGCCACAGCAAATATTATCGACGAACAACTTGCGCCGGGCACCGCCAATCTTGCCAACCAAGCAGCCATGTCTGACGCGCAATTAAACGCTGCACTCGCAGTCGGCGACCGCGCTGCCGAAAGAGCTGCGCAACGACACAGCGATATTTTTATCGGTGGCGAAATGGGCATTGGCAACACGACCAGCGCTGCCGCCATCGCCTGCGCATTACTCGGCGAACCCGCCAGCGCCTTAGCGGGCCCCGGCACCGGACTTAACGCGCAAGGGGTTGCCCATAAAGCAGAGGTTATCGAACGCGCACTCGAACGGCATTTCGCAGCTTTTGCTGCGGATAAAGAAGCAGGTCGCGAACCGCTTACGGTTTTAGCTTCACTCGGCGGCTTTGAAATCGCGGCACTAACAGGTGCATTGATTGGCTGCGCCGCGCGCGGTATTCCCGTTCTGGTTGATGGGTTTATTGTCTCGGTCGCCGCATTGGTCGCGGTACGTTTACGCCCCGAAGTCAACGCGTGGCTACACTATGGTCACCACTCTGAAGAACCGGGACACACGCGTATATTGCAGGCCCTCAATGCACAGCCGTTATTGAATCTCGGCATGCGTCTTGGTGAAGGGAGTGGTGCTGCCGTCGCCGTATCGTTACTGCGTAGCGCCTGCGCACTGCATAATAATATGGCGACCTTTGCCGATGCGGGAGTTAGCGATGCCGACTAAATCAGAAAAAACGGTTTCTGTGCAAAGCACCCTGTTCGATTTAATTCGCCACGGCGAACCGGCCGGCGGGCAAATGTATCGCGGCCACAAAGATGACCCACTCTCCGACACTGGCTGGCAACAAATGCGCGACGCTATCGCGCAACAAGATCACTGGGATCATATTCTCACTTCGCCGCTGTTACGCTGCCGCGAATTCGCCCACGAGTTGGCGGCAAAGAAAAATATTCCCATCACCGTGGCGGAAGAATTTAAAGAAATTCATTTTGGCGCATGGGAAGGACTAACACGCGAACAAGTCAGCGAACAATTTGGCGACCATCAAGCCAAATTCTGGCACAACGCCGAAAAACATCCGCCACCGAATGCCGAGCTTATTCAAGATTTCTATCAACGCATCGGCACCGCGTGGTCGCATTGGCAGGAAACACTGCAAGGAAAACGGGTGTTATTGGTTTGCCATGGCGGCGTGATACGCATGGTGTTAGCGCACGTGCTGGGCCTCAACGCAGCGCAATCCATGGCAGGCTTTCAAGTACCGTATGCGTGCCGCTCGCAAATCCAAATCGATCACAGCGAATACGGCGTACTCAGCTGTTTAGTCAGTCACGGTCCGCAACTGAACGCGTGAAAAGCTCGACGCACGAGCGTTGATTAAGCACTAACACATTAAACTCACCGTGATTGCAGACAACACGAGAAGGCAAAAGATGGACATGCAGCCGACACCCACCCGTTCCATCTTTGAGCCACTGAAAATCGCAGTCTCTTTGTTAACACGCTGGCCAGTCAAAATTGCCACGCCTGTCAACGAAGCAGACCAAGGCAAGTCTGTTGCCTATTATCCTTTGGTCGGCCTGCTGATCGGCTCTCTGCTATACACCTGCGCTTACGCGGCAACGACATTACTGCCCAACGCAAACCCACTGCTGCTCGCCGTTATTCTGGTGAGTATTTGGGTAGTTATCACCGGCGCCCTGCATTTAGACGGCCTCGCCGACAGCGCCGACGCTTGGTTAGGCGGCTACGGCGACCGTGCTCGCACCCTCGCCATTATGAAAGATCCGGCCTGCGGTCCCGCCGGCGTCATCTCTTTAGTGCTGGCACTGCTCGGCAAAACCGCTGCGCTTGCTGCACTGCTTAGCAGCGCCTCCCCTGTCCTCTCTCCAGCTATCGCATTACAGCCACTACTAATCGCCGCGCTACTCGGTCGCGCCGCCTGCTCCGCCCTATTCCTTATCCTCCCCTACGTGCGCGAAAATGGTATCGGCCACGGCGCGGCGCAAACATTCAAACAACGCCTAGCCCAACCGCCCACGCAAATCGCACTGCTATTCAGCATCGCCCTGACGCTACTATGCGGACAATGGCTGATGCTGCTCATCGCAGTTCTTGTGTTGCTTATTGGAATTTATATGATGCGCCAACGCCTCGGCGGCTTTACCGGCGATACGGCGGGAGCGTTAGTGGAAGTGGTTGAGGTAATGGTGTTGGTTACGGTGGGGCTGTCTTAACGAGTTGTCGCAAACACTTTCCTTCAGAGCTTTCTCAAAGAAAGTCGAAATTTAGTAGCATCAAGAGCCTGTTAAAAAAATAGGCTCGGACTGATTTGAAAGCGATCTTTGGGCCAAAGCCGGTGCCACACCAACCACACTCACCCCTATTCAATCCGCCAAAACATTTACCATCGGCTGCTAGCCTATGTGAGCGTTACAATCTAACCTCTGGCGGAAAGAAAACTCGAGAGATAACCGTTTTCCTAAAAATACAGTGTCGCTTGTAAGCTAGAGCGGACAACATCCGCGAGAGGTTGTGGATGTCCTGACATTTCGGCCTTTGCATTATGCACAGAAAAAAATGAGTATTTTAAGTTGCTTTATCCTAAAAAACGCCGCGATTATCGCGGCGTTTTTTTTAACACGGTTACTGCTTTTCGAAATAATACATTCGATAACCGTTCTCAACCGTCTTTACGGCGATAACAATGTGATCGCCCGACTCGCTTACGGAGATGTTTGCGGAAAGGGAACCATTGTTGGTGGTGGTCTGCGGGAAAACAAACGAACCGGATGAAACCAGAGTCTCGCCAAACTTTTCTTGCACTGCAGCGACAACATCAAGCCCCTCAGGAGTATCAGTACGCAGGTCCAAAATTTGGGAACCGCCAGCAGAGGCACTACCGCCAATCAATAACCCATCACCCAAGAATAATGGCGACATGTTCGTAGCAGCCAGTGGTGACACGAAGGTAACACCATCGGTACAGCCTGACGCAAAGCTACAGGTACCAGACTCGGTCAGAATCAACCCGCTCTTACTCACCATTAAAACATCAGCATAACTACCATCGGCCAAAATCTGATTAATCACGATTTGGGTTGTCTGGGAAGTCCCGTCGTCCTGCAATTGCACTTGGTACACGCTGGCAGGCGCAGCACCATCGGCACTGTTTACCCCACCCCAAAAAGTGTCCTTACCCTCGCTCATACCGAACACCTTGACGATGTCGCCTTCCGAACTGACCGGCACACCAGTACTACTTATAAACGCGTCATCCAACGCAATTTTCTGTCCATTGGCACGATATAAGTTAGCCTGATCTGTTTCATAAACAGGGTAGTTATCATCAATATCCCAAACCACCGAACTACTGGCAGCGTTGGTACCACTATAACCAAAGCCGCTCACGCTGAGCATGGTGATGGTAATAAACTGAGACGCCCAGTAACTCTCGACCGTTCCATGTGGAGGCGTTTGGTTCAGCCAATCATTATCGATCAAAACGCATGACGAGTTGTCATACAAGTTTGAATCTGGGCGTTGCACCAACCCTTCAATAGCGCATCGATACGTTTGCCAACGACGAACACTAGGATGTAAGCGCTTGCTGATATAAAAATCATCGCCTACATAGCTGACAGACTGGCCCGCGATGTGCTGTGCTATATAAGTACGAGTATTAAGGTCATACAAATAGCCACTCTGGTTAACAAGCCGAGTCACCCCAGGCAACGGATTGCCAAGCTCGTCGACGGGCCGCTCCCAAGTAAGACGCGAACCGCCCATGATGCCACTGTTACTAATATAAGACGGCAATATCACTCGCTGATTGCCATTGGCATCTTCAAATTGTTTTCCCAAAGAGATTGGCAAGCGACGTAGCTGATAATCGTCCAGCGCAGCATTAGCTGCTCCAGTTGCGAGGCAAAGCGCACCCGCGATAAGTATATTTTTCACTAGAGATCCCCTGTTGATATTAGTTGCATCCATACGCCAAAAAATTTCAGCGACGGCAGTCTCCAATATTTTTATCCGTAGCTCAAGAGGAAACGCCCGAGATGGCAATCTGATCTCACGCGAGAAATTAGTACCGATGGAAGCTTTAATAGTATGGCGGAGTATCGGCTGCTCGCCTTTACCGGGAAGGATCGCTCATACAGGATAACGTGCTTAGCATTTAAAACGACTAACGAGATAGAATTAGCAGAGGCGAATGAAAATAATAAGCAGGCGCTCCTCATCCAAGCTCGTAAACTATTCGGCAGGAAGATTTCCATCACGAATAAAAGCTCGGAACACCCATTATTATTTTCGCCTCAAATTCCATAGCTAAATGTAATGGATTTCCGCTCTCTTCTCCAAAACTTGAATCGCGTACTCTATTGCTGCTCCACCAAATCAAAACTCTGCTTAATCTTTCCGCCATTTCGGATGGAGGTCAGAACAGAGTTCAACTGCGTCGGCGCGAAGGCTTGTCCTTGCAGCTTGCTGATTTCGATATACAGGTTGGTCGCCGCCAATACATTGCTAGAAACATTTTGGTCGCTGTGGACAACGCCGAAACTGACATTGGGGTCGATAAGATCAATACTCTTATTATCCAGCAGCGCGGTATCAAACTCCGATACAATCGCTTCAGTTACGGTGTACTGACCTAATGGCGTGGTAACGATCTGCGGTGTCTCGAACTTCACCACTTCCCGTGATTTAACATACGTACCGGGCTTGGCCACAGCCATGGGCAATGCCAAACCAAAACGCACCGATTTCGCTTTAGCCGACTTCACGTTGCCTTCTTTATCAATCACAAACTGACGACGTAACCCTGGCTCCATACCGAACGAAAGAACGCGGCCCGTCTCGTCTTGCCACGACAAGCCAACCTCATAACCGTCTTCAAATTCCTGTAACACTTCCCAAATCATGATCTGATGACCACGATGCGGGTTCTTCACAATAGCCTTGTCGCCCACCTTAGCCTGGTCATGAATATACACCTGATCCGGCGCCTTCATCATCGCCACCATCGGCACTTCCAGAAGAGAGCACCCTTGTATCAACAGTATTGCAGCAAACCCCAAACCTCTAACGAACACCGACAATCTCATTCAACCCCCCAATTCCATTATTTTGCTTTTAAGCAAAGCAGCCAAAAACAACGCTATTTCGTTAGCCCATTTAACCCGAAATGATAATTTTCGCCAACTTACCACCAAAATCGCGCACAAACTGATCTTTTTCTGTGAGCAAGCGCGGCCACCAATGACTATGGTAGCCTTGATCTTTATCAACGTAGCCGCGATTTTTATCCACTAGACGTGATTTTTATCCACTAGACGTGATTTTTTCATCATCAGAGATGAGGCCATATACCAATGAGCAAAACAGACACGTACGTTCCTCCCGCAGTGTGGACTTGGGATAACGGCAGCGGCGGAAAATTCGCCAGCATCAACCGCCCTGTGGCTGGGCCGACTCATGAAAAAGCACTTCCGGTTGGCAAGCACCCGTTGCAGCTCTACTCATTAGGGACACCGAACGGCGTCAAGGTCACTATTTTGCTGGAGGAGCTGCTAGCACTGGGTAAGACCGATGCAGAGTACGATGCGTGGCTGATCGACATCTCTGAGGGCGCGCAGTTTAGCAGCGGCTTTACGCAAGTGAATCCAAACTCAAAAATACCGGCGCTACTCGACAACAGCACGAATCCACCCATTCGCGTATTCGAATCCGGCGCGATTCTCGTTTACTTAGCCGAAAAATTCGACACGTTTCTACCGACGGAAGCAGCGGCGCGAGCAGAATGTATGTCTTGGCTGTTCTGGCAGATTGGCAGCGCGCCTTTTCTCGGCGGCGGCTTTGGCCACTTTTATGCCTACGCACCAGAAAAACTCGAATACCCCATCAATCGCTATGCCATGGAAGTAAAGCGTCAGCTTGATGTACTCGATCGCAACCTATCCATGCGGCGCTACCTGTGCGGCGACGACTACACTATCGCCGACATGGCCAATTATTCTTGGTACGGCGTGCTGGTTGAGGGAAAGCTCTACGAAGCGGCGGAGTTTTTGGATGTAGCGTCATACAAAAATGTGCGGCGCTGGGCCGATGAAATCCGCGAGCGCCCTGCTGTGCGACGCGGTCGACGCGTCAATCGCGCCTGGGGTGATGAAGCCAAACAAGTGCCGGAGCGGCATAGCGCCAGTGATCTAGACTAACTGCGCGTTTAACGCCCCGCGCGATGGAATTGTTGCTTTACCGCTAAAGCACAACGAACCTTGCGCCCAGCAATGGGCGTAAGATCCACAAAATGTCATAGCACCTTCCAGATTATCACTTTCGGCTATACGCTGAGTTCTTAAACCGCCTGCTAAACTTCTGCGTAAACAACACTCGCGCGTCTCTGCTCACAAAGCCATCGTTTGCCAATGGCGCGAGCATAATCCCGCAGTGATTGGACAGAGCCAACGGCTTGCAAGAGACGGTTAGGGCGAGGTTTCATATGTTTAAGCCAATCGTCTGCGTTAATACCAAGTCGGACTAGTATCGGCGATTGCGCTGGGCTGATCGCGTGACGCTTACCTTTCCGTAACGCTCGACCTGTCCAGTCAACTAACTCAAGGTAGTCCATTAAACGAACGTGGCACAGAGTGTCTTGCCACGGGGATTCGACATTATTTTTATTTACCAATGGCAATAATGCTGGAAGCGGTGCGACGGATATTTTCTTGGGCTCGCTTAACTCAAGACTTCTTTGCTGTACGGAGGTGTAATCGGACGACTCTGGCGTCTCGGCCATACCGGCTCGCACAGGGTTTAAATCCACGTACGCCATGCAGGCCAACAACGCTTTTTCGTCGAGTAATGCCTGACTCTTAAAGCGCCCCTCCCAAAAGCGCCCCTCCCAAAAACGCCCTTTGCAGCCGTCTTCTTCGTTTGCTTTGCGCGCCACGTATTCGTTTAGGCAACGCATAAACCAACTTATATCGCCCAGCCGTGCCCGATATTCTTGCAGCATGTCGCTCGCTGCGACCTTCTCTGCGTCATCCATTGCTACACCGGCCAAATAACGCTGCACTAACGCATGGCCTCTGAATAACGTCGTCCAGCGCAAGGCAACCTCGTGATCGGTTAACCCATCAAGCGTTTCAGTATCAATGCGCAGGACTAAGTGATAATGATTCGACATGAGCGCATACGCACACAGATCAACCGCGAATACCTCAGAAAGTTGTGCCAAACGCTCGATCATCCACGCCCGGCGATGATCAAAGTTTTGCCCGGAATAACGATCCGTACCGCACAAGAACGCGCGGCGAACGCACCGATTAATACAGTGATAGTACGGGGTAGATTCAATAGAAACTTGTTGGCGACGCGCTCGTGTCATGCATCTTCTCCTGACGGCATGACACGATAATCGCAACAGAAAGATCACTCACTAGGCGAACTCTCAAGACCGCGTCAGATCAACGCTAAGTCTTGGGTGTCCCGTTGTTTTGTCCCGTTGTTTTTTATTAGTTTGTTCCACGAGTTCCTCAATGGTTTTTAAGAATAATTTCCTTAGCCTCAGCATCGCCTAATGCAGCTGCTCTCTCAAGCAACTGCATACCATACTCGATATGTTTATCAACACCTATTCCAAAAAGATAAAACTTACCCAAAATTCGATGTAGTTCACCATCAACATCCCCGCCTTGCCCTATTATTTCCTTATACAAAAAAACAAGATCGGCAGCCAGTTCAACACCCTTTTTATAGTTTGTGATGTTAGGATCTTTTGTATGCAGGTACTTTGCAACCAACAACAACTGAGCTTCTCGCGAACCCAATTTATATGCGGTTTCAAGTGATTTCATTGATTTAACGGGATCTCGCAAGGGGTTATCAATACCGTCATACCAAACACCCCAAAGTAAGTTTATATCAGCACTATCTTCCTGGTGCTCCAAGAGCAAATTCATTGCTTTTTCCCAATTATTATCATCTACAGCCTGCACAATTAGATGAAGACTCTCGCTAGGTTCTACATCGGGAGCGGCTAGGGCATCACATGAAATAAGAAAACATAAAAGTACGAAATTAAAATATTTCATCAATTAACACCCTTCTGCGCTAAGGCCAGCCGCACACTCTCGTCTGTGTAGAAAAGCAATAACTAATAACTAAGGACATATATGACCACCCTGCGTGCCGCAAGTAAATTTCACATTGCCTTTTCTCCGTTTAAGTAAGCGTGCCAGCACAATCAGAGTTCAGGGCCATCGACATATATCCGGTATCGAGTACCTTGATGAGATTCATGATGTCCTGCCCGCCTCGGCACCCAACTGGCCTCTAAGGCCGTAGTCCTTGATCAGGCTCTGGGCAGGACAAACCGTTTAAATCATCAGTGCTTTTCCGTTTACTTGTTGCTCGTTAACGTGATCGATTTAGCTGCTGGCAAGCGCGACATCGAACGGCTTGCGAGTCGTCAGTACCGCCCAAATAATCCGTGCCAGTTTATTGGCTAGTGACACCACTACTTTGCAAGGATGTTTCGTGGCCATTAATTTATTGAGCCACTGACTTAGCGGATCATTTTTCTTGCTGCTCCAATTCAGTACCGTCCGCGC
>JAGPVL010000002.1 GCA_018067045.1 Gammaproteobacteria bacterium
CTACGACGACCTGTATCGCCTGACTAACGAACAGATCACCGACGCACAAAATGGCAACTACAGCGCGAGCTACCAATACGACCTCGTCGGCAATCGCACCTACAGCACTATCGATGGCATCCAAACCGCCTTTAGCTACGATGCCAACGGCAACAACCAGATTTCGGGGACGCCCACAACTTTCTTCTAAATTCTCTACAGCGATCGTAGGTTGATGCTCACATTCTGCGGCGAGGTATTGCTGAGGGTGTTGGGTGTCCCCTAGTGTTCGTACACGCTGGGTGCCACTGGCAGAAGAACCAACATCGAAGAACTCAGTGGCCGTGTTACCGACTACGTCTACGATGATCTTTATCGCTTAACCGGCGAACAGATCACCGATGCACAAAACGGCAACTACAGCGCCAGCTACATTCCTGAGTATCTCGACTTTTATCGTCCAC
Organism: Gammaproteobacteria bacterium; assembly: GCA_018067045.1. Lineage (GTDB taxonomy): Bacteria > Pseudomonadota > Gammaproteobacteria > Pseudomonadales > Alcanivoracaceae > JARGPN01. The sequence goes on from JAGPVL010000002.1 coordinate 444, forward strand.
GTTTTCACCCTTGGCAGCACGATAATCGTGATCTGATTTTGAAGTACGTCGAGCAGCTGAGTCAAAATGAGTTACGTGCGGCAGATGCCGCTTAATCTGATCGCGCGAGCGCTTGGATTAGAAGGGTCGCTTTTGAAGTGGCCCTTTTTTTGGTTCATCGCGGATTTCCGGGAAAAACCTGAAGGACCTTTTTCTTACGCGGCTGCTGCGCTGCGTTTGCTCGGGAAGGATCGCCTGCAAGCAGCCTCCCACAAGGTGAGCAGAAATTTGAGATGGTGCCGCGCTGTAGAGGGTTCTGTGGGAGGCTGCTTGCAGGTGAGTCTTGGGGATTGCGGTTGTTTGCTTGCAGGGCGCGCTCCGGCAAAAGCCTTGATGTTGCCAGCCTTGCAGGAGCCAATTGTGCTGCCGAATTCATGTGAATGTTTTGATGATTCATCGGGCTTTTCCCGGACATCCGAGATGAACCTTTTTTTATCTATATTGACTGGCGGTGAAGGAGGAGGCTGTTCCGTTGCTGATGAATAGTGAGGGGCGTGCAGTGCTTTCTTTAATGATACGCAGCGCATTATATACAGCACAAAGAAGGTGGCAGTTCTAATGCAGGGCATCTATTGGATGCTTGGATGCTGCCGGGGTGTGACTCGGGTGGCGCTAATAGAGTCGTGCTTAGAGTCGTGCGAAGAGATGGTGGCTACGGGTGGATTTGAACCACCGACCCCAGCATTATGAGTGCTGTGCTCTAACCAACTGAGCTACGTAGCCATCTAGAAGGCCGCGAATTTTCCGGTAGTGAGGGGGAAGTGTCAACCCTGATCTGCGCCGATCTACTCTATTTCGTGTGTTCCTCTGTGTTCTCGGGCTGTTCCTGCAAGGCTCATCCATTATTTGTTCTGTTGTTATCGCTGGGGGCGTCCTTCAGGGCAGGCGGCCCATCATGAGGTATCGAGTCAGAGATGCGCTAGGGCATGTGTGAGGGTGTCACTGGCGTGAGCCGATGTGTTCTGCTGACAGGATTCATGCGCTGTGGCGACTAGTGCGGTCGTTGCCATCACATCACGCTGTCTATACGAATCGGATGGGCTTTCTAGGTGGTGTTTTTCGCGTTATGTCTTCTTCCTTGTTGAGCTCCCTATTAGTTATCCCACCTGCTGCGCCGTTACCCTGCTATCGGTTGACGTGTGTGGTACGTCGTCCCGCCGCGCTGTTTTCGGATTTTGCGGCAGGTCGGCAGATGGTTCGTTGTTTGCGCGAAATGGATGAGAGTGGTTTGACGAAAACCTTTTGTTTTGTGGTGATGCCGGACCGTTTTCATTGGTTATTTCAATTGCAGCATGGGCCGACGTTAGCTGGGTTGGCGTGTCGGGTGCGTTCGGCGGCGTCTGAGCGTTTGCCGGGGCTGCGCTGGCAACGCCATGTAGACAGCGCTCGCTATGGCGCTCACGATGATTTGCGCGCGGTGGCGAGACATTGGGTGGCGCGCCCGGTGCAATTGGGGTTGGTGAAGAGCGTGCGGGACTATGCGCTGTGGGATGCGTGCTGGATAGAGAAGTGAGAAGTGCTAAACGAAAACGCCCCAGCGTTTATGCTGGGGCGTTTTCGTATGGCGCTTTGTGTTAACTGTTATACGTTAAAGCGGAAGTGCACTACGTCGCCGTCTTTGACGATGTACTCTTTACCTTCCAGGCGCCATTTGCCTGCGTCTTTGGCGCCAGACTCACCGTTACCGGTGATGTAATCGTCAAAGCCAACAATCTCGGCGCGAATAAAGCCTTTTTCAAAATCCGTGTGGATAACGCCGGCGGCTTTCGGTGCAGTAGCGCCTAGCGGGATGGTCCACGCGCGCACTTCCTTAACACCGGCGGTGAAGTAGTTATGCAGGCCGAGTAGGCTGTAGCCGCTACGAATGACTCGGTTTAGGCCTGGCTCGTCCATACCCATCTCGGAGAGGAAGTCCGCTTTCTCTTCGTCTTCAAGCTCGGCAATTTCCGATTCGATTTTCGCGCAGATGGGTACGACGATCGCGTTTTCGCTCTCGGCAAGCTTGCGCACGATGTCGAGCAGCGGGTTGTTGTCGAAGCCTTCTTCGTCAACGTTGGCGATATACATGGTTGGCTTAAGCGTGAGCAAATTAAACGAGCGAACAACTTTGCGCTCATCATCGTTGAGTTCAACCGAACGCGCAGGCTGACCTTCACTGAGTGCGGGTAGCAGCTTATTAAATATCGCTAGCTGCGCATTGGCGTCTTTATCACCGCTGCGCGCTGCTTTGCTGGCGCGGAGAATGGCTTTTTCGATGGACTCTAGATCAGACAGCGCCAGCTCAGTGTTGATGATGTCGATATCGTCTAAAGGCGATACCTTGCCTGCAACGTGAATGATGTTGTCGTCGTTAAAGCAGCGCACCACATGGGCAATGGCATCGGTGTCGCGAATGTTGGCGAGGAACTTGTTGCCTAAGCCTTCGCCCTTGGAGGCGCCAGCAACGAGGCCGGCGATATCGACGAATTCCATGGTCGCAGGCAATACCCGCTCCGGCTTCACGATTGCCGAGAGTAGGGCGAGGCGCGGATCAGGCACAGGAACAATGCCGGTATTGGGCTCAATCGTACAGAAAGGGAAGTTCTGCGCGTCGATGCCAGCCTTGGTAAGCGCGTTAAACAGGGTGGATTTGCCCACATTGGGCAGGCCGACGATACCGCAGTTGAAACCCATGATGATGCCTCCGAAAAATAGGGCGGCATATTAGCAGAAAGCGGGGAATGGCACGAGATAGATTGCAGGGTAAGCGGCGTGGCGATACGGGGGCTTTGGCGGCTTGGCGCTGGTCTGCGGTGGCGCGCACGTCAGTTAGCGCTCGATGGTGCGGTTCGGTCGCTTTCTGGGGGAGGCGGTCTGGCGGGAAAAGGACAGGCAAATCGGTGGATTTTTGCCCGATACTAACGGATAATCGCGCCCCCGCTGCCTTTGGGTGCACCTTTGGGTGACGCTTTGGCTGGTAGGGACCCGCCGGTTCTGGTCGCAAGACCGGCAGGGCTATTCAATTACTGGAGCTATACCATGAGCAATGAATTCTCTCTCAAAGTTGAGACCCGTGACGCTGCAGGGAAAGGTGCGAGCCGCCGCCTGCGCCGTCTCGAAAGCCGCGTTCCTGCAATCGTTTACGGTGGCAAAGATGAGCCACAAATGGTTTCGTTGGAATTTAAAGAATTGGTTAAGGCGCTCGAAAACGAAGCGTTTTACAGCCACATTCTGACTCTGGATATTGCTGGCAAGAAGCAGCAAGCCATTTTGCGTGATCTGCAGCGTCATCCTTCAAGAGGTTTTCCTCTGCACGCTGACTTCCAGCGCGTCGATGCGACTCACAAAATTCATATGATGGTGCCTGTGCACTTTATCAATGAAGATGTGTGCGTTGGTGTGAAGAAGGGCGGTGGTGAGATCCAACACAACGCCTCTGAAATTGAAGTAAGCTGCTTGCCGAAGAACTTGCCTGAGTTTATCGAAGTTGATATGACCAACGTTGATATGGATCAGGTTGTTCACCTTTCTGATTTGAAATTGGCGAAAGGCATTGAGCTGGTTCAGCTGTCACATGAGCACGATTTGCCGCTTGCGTCGGTACACAAGCCAAAAGTACGTGGCGGTGACGACGATGATGCAGCAGCAGCAACAGAAGAAGCACCTGCAGCAGAGTAATCTCTGCGTAATAGGTGGTGTAAAAAAGGGGCGCTTTTTAAGCGCCCTTTTTTTATGGCTGCCTTTTCTGCTGGCTTTGTGTAGCCTTGTCCACGAACACAGAAAGAGAGCTAGCTGATGTCTGCGAGTAAGTCTGTACGATTGATTGTTGGGCTGGGAAATCCCGGTCGTGAATATGAAGAAACACGCCATAATGTAGGTGCTTGGTATGTTGAGGCGTTGGCACGCCAGCAGGGCGTGCGTTTGAATGAAGATAAAAAGTATTTCGGCTTAACGGGACAGTGTGAGGTTAACGGTGAGTCGGTGCGTTTGTTGATTCCTACAACGTATATGAACCGTAGCGGGCAAGCGACGTCGGCGCTGGCAAATTTTTTTAAGATTCCGGTTGATCAGATCTTGGTTGCGCATGACGAGCTGGATCTGCCGCCGGGTACGGCGCGCTTAAAAATCGGTGGCGGTCACGGCGGCCATAATGGTTTGCGCGACATTGTTAGTAGCCATGGTAATCAGAAAGACTTTTCTCGGTTACGCATAGGGATTGGCCATCCGGGTGCAGCGCATCTCGTGACGCCCCATGTGTTGAATAAGCCGTCTGCAGTCGACAGAGATAAGATTGAGCGAGCTATTGATGAAGCGCTCAGTTATAGCGGCGATATTTTTCGTGGTGAGATTGGCAAGGCGATGAATAACTTAAATGGATTCAAAGCGTAGAAAATATCGGGCCTTGTAGGCGCTAGCCCTGCTGGCGAATCGGCGGCTGTAAGATCAAATGCCTTCGCCTGCAAGCAGCCTCCCACAAGGTTAAGTTTTGTTTGTTTGGCTTTCGGTAATCTTGAAAACTAAGAAGCAGCGCAATAAAAAAGGGCCTAATTAGGCCCTTTTTTATTGCGCTGTGATCGAGCGATTAAATAAGTTCTAAACGATCAAACATCGCGGACAGTGACTCTTCGTTGTTAATGCGACGAATGGTTTCTGCCAGCATTGGCGCCAGTGACAGTTCGCGAATACGGCCGCTTGCTCTGGCGGCGTCGGACAGCGGGATGGTGTCGGTGACGATCAACTCATCAAGTTGCGATGCAAGAATGTTTTCGATAGCTGGGCCGGACAGTACGGCGTGTGTGCAGTAGGCCACTACTTTTTTAGCGCCATGATCTTTGAGTGCGTTGGCTGCTTTGCACAGGGTGCCGGCGGTATCGACCATGTCATCGACAATCACGCAGCTACGGCCAGACACTTCACCAATAATATGCATGACCTGTGACTCGTTGGCTTTCGGGCGACGCTTGTCGATGATGGCAAGGTCTGCGTCGTCCATTTGTTTCGCCAGTGCGCGAGCGCGAACAACGCCGCCGACGTCAGGTGAAACAACCATTAGATTGTCGTAGTTCTGACGTTCGATATCGGACACGATCAGTGGCGTCGCGTAAACGTTGTCTACAGGAATGTCGAAAAAGCCCTGTATTTGGTCGGCATGTAAGTCGACGGTGACAACGCGATCGATGCCAACGCTGGTCAGCATGTCGGCGACGACTTTTGCGGTGATCGGTACACGTGCGGAGCGAACGCGGCGATCTTGGCGGGAGTAACCAAAGTAGGGAACAACCGCGGTGATACGGCCTGCGGAAGAGCGACGTAGCGCATCCGCCATCACCAACAATTCCATTAGGTTGTTGTTGGTAGGGCTGCAGGTCGACTGGACGATAAAAACGTCTTTGCCGCGCACATTCTCATGAATTTCCACTGCCACTTCGCCGTCGCTGAAAGTGCCGACATCGGCAGCGCCAAGGGGCAAATTAAGGTGTCGCGCCATGGCTTGGGCGAGATGAGGGGTGGCGTTTCCGGTAAAGACGACGAGCTTAGACACTGTAACTCCGCGGGTGTGTAATTGGCGCTGCAAGTTTACAGGAAAAAATGTGTAGATGACGTACCACTGAGAAGAAAAACGCAGCATCTGTTGATGAGGTCGTGCAGGGGCGTCGAGAAGGTTGGTGTGTGTTTTGCTTATTGTGCTGAGGAATAGCGGATCGTGCAATGGAGGGGGGCGTTCAATTACCCAGGGCGCCGCTAGGGCAAATACGTGTTCGACGCGGGAGGCATTTACAGAGAAGAAATAATGGCTGGGGTGGCAGGACTCGAACCTACGGATGACGGGATCAAAACCCGTTGCCTTACCAACTTGGCGACACCCCAACACAAACTGATACTAAAGCAACGCTGGTTGTCTGCTTTAGGTGCTGCTTTGTAGTGCTTTCAGCGCTTGGTGCGCAGGTGAAAGTTTAACACTACTGGCAACGAAACCGGTCCAGTGTGGTGGCAACTGAAGTAAAAAATCTTCTCCAGATTGCCGATCGGCTATCCGCGCAAAAACACATGCGCCGGTGCCGGTCATGCGGGCGTTACCCGCGCGTTCCTCAAGCCAGTTCAACGCTTCTGCAATTGCAGGAAAGTGTCGCTTGGCTGTCGCTTCGCAGTCGTTATGAAAAGAATCACAATCGTTGCTGGGCGACGCTCCAGTGTCTTGTTTAAGACCCTGTCCGAGAAAGGCCGCTACTCTACTTTTGGCGGTATCCCTTGTCAATTGCGGATCTTGGAAAATAACGGCTGTTGGTGCAGAAATTCCAGGATGAATGACGAGAAACAGTTCTTCGGGCAGGTTAATCGGCTGAAGTTGGTCGCCAACGCCTTCTGCCCACGCATTATGGCCGCGCACAAACACAGGAATATCTGCGCCGAGAGAAAGGCCGATGTCGGCCAATTCGTCAATGCTCAGGTTGAGCTGCCAGAGATGGTTAAGGCCAAGTAGTGTGCTGGCGGCATCGCTGGAGCCGCCGCCGACGCCGCCGCCTTGCGGGAGTCGCTTTGTGAGTGCTAACTGCGCCCCGAGAGTGCAGCCGCTATAGCGCTGTAACGCGTTAGCGGCCCGTAGAATAAGGTTGTCCTCGCCCACGGGGGCGTCTCCGCTGACTTGCAGCGAGAGGCTGTCGGCGGGTTGGAATTGCAGGGTGTCGCCATGGTCGAGCAGCGCAAAGACGGTTTGCAGCAGGTGGTAGCCGTCGTCCCGTTGACCGGTGATATGTAAGAACAAATTCAGTTTTGCCGGTGCCGGCAATGAAAACGAACTCGCTTGGGTCACGGTAGCGGTTCCCAGTTTTTAACGATCAGGGTAAAGCGCTGGTCGAGGTGTTGGGCACGAATGCGGGCGGGCAATTGCAGGCCGTCGACCGCTTGGTAGCGGTCAAAGCGGATTTGCCAGCCGGCTTGGTCGAGGGACGTTAGGGTGCCGGTTTGGTCAAATATAGGCCGAGCGCTGGCGTCGGGCCATGGCAGCCCGCGCACCCAGAACTGTAGCGCTTCCACTGGCAGATCAAGACCGGTTAGGCGCCACGCGAGTTCGGTCGTGCTGGTTGCGGTGAGAATTTCTTTGCCGTTATCGAGCTCTGCATGGCCGGGCGACCAGCTAATGCGCGCGCTGCCGATACCGAGGGGGCCGGAGAAGTGCAGCGCGCCTTGTTCGTTGCGTTGCTCCCATTTAACCGACGCGCTGCCGCCGTCATTGCCGGCGCGATAGCCAAATCGACCGTCGAGATTCCAGTCCGTTAATGCGGCAGGTGTGCTGCCGATTTCATGAGTGCCGCGTAGTGCTTGGCAGCCACTCAACAAAATGAGGGCGCTGAGCGAAAGCGCCCTGAATAGAGGTTTGCAGGCCATGATAATTTAAATGGTTATCCGTGATTAAGGTTAGGGCTGGCTGGCGCCGGTGAGGCGCAGTACGGCTTCAGGAATGGCGCGGCTGTCGGGCTGATTAGAGAGGCCCTTGCGCCAGATGCGACGCGCTTCTTCTTGCTGGCCGAGCACCCACAGGACTTCGCCGAGGTGTGCTGCCACTTCCTGATCCGGAAACATTTCCCAAGCCTGAGTGAGGTAGGACAGGGCTTCATCGGGCTTGCCTTGGCGGTAGCGCAGCCAGCCAAGGCTGTCGATGACAGCTGCATCGTTTGGGCGTTGTGCGTGGGCGGCTTCGATATAGGTGGCGGCTTCGTCGATTCGCTCTGTGCGCGCAAGCAGTGTGTAGCCGAGCGCATTGAGCGCGGTGGCGTCGTTGGGTTTGAGTTCAAGCAAACGATGCAGATCGGTTTCCAGTAATGCCATATCGCCGAGGCGCTCGGCGGTCATGGCGCGGCTATAAAGTAAATCGGTGTTGTTAGGTAGCTCAGCGAGTGCGCTATTGAGCAAGGCTATGGCTTTGTCGCTTTGTTCGATACGGTTCAGCATGTCCGCTTCCGCAGCATATAGCGCAGGGGTTTGCTCTGGATGTTGCGTCCGCAGGCGGGTCATTAATGAGGATGCCTCGGCATCTAAGCCTTCGCTGTGCATCAGGCGAGCCGCTTGAATGCGAGCGCGCAACTGGTTATCGCCTTGCACCGCCATGTAGTGCTCAAGCGCGGTATTGGGCTGTTTGTCTTTCTCGGCGACGCCAGCAAGGAAGAGATGAATTTCATCGCTGCGGTAGCCATCGGCAAGTAGCTCGTTAAGTGTGGCTGCTGCGGTGCCGCGACTGCCCTTGTCCATGGCCAGTAAGGCCAGTGAAAAGCGCAGATCATAATCTTCAGGGAAGCGCTGGTTGACTTCCTTGAGCTGTGTATCGGCATTGGCGAGATCGCCATGATCGATGAGTAAGCGGGTGTACAAAATGCGGCTGCGTTTCGCGTCTGGGTATTTGCGCAGTGATTTTTTTAGAAATTTTAGCGCTTCGTCATTGCGGTTTAATTGGAACAGTAGGCGAGCCTTGAGTAGGCGGCTGTCTTCATGGGTGCTGTCGAGTTTGATGGCGTGGTTGCAGGCCACCAGTGATGGCTCATGTTGCTCTTCGATCTCTAGGCTGAGGGCGCGGGCGTACCATAGTGGCGCTTGGTCTGGGTAACGATCGGTGAGGCTGCCGAGAGCGGCGAGTAGCTGGGCATTGCCAGCTTCATCTAAGCTGCGAGCTTGGGAGACGAGTTCGACCAGTGCTTCGCGCGGATTGCCCGCCATGAGTAGGTCGATTTGAGCGGCGGCCTTCTCTGTTTCGCCTTGCTCGGTATAGCTCAGTGCCAGCAATACCCGGGCGTCGCGAGACTGGCTGTTGCCGTCGAGCCACACTTCGCCCATCTCCGATGACAAGATAGGGTCGTTTAAGTACGCGGCGAGTTTGGCGGCTTGTTCGGCGACAAGCGGATCGCGATGCTGTCGCGCTTCTTGCGCGTAATAACCGAGGGTTACGGCGTAGACACTGCGCTGGGCAGCAACCTCCGCCACGAGCAAATCGGCTAATGACTCTGAGGAATAGTTGCGCTGCGGCGCGTCCGACGGTTGTTTATTGGCCTGTATTTCTACTGAAGCAGCGTCAGCGCTTGTGGCAGAGCGGCTGTCGGAAGGAGCGGTTTGTTGCTGGGCGCAGGCGCAAAGGGTAACGGTCAGGGAAATCAGTCCGGCGCGTACTATAAAAAGGCTCATGTCTCAGGGGGATCCGTTTAGGGCATTCAGTTAAGGCTGTAGTCGTGAGCCTGTCGTCCGCTGTCTACGTTATTGCCGTGTTACGCCGCTCAGGGCTGCGTGCGGCGTTCAGTTTCGGTGCCATGACCAATCATGGCATAGCCGCAGGAGCCTGCCCACATCTATGGACTTAATGATGGTGGCGAGGCTTCTTCTGCGCGGCATTGGCTGCGTGCGCCATGAATTAAAGCAATCAGAAGAGCCTAGGAGATTGGCGGCCTCCCGCTGTATGACATTGTTTTGAGTAGAAAAGTCCCGCAAAATGCGCGACCCTCAGAGGGTCTGGGTCTACCTGGTACGCCTATGCATTTGCTTACAGCAGGTCTCAATCACACTACCGCACCCGTTGCGCTACGCGAACGTTTGTCGTTCTCGGGCACGGCGTTGGAAGCGGCGCTGCGCGATTTGCGGCAGCAGTCCGGTGTTATTGAGGCGGCGATGCTGTCGACCTGCAACCGTACTGAGCTTTATTGCTTGGTTGAAAACACCGATGTGGATGTTATCGAGTGGTTGGCGCGACGCCAGAATGTGCGTAGCAGTGAGATCCGTCCGGTTTTTTACGTCCATCACGATCACCACGCATTGCGGCACATGATGCGCGTCGCCGGTGGCCTTGATTCGATGGTGCTGGGCGAGCCGCAAATTCTTGGCCAGATGCGTGACGCATACGCACATGCTCATGAAGTCGGTACGCTGGGCAATAAATTAGGGCATTACTTCCAGAAAACCTTTTCCGTTGCGAAGCGTATTCGCACCGAAACAGAAATTGGCGCCAATCCCGTCTCAGTTGCTTATGCGGCGGTGTCTTTTGCGCGTCACATTTTTTCGGATTTATCCAAAAGCCGTGCTTTATTAATTGGCGCCGGTGAAATGATTGGCTTGGTTGCTCGCCATTTGCATGAGCAACAAGTCAGCGAAATTGTTATTGCCAACCGCTCATTATCGCGTAGCCAAGTGTTGGCTGAACAGGTGAATGGTCGCGCTATTTCGTTGGAAGAAATTCCCATGGCGCTTGAGCAGGCGGACATTTTAATTGCCTGCACAGCGAGCCCGTTACCAATTTTGGGTAAGGGCATGGTTGAGCGGGCGCTGAAAAAACGCCGCCACGCCCCGATGTTTATGGTCGATATTGCAGTGCCGCGTGATATCGAGCCGCAGGTTGGCGATTTGAATGACGTCTACCTATACACCGTGGATGACTTGCACGAAGCGATTGAAGGAAATGTACGTCAGCGTCAGGATGCTGCGCGCGAAGCGGAGCAGTTGATTGACGAAGCGTTGCGTCGTTATCAGCAAGAAACTCGTGAGCTGGATGCGGTGGATACTTTGCGTGCTTATCGCGAGCAAGTGCAGTCGTTGGCGGACCAAGAATTGCAGCGCGCCTTGCGACAGATGGAGCAAGGGCAGGGTGCCGAGGAGGTGATGCGTCGCTTCCAACACAATTTAGTCAATAAAGTACTACACGCGCCCAGTGTGCAGCTACGCCGCATGGCAGCCAACCAACGTGTTGATGCGCTGCGTTTGGCGCGGGAAATTTTACTCTCTGATCCAGCCGATTTTTCTGCGGACCTTTCTTCAAGTAAGCCTTCGAGCTTGTCTTCAAGTCAGAACAAAAAAGCCGAACCAGCAGGTTCGGTCTCCGCAGAACCCAAACATGGTCCCACCGACGAGCCTTCATGAAAGATAGTTTGCGCAATAAATTAGACCGGGTGGCGGATCGCTACCAGGAACTGTCGGCTTTGCTATCCGACCCCGAAGTGATAGGCAATCAGAATAAGTTTCGTGATTATTCTCGCGAGTATTCTGAGCTAGAACCGGTCGTACAATGCTTTGAGCAGTGGCAAGCGGCAGCCGAGAATATCGTTGCTGCGCGTGCGATGCTCGATGATAGCGATGCCGAGATGCGCGAAATGGGCGCAGAAGAACTTCAGCAAGCCAGTGCCGATGCCGAGAATCTTGAGGATGCGCTGCAAAAGTTGATGTTGCCTAAAGACGCTCGCGATCGTTGTAATGTTTTCCTCGAAGTGCGTGCGGGCACCGGTGGTGATGAGGCCGCTATATTTGCCGGCGATCTTTTTCGCATGTATTCGCGCTACGCGGACCTACGTGGTTGGCGCGTTGAAGTGGTGAGCACCAACGACGGCGAGCACGGCGGCTATAAAGAAATTATCTCGCGAGTGATCGGCGACAATGTGTACTCTGCATTGAAGTTCGAGTCCGGCGCACACCGTGTGCAGCGCGTGCCTGCGACTGAATCACAGGGGCGTATTCATACCTCTGCATGCACAGTCGCGGTGATGGCTGAGCCCGACGAGCTTGAAGAAATTAAGATTCGTACCGAAGATTTACGCATCGACACCTATCGTTCATCCGGTGCCGGTGGTCAGCACGTTAATACCACCGATTCTGCGGTGCGCATTACCCACTTGCCGAGTGGCGTGGTGGTGGAATGCCAAGACGAACGCAGTCAGCATAAGAACAAAGCGAAAGCGATGTCGTGGCTGTCGGCGAAGCTGCTCGATCAGCAACAATCGAAAGCCCATGCTGAGCAAGCTGCGACGCGTAAATCGTTAGTGGGTAGTGGTGACCGTTCCGAGCGTATTCGCACCTACAACTTCCCACAAGGTCGATTAACTGATCACCGTATTAATTTGACGCTGTATAAACTCGACGAAATTATTCAGGGAAACTTGGGTGAAGTCGTGGAAGCGTTGCTTACCGAGCATCAGGCCGATCTGTTGGCGCAGTTGTCCGAGGGGCAGTAATACATGCCAAGCGTGACATGCCAAATGTAGCCGAGCTGTTGCGCGACGCGACAGCGCAGCTCGCCGAAGCATCGCCGAGTGCGCAGCGAGATGCTGAAGTATTGATGTGTCATCTGCTCGGAAAGCCACGTAGTTTTTTATTTACTTGGCCAGAGCATGAGCCTGCTGCCAGTCAAGTTGCGCAGTTTTTTCATTGGATTGAGCAGCGTCGCGACGGCCAACCTGTTGCGTATCTTACGGGGCGGCGTGAGTTTTTTGGCCATGAGTTTTTGGTTTCCTCTGATACGTTAATTCCTCGACCCGATACCGAATTGTTAGTTGAGTCGGTTTTGGCTCGCCTACCGACAGATCAGCCGCAGCGGCTAGTCGATCTCGGCACGGGTACCGGCGCGATTGCGATTAGCTTGGCACTCGCTTGCGAGCAGTGGCAAGTTGATGCAGTTGATTTTCAGGTCGCAGTGTTGGACTTGGTGCAGCGTAATGTGTCGCGCCTTGGCGCTAAGAATGTGTGTATCTTGCAGTCGAATTGGTGCGACAACTTATCTGAACGTTACGATGCTATCGTTTCGAACCCGCCTTATATCGCCGCCGATGACAAACACCTGAATGAAGGCGACGTGCGCTTCGAGCCGCAGACAGCACTGGTAGCAGGCGCCGATGGTTTGGACGATATTCGCAAAATCACCGAGCAGTCCCGCGCGCATTTAAATGTTGGCGGTTTATTGGCGTTCGAGCATGGCTATGATCAGGGCGCTGCAGTGGCAGAAATTCTTTCTCGACATAGCTTTGCGCGCATCGAAACGCTCAAAGATTATGCCGACCATGACAGGGTGACGCTGGGTTATGCTGACTGACGACGAGCTATTGCGTTACAGCCGGCAAATTTTATTGCCGGAAATTGATGTGGCAGGCCAAGAAAGTTTAGCCGCTGCAACGGTCTTGGTCGTTGGCGCTGGCGGCTTGGGCAATCCCGCTGCGTTGTATCTTGCTGGTGCCGGTCTTAGAAAGTTGATCATCGCCGACGGCGATGCCCTAGAATCTTCAAACCTTCATCGTCAGATCGCTTTTCGTGAAACGCAAAACGGAGAGAACAAAGCGCAAGCGTTGGCGGCTCAGCTGTCGGCGCTAAACCCTTCCGTTAATATTCAAGCGCATGATCAGTTTGCTGACGAAGTCTGGCTGCACAGTGTGTTGCTAGGCGTCACCGTTGTGCTTGATTGCAGCGATAATTTTGCTACCCGCAGTTTGGTTAATCGTGCCTGTCGCGCACACGGCGTGCCGTTAGTGTCTGGCGCGGCGATTCGATTTGAAGGTCAGCTAGTGACATTTGATTTTCGTCAGCCGAATGCGCCGTGCTATGGCTGCTTGTATGGGGATGGAGATGGACCTGATACGTTCTGCAGTGAGTCCGGTATTCTCGGTCCTGTGGTTGGCATCATCGGTACGATGCAAGCCATGCAGGCCATCAAGTTGATTTGTGCTATTGAGGTTGAGCAAAAACTTTATCTATTCGATGGCAAAACAATGAATTGGCAAAGCATCGGCTTCCGCAAAGATCCCGCCTGTCCCGTGTGTTCAGCATCTTAAGTCGGGCGCTCCGTTAGACATTTCCCCGCAAGGTCGGCGCTATTGGTTTTTGTGGGAAGGTGCTTGCCAGCGAGCTAGTCTCCGCAAAGTCGAAAACCCTTCGCCTGCAAGCAGCCTCCCACAAGGGCATCGCTGGTGATCTCTGTGGGAGGGTGCTTGCACGCGAACCAGCCTCTGCAGAGGCGAAAATCTTTCGTCGGCAAGCAGCTCTCAAAAGGACTTCGCTGTTGATCTCTGTGGGAGGGTGCTTGCATGCGAACCAGCCTTTGCAGAGGCGAAAACCTTTCGCCTGCAAGCAGCCTCCCGAAAGGACATCGCTGTTGATCTTTGTGGGAGGGTGCTTGCACGCGAGCCAGCCCCTGCAGAGGCGAAGACCTTTCGTTTGCAACGAGCTTCCCGCAAGGGCATGCGCGATGAATGTTTTCGGAGGAGCTTGCTTGCCAGCGAAGAATATTGAGCTAACGCTGCTTTGTGGAGAGTTTCTTTTTCAGCGAAGGGTTAGCCCGCTTTCGGCACAACAACCGTTTCCGTAGCGGAGAGGCGATCGTGCAGTGTTTGGTACGGCGTCGCCAATGCGAGCAGATAGCCACCGCCTAATGCGCCCCAGCTAAAAATACCGCCAATAAATCGGACCACCGTCTGCCAAAGCGTCATCGGTTGACGGCGCACATCACGACTCATGATTTTCCACGCACGCATACCCAACGTTTGCCCGCCATGCAGCCAGAACAAGGCATAGAATCCCCACGTTTCGATAATCAAAATTGGAAACAGAATGCGGTGCAGCATTTCGGGTGTGGCACGGGTGACGCCGTTGATGCTTTCGGCCGGTAGGCCGGTATGGGGATAGACAAGGACCCAAATGCCCGCGGTGATAAACCAGATGGCAGCGATAAGGAATGCGTCGTAAGTCAGTGCGATCAAGCGGCGCCAAAGGCCGGCAGCTGGCAGGTCTTGGTGTACCCATTCCTGATTCACGACGGGCTCCTATGGAGGTTGTTGCGCGCTAGAAGCTAGGCATGCGCGCTAAAGACAGTTTGAGGCCGAGCGGATTCGCGCTCGTACCTCCCTCAAGTTTCTGAATGCTTTATGCGTGAAGAATCGCTGGATAACTGGTTCAGATCACAGCTTTATGGCGCGGAGTATATAGCAAGACGAGCTGCTGGATGAAGTGTTGATCTGTCAGCCATAAAAAAGCCGGCCTAAGATAGGCCGGCAAACTTCTTGGCAAAATTATTGGTTAAGTATGAATCTATTTATCCAGTCTTTTTGCGCTGCATTTGATTGCCCCCGAATAAAGGATATGTGTGCCGTCGCGCCCGTTAACGCATCACCCAATAGAAATTCAAAGCCAGCTGCCAAGGCGGGCACCTGACGTACCCCAAAACCGAGCTCATCGTAATCATCCAGCTTCATGACGCCGGGCATAGGGTAAAGTTCATTGCCTACCAATGGCATTGACATGATGCGTGCCAATGCAATGGTGCTGTCATTGGTGACGATGGAATCGCCATTTCCCGAAACCACCATCAGTGGACGAATTGGGCGACCATCATCAGGATTGCGCATCAAATCGATATAGTTAATGGAGTCACCGTAATCCAACAATTGCTGTATGGCGCCCTTTAACATGACCGCTTCTGCGCCGTTTGCGGCGGGCGGCTCTAAGTTTGAAAATGCGCTATCCCATAAAATAGAGCCGGCAAGAATGCTGGTCACACCAACCCCGGTTACTTGAAATACGGCGCCGTCGAGATCTGGAGATAGCGCGGCATAAGATGAACCCAATACGCCACCCAGTGACGTGCCCTGCATAAACACGCGAGTCGTATCGATATCAGGAATTCCATCGGCGCATCTCCAGCACCAGCTTTGCCAGGTTAATTTTCCGACTACGTCCAAGTTTGCCAAACCAATAAGTGCTTTATGGGCGCCGGCAAAATCAATGGTGTGCTGCGTCATCATGCCAATCTCGCGGGACAGCTTGCTGACTTCCAAATTCTCGAACACGCCGCCGCCGTCAGCCTCGGCGCGATCACCGTGATTTGGGAAATCGACGCTAAACGTTGCGATGCCCAAGTCAGCATTTGAGCTGGAGACCAAGAAATCCATACTCTTGTTGCCGCCGAGACCATGGGCATAAAACGATACGGGGGCCTTACCGTCTGCATGCGACGCTCGCGGCAACGTTAAACGAAACGTTACCCACTGTTCAGTCGGAGTCGCATCAAAATCCACCATGCCGATGCCACCTTCGCGGCGGTAATTGTCAATGCGTAGTTCACCGGTAATCAGAGCTGCTTTCTTGCCTGAATAGGTTTTGTAATCGACGTCGATATTACGGACGGGATGATCTTGCGCGAACGTCGCGTCCACCAAATTACGGATAGGAGTTAGTACTTCAGCTTGATCACGCACGGTAAATAATGTTGCCGAGCGTACATCTGCGGGATCCACACCTGCTTGTGACAGCGCGTTGCTCAGCTCACCAAAATAAGCTTGCTCGCTGCTGTTTGACGCCGAATTTTTGAGTGATTGAAAATCGTTCGTCTCATTATCGATTTGCAACGATTTGGTCACCGCTACAATAATGCGATGGCCAAATTCCCAACGAGAGACAGGGAAAACTTCCAGCACATTGGCCGGCGCGCTAACGTTGCTGCCTTTGGCGTAATCGCTGATTTGAGCCCGCACATCTACAAATTCGCCGTTGTCTAAGTCGTAGGCAATCACAACGCCGTCTCCATATTTTGGTAACGACGCCACCTCAGGTGCGTTTTCGAATTCAAATACCACCGCTGTTGCCGCAGAAAACCCATGATCACCGTTAAAGATCTGTTCTACGCTAATGCCGGTTTCAACGGGAAGCTGGGCTGCCACCTCGGGCCGTAATAACGATGTACTCATTTGCAGTTCAATACCGGTTGGTGAGCTAGCTTGCGGCTCAGACCAGTAGTTAGACGGAAAAGGAAGCGCGCAGGTTTGCAGGCTTAATGGGTTGCAACCATTTGCAGCCTGAACGTTGGCAGCAGTAAAGGAGGCGGTTAATACAGCGGCTAGGCTCAAGAGGGAGTGAGGTTTAAAGGCGTGGAGTTTCATTTGTGATCCTTGTTTTTGTTGTTATTGGTAGAGTGAGATAATTAATGCGCTCAAGTGACGTAGGGAGCATGAGCTATTTCTCAGGCTTCTATTTCAACCTAAAGGTTGAAGTGAACCTGACGCTAGCAAAGGATATGACAGGGAGACTAGTAGGCATTCACCCTAGAGAAATAGGTGCGGAGATTTACTTAGTTCCGATATGAAATGACAAAAATATTTTTCAAATGTTATTACGGCAGAGCCGCCTGTCATGTGCTCACAAGGAAGTGGCGAAAGAACACAATTATCTATGCTTCTCCGTATAAGAATTTTGTCATTTTATTTGCGCCGCTCTTTTTCTTTCCGAAGGCAATTACCTTTTTGGCGCATTCTGTATTGTATTTTTTGCGGATTAAAATCTTATTTCGTGCGGAAACGTTAACTACGTAGCAGTCTTGTTCGTTTTCTTGGGTGTGATGTTCGGAAAATCCCGGTTCAAACACGCTTCTCTAGGACCAAGGACAGCTCATGCCGTCGGCATCGAGTTTGGGTAAACCTTGATCCTGGCCCGTCTTGATCATCCAAGGCAAGTTTGCAATTCTTTAGATATCTTTGCTTCTTTTATTTCAGGTTCCAGTATATCCATTTCCTCTGTTTGTGCGTATGGCTGTCTATTTCTCGGTGCCACCTTTTCTTAATGCGCCAAACTTATGTCGATCTGGTCCTTGAAATGCATGGCTGGTTACGACAGGTAAGGCTCCAACTATTCACCGAAGTCTCTCAGCATTAAATGGATTTTAAAGCCCTGGCGACGAGCGATTTCAGAAGTATTTCTTTTGGGTGTAAAGCTCCTGATGATATTAATATGACATCTATCGTAAGTTTATAGTCTCATCTTTTCTTGCTATCAATTGCTGTTGTCGCGTATTTTTCGCCCCTAAATCATGTTTGGGGCATGGTTAACTAATAAAGTTTTTTCGTAAGTGATTTTTCGAAAATACAGCTTTTGATGTTGTATATAGAAAAGCATTTCTATTTTTGTATAAAAATTTCTAGTCTGACTGGGGAAACAAGGATGGTTTCGTACAGGCATTTTTTTGTTTTGATATTCGTTCTGGCGCTTTCAGGGTGCAAGCTTGAGGTGTTCGTTGAGGGTGAGGGTGTTGTGTCGGCTAGCCCTCAAGGTGCCGCATGTGATGCATCCGATGCTCCGCTTTGCTATGACTACGAGGAAGGGACCTCCGTCGAGATTAGGGCTCAGCCAGCCTCCGGTTATCGCATTGTCTCCTGGTCTGATCAGAGTTGCGGCGTTTCAGAAACGTGTCGCGTTTTAATCGAAGACGATACGCAGCTAACCGTTATTTTCTCTCCGGCCGACACAGATGGCGATGGCATTGTTGATGTAGATGATGCGTTTCCGAATGATCCCTCCGAATGGGCAGATGCAGACACTGACGGCGTAGGCGACAACACCGATTTATGCCCGCAGACCCCAGCGGGTGAAGCGGTTGATCCGCAGGGGTGCTCTGTTCCCCCCGCCGACAGTGACGGCGATTCTGTTGACGACTCTCTCGATCAGTGCCCAATGACCAGCGCCGGTATGGCGGTTGATGAGCAAGGCTGTGCAGACTATCAGCGAGACAGCGATAACGATGGTGTGACAGACGATCTGGATGTCTGTGCGAACACGCCAGAGGGTGTCACGGTGAGCGCGCAGGGTTGTGCGCCTTTCCAATTAGATTCTGATGCCGATGGCGTGAACGATGCGTTGGATCAATGCCCTGTGACAGAGCCGGGGTTGGCGGTGGATGTTAATGGCTGTGCTGATAACCAGAAAGATAGCGACAGCGATGGAATTAACGACGCGGCCGATCAATGTCCCGCTACACCGACGGGAGAGGACGTTGACGAGTTTGGCTGTGCGGCATCGCAAAAGGATCTTGATGCGGATGGCGTGAATGATGCGTTAGACCAATGCCCCGCGACTCTTCCTGATATGCCGGTGGATGCACAAGGCTGCGCATTAAACCAACTGGACGCCGACGGCGATTCCATTAACGACGCACTGGACCAATGTCCGTCCACGCCTGTCGGAGAGGCGGTTGACGCGTTCGGTTGTGCGCAATCGCAAAAAGACGATGATCTGGACGGTGTGGACAATACGCTGGACCAATGTCCGTTGACTGAGACGGGCACTTCTGTCGATGCACATGGCTGCGCAGAAAACCAAAAAGACGATGACGAAGATGGCGTAAACAATGTTCTAGACCAATGTCCTGCCACGCCATCAGGTGAAACGGTGGACGCTGAAGGTTGCGCCGAGTCCCAGAAGGACGAAGACGGCGATGCCGTTATCGACAGTCTTGATCAGTGCCCTAACACGCAAGAAGGTTTGCTCGTTGACGAGAACGGATGTGCCGCCAATCAAAAGGATGACGATGCAGACGGCATCACCAATGACCTAGACATCTGTCCGAGCACTGCCGTTGGCCAAGTCGTAAATGGACAAGGCTGCGCACTAAGCCAGCTCGATTCAGACGCAGACAGCGTCACCGATGATCTCGATCAATGTCCCGCTACACCTTTGAACGAAGATGTTGATGCCAATGGCTGCGCACTGAGCCAGTTAGACAGCGATGCCGATGGCGTCATGGATGATAACGATCAGTGTCCGCTCACGGAGCTTGGTCTCCCCGTGGACGGCGATGGCTGCGCAGACAACCAAAAAGATAGCGACAGCGATGGCGTGAATGACGCACTAGATCAATGCCCGGTGACACAATCAGGTGCTTCAGTTGATGCGGACGGTTGCAGTGATGCTCAAAAGGATACAGACAGTGACGGTATCAGCGACCAACACGACATTTGTCCTGCCACTGAAGCGGGCTGGGATGTGGACATCTTGGGTTGTGCTGAGAACCAGAAAGATGGCGACAGTGACGGCGTAAACAACCACATGGATCAGTGCCCTAATACGGACTCCGGATTGACTGTCAATGCGCAGGGCTGCGCACAAAATCAACTCGACAGTGACAATGATGGTATCAACGACCAGCTAGATTTGTGTCCCGCCACTGAATCGGGATTACCGGTTGATGCCAATGGTTGTGCAGATAATCAGGAAGATAGCGACAGCGACGGCGTGAACGATGCATTGGATCAATGCCCTGATACAGCGTTTGGTGCGGCGGTCGACGCGGCCGGGTGTTCAGCCACGCAACGCGACAGCGATGGTGATGGCGTGAATGATGCGCAGGATGCTTGCCCTGCCACAGAAAGTGGATTGCCGGTTAACGCACAAGGCTGCGCCGAAAACCAACAAGACGATGATAGCGATGGTGTTGTTAATACGGCGGATCAATGCCCTGCGACGGAATCTGGATTGGCAGTTGATGCCGCTGGTTGTGCAGACAACCAAAAAGATACCGATAACGATGGTATCAATGACGCGCTAGATCAATGCCCGGCAACCGAGAGCGGATTAGCGGTGAATGCCGAGGGCTGTGCGACGAATCAAGTGGACACCGATGCCGATGGCGTTGTGGATGCCTACGATGTTTGCCCGGCAACTGCTGCGGGCCATGCTGTGGATATTCTAGGCTGCTCCGCTGAGCAGCGTGACGCGGATGGAGACGGCGTCAGCGATGCGTTAGATCAGTGCCCTGCGACACCAGCGGGTGCACCAGTCAACGCAAATGGCTGTGCGCCTGCACAACTTGATACGGATGCCGATGGTGTGTCCGATGCGGAAGATACGTGCCCAGCGACGGCCTCTGGTCTGTCCGTTGATGAGAACGGCTGCGCAGCAAGTCAGAAAGATACTGACAGTGATGGCGTCTCAGATGCGCTGGATCAATGTCCTGCCACTGAAGCCGGAGCACAGGTGAATGCGGACGGTTGTGCGCAGGAGCAGTTGGACGCGGACAACGATGGAATTATCGACGCATTAGATCAATGTCCTGCAACGGGACTTGGCCTGCCTGTCGATGCGCAGGGTTGCGCGGATGATCAAAGGGATACTGACGGCGATGGTGTTTTTGACGCACTAGATCAGTGTCCAGCAACGCAGCCTGGTGCAGCAGTGGACAGCACTGGTTGCGCAAACAACCAGAAAGACACCGATAGCGATGGTATCAACGATGCGTTAGATCAATGCCCCAATACGTCACAGGGCCTGTCGGTAGATGAGTATGGCTGTGCGCCTAGCCAGAAAGATGGCGACAACGATGGTGTCAACGATGCGATCGATCAGTGCCCGACAACGGAAGCCGGTCAAGCCGTTGATGCGCAGGGCTGCGCTCTGAACCAGAGCGATCTGGATGGCGACTTGATCAATGATGCATTAGATCAATGCCCAAATACGCCAGCGGGTGAAGTGGTTGATCAGTATGGTTGTTCCTCGAGCCAAAAAGACACGGATCAGGATGGTGTCAGTAATGCTCAGGATCAGTGCCCGGTAACGGAAGCGGGTTTATCGGTTGATGCGCAAGGTTGCGCGGACAACCAGCGTGATGCGGATATCGATGGCGTTAACGATGCGCTTGATCAATGCCCTGCCACCTTGGTGGGCATGGCGGTCGATGCTCAGGGTTGTGCTGATGTACAAAAAGATACGGACAACGATGGTGTTACGGATGACCTAGATCAGTGTCCTAGCAGCAGCTCTTCTTATCCCTCCGATGCGGACGGCTGCGGTCAGAACCAGCGTGATGATGACAATGATGGCGTATTGAATAGTAGCGATAGCTGTCCAACCACACCGGCAGGTTCGGGGGTAGATCGCTGGGGTTGTGCGAATAGCGAGCGTGATTCGGATGCTGATGGGGTGCTTGAAGAGCATGACATTTGCCCACTCTCGCGCCGATATCAGTCCGTCGACAGTGATGGTTGTGGTCACGACCAACGTACTGGCGAATTCTTGCAGCAAACCAATATTCAGGTTGTGTTTGAGGATTTTGATGATGGCTACTATCAAGCGGGCGCCCCGCGTCATTATGAGCGAGATGCGGTGACCGGCATTGTTTACGATCGAACAATAGGTGGAGCTTGGGCTGATGTGCCACTAGGTACGTCAGGCAACCTACGCGCAAGTGAAGATGCCTGTGCAGCGCTGGAACTAGGCGGAATAAGTAACTGGGATCTGCCTGAAGAATGGGAACTCGCCCGTTTAATGGATTTCTCTAACGTTGGCACGTCCGCTAACAACGGTCTTCTTCCTCAGATTTTTATCAATCGTCAAACAGGTAATCTGTTTTTCGATAACGGCAGCGAAAAGTCCCTTGATTTTAGTGATGGGCTGCTGAGCCAGAACGTCAGTGGCACAGCAATTTGTTACGCTGGTACGTCGGATTACGGCCCGGACTTCAAAACGAAAACCTCCCCCGACACTATCGTTGATGCAAAATATCAGCTCATGTGGCAGGACGATGTCAGTTTCCTGAGCCAGAAATTCACATGGTCAGAAGCGTTGCAGCATTGTGAGGCGCTAGTGCTTGACGGATACGATGACTGGCGGCTGCCCAATGCGACCGAGGCCTATGTGTTGATGGCGGAAATCATGGGTAATAGCTATATCCGTGTGGAAAACAAGAGTGGTTATAACGATCCGTGGTGGTCATCGACAACGGCGCCAAGCAGTGTCAGCAGCGCGATAAGCATGTGGTCTATTTTTGGGCGTGGACAACACCAAGTCTCTTTGAAGGGCGCGAATAAACTGGCGCGTTGTGTTCGGACTATGCCTTACGAACGTCCGGTGGTGATTCATCAGGGTGACGTCAGCATGCTTAGTAATGAAACGGTAACCCTCGACGCTTCAGCCAGTCACTCCAGTGCGGGGGCGATCATCAACTACTCTTGGCAAAGCGTAGAATTTTATGTGTCGGGTCAGGGGTCGGCGACGCCGCGTATCGTTAATCCGCCAGTGGGTGAGCACCTTGTTCATTTAACGGTGACAGATAGTAATTACGTGAAAACGACCGCGACGTTTACGGTTACGGTGCTGGCAGGTAACCAGCCACCTGTGGCGGTCTTTGATCTGCCGGAAGCGGTTTACTACGGCGATACCGTCCCGCTTGATGGTCGGCAAAGTCATGACGCAGATGGTGCTATTAATCAGTATCGCTGGTATGTGAACGGCGTCACTCTGTCCTATTCATCTGTTGCGTCCTTGTCTTCGAATTACTATCAAGAAGGTGAAAATACGGTACGCCTTCAGGTGCGTGACAATGAGGGAGAATACAGCGAAGAAACACAAACTTTCTCGGTCATTGTGGATGCTGATCGAGATGGCGTTGTCGACGGTAGCGATTTATGCCCAAACACCTCCCCTGGTGCTTTGACAGACGAGTATGGGTGTTCAATCAGTAACACTCTGACAACCTGTCCGGTTAATCCCGTGTTGAACGATGACGGTTTCCAGGACAGTTACCCCGACGGCAATATCGATTATATCGGCCACAGCTACAGTTCGGTGGCAGACATTGAGCGAGCGTTTAATAATGCCCGATACAAGGACAAGGCTGCGGATCAATATCTAAAAATGCCAGCGCAGCAAGTATGGGATGCGTTGTCTGTTCAGGAGCAAGGCTTATTCCTTGTTAACGCGGAGCGTAAGTCACATGGTTTGAAACCTTTTGCCGGGGTTAGTGATGAGGTTGTTCAGGTTGCTAAGGCGTATGCGGACCTGATTCGAGAAGGCAACGTAGTGATAGACCACTATTACGTGGATGCCAACGGTAACCATACTCCGCACGATCGTCTGGCTGAGAATTCAATCATTGCAGCTCATCAGGATGCTGGAATATTTCCAGAGAGTATTTTCTCTCGTTCGGGTATGCCGTCTGCCAATGGTATGACTGAATCTGAGTTGCTCGTTGCGGCTATTTACGGATGGATCTATGCAGATGCCAACCCGCTTAGTGGTAATGCTTGGGGGCACCGCGATCACTTGCTGCAAACAGGGCTAAACGAAAACGGCGGTGCAGAATCGGATGAAGGCTTGTTGGGCTTTGGGCTATCAGTGGGCCTGTATGATCCCGGCTATAGCAATAGCGCTTACTATGGCGGCGTTGTCGTTCTGAATACGATTGACCCGAGCGCTTCTTGGCAAGCGCCCGTTACCGGCATCGACATAACAGAAGCGCAACAGTGTAATAATTACGTCTCGTTGAGTTTCGGTGATTTTGATTTGGCGAGTGCCGACGTTGTCAGCATTACCATTTCGCCCTTCGATTTCAATTTGCCCGTGGGCGGCACTCAGTCTTTGACCGTGACGGGACGAACGGGCTCGGACGGCGTTGTCGACCTGACCCCCTATGCGGAATTTGCAGCAGACGACCTTTCCATCGTTGCCATTAATGCCAGCACGGCTACCGGCGTGAACACGGGGTACGCCTACCTGTCAGCCAGTGTTGATGGCATTCGCTCTAATCGAGCCCGGGTTACAGTGGGGCAGCCAGCTGTTACCGATAATCTAGCCGACACGTCTGCAGAGCAGTTCGTGGGTTTGATACCGCAGGATGCCACCGTTCAAAACTATGACCCCAAAGCGGTCACGGTTTATAGCGGCGTTGTTTATGATGATAATCGTCAACCCTTGTCCGGTGTGCGTGTTTCGATATTGAACGCGCCCGAATATGGCACCGCTGAAACGGCCGCCTATTATAGCGATAGCGGTCGATTTAAGTTGCCTGCGGGTTCCGGCGAGCAAACGCTGGTTTATCGCAAGCAAGGCTACTTGACGGTTCACCGGACCGTGGTCGGCGGCAGCTCAAGCTGGGCGACGGCCCCCGATGTTGTTTTGCTAGAGCAGGATGACAAAACCACGGCAATTGATCTCACGTCGGGTATTGCACAGCGTCATACCTCTACGGTTGTTACCGATGTGTTTGGTGCGCGTGCCACCACGCTGGTGTTCAATGGCGTCACCCGTGCCACGGTTAAAGCCAAAGATGGCTCCTCCTATGAGCTGGACAATTTTCTAGTGCGTGCCACCGAGTATGTCGTGCCGGAATCCATGCCAGCAGAGCTGCCGAAAGAGAGTGCCTTTACGTACTGCTCAGAGCTAGAGCTGGATCTTGTGCGTGATGATGAAGAGGTGTTTTTCAACAAGCCTGTGGTCATGTACGTCGATAATTTCCTCGGCTTTGACGTGGGTGAAATCGTCCCGATTGGTTATTACGACCGCAACGATGCTGAATGGAAAGCGGCTCGCAATGGCGTCGTGATAAAACTATTGGATGCGAACACTGACGGGCTGGTCGATGGTATTGATTACACCGGCGATGATATTGCGGATGACTTTAATGGCAATGGAAGCACTGCTGATGAAGTCGCGGGTGTTGAAGATTTTGTCGCGGGCGATACCTACTGGCGCGGAGAGTTGGATCACTTTTCACCGCAGGATTTGAACTGGCCAGATAACGGCAACGACATTGAGCCCACGCCGGATGACAAGCCGGAAGAGGGGAGCGAGAAGGAAAAAGACGACGAAGCTGCCTGCACGGGCTCTTATGTAAAACCCAGTCAGCAGTCCTTTCACGATGACTTTGCCGTGGCAGGAACAGATCTGACCCTGCATTACTCAAGCCACCGTACACCTGGGTACCACCATAAACTGTCGATACAGGTGAGTGATGACGCCATGCCGGGTTCTGTCACTGAAATGGTGGCGATCTTGGAAATTGGTGGTCATCGCTTTACGCAAACCTTTCCGCCACAAGCCAACGTGGAGGCTGTTTTCTATTGGGATGGACGCGACCCTAATGGCAACCTGATCGAAGGGGAGGTCAGTGGCACGCTTTCCACGGGCTACAAGTATTTGATGAACTATTCCAGCGCGGGCAATGTGGCGAGCTCAGGACGGCCCATCAATGATTTTGCGGTGCAGTGGGCGGTTGAGAGCGATGTGGACACCGGCGTTGCCAGTCGCGATAACTTGATCGTGCAGCGAACACAGCCTGTGTTGCTTAAAAACACCTACGACGCACAACTCGCCTATGGCTGGTCACTCTCCAACTATCATGAGCTGGGCTCCGACGGCACCCTCTACCGAGGTGATGGCGAAGTAGAAGAAAACTACTTCAAGTCCGTCATATTAAAAACGGGCATTACCTCAAGCCAGCATCCTGGCGATGACGGCAGCTACGGCAAAGGCGGCAGCGACATCAATTACCGTATTGGTGGCGACGG
Source organism: Gammaproteobacteria bacterium (assembly GCA_018067045.1). Taxonomy (GTDB): domain Bacteria; phylum Pseudomonadota; class Gammaproteobacteria; order Pseudomonadales; family Alcanivoracaceae; genus JARGPN01. The sequence continues at coordinate 26,291 of JAGPVL010000002.1, forward strand.
TGTGTTGGTTGATACCGTGACCGGCCTAAGGTGGGCATACAATGAAACGCCGCCCAAGTTCCGTACCGTCGCTGCAGCGCGCAACTATTGTGAAGGGCTGGGTGTCTCGTCTGATTTGCCGTGGCGCCTGCCCACCGAGAAAGAAGCTATTTATACCATCGATAAATCGAAGGGCGACCATGGTGCCTCCATGTATAACCTCGAGGCGATCGGCTACTTCCGTGAGACGACCTATAACCCGACTAATCGGCCTCTTCCTGTGGTGTGTGTGAGCGGGGAGTCGCTGAACGAGACGACTATAGAAAGGCTGGTACGCGACGCTACGCGCGAAGTGGTGATTGATAGTAAAAACGGTTTGATGTGGCAGGACGATGTGTCAACTCAATCGGTGGAGTTGCCATGGACGAGTGCTATTGATCACTGTGAGGCTTTGACCCATGCAAGCTTTGATGACTGGCGCTTGCCCAACATTAACGAGTTGGTTTACACCTTGCCCAACGCTGTCTTTGTGAATAAGACCGACATTGACACAGGCATTCCGTGGAGCCCGACAGCGGCGCATCGCATGCCTTACTGGAGTTCAACGCCGAACTTCCAGCTAGCCGATACTGCCTGGGCAATTGAAAGCGTCGGTTTTTCCTCGCCGAGGTTTAGCACGAACGAAGCTAACCATGTGCGTTGTGTGCGTGACGATTACTCTGCACTGCCGGTGCCGTATATTTTTGATGAGCAGGGTCGTCACGTCCGCACCATTGATATTAATACCGGCCAAACCTTGCTGACCTTTAATCATGATGCCGACGGACAGCTGGTTTCTATGACGAATCAGTTCGGGCAAGACATCAGTCTGCAGCGCAGTGGCTCGTCAGGAGTGAGCATCACGGGGCCTTATGGCCATAAAACAACGGTAGTGATGTCTAGCCCTGACCAGATTAGCTCTATTCGGTATGAAGACGGTGCTTACAACAACTTCGCCTACACCGGCGGTGGCACGCTATTGTCAAAAAGCTTTAAATCTAGTCCATGGTCAACGTCTCCTTACGAGCGTTTTTACGATGAACATGGCCGTGTCATCCAAGCGCTGGACCCAGAAGGCGGCGCATGGGATTTCTTTAACGAAACGGTTGGTCCGAAGTCGGAGCGATACGGCTATAGCACGGCGGAGAACAACACCTACCAGACACTGCGCAGTATTCTCGAGAATGGGGATACCCGCCGCATTACCACAGAAAAAAATGGCACGGTGACCACTAACATCCTGCAGTCGGATCGGTTGAAAGAAACGACAGAAATGTGTGGCGTCAGTACGGTGGTGGACAACGTTAGAGATGCGAAAACGAACGAAGAAATCCCTTCTGTAATCACTGTCACCCAGCCTAGTGGGCTGCAGAGCGTTACTCAGATCACGAAAGACTATGGTGATGGCGGAGCAAACTACCAGCAGCAAACTGTTCAGATCGAGGCTAACGGCAGGGCGTTGCAGGCCAGTACCGACTATGAAGCTGGAATAACTGTGACCACGACCCCAGAAGGGCGTATCACTCGCTCGGAGTTCAATCCTTCAACTAGGCGAGTGACCTTGCGGGAAACGGATGGCTTGCTGCCAACCACCACGGACTATGACAGCGAGGGGCGCCCCACGACGATCACCACCGGTACCCGAATCACGCGTTATTTCTACAACACTAATGCTAAGGGACAGATCAGTAGTATCGAGCCCAGCGACGGTAAAAGCACGACCTTCACCTACGATGCTCTAGGCCGCGTATCCACGGCGGCCTACCCAGATGGCGGTAGTGTTGGTTATCAGTATGATTTGCGCGGCAATTTGACTCAGGTCATCGTGCCCTCCACCGGCGAATACGACTTTACCTTCAACAACGTGGACAAACCCAGCAGCGACAGCAGCCCGCTCAATGAAGCCACTATCCTGAGCTACGATAAAGACCGCCGCCTGGTCGACGTGGAGCTGCCTTCCGGTGGCCACATTACCAATAGCTACAGCAACGACCAGCTTAGCCGTGTTGTCACACCAGACACCGCCATTGACTATGCCTACGCTTGTAACGGCAACGTCAGCACTATCACGGAAGGCAATGAAACGTTGAGCTTCAGCTACGATGGCGAGCTGCTTACTGGCCTTCAATACAGCGGAGATCTCGGTGCCAGTATCAGTCAGCAGTTCAATAATGATTTTGTCATCGACCAAATGACCTATGCCGGTGATAGCACAAGTTACGTCTATGATGATGACCTGCTCTTAACGCAAGCGAACGGCTATACCGTTAGCAGAAATGCGCAACACGGACTGCCCGAGACGATTGCGGATACAAGCTATCAGCAGCAGCGTAGCTATAACGCTTACGGCGAACCACAAAACGTCACCACGCAAATCGCGAACAATGCTGCGTACAGCTATACCCTGACGTATAACGACCTAGGGCTGATCGTCGGCAAATCCGAAGCCCTGCACGACGGCAGTACGCATCAGTACGTCTACACCTATGACGACAATCGTCGCCTAAAAAGCGTGATGAAAGACAGCGCCCTGACGGAATCTTACGGCTACGATCATAATGGCAACCGCACAACACAAACTAACACCGCGCGCGGCATCGCCTATCAAACGGCCAGCTACAACATAGCAGATCAGCTGATGCAGGACGGTAACGTCACCTATCAGTACGACGTTGACGGCTACCTCACTCAGAAAACCGACGGTAACGACATTACTCAATACCAGTACAGCCGACAGGGTCGGTTGCTGAGAGTGCAAACGCCGACGGATTTGATCGAATACCGGCACAATGCCCTAGGTAATCGCGTAGCGAAGATCGTAAACGGCCAAACCACAGAAAAATATTTGTGGCTGGACAAAACGACACTGCTGGCTACGTATGATGGCAGCGGAAACCTCAGGCAGCGCTTTGAATATACGCTGAGCCATACGCCCACGAGCTTTACGCAGAGCGGAAACCGTTATTACATAGCTACGGATCACTTGGGTTCACCGCGCGCCATTAGTGACGAAGGCGGCAACATCATCAAAACCATCACTTACGACAGCTATGGCAATGTGATCAGTGACAGTAACCCAGCATTCACTATCCCGTTCGGTTATGCGGGAGGATTGAAGGATAGCGACACTGGCCTGATCCGATTTGGCTTCAGGGATTATGACCCCGCGATTGGAAGATGGACGGCGAGAGACCCTATTGGGTTAAAGGGCGGGCTCAATGTTTATGGGTATGTTCTTGGCAATCCGATTAATGCGGTTGACGTGAATGGATTGGAAACTACTGTCGTCACAGTTAGGGACTGGGGCGTCGGCACTCACTCTGCTCTGCACCAAGAAAGCAAGGGAAATTTTTTGTATGATCCCGCAGGAAGTTACCCTGATGCGACTAGAGGGTCTGGTGATTTTATGGAAGGAGTTAGTTTGAGTGATTATATTAAATATCATGAAAGCGTTGGGAGCACAGTTGAAACGACAACGTTGGCAACTACTGCTGCTGAAGATCAAGCAATTCAAGATAGAGCTATAGAGAAAGGAGGCGGAATGGGTGGTACATGCTCGCTGCTTACATCAGGTGCTCTTGGTGGTGTTAAAGGCATACCTACAGGTGTTTTCTTTCCTGGGACTTTGGCGGGGCATGCTAAAAATGCTTCAAAATAGAGAGAGAAAGCTAATGAAATACATATTCTTTGTTCCTTTTTTACTGCTTTTGGCTGTAGTGCTTTATACAACCTCTTATTATTTTTTAGAAATTCGGCCTCATGCGGATGCGCTGAGTGAGAAGGTAAATCGATATACTGGTGATTCGGAAAATCATCGTCTTATAGAAAATATGGCAAGAAAGGAAGCGGGAACGGATGGAGTGTTTAGATATGTAGTTCGTACGTATGGGTCTGATTATATTGAAAATAGAAATCAAGCGTTTCAGCATATAGAAAGTTTGAATTGGTACTTTTGGTTTAAGGTTTTATATTCTGAAGAGCAGATTTTTTCTCTTTGGTTGTCCAAAATGCCTTATGAGTCTGGTCGGGGCGTTTATGGGGCTTCGAGATATTATTTTAATGAAGATTTTAAAAATATTTCTTGTCGCCAGGTTTTGCAGTTAGTTGTTATGGTTCGGTCGCCAACTAGATTTAGGCCAGGTAGTGAGGCTTCTGAAAAGCGAATACAAGAAGTGTCTTCTTCAGGCCTGTGTCACTAAATTCAAGGCTCCAAATTCTCGTCACTAGCAAGGCGCGATAAGGGCACGCACACCGCGATAAGACGCGATAAAACGATCACGGAAGGCAATGAACCTTGGCCTTTACCTACGACGGTGATCTGCTCACCGGCATTCAATACAGCGGAGAGCTGGACGCCAGTATTAGCCGGCAGTTCAACAGCGATTTTGTCATCGACCAAATGACCTATGCCGGTGATAGCACAAGTTACGTCTATGATGATGACCTGCTCTTAACGCAAGCGAACGGCTATACCGTTAGCAGAAATGTGCAACACGGACTGCCTGAGACGATTGCGGATACAAGCTATCAGCAGCAGCGTAGCTATAACGCTTACGGCGAACCCAGCAGCGTCATTACTCAAGTTGCGAACAACTCGGCCTACAGCTACACCTTGACGTATAACGACTTGGGCTTGATCGTCGCCAAAACCGAAACACTGCACGACGGTAGTTCCCACCAGTACGTCTACACCTACGACGACAACCGTCGCCTGAAAAGCGTGATGAAAGACAGCGTACTGACGGAGTCTTACATCTACGATCATAATGGCAATCGCACAGCACAAACCAACACCGCACGTGGTATTGCCTCTCAAACGGCCAGCTACAACATAGCTGACCAGCTGACGCAGGACGGTAACGTCACCTATCAGTACGACGTTGACGGCTACCTCACTCAGAAAACC
>JAGPVL010000013.1 GCA_018067045.1 Gammaproteobacteria bacterium
CAATGAAGCTTTTTGGGGGAGACTAACGGGATGTTTATAGATACTGAAAAGTATCCATTTCTTGGCGGAATCTCTGATCGTCATAACACCATAAGGAGGGAGTTCTTTAGAGCGGCTAAAAAATACCAGCCACTGGACGGCGCGCTTCACGGAAGAGCCAATTATATCGATCAACATCTCGACGAGTGGGTCGATGAAAACGGATTTCATCCGGACCAAATTGGCTACGATATTCGCGGAGGAAGTTACTCCGGATTTTCCCTTTATAAAGAGGGCAAACCCAACACTATTAGTCTTGCGTCTTCTTTTGAAAAAACGATGGCATTGCTTGGCACTATCCCTAAGCTCCACTTTGCAGCCTTCGTTATTATGACACCCGGCGCACTGCTAAAAGAGCATGCTCACTCTCAAAGCAGGCTTATATTCCATACACTATTGAATGATCTTGTTGGTGGAAAATGCAAAATGACGTGTGGAGGGGATGTCCGCAGCTTGGCTAAAGCTGGTGATTCAGTATTATTTAATTACAGCATCCCTCATAGCTCAGTGAATCACGCGTCTAATAATCGGATTAATCTGATAATAGACTTCGATGAATAAGCTTTCTATGTCTTATCAGCTGCGCCGCCCGTCTTCCAGAGATAGAGCATGATCCATTTTTCGCGGAAAGCCTCACTTTCACACGCAATTTTTATACTCAGCTTTTCACCGTGCTAGAGATAAGATGGAGGCGCTGGGCGCTGCTCATTCTACTGCTATCAGGAGCATTGCTGCCCGTAGCTCTCGGCGGGCGAGAAGCGCTTGCCATACTCGCTAGTCTTCCCGTCAGTTCCTTTTTCTTCCTCTTTTTCATCATGGTCATTTTGTCCGCTATTAATAGTGTTCGCTTACGCATTCTTTTCTGGGACGCACATTCACGCATATCGCCGCTAGCATTTTTTCGGCTCTATTTGGCCACCGAGCTTGCCTCTAAAATCACCCCAGGGGGAAGCGGTGCTCTACCTGCGGCGCTCGCCTTACTTCGGCGGTATGACGTCCAGCCTGCGCAATCAATAAGCATCTTTGTTGTTTCAGCGGGGCTAGATATTCTCGTATTAAGTGTATTTCTTTTCATCGTAGTAGTGATCAGCGGTATTGCTCTTGGCTCGATAACATCACAGGTCGGAATTGTGGCCTGTTTCTGCGTGGTGATAACGTTAGCTATCTCTACAGTCCCGTCATTTCGCGCGATTGCGTGGACGCGCTTGCAGTTATTAGAGGCAGCAACTGCCAAAAAAGGTGCTCCATTGCGCTGGTTAGCGGTGATTATTAGAGGACTTGGTGTCTTTTTTCAAAACCTTCATCTTCTCGGGCTGGGCAGAACAACAGCAGCAATGCTTGTTAGTATTGCGTACTGGTTTTTGCACCTCTCTGTTCTTTACTTCGTCGTTGTGGAAATGGGTGGCCGGATACCTTGGCCTGATGCAATGCTTGTTCAGTTCGCAGCCATGGGGCTGGGGCACTTATCTTTATCGCCAGGAGGAGCTGGAGTTGTAGAAGTTACTGTCATCACAGGCTTGAGCCCGTGGATGCCTGTTAGTATGGCCGCCGCCGCCGTACTAGTTTGGCGGCTCTTTATGCAGTACTTTTATATTGTCGCAGGCGCCTGCGCACTACTTGCTGAGCGCATGGTGATCATTCATCGCGGCGCATAATAAAACATGGCGATAATCAAATGAATGCCTCTTTAATCGACGTAGATTATTACCTCCCTGATATTGTGCGCACCAATGACCAGATTGCGGCGCAAACCCAGTGCGGGGACGCAGTATCGCTGTATCGTGCATCAGGAGTAATGACGCGGCGATTAGCCGGGCCAGACGAGGCACCGTCTGACATGGCGCTCCGTGCCGCAAAACGCTTGATGACAAGACAGGCTAAGGCCAGCAATAAAATTGGGGCGCTAATTTTTTGTTCCCATATAGGAGACAGTCGCTCGCCGGTTACGGCAGCTCTGCTTCATGGTCGCCTAGAGCTTCCTGAGACATGCCTATCTCTAGACGTCCCGGGTGGCTGCGCAGGGTTCACCAATGCATTAATGCTAGCTAAAAGTATCGTTGTCGCTGGGCAGGCAGCCTATGTATTGATTCTTACAGCCGAGGCTGCCTCCAAAACAATTCCCGAAGATGATCATGTATTAATGTCCATCTTCGGCGATGGCGCAGCCGCGGCGCTGGTCGCTAAAACAAAACATTCGGGCATTGGAGATTTTTGTGCCGGAACAGACAGCGCAGGCGCGCGAAGCTTGTCCGTTGTCGGCGGTGGGGCGCGGGAGCCGTTAGCCTTCTTGCCATTTGGGCAACTGCGCATGAATGGCGCAGATCTGCTACGGTTTGCCCTGCGCCGCGTGCCAGTGCTGTTAAATGATGTTCTTCTCAAGAATAATTTGACGCCTGATGATATCGATCTTTTCATATTTCATCAGGCAAGCGGCTTCATCCTCTCCGCATTAAAAAGGAAGTGTGACATTGCGGATGACCGCTTTCTTGTTTGCCTAGAGGACGTCGGCAACACGGTTTCTTCAACGATCCCTATTGCTATAGCTCGTGCCGTAGAGAATGGCCGTATTCGACCAGGCATGCGACTCATGTTACTCGGGTTTGGAGTCGGCTATGCTTGGTCCGGCTCTGTCATCACTTGGACAGGCGAAACACTTTGAGGTTTGTATGACACTGGATGATTTCATCGTACTTGTAGAGGCGGAATTTGAGGAGGTTGAAAAGGGCACTCTTAAGGCCGACACCGTGTTTGTCGAGATGAAAGAGTGGTGCTCTCTCTATGCATTAATTCTGATGGGGCTCATGTCTGTTGAGTTCGATCTCGAGCTAACTGGGGACGATTTGATTGGCATTAAAACGGTTTCAGATCTGTATGCATTCGCCGATAAGCGCCAAGGAATCTCCAGAGTATGAATCGCGTAGAGGGCGTACGGATACGCGGGATTACCGCATGTGTTCCGACCGACGTTCGAAGCAACGAAACTGATCCTCGCATTCTCGACACAGAACGCGCCATACTGATTCGCACCACCGGCGTTCGGGAGCGACGTGTCGCGGCGCTTGGCGTAACAACCGTGGATCTTTGTGAGCAAGCTGCTAAAACTTTGATCAATGACCTCAGCATTACATCGGCATCGATTGACCTGCTCGTTCTCGTGACACAGTCAGCTGACTATCTATTGCCAGCCTCCGCATTCGTACTACAACAGCGGCTCGGTTTGCCGACACATGTGCTGGCATTCGATATCAGCCTCGGCTGTTCTGGCTATGTCTACGGGCTAGCCGTTGTTTCATCAATGATGAAGACGCTTGGGTTAAAGCGAGCGCTACTCTTGGCTGGTGATATTTCTTTAGCGCATTGTAATCCTAAAGATAAAAGCACTTACCCTCTTTTTGGAGACGCCGGCTCCGCCACTTTGCTCGAGAGAGATGATGCGACCGCAGCGATGCACTTTTCCGTGCTGAGCGACGGCGCTAATGCAGACGCAATCCAAGTCAGTCATGGAGGCATGCGTAATCCCGTATCCAAGGAGTCTCTTGTCCCTCGCTCCTTTGGAGAAGGGATTATGCGCAGTCCAATGCAGCTATCCTTGAATGGTGGAAAGGTTTTTAACTTTGCGTCTATGCAGGTGCCTCTGTCTTTAAGGAAACTTATTGTAGAGGCAGCTATCCCCCCAGAGTCGATTGACTATTTGGTACTGCATCAGGCCAATAATCTGATTAGCAAAACAATCGAAAAAAGGCTTTCATTGCCGCGAGCGCGGGTCCCAGTATCAATAGATCGATTCGGCAATACGAGCTCTGCCTCTATTCCGCTAACCATGGCATCAGAGCTCGCTAAAGAGCTAACCAATGGATCTTCAACCATGCTGCTGTCTGGCTTTGGTGTTGGGTTATCTTGCGCAAACGCGCTCGTTACGGCAACAGCAATGGACGTGGTGAAATTGATTGAGGTATGACCATAATGTTCGGTAACTATGCTGACTTACAAGGAAAAATGATTTTGGTGACGGGCGCATCGTCTGGCATCGGTGCGGCCGTTGCACTAGCGCTGGCTGAGCAAGGGGCGCGACTTGTATTAACCGGCAGAGATAAATCAAGGCTCGCTCTAACCGCTCAGCGCCACCCCTCAATTACCCGTATCGCGGCGGATCTATGCGTGGCAGCCGAAAGAAATTTTCTAGTGGATAACACTGAAGCACTAGACGGAATTTGCCACTGTGCGGGGATTAGCGCTCCTTTTCCTGTCAAATTTGTGAGGGAGAAACAGCAGTCTCAGATCATGGATATTAATTTTTCTGCCCCATCCTTGTTGACGTCCGCATTACTATATAAGAAGAAATTAAACGTGGGTGCCTCTATCGTATTTGTATCCTCTATCGCCAGCGCCTTCGCGTACAAGGGGGGGGCAATGTACTCCGCGAGCAAAGCAGCGCTAGAAGCATATAGCCGTAATATAGCAATTGAGCATGCGTCACAACGCATAAGAACAAACTGTATTCGCCCCGGTATTGTTCGGACCGGCATCTATGACGAGACAACCAGAATCTATGGAGAGAAACTTATGGCAGAGCATAATAATTTCTATCCACTTGGAATTGGTGAGCCTGAAGATGTGGCGTCGCTGGCGCTATTTCTCTTATCTCGTGCATCTCGCTGGATGACCGGCGCGAATATTACTCTTGATGGCGGCCTGCTAGCAGGGAAATAGTGTCATATGATTGTGCGAAAATATGGACTAATATTTCGTCGCCTCCAGCACAGCGATATCGAGATAATTAGGAAAATGCGTAATAGCGATGACATTCGTCGTCGCATGCACGCTCAACAACACATAACCGCAGAGCAACAGGAGCGTTGGTTTCGTGACAACAACACTATCAATAATTATTTTTTTGTTATTTGCGCGGCAGAAAAGCCTGTTGGTTTAGTTCAAGCTAAGAATGTGAATTATCAAGCCCGTACAGGCGAAGGCGGTATTTACATATGGGATTCCAATGCCCGATCTAGTGGCATCGGAGCGAAGGCGTCATTATGCCTTCTTGATATCGCATTTATGATGATCGGACTAAAAACGATTACTGCTAAAGTCAGAACGGACAACCCTATAGCGCAACGCCATAACTTATCGTTTGGTTACTGTTTTTCGGAAGAGGGCAGCAGTGAATTCATGACGCTCAGTCGGGAGAGTTTCTTCTCGAGAGCGCCAAAGCTTAGAAAGCTTTGTTCGCGAGGAAATGATTTACGCCCAACATCTATTGACGACATGGATTTCCCTGAATCAAGCATCTTACTAGAGCTATATGCAGGACTGCCCGATGACATTCGCTCCATATTTTCAGAAAAAATAAAAGGATTAAATTGATGCAATAGGCGTAGTATTTTTTATGCTTCCCAGCGCTAGATCCACACAATTTTTCTGCATATACCAATCAAGCGTGTAGTAGCGCAAAGTATTCCCTTCCGCATAAACATTTAGAAACTCATTGATCTCTTCGAGAGAGTCCTGCCACTCAGCAATCGGCTTCCATCTTAGCGCCGTGCTTATTTTATCAAAATTCACTGAATAGGAGCGCATATCCTGTGGGCCAGAGTGATGCACAACAATTTCGCTGCCTTTTGTTACTCGGTAAAACGCGCAAATCATTTTCGCAATATCGTTGATGCTCATATTCTGGGAAGAAGATCCGACATTAAATACTTCGTCTCTGATCGTTTCTAAATTGCCCTGCATAACAGCAACCAGCGCTCTCGCTGCATCACTAACATGAAGAAGAGGGCGAATTTGTGTGCCACCACCGTTGACGGTGATCTCGCCATGCTTCCATGCTCCGTAACACATGCTATTCACAACAAGATCAAGGCGCATCCTTGGTGAACGGCCAAATAATGTCGCAAAGCGCAAACAGGTCACCGCAAAGGCGTCATCAGACAATTGACGTGTTTCCCGTTCCGTTTCAACGCACGCTTTTGCATAAACGGTTAGCGGTGCAGTTGGAGAGTTCTCATCAAGTATTTCGTTATGATAGCCATACACGCTGCAGCTCGATGCCAAAAGATATCGGCTAACGCCTGCTTTTTTAGCAAGTCTCGCCGTACGGACCCTAGCGACATGATTGATCGCCCATGTTGCATCTGAAAACGCTTCGCCACACGGGTCATTAGAGAGTGCCGCCAGGTCAATCACGGTATCGACGCCAACCATCAGGCTCTCGGGTAGCGTACGTGAGTCTTGTGTGACGCAATGCAATAATGGATGCGTGGGCAACAAATCTCGCCCGAACCAGAAAGTATCGACTGCGATAACGTTATTGCCAGACTCCAAAAGAAGCGGCACTAGCGTCGTGCCAATGTATCCGCCGGCGCCAGTTATCAAAATACGTTGATTCATATCAATCAGCTATCCGTCATTATTTTCATTCTAGTCCAAGGTCGCTCGTAGTATTTCAACAACACGTTCACATGTACTCGCTGGCATTCCAGGCCAAATAGGCAAGCGTAGTAAACGCGATGGCAGTGATTCACTTTCTACCATGCTTCCGCGGGCGGTCCCGACTCGCCTTCCTTCAGGGGAGAGGTGTAACGGCTGATAATGCAGCGCCGCTTGAATACCTTCCTTCGCCAGCGCCTGCTGCGCTTTATCGCGCTGTTCGGATGTATTAAATATAACGGCAAAAATATGACCATTATGATTACATTCAGAAGGTGGCAGCAACACTCGAAGCTTTCCGGATGTGGATAGTGGCCCCAGCAAATAATCATAATGCTGCCACAGCGCAACACGCTGCTGCGTTATTAAACCCAACCTTTCTAGTTGCGCTAGCAGACAAGCGGCCTGAAGTTCAGACGGCGGGGCAGACATGCCAACATCAACCCATTCGTATTGACGTACGTTGCCCGCTCGAAATTGCGCACGATTTGTTCCTTTGTCATGCAAAATTTCCGCTCGCTCTAGCAAAGTTTTGTCATTAACAAGAAGCGCGCCGCCCTCGCCGCAGGATAAATTTTTTGTAGCATGAAATGAGTACGTACCGAGATGCCCGAGAGTACCTAGCGGTCGGCCGTTATACGTTGCCCCCACGCTTTGGGCGGCATCCTCTACAACAAGCAACTTATGTTCGGCGGCGATAGCCATGATTCTATCCATATTGCAGGCAATACCCGCGTAATGAACTGGGATAATTACGCGTGTTTTCGGTGTTATTGCAGCCTCTATTGCATCCTCATTCATGTTTAATGTGTCAGGCCGAATATCGACGAAGACTATTCGGGCGCCTCGCAATACGAATGCATTCGCGGTAGAGGTAAAGGTAAAGGAGGGGATAATGACTTCATCACCGGGCTGTATGTTGGCGAGCATCGCCGCAAGTTCCAACGCGTTCGTACAGGAATGTGTCAGCAATACAGAGTGTGCCTGCGTCACCAGTTTGAGCTTAGCCGCGCACCGAAACGCAAAGCTGGCACCCCCAACAGATAGAGGCGCTTCCAATGCTTGCTGGAGGTAATCCATTTCGCTGCCGGCTAGGTAGGGCTGATTAAATGGAACTATAAATTCATTCATGCTGATCGGCTGCTCATATCTTATTGTTCTTATTTAAACATGTTTTAACTGCAGCTAAGTGAAAGCGAAGGAGTGGCAGGCTTCCCCGAAAACCCTCTCTCTCTCGCTTGCTAGCGAGCACTACAAAGTAACTACATCGTAAATACTAGCGCTGCCAGCTAAAGGGCATTCATTTTGATAATGAATCGCTGACGGCGAGCGCTGTATTTGTTTCGTTTACTTCAACCGTCTCGTCAGCCCGGTTTGCGCTACGATCCGCGTCGAAATCTCTTCGATCGATAGCTCCGTCGCATCAATAAAAGGGATGCTTTGCTTGGCAAAAATAGCTTCTATTCCCCGAACTTCCATATCGCACTGACGTGGCGATGCATACTTGCTGCCAGCTTTACGTTCTTCACGGATTGCAGATAAGCGGTCAGGGTTAATGGTTAAGCCGAACAGCTTGTCTTTGTGCGGGATCAGGCACTTGGGCAAGGTGAGGTCATCGAAATCATCTTCTGTTAGCGGATAGTTGGCGGCATACAAACCAAATTGCATCGCCATATAAACGCAAGTCGGCGTCTTACCGCTTCGAGAAACACCGATAAGAATAATATCGGCTTCTTCATAAGCTCGGGTACGGGCACCGTCATCGTTATCGAGCGCGAAGTGGACGGCATTCATACGGATACGGTATGCATTTTGATCTTGGATCGAATGCGACTGATTGACATTATGGTTGGAGCGCACACCGAGCTCTTCCTCCAAGGGCGCCACAAAAGCACTAAAAAGATCCATCACCAAGCCATTGCAACCCGCGAGCATGTCCCTGTGCTCCTCCTGTACAAGTGTTGAGAACACAATCGGCTTTTCGCCGTCCGCTATTGCCGCCTGATTGATCTGGGAAACCGTTTCCAGGGTTGTTTCGTTGCTTACCACGAAAGGCAGCGTAATTTGGCGAAAAGAGACGCCTTTAAATTGGGTAAGAATGGAATGCCCGAGGGTTTCAGAGGTAATTCCGGTGCCGTCTGATACGAAAAAAGCCGTGCGAGTCATAAATTGTCCATTTTTTAAGCAGTTAGGGCCGCCGACTAAGCGAAAAGGGGCAGGCAAAGACGCCTCATTTTGAGTAGAATACGCCGGCAATTACAACCTATGTCGACCAATGTCGTGCTTCCAAACCCGGAAATGCGACCGGAGCTATCCACCTACAGGTGGGGCTCGGCGATTACCAACGACCTAACCGTTTGAATATTCAGGAAATATTTGGACGTCTAGAGAGGGAATCGCAGTGTGGGGTCGGCTAAACCTTTGATTGAGGGAGTATTACCTTGGCGGAGTACGTAGTCGGGTTCGAAAACGTTGGAAAAAACGACGTGGAACGGGTGGGGGGCAAAAACGCCTCTCTAGGCGAAATGATCAGCAACTTGTCAGCTGCGGGCGTTTCTGTACCAGGCGGCTTTGCGACCACCGCAGAGGCCTTCCGTGACTTCCTTGAAACCAATGGTCTGACCCAAAAGATCAATGATGCCTTGACGTCGCTCGACGTTGAAGACGTCGTTTCGCTCGCAAAAGTTGGCGCCGAAATTCGGCAGTGGGTGCTCGACGCGCCACTTCAGCCAGAGCTTGAAGCGGCTGTTCGTGCTGAATTTACGAAAATGGCCGACGGCAACGATCAAATGTCCGTTGCTGTGCGTTCTTCCGCAACAGCTGAAGATTTGCCTGATGCCTCATTTGCCGGTCAACAGGAAACATTCCTCAATATTCGTGGCGTGGACAACGTCATTCACGCAATGAAAGAAGTGTTTGCGTCTCTCTTTAATGATCGCGCCATTAGTTACCGCGTTCACCAAGGCTTTGCGCACGAAGGCGTCGCACTGTCCGCCGGCATTCAGCGTATGGTTCGCTCAGAAACAGGCGCTGCAGGCGTCATGTTTACGCTTGATACTGAATCTGGTTTCCGCGACGTTTGTTTTATTACCGCGTCTTACGGTCTAGGCGAAATGGTTGTGCAGGGCGCCGTTAACCCTGATGAGTTTTATGTACACAAGAAAACGTTGCTGAATAAAAAGCCAGCCATTTTGCGTCGTACGCTTGGCAGCAAGCTACAGAAAATGGTTTACGGTGAATCGGCTACCGCGGGACGCTCAGTTGAGACTATTGGCGTTGATCAAGCGGAGCGTTTACGTTTCTGCTTAAGCGATGCTCAAGTGGAAGAACTTTCCCGTCAGGCAATCACCATTGAAAAGCATTATGAGCAACCGATGGATATCGAGTGGGCTCTTGATGGTGATGACAACAAGCTGTATATCGTTCAGGCGCGCCCTGAAACGGTTAAAAGCCGTGCCGACATTTCTGTCATGGAGCGTTACTTGCTAAAGCAAACGGGCACAGTGCTCGTTGAAGGTCGTTCTATCGGTCAGCGCATCGGCGCAGGTAAAGTACGCATCGTCTCCCATATTAAAGAGATGGATCGTGTTCAGCCCGGTGACGTGCTGGTAACAGACATGACCGATCCTGATTGGGAACCAGTCATGAAGCGCGCAGCGGCTATCGTGACGAATCGCGGTGGCAGAACCTGTCATGCTGCAATTATTGCTCGTGAACTTGGCGTGCCAGCCATCGTTGGCTGTGGCGATGCTACCGATATTCTAAAGGATGGCCAGGAAGTCACTGTTTCTTGTGCCGAAGGCGACACCGGTAAGATTTATGAAGGCATGCTGGATTTTGATATTCAGCGTAACTCGATTCAGTCCATGCCAAAGCTTCCTTTCAAAATTATGATGAACGTCGGCAATCCAGACCGTGCATTTGATTTTGCAGGCCTGCCGAATCAAGGCGTCGGTCTAGCCCGCCTTGAGTTCATCATTAATCGTATGATTGGCGTGCACCCTAAAGCGCTGCTTAACTTCGACACGATTCCTCGCGACGTGCAGCAAGTTATTGAGAAGCGTATTGCCGGCTATGCCAGCCCAGTTGATTTCTACGTTGAGAAACTGGTTGAAGGCATCTCGACGCTGGCTGCGGCATTTCACCCAGAAAAAGTCATCGTTCGCCTCTCCGATTTTAAATCGAACGAGTACTTTAACTTGGTGGGCGGCAAGCTGTACGAGCCACACGAAGAAAATCCAATGCTCGGCTTCCGCGGCGCGTCTCGCTATATCAGCGAGAACT
This sequence comes from Gammaproteobacteria bacterium, assembly GCA_018067045.1. GTDB lineage: Bacteria > Pseudomonadota > Gammaproteobacteria > Pseudomonadales > Alcanivoracaceae > JARGPN01. Next base: position 10,753 of record JAGPVL010000013.1, read on the forward strand.
TCCGTGATTGCTTCGAGCTTGAATGCCGTGCGCTGAAAAAAGTGCGTGACGAAATGGGCCTAACAAACGTCGAAATCATGGTTCCGTTTGTTCGCACGGTCGGCGAAGCGGAGCAAGTGATCGACCTGCTCGGCAAGAACGGCTTAAAACGCGGCCAAAATGGCTTGCGCGTCATCATGATGTGCGAACTACCAACTAACGCGCTGCTGGCTGATGACTTCCTTCAGCACTTTGACGGCTTCTCCATCGGGTCAAATGATTTGACTCAGCTGACACTGGGCCTCGATCGTGACTCGGGAATCGTTGCGCATCTCTTTGATGAACGAGATCCAGCGGTGAAGAAGTTGCTGTCGATGGCGATTGAATCGTGCAACAAAGCGGGCAAATATATTGGCATTTGCGGTCAGGGCCCGAGCGACCATCCAGACTTAGCCAAGTGGTTAATGGAGCAGGGCATTAGCTCCGTTTCTCTTAATCCAGACTCTGTCTTGGATACGTGGTTCTACCTTGCCGAGAAGCACGGCAAGTAATAGACCAACCGTATCCGCAGGTAGTATAAAAAGGGGTCTCAAATGCGAGACTCCTTTTTTTTGGGTTTTTTATGAGGTTGAGCCTTATGGCAACAGGCTTGGCATTTTATCTGAGGCTGATCGCTTGCAAGCAAGCTCCCACAAGTACCTCAAGCGACACCGACCTTGCCGGAATGATGTAGGCGATGTCCGTGGCATCGCTTGGGCGGAACGTACTTGCATTACGAATCACATAGCCGAGTAATGTAAGGACACTAGCCTAACGGCTAGTCAGTACACTGAAGAGTGGAGGTTACGTGGCATTTTATCGGCTCGTTCAAACGCATCAGCTATATGACGGGTTTCGTTGTGTAGTAAAGGCGGGGCGCGTAGAGCTACTGGTTCTTCACCACCAAGGGCAAACGCATATCGTTGACAACCGCTGCCCACACCAAGGCTTTCCACTTGATCGAGGAGCGATAAAAGGCGAGCGGTTGTTTTGTCCTCGCCATGGTTTTGGTTTTCATTTAACAAGGGGGGATTGCTTCCAGGCTAGCAGTTGTACATTGCCGATATACGTTTCCGCTTACGATGGGCAATGGTTGGGGGTTGAACTGTAGTGGAAAAGAGCCGCTGGGGTTCCTATTGAAGGGTTTGGTTTTAATCAGGCGCTGAATCGCTTGCAAGCAAGCTCCCACAAAAACATCAAGCGGCACTGCCTTGTAGAAACCGGCTTGCAGGCGATGGGTTTGGGTTTGGGTTTGGGTTTGGGTTTGGGTTTGGGTTTGGGTTTGGGTTTGGGTTTGGGTTTGGGACGGATCGCTCGCAGGGCAGGCGCAAAACATCAAACCGCACGGTTTTGCAGACGCCCTCTAATTATTCGCAGCAAACTCATCTAACGCGGCAGTGCGGGGGCGTAGTTGGACTTTATAACGAGGCATTAATTCCATCACTTTTTTGACGTAGCCTTGAGTTTCTTTAAATGGTGGGATGCCACCGTAACGGCGAACGTTTCCTTCACCTGCATTATACGCAGCCAGGACGTGCTCAATCTTGTCAAACTTGCCCATTAAATAGCTTAAGAAGCGGGCGCCGCCTTGAATGTTTTGACGCGCATCAAAAGGATCATATACGCGAAGATAACTGGCTGTCTCGGGCATTAGCTGCATTAATCCCTGCGCGCCCACTCGAGAGACAGCAAAAGGATCGAACAAAGACTCGGCATGGATGACGGATTTGATCAGTTCGGGGTTGACGGAATAGGAGCTCGCCGCATATTGAATTTCCGGATCAAATTGATCGCGTTTAGCATCCGTCAGCTTGCCAGTTTTGTATGTCCAACCTTTACGTACACTAAGCAATACATATTCGTTACTGACTTGGTCTGTGCCGCGGTCGGTGAATAACACACCACCAGCCTTATCGCGGTACTTATAGACCGTTTCAGCTTGGGCAAGTGTAGAGCCGAATGTGACGCCGACAGCCAAAAGCACTGCCAGCAAAGGGCGAACAGACATTTTTATTATTCCCAGTTTCGTTTTGGGCCCCGGCCCTGTATCGCTTATAACGACATCCAATGCAGTCATTTCACCAAGAAGCGAAATCGATAATAGCGAAGCTCGCCCATTGTTCATGTTGTTTCCAGACAAGATGCATTATCTGGGGGGCGAACGTACCATTGTGGCGGAGTTGGCTACATCTGTCACGAATCTCCGTCGCTCACCCAATTTGTTAAGGATTGTGCAATCGATTGCGCTCTGGCGCAGTCACACCCCTCCCACTCGGCCGATATCCGCTTTATAGTCATAGCAACTAAGGCGCCACGGGAGGGAGTCGGATAATGCTGAGTACTCGAATGCATTCGTGGGTGGACATGATCGCCGATGTGGCCGTAATCGCTCTTGTAGCACTATTGCTGGTTGGCATTGTGGTGTCCTGTATTTTCTGGCTACAGGATCGATTCTTCCAGAAAACCCATACGATTAGACGAAACTACCCGCTAATAGGCCGTTTTCGTTACTTCTTAGAGCATCTTGGCGAGTTCTTCCGGCAGTATTTTTTCGCGATGGACAGAGAGGAGTTGCCCTTTAACCGCGCACAGCGGTCATGGGTTTACCGTGCTGCGAAAGACCTTTCAACCATGGTGCCGTTCGGCTCCACCAAGAATATGATGGCCCCAGGGCGGGTGATTTTCCTCAATGACCCGTACCCCACACTAGACGGCAGCGCAGTGGCAACCCAGCCAATGATGATTGGCCCCTATGCGCGCATGCCTTATGTAGCCAAGTCGATTCACAACATTTCAGCCATGAGCTATGGCGCCATGTCCCGACCCGCAATTCAAGCGCTGTCTAAAGGCGCATCGATGGCCGACTGCTGGCTCAACACGGGCGAGGGCGGGTTATCTGAATACCATTTAGAGGGCGGCTGCGACCTCATTTTCCAGATTGGCACTGCGCGTTACGGCGTTCGCGGCGACGACGGAGAATTAAGCGATGAGCGCCTAGCGGCGGTTGCCGCCCATGCACAGGTAAAGATGTTTGAGATTAAGCTCAGCCAAGGTGCGAAGCCGGGCAAGGGCGGCATTCTGCCCGCAGCAAAGGTATCTTCGGAAATTGCGGCAATCCGCGGCATTCCGATCGGCAAAGCATCGATCAGCCCGAATCGACAGCCCGATGTCTGCAATGCGGGAGAGTTACTGGATCTTATTCATCGCGTCCGCGAAGTCACCGGCAAGCCCGTGGGCATTAAGCTAGTTGTAGGTACTTGGTATTGGCTAGAAGATTTGTTCCTCGCGATACATGAACGCGGCGTCGAGTCCGCGCCGGACTATATACAGGTTGATAGCGGTGACGGCGGGACCGGCGCCGCTCCAATGTCCCTGATGGATGACGTGGGGCTGCACCTAGCGGAATCGTTACCGCTACTGGTTGATTTACTGGACGGCTACGGCTTGCGTGAACGGGTGCGCGTGGTCGCCTCGGGTAAGCTGCTGACGCCAAACATGGCGGCATGGGCAATTGCACTGGGCGCGGACTTTATCGTTTCTGCGCGTGGCTATATGTTCGCGCTAGGCTGTATTCAAGCTCTGCAATGCCACCAAAATACTTGCCCGACCGGCGTGACGACACATGATCCAAAATTACAGCGCGGGCTCGTCCCGTCAGACAAGGCTACGCGCGTGGCGAACTACAATCGGCATATCTGCAAAGAGCTCGAAGTCATTGCTCACGCCTGCGGCGTTGTGTCGCCGCGCTTACTGCGACGACACAACGCCCGTATGGTGATCGGCATTAATTCAGTAACGCTCAGTGAGCTGTGGCCTCCCATCGAGAAGGGGCTTTATCTTCGCCAGGGTAAGCGCTCTGAAGCTCCACCAATTGCTCGGATCCCTATGTATTAGATTATGGGTATGTAGGTAATCGCTAGATATCCGCTATCAGGGCTTAGGGAAGGGGCGAAAGCTGCACCTACGCCAGCAACGACGACCTGATTAATTTTACCTATTGATGAAATTCCTATAACAGCCTGTTTATTTTCTCACGCCATGCGCAAACTACTCCAAATCGCTTCGTACCCGCCGAGGCATTATCAATACTCGGCGAGCGTACACCTCAAAAGGAACAAAGAATGGATAACAACTTCGATCTTGTCGTCATTGGTGCTGGATCGGGCGGCGTTCGTGCCGCCCGCATTGCTGCGACACTTGGCGCCCGAGTGGCAATTATTGAAGGCCGTTTCTTTGGCGGGACCTGCGTCAATGTAGGCTGCGTACCGAAAAAAATGTTTGCTTACGCCTCTGAGTTTACAGCCATGGCTGAGCTGGCTGAGAACTATGGCTTTACCGCGCAGGTTGGTGCTGTGAACTGGCCCCAGCTTCGTGGCAATAAAGACAAAGAAATCAGCCGACTTAACGGTATCTATGAACAGTTACTCGATGGCGCAGGAGTGTCCATATTTCGTGGCTACGGCCAGGTCACCGCGAACAACACCGTGACCGTCAATGACCAATCGTTAGTCGCAAAGCATATTATCGTCGCCACCGGCGGCCAGCCATTTATGCCCGACATCCCAGGCGCGGAGCATGCGCTGCTGTCAGATGATTTGTTTGTTTTGCCGGTGCTCCCGAAGACAGCTGTCGTCGTAGGCGGCGGCTACATTGCCTGTGAATTTGCATCGATTCTTAATGGCCTTGGTGTTCAAGTTGAACAAGTCTACCGCGGTGAATTGTTTCTACGGGGATTTGATGACGACATACGCCAACATGTCGCCACATCTATGGCGGCTGACGGCGTTGCCCTGCGGTTTAATACCGACGTAACCGCTATCGAGAAGGACGGTAGTGGCAAAACCATTCGTTTAAGCGATAACAGCGCGATTCGGGTTGATGAAGTCTTCTACGCGACAGGCAGAGTGCCTAAGGTCAGCAATTTGTTTTCCGGCGTCGATGTCGCAACGAAAGCAAATGGCGCGATCATGGTTAATGACCAATTTGAAACCAATGTACCGGGAGTTTATGCCATCGGCGATGTGATTGATCGTGTGCAGCTCACCCCCGTAGCGCTTGCGGAAGGTATGTGGCTGGCCAATCATCTGTTCGGTGACGCTTCGGCGCAAACCTCTGCTCAAAGCGTTGATTACGCGAACATTCCGACCGCTGTTTTTTCACATCCTAATATCGCCACCATTGGCCTTTCCCAAACAGAAGCGCTAGACAAGCATTCCGTCATTCGTGTTTATCGCAGCACCTTCCGGCCACTGCGCTATACGCTGGGTGACATTCAGCAACGCACCATGATGAAACTCATCGTCGACGACGCGTCTGATCGAGTGGTTGGCCTGCATATGGCCGGAGAGGAAGCCGCGGAAATCGTCCAAGGTTTTGCCGTTGCTGTGCGTATGGGGGCAACGAAAGCCGACTTTGATCGCACCATCGGCATACATCCAACCTCAGCGGAAGAATTTGTGACGTTGCGACAAGGCGAAACGATTCGGAAAGAATAAACGATTCGCCGAGAATAACCGCGCAGAGCTGGCCCGGCGTAGCCTAGGCTGTGTATGATTAGGCGCATTTAGTCGTTTTCATACAGGGAGTCAGCAATGCGTCGGGTGGTATTCAACCAGAAAGGTGGGGTAGGGAAGTCCAGCATTACCGTCAATCTCGCAGCGATTAGCGCGTCGCAAGGTAAAAGAACACTGGTTGTGGATCTCGACCCTCAATGCAATGCCAGTCAATATCTACTCGGTATGGATGCCTTCGCCGGCAGCGAAGGCCCGAAACCGAACATCGGTACATTTTTTGGACAGACACTCTCTTTTCGCGTCAAAGAAAAAAATGCTAACGAATACGTTCATCCCACCCAGTTTGAAAATCTATTTGTAATCCCCTCTAATCCTGAGCTTGGTGAAATTGAGCATATGCTCGAATCCAAGCACAAGATTTATAAGTTCCGCAGCCTGCTTTTAAAGCTCGAAAAAGAGTACGACGTTATTTATGTCGACACACCGCCGGCGTACAACTTTTATACACTGTCCGCCCTGATTGGCTGCACTCGCGTTCTTATTCCTTTTGATTGTGACGCCTTCTCTCGAAAAGCGCTTTATACCTTGCTCGATAATATTCAAGAAGCGCGAGATGATCACAACGACGAGTTGCAAGTGGAAGGCATTATCGTTAATCAATTCCAGCCTCGTGCCAACTTGCCGCGCCAGCTCGTCGAGGAATTGACGAAGGAAGGGCTGCCCATGCTCAACAACCATATATCCAGCAGCGTCATCATGCGTGAGTCTCATGACCGAGCAATGCCTCTAGTGTATCTATCGCCCAAACATAAGATGACAGAGGAATTCACTGCTTTACATCGCGAGCTGGCGAGTAGATGAGCCAGAATCCGTGGCTTGATAACGCGGCGAAAAACGCTAAGGCCATTGTTAATCGGCCTGAGGTGGCGGCACGCATCTCGACCCGAGCGGCAAAACTAGCAAGCCACTACCGTGGCAGGCTAGGGGATTCATTTAGCGATGTACAAACGATGGCGCGCCTTGTCGCTGCTTGGGCGACCGGACGTTATCGTGCCATTCCTATACGTTCCATCATTGCACTGCTTGGCGCACTCATTTATTTCCTAGTCCCTCTCGACGCTGTGCCAGACTTTATCGTGGCGCTTGGTCTACTTGACGATATTGCTGTCATCGCCAAAGTCGTCAGCCTGTTTCGTACAGATATTCAAGCATTCAAGCGCTGGGAAGATGCTTCGCCTGTGGCGGCCGAGCAAGACCGCGAAACAGAAGAAAAAACGGAAGGGGAAGACGATGCAGAATAGTGACCATGAAGAAAACTATCGAGCTCCACGGGCGGGCTATCAGGGCAAGGGCCATATTATTTATGAGGATGTCCAAGCGTTTAGTTTCTCTCAACGACTCAACCGGCTTCGTTTTGCCTGCTATGGCCTTACCGCGGGCTTGATCCTTTTCTTACTGGCGGCTCTTTTCTTTATTCTATCAGCCGCAATGTTCTCTGGTCCTTCAGCGGTATTTGCATCATCACTGTCTGTTATAGTGTTTGCCGTTTTGTGGTTACTTTATTCCGTCTCTCTTGCAGTGCGTCGACTCCATGATATGGGCCGTAGTGGCTGGCTCGTTTTCTTGATGCTATCTCCTTTGCTTACCATTCCAATATTGCTGGTTAACCCCAACGCCCCGAACCTGCTATTTATCGTTACGATAATTTCGCCACTATTCTCTCTTTATCTTTTGGTGGGAGAAGGCGATAGAGGGATGAACCGCTTTGGCACGCCTAACTCGGCCAATTCGGTCTTGGTGGTGATTTTCGGCGGATTATTTTGGTTTCTTAGTGTAACAAGCTTTCTGATCCAGCTGACGTACGTTACCTTGCAATATACCAGTCCAGAAGTGCTTGAAAAATATATCGGCAAGATGCCTGAGTCTGATATAAAGCAACTGGAGCGCTTACTGAAACAGTTTCAATAGGCATTTCACCACCTAATGCAAACCTGCATGCGGTGCGCGAGATGACCAGCGACAACAACAATTACAAAGCGACTTCACAAGGAAGATGAATCACATGACGAAAAGAATATTAATATTACTGAGCCTAACTCTTCTTTCGCCACTGGCGTCTGCCGCGTTTAAATATGAGACGTTGAGCGCACTACAGATGGAGACTTGGCGCGTCCGCATGGGATTCCATCAGCTTGCCGTGCGCGGCAATGCACCGCAGGACCTCGACGCCCTTGAAGATGTCATTGCAGAAGGGAGTGGGCTGGTTGATGAACTAGGCCAACAAGCAAGCAACGCTACAGAAAAAGACTCGGCTGCCGAAGTGGTGAAGCTGTGGTCTGCGCTGTCTGACCGTGCGGTTGATAACCCGCTTGCGTCACTTGGCTATGCAGACTTTAACGCTTTCAGCGAAATTAACAGCCTGACTGTCGATTTACATAACGAATTGCAGAAAAACTTAACCTCCGCAGAAAAGGGCGGCCATGACGAACTGCTTCAGCTCGGTGTCGCGCTGCTCAGAATGTCGTCCGAATATCTTGCTCTATCGACATTCCCGTCTGCCGGCATTAACACTGGCACCAAACAAGACGCCATGGCATTTTCATCCGATGCGATGGCCTTTGAAATGCATATGGCTGAGCTTGAGAAGAAGCGCTCCGCAGAACCGGATGTAAAGCGCTTGCTAGCAACACTGAAAATGCGCTGGACCTTTATTAAAGGGGCCATTCCACAACTGGACGATCCTAACGCTGCCCGTGTACCGCTGCTGTTTTATCGTTATAGCAGTCAGACCGCCGAAGACTTATTGGCGTCAATGAAGTAACACGCCAGCATTGCCCATCCGACTAACGCTTCGTTGCGTTAGTCGGACCTCGCGGCCAACCAGTCCGCAATAATTCTCCACGCATGGCTCGGCGCTTTGCTGCCAGCAAACACTCCCGCATGCCCACCGGGAACCACTTCAAAACGACGATCTGTAGATGACGTTAAGCGCATAATATCTTTTGCTGCTTGAACGCTAACAATACGATCCGTTGTGCCTGCAAAGGCGAGTAGGCTACAGCGAATATTAGTAAAATCGGAAAATTGATCACCTATTCGAATTCGGCCACCCGCTAAACTGTTTGCGATAATCATTTTTTCAATGACTTCACGTACAGTCGCGCCAGGATAATCGACCATATCGTTAAACCACTGACCCATCGTCATATGGCCGGTAACGTACTCTCGATCACTTAGATTACGAACCAGATCGATGTAGGACGCCACCACGCCCGGTGGATTCGTCATTTTGAACCCGAAGGACAAGACGCTAGCGGGAATATGAAATAGCTTAGTATTTAATGGTTCTAGGCGTAGCTGAAACCAATCGTGGATTTTGAGGGCAGGGTAACTTAACAGCGCCATCATTGAACCAAACCCACCGCTTTTGTGAAAATTGACCGGACTGGCAATGGTGCTTAGATTCCGCACCGGCGCATCAGGAAACGCACCGAGATACATCATCGCTAGCAAACCGCCCATGCAGTAGCCCACGAGACTAATTTGCTTAACTTCTGCATGACGACGTACAGCTGCGACCGCGGCCGGCATCCATTCATTCACATAAGTGTTTAAGCCAAGCTCACGATCAGAAAGGGAAGGCTTGCCCCAATCCAATAAATAAACCTCATAACCGCGCGCCATTAGGTAGCGCACCATGCTACGACTGGGCATCAGGTCCCATGTCCACGCCTGAATACCCAGCGCAGGGATAAGCAAAATAGGGATTTTATGTGCTGTCTTGCTAACCGGTACGGGGTGCCCGTCAACGGATATCGCATCCATAGGTGGCAAGGTGTAATGACGCACCGCCATAATGCCGTCACGGTAAACCTCCACCCACGGCGTCTTATCATTCAGAATAAAGTTTTGCGGATGAGTGCGCCGCTCAACGGCGTGCGTCACTGCCCGCCAGGCGGACTTCAGCTTACGACTTCGGCTCATTATCGCGGACTTCCTAAATGGTAAATAACGTAATTCTTTGAGTGCGGCGCTGTTCAGCGGCGAAGGAGGGAGGTAATCTTGCCGCAGTTTCCCACTACATCAATTGGCCGCCGTGACAAATAAATCCGCTCCAGAATTTACCCGTATCCAAATGTGCGAACGCTACGTAGAGGCGGTACGCCATTCCCGAGAGCTTGGCATTGAAATACTGGAAGCACGCGAGCAATCAGTACGTGCCCGTTTACCATGGCAAGAACGGCTGGTGGGTAACCCTGATACCAACATGATCCACGGCGGTGCTATTTTTGCCTTCCTCGATCAACTTGGCGGCCTAGCAAATGCGTTGCGGGTATTTCCCGTCTTTGAAATTACGCCAACGATTGATTTTCGTATCGACCATTTGCGCGCACCAACCCCAGGCAAGGCCATATTCGGCGAAGCAGAGTGCTATCGGCTATCTGATCATATTGCCTTCGTAAAGTTTGAAGCCTTCGCAGAAGACTCTGATGAGCCTATCGCCACTGGACTTGCCACCTACATGAGAATGCAGGTCGACAACGCGGCGACAGTTGTTGCAGGCGAAGGGGCGGCATAATGAAAAATATTAAACAGTGGGTGGAAGACTGCCGTAATGGCACTGAAAGCTATCAAGCCCTTATTGACCGCGTTCCGTACGCACGCTTTCTTGGCATTGAGGTTGTCTCGCGCGGGGAAGAGCTCTATTTCATCCTCCCCAGTAAAGACACCAATGTTGGCAATCCAACCCTACCTGCGCTGCACGGCGGAGCGGTTGCGGGCTTTATGGAGCAGGCCGCACTATTGTTTATTCTTCTGGAGATGGGCGAACCGCGTATTCCCAAGACTATCGATCTCACGGTCGACTATCTACGCGCGGGCCATGTGCGAGACACCTACGTCGAATGCAGCATCACACGTCTCGGTCGGCGTGTCGCGAACGTGCATATCAGCGCATGGCAGGTTCGCCGCGAAGACCCTATTGCTATCGCGCGAGCGCACTTTTTACTGTCCGAGTAAAAGGATTAAGATAGACCCTCAACCCATTGAATTTTAACAAATATACAGCTCGAAACGAGTTGTATACAGGCTGTATTTTGTCGCCATTTGCATTGGCTGAACCTCCGGCGGAGGCATACTGTTAGTTGGGTATAACTATTCGTATTGACAGGAGCCGGCATGAAAATAAAGCACGTCAGTCAGCCACCAACCGAGGTGAGTTTCTACCAAAGCTGGGACGGCCCAGGCCACGCTGATATCGAAGATAAGCTGACCGCCGCGCATGTCGAAGATGTCGTCGAGATCTTTAGCACACCGCTTACGGGTCATTACAACTGGGATTATTCCAGTGCCGATGATCGTATTCGCAAGCTCTACCGCCTCGGCAAAGAACTCAACTGGAACGCTGAGATCGACGTCGACTGGCAACAAGACTTTCCTAAAAATCTCGCCCCACTGGATGAAAATCTAAACCCCTTTAAAGGCTGGGCCACCTTTGAAGCGCTGTCCGACGAAGAAAGGCTTCGTTTCGGCTGGCATAATCTAGCCTGGATGCTCGCCCAGTTTGTTCATGGTGAGCAGGGCGCCTTGCTTGTTGCCTCTCAACTCGCCTCATGCGCACCAACCTTTGACGCAAAGCTTTATGCCGCCTCGCAAACATTTGACGAAGCCCGCCATGTCGAAGTCTTCACTAAGTATTTACAGGAAAAAATCGGCATATTTTATCCAGTCAATAAACACTTAAAGGCGCTTCTCGATAAAGTCCTCACTGATCCGCGCTGGGACCTTAAGTTTATTGGCATGCAAATCATTATCGAAGGACTCGCACTGGCAGCCTTCAATACACTTAAGCTCACCGCAAAGGACCCACTGTTAAAAGATATCATCACCTTGGTGATCCGTGACGAAGCACGCCATGTCACTTTTGGTGTTAATTATCTGGAAGACTTTGTGAAAACCCTGACCGACGAAGAGCGCGAGGAGAGGGCACAATTCGCCTATGAGGCCTGTGTCGTGATGCGCGAACGGCTTATCGGCACCGACGTTTTTGAGCACTTTGGCTGGGATGCTGAGAAGGCTAGAGCGCAAGTTCTTGAGTCATCCATCATGCAGCAGTTCCGTATGCTGTTATTCACTCGTATTATTCCGAACCTCAATCGCATCGGTTTATTAACCGATAGCGTTCGCCCCAAGTTCGAGAGTCTGGGCATTCTACAGTTCGAAAACTTGCTCGATGATGGCGAGGTGGACTGGGCAGAACTCTCTAAGCCGCTGTACGAAGAGGCCGGTTAGTCGTTCGAGGCCCATCGCCTGCAAGCAGCCTCCCACAAGGTCAGCGGTGGCGGTTTGCGTGGGAAGGTGCTTGCACGCGAGCCAGCATTCGCAAAGCCGAAAACCTATCGCCTGCAAGCAGCCTCCCACAAGGTCAGCGGTGTTTGGTTTGTGTGGGAGGGTGCTTGCACGCGAGCCAGTATTCGCAAAGCCGAAAACCCATCGCCTGAAGGCATCCCCCCACAAGGTCAGCGGTGTTGGCTTTGTTGGAGGCTGTCTGCACGCGATAGGCTTCAATCGAAGGGCGCAAGACTTCATGAGTGACACAAAAAAGCCCGAACCTTTCTGACTGAAACTTTTCTTTGCAGAATTATCGCAGTCAGTTCGGTTCAGGCTTTTCTTTTGCCCCCAACAGTAGGGCGGCAGCACCCAGTTAGAGCTTACCCTGGGCCTGCTAAAAAATTACTTCGTATACGGAACCAGCGTGAGTTCTACGCGGCGGTTCTGCGCTCGACCGGATTCAGAAGAATTCGATGCGATTGGAGACGTTTCACCAAAGCCAACAACATCTGTTCTGACCGGCATAACACCAAAACCGAACATTACGTTTGCAACCGCTTGTGCACGATTTTGCGAAAGCAGAAGGTTGTACTGATCGCCACCCGTGCTATCTGTGTGGCCGCCAACCTGAATCATGGTCGACTTGTATTCATTCAGTACTTCCGCCACAGCATCCAGTACCGGCTTCACCGATTCTTTAACCATTGATTGATTAGTATCAAAGGTAATGTTGCCCGGCATATTCAAAATAATGTTATCGCCATCACGAGTAACAGACACGCCAGATGCTTCAAGTTTCTGGCGTAGCTTAGCCTCTTGGACGTCCATATAATAACCAACGCCGCCACCTGCCACAGCGCCGATTCCAGCCCCAGCTAAGGCCCGCTCTTTGCGTTCTTTTGCATTATCGGAGGTCGCAATACCAATAAGCGCACCCGTCGCAGCACCAATCATGGCGCCGGCGCCAGCCTTACTCATTTGCTTCTCGCCGGTGTACGGGTTGATCGTTGAACACCCGCTTACCAGTACTGCTGAAACCATCAATACGCCGCCTGCTAACTTTTTCATATCTGCTCCAGTCCTAGAAGTGTTGCCGTGTCGCAAGACTACCTCCTTTTGTGTCAGGAAAAAACGATATGCCGCTCAGCCGTGATAAATTAGTCCCTATATTGACGCTAAGCGCGTCACCCATGTTCCACTTACCATCGCATCAAATGGGGTAATAGCTGCCAATGACTGAACGAAATTACATCGATTTCACACCACCAAGCCTTGCCGAACTGGGAAGAATGACCGCCTTACAACGCCTCTATTTCTCTCCGACACTCGACGGTGCCGAGAATATACAACCGCAACGCCCAGCACTTTTGGTCGGCAATCACGCTCTATTTGGCGTTATTGATTCGCCTCTGTTCGTGTATGAGTTATACCGGCAAACAGGCGTTTTTCCTCGCAGCTTAGGTGACCACGCGCATTTTAATGTACCTGTTTGGGGCTCCCAGCTAACCCGGTTCGGCGCGCTGCCCGGCACCCCTGAAAATTGCCGCGCTTTAATGCAGCAAAAACAATGGATACTGGTTTTCCCTGGCGGAGCGAGAGAAGTTGCCAAGCGTAAAAGTGAGCTCAATCAGCTGGTCTGGAAGAAACGAACAGGCTTCGCCCGCATGGCAATCGAAAACGGCTTCGACATTGTCCCCTTTGCTTCAGTCGGATGTGACGAAACCTACAAGATAGTCCTTGATGGCAATGATATTCTCGCCAGCCGAATCGGCCAGAGGCTGCTGAGGAATGCCCGTATCAACGACGCATTGCGCGGCGGCGACCTATTTATGCCACTGGTCCGCGGCATCGGCCCGACACTTATTCCACGGCCAAAACAGTTCCGCTTTCGTATAGGTCAACCCATTAGTACCGAATCGCTGAGCGGTCAGCACGACGACCCCAATGTGCTCTGGGCAATGCGTGAACAAGTGGCAGATAGTATTACGTCGATGATTAAGGCGCTTCAGCAAGAAGAGGCGCATACGCCAAAGTCGTTAATACGACGCTGGTTAACATGAAGTCGTGCGTCGGCAAAAGCTGAGGCATCCAATCCATATTTTAGGTACTGATTTCATCGCCGATTTCCTTACCGATTAAGCACCGCCGCAGGAGAGTAACATGACAGGTCAACGCCCAGATCCAGCAACACTGGCACAAACCCAGTGGGACCTGATAGTCGTTGGCGGGGGCATAACCGGCGCAGGGATTTTACAGGAAGCGGCACGATTAGGTCTTCGGGCGCTGTTAGTCGAGCAGCGGGACTACGCTTGGGGCACCTCGAGTCGATCCTCGAAAATGGTACACGGTGGTTTGCGTTACCTGTCACAAGGAGACTTTCGATTAACCCGTCACTCGCTGCTAGAACGTGAACGGCTAATTAACGAGCTACCTGATTTGGTCGTCCGTAAAGACTATTTATTTCCGGTGCGCAAAGGCATATTCCCTGGTCGCTGGGCATTAAAGGGCGCACTGTGGCTGTACGACTTCCTTGCTGGCATTCGTGATCACCGCTGGCTATCAAGCGATGCCGTCCTCGATCTAGCCCCAGAGTTGCTTGCCGACAATCTTCGCGGCGGCATGATCTATACCGATGCTTTGACCGACGACACACGCCTAGTTATGCGCGTACTTCACGATGCGACATCGCGCGGTGCGCAAACCTGTAACTACCTTAAAGTTGAGCATATAGACCATCAAAGCGAAGGCTTTCACGTTGTCGTTAAAACAACAGACGGCGATGCAACAGATAGCTTTACACTCAGTTCAACTCACGTCATTAATGCAACCGGCGCTTGGGCAGATAATCTGTCTGCCGCCAGTGAACGGGTCCGCCCCCAGCGCGGCAGTCATTTGTTTGTGGCGGCAGAAAAGCTACCCGTTAAACAATGCTTTACGCTGCTCAATCCCGTTGATCAGCGCCCAGTCTTCGTTTTCCCGTGGGAAGGTCGCACCTGCATTGGCACGACCGATATTGATCACAAAGGGTCGTTGGACCACGAACCGTTTTGCACCGAAGCCGAAATTGATTACTTGCTGCGCTTAATCAACGCTCATTTCCCAGCCATTCAACTAAGTCGCGCCGATATTATTTCCACCATGGCCGGTGTTCGACCGATCATTGCCTCAGGTAAGGGCGTTAATCCGTCAGCGGAACGACGCGACCACGCTGTTTGGAAAGCCAATGGCATTGTTTCGGTAAGCGGCGGCAAGCTCACTACATTTCGATTAATTGCACTCGATGCGCTCAACGTTGCGGGACTGTTGTCGGATAAGGCACATAAGCAAGCCGCCTCAAGCAAGACAACGAGCTTTAATCCCGCAGTAAAAATCTTTGGAACACTGGGCCATCCACTCGTCGCAATGCCTGAAGGGGAGATGTTACGTGACACCCTTAATTGGGTGCTCAATAACGAGCAAGTCGTCCATCTCGATGACCTTATGCTGCGCCGCACACGACTCGGCAACTTGCTAACCGACGGCGGCGAATCCGCTCTGCCCGCCGTACGAGAAGCCTGCCAAAAAGTACTTGGCTGGAACGATAGTCGCTGGCAGGAAGAGGTCAATCGTTACCGCGCTATCATCGAAAAGTTCTACGGCGTGCCACAATCAAACACCGCCCCAGCTCGCGCCGCTTCCTCTAACGCGGCTCAGGCGCGCACGCCTCAATCAAACATTAGCGGTGCGGCTAAAGCAGAAAGCGCGGCAGATCAGGCGCGAATGGCGTAAACTGCCGTCATTCGCAACGCCTATCCGCTGTATCCATAGGGTAGACGTTGTTCTCTGCGTTCGGCCTGCTGGCACCCAGCTAGGCCTATAGGGTTTCTTGCTTTCATTATGCTTAGTTACGTACATGATTTTCATGCCGGCAGTTTCGCTGACGTGCACAAGCACGCAGTTCTTTCGATTGTTCACGCCTACCTAAATCGCAAACCAAAGCCCATGGCACTGGTGGATTTATACGCCGGCAGTGGTCGTTACCAACTCAACACCTATGCTGCGCAGAAAACCGGCGAGTCTCATCGCGGCATTGAGCGCGTATGGCCGCCCGAAAGCTGGCCCAGTGAACTTGCTGACTACGCTCGCTGCGTGCGTGCAGAAAATGCAGATCAACTGAAGGCTTATCCGGGATCGCCTGCGCTGCTAAAAAGCCTCGCCAGACCCATTGATCGTCTTATCTTTAACGAGCTGCACCCGAAAGCGCAGGAAAAGCTCGTCGCGCTCTACGATCGTGATCGTCAGGTTAAGCTCTATTCTCGTGACGCCCATGAGGCATTGGTTGCACTCGTACCGCCGACGGAAAAACGCGGGCTGATTTTACTCGACCCCAGTTACGAGCAAAAAGAAGAATATAATCAGTTAATGGAAGGCGTACTGAAGGCATTCAAACGCTGGCGCACCGGCATCTTTATCGTCTGGTATCCACTGCTGCCAAGTAACGCCCATCGCGCCATGGTCGACGGCATTGTTCGCGGCGTCGATTGCGAAACCTTTGTCAGTGAAATACGTGTTCCCACCGATGGAACCGGCATGCATGGTTCTGGCATGTTGGTGTTGAACCCTACATGGAATCTGGCCTCAACCATGAAGACGCTAACACCTTGGTTTGCTCAACTCGGCGGCGAAGCGGGCCAGGCCGTTATGAACAATCGGTTAAACGCAGCACCTGCCACCAAGGGTAGCGACTAAGGGTAAGCGGTTTTAGCCAAGACTCTAGGCCCTCATTATTTTTACTTTCAGGCGTTATTTTTGATTGCTCAGCAATGAATTAACATTAACTGGTTGATGCAAGCTATTGTTTTTAAAGTTATTCATGAGCCTAGCTCGCCACTCTTCCAACCTATTGACCCTAGGGTTACCCTTAGCTTTGATACTGATGCCATCATCAGGAGAAAGGCTATGAATGTCTCTGAGTTGGCCAGAAGCGCTAACACAACAAGCGAAACCGTCCGGCACTACACCGACATCGCACTACTGCGGCCCACGCGTAACCCCGACAACCACTATCGCCAATACAACCATGACGACCTGCGACGGCTTATTTTTGCTCTGCAGGCCCGTTCGCTCGGCTTTACCTTGGCTGACATCCGCTTGCTCGTCGATGAGTCAGAGGCCGGCGTCAGCCCCTGTGCGACCACACGGCAATTGATCGAGCAGCGTCTCGATGAGGTTAACCACCGAATAGAAGAGCTTCACCGCCTCAGCCATCGTATGCGCGGCGCGCTAAATGCGTGGGAAACACATCCTGATTGTGCGGGCGGCGATGAACGCATATGCGCACTGATAGGATCCTTTGTAGACCACGATACGTCCGACGGAAATTCAGCAGACCCGAAAAGCATATTGAGCGAACGGGCCCCTTTAAAGGGAAAAGCTCATGTCTAATGGCGACAAATCCAAACTCACTTCGTCCTGCAGCGACGCAGATCATAAAGCGCATACAGACAATGCCGCGGCATCTGATTGCTGTGCGCCTGCAGCGAAAGGACGCCCAGATGTTTTGCTTTGGGGGTCACTGATCTTCGTTACGCTGGGTTACCTAACGTACCTTACCTTTCCCGCAGACGAGCAAAGCAAGGCATTACCACACTGGCTTCATCACTACGCCCAAGGTAGCTTCGAATTAATGAATGCCATGTGGTGGGGACTGGCGATCGGCATTATTTTCGTTGGCTTGATTGGCAGAGTGCCGCGCGAAACCGTCACGCAGCTGCTCGGAAAAGGCGGCACCTGGTCTGGTTTATTTCGTGCCACCGGCGCCGGCGTATTACTCGATCTATGCAGCCACGGCATTCTCGCCGTTGGCATGAAGTTATATGAACGCGGCGCATCCACAGGGCAGGTCATCGCTTTTCTCGTGGCCAGCCCATGGAATTCTCTTTCCCTCACGCTAATCTTATTTGGGCTTATCGGCGTGAGCTGGACGATGTTATTTATTCTGCTTTCTCTCATTATTGCGTTAATAACTGGCTGGTGTTTTGACCGCCTTGTTGCCAACGGGAAGTTACCCGTAAACCCCTACAGCGCGGAAGTCAGGAATCAACCCGCACCTAGTCTGCTTACCGTTCTGCGCGGCGCGACATTTTCTGTACAGGGCAGCACCGCCATTTTGAAAGAGGGTTTTCAAGGCGCCAAGATGGTTATTCGTTGGGCGCTGTTTGGGATTGTCCTAGCATCACTGATTCGCGCGCTGGTGCCCGCAGACTTTTTCTCCACTTGGTTTGGACCTACTGCGGTGGGCTTGCTGCTGACACTGCTCGCCGCAACAGTGATTGAAGTGTGCTCAGAGGGAAGTGTACCGATTGCAGCGGATCTCATGAATCGTGCAGTAGCCCCAGGAAACACCTTTACGTTTTTGATGGCTGGAGTATCTACCGATTACACTGAGATCATGACCATTCGAGATACGGCACGATCATGGAAAGTTGCGTTGGCGCTGCCACTGATCACCATTCCGCAAGTGCTGGTGCTCGGTTATATATTGAATGTGGCTGGCGCCTAATGCCTTTTTAAAAAACTAAAACAGCCCCTTTGCAAACGGCAGCCCTGCTATAGATAGATTTTGGTTTTGAGCTACAACTGACTCGCTTGCAACCAATCTGCCACGAAAAACAACCGCACAACTGCGGGAGCCTGCTTGTGATCGAGGGGGGCGATCGCCTGCAAGCATGCTCCTACAAAAGACCTCTTTATTAGGCTAGCGGCTTAACCTCTTCTTCATCACGAATCAGAGACACCATTTGCCAGCCTGACTGCGGCTTCGGTTTTTCTCCAGAGGTGAAAACATGAATACGGTCGCGGCCGTCAATTGCGAACAGTGGCCAGACTGTTCGCCCTTCGGTGCTCAAGTAAGCGTCGAAATCGAATTCATCCGATAGTTTCGTTTGCCGAATCTCAGCCCCTTTAGACAGGGCGCTCGCCAACTTTCCATAAGTCAGCTCATTATCAAATAGGGTGCCACCACGATGGTTTTGTGAGACGCCGTGCTTTTCATCGGTATCTGCAGGAGCCGCCAAGGAGAAAACGTTCTGCTCGCCAAATTCGAGTCGATATCGCATGGTGGATAGGGCGTTCAAATCGCGACGCTGACTAAGACCCAACAAGCGACCGTAACCAACCAAATCCAACTTTTGATCCGCATACTGAGAAACAGGGTTGCCGTAAAACACTGGCAAGCCAGCCATTCTGGCCGAGCGAATCATTTCCCAACTTGAATCCGTCAACAGCACCATAAAACCATTTTTCTGTAACGCTTCAGCGATAGCCCGTGCCACTGGGTTTGCGCCCACAATCAGAAAACCTCGTGGTGCGGGCTCTGCAACGCCAAGCAACTTTGCGAGCGGCCGCGATGTCAGGCTTTGCAACGCAACGGTGCCAATAATGATCATAAAGGTCAGTGGCACGAGCGTTTCCGCCCCAGCAATGCCTTTTGCTTCGAGTCGTTGTGCAAACAGCGCCGACACCGCTGCAGCGACGATGCCACGCGGACCAATCCAAGACAGCAGGGCGCGCTCTCGCCAGTTTAAGTTGCTACCGAACGTACTGAAAAGAACGGCAAGGGGGCGAGCAACAAACTGTACGGTGACCAAAATCAGTAAGGCAGCAAAACCAAGACTGGCCATCTGGGCAATCTCTAGCCCTGCTGCTAACACAATAAATAGACCGGAAATAAGAATGACGGACAGGTTTTCTTTGAAATGCAAAATATCGTCGGTATTCACGCCGCGCCGATTGGTGAGCACCATGCCGCATACCGTTACCGCCACCAGACCTGATTCATGCATCAACTCGTTACTGATAACGTATTGGCCGACAACCACCGACAATACTAAAAAACTGCGCAAATATTCTGGCACGAGATGGCGACGTAACAGTTCGGCTAATGCCAATGCCGTCACGACACCAACCACCGCGCCGAAAATAATGGTTTGACTAAACAGCCATAGACTGTGGGCAAGACCGTCGCTGCTGGAGCCCGACACAATAATCAGCTCATAGGCCAATACCGCAAGCAGCGCGCCGATAGGGTCAATTACAATACCTTCCCAGCGCAATAGCCGTGCAACACTGGAGACAGGGCGCACGCTACGCAGCAGCGGAACAATCACGGTCGGCCCGGTAACGGTGACCATCGCGCCGAAAAGCAACGCTATCTCGAACGATAACTCGGTAAAAAGTACGGTTGCCGCAGTAATGGTTGCCCAAGTTATTAAGGCGCCCCAAGTCACCAAACGTCTTACGGTTGTTTCCAGTCCGCGAATTTCATCTAGCTTTAACGTCATCGCGCCCTCAAACAAAATGACGGCAACCGCAAGAGAAACACCGGGCAGCAGTAGATCACCAAATAGATCGGTTGGTGCAAGCCAGCCCAGCACCGGACCCAAGGCAATGCCGGAAAGCAATAACGGCAAAATTGCAGGTAGCTTTACACGCCACGCGCCCCATTGGCACACAAACGCAACAAGGGTGATCAGCGCAAACTGCAGCGCGATACCAATTTCCATACGGGCATCCATCAATAAACGTGGCGAATAAACAACAAACGAAGGGCGCTATGGTTTCAGTGTCGAGCCCAGACAGCAAGCATGAAAAATACTGTATAACCTATTAAGAGGTCATAGCCGAAAAAGGTATTAGCCGGTACCATGGATGTCTACACAGGAATTGATGATGACCGAAGCAATATCGAGCGCCAAACCTGACACAAATTCACTACCCCCAAAGACACCCACCCCTAGCGTTAAGCGATTGGCGCTCTCGCTGGGAGCGTTGGTTGCCATAGGGCCGTTCGCCATTGACACGTATTTGCCCGCATTGCCCACCATGGCCGCAGACTTTGCTTCAACAACCGCAGCGGTAGAGCGCTCGGTGAGTTTGTATTTAATTGGCGCAGCAATAGGACAGCTGTTCGCCGGCCCTATATCGGATAAATACGGCCGCAGCACTGTGGCGACATTGGGTCTGACAATGTTTGCCCTAGCCAGCATCGCCATTTCGATGATTAATTCCGTCTGGATGCTCGATATCCTACGCGTGATCCAAGCCCTTGGCGGCGGCGTGACAGTCATCACTTCGGGGGCTACCGTGCGCGATCATTTTGAGGGCAGGGAAGCGGCCAAAATGATCACATCTATTGGTCTCGTCATGTTAATCGCGCCGCTCGTTGCCCCAGCGGTGGGCACACTACTCATTCACCTAGGCGGCTGGCGCTTGATCTTCGTGATGCTCGCCGCGTATGCACTGTTACTGATGGCGATTGTCCGATACGCCTTACCGAAACCAACCACCGCGCGCTCCTCAGTGATCGACACCAGCGGCCTAATTCATCGCTGGAAGAGGGTGATTAGCTATCGTCCCGGCGCAGCGCTGATCATTTGTAACGGCTTTTGTTTTAGTGCGTTCTTTGCCTTCATTACCGATAGCGCGTTCTTATATCTCGAGTTTTATCAGGTCGACAAGAATTGGTTTCCTATCTTATTTGGCGCTAACGTTGTGGCGATGCTGGCCTTCAATCGACTCAACGCCGTATTACTACGTCATTATGACTCCCATAAAATTATGCTCAGCGGCCTTGTCGGCATTTGGATTGGCGGCTTCGTCTTGCTCGGCCAATTTTTATTATTTGGCAAGCCACCGTTAGTCACCGTAGTACCGAATATTATGCTCGTCGGCGGCCTCGTTGCGCTGACTATGCCAAACGGCATCGCAAGCTTGCTCCATCTCTTTCCGAAGGATGCTGGGACAGCATCAGGATTAAGTGGTGCAGGGCAATTTATGATTGCCGGGGGTTGTGGCGTGCTGGTTAGCATTTTTCATAACCACACACCCATTCCCATGGCGCTGGTCATCTTTGTTTCTGCAACTATCGCGTTGCTCGCCCGACTCTATGGCGGGGCAAAACACGACATGGCTGAGCAGGCGCCTGGGCAAGAGGTTTAACAAATCTTTCGCCTCAAGCAACTGCATAGAAAAAGCCTTGGAAGGGAACCCCTCCAAGGCTTTAGCTTACTGACGAAAGAATTTAGAAACGTTACAACGGATCAACAAATTGCGCATTATTATTACTACTTGCGCGCTCCCACATCTGCAAATACGCCTCAGCTGAATTCATAATTGCTTCGTATATACGTGGATTCGATTGCTCACGCATGTCTTCGATATGGTCCGCCACCAAACCATAGTGCGCGATACCGTCCGTATTGAGATCAAACACACGGTTACCTGCCACCTGCTTATCGAAAACAAAACCAAATTCAGAAACAAATGGGTAGTGGAGCGGGGCACTATTAACATTGCTACGCGGCGCAGCCTGGCCACCCAGTCCGGCCATATCCGTACCAAGGCCCACGCCCTGCCAATAACCCGTTGTCTCAACCTCATCTAGATATTTGCCAACGCGATCGTTCATGCTGTTCGCATCACTATTATACGGCGCGACAAAGCCACCAGCTTGAATTAATCGTTTAGTATTTTTATGTAGGCCATTATCTTTGGCCGAATGCATCCAGCTGTGACTGGAAACAACACCGCTATAATCTCGCGCCTCAATGATATCCATTATCGCCGTCACCGAATCCGTGCTCGAATGATCGAGCTCGATAATCATATTCAAGTCGATCATACGATTAACTAAGTAGACACCCGTTTCACTCAAACCTTTCGTATTACAGTGCTCAATGGTTTCATCATATTCAGGCCCTGTTCCTGTTTGAGCGAGAATATCTTTGATAAACGGAATATCCCGAAGGAGGGGAACGCCTGTTGCAAAGTGACGGCCGCGTGTATCTTCATCGCACTCTTTAGTTTTGAAAAAATATCCCGTTGATAATGCTTGGCCTAAATTGATGAAGCCATCTTCGACATGCGAGCCGCCGATTTGATTGTCCGCTTTATGTGCGGGGAAAATACCGCGCACACCAAGGTCGTAAAGCTCCATGAGTCCCGACTCAACCTTTGCGATACTGCAATAATCCAAGCCGCCACAGTTCAACGTCTCAGATGCTTCAACGCCCATAACAATCGCCAGCTTGCCGTCAGCAATAACCTGACGGGCTTCGCTTGGTGATGTAACAATTTGGAAAAAACCTTTTCCCGGTCCACCAAATTGCGCATCGATATAATCCTGCATTTCATATAGACGCTGAGCCTGCAAACGAATGCTATCCATGGTGTCGCAGCTATTGGCACCAACCCATCCGGCGGGATTAATCGTTGACTGAACATTACAGAGCACTTGGTTTTCAACTAAATCCACAACCATCAAACGCAAACCGGCGAGATAAGAACGTTCAATCCATTTGTAATAATAGCCAGAGTGGGTTAGCTGAGAGTGATTCGGCCACCAAGGAAAATCGGGCCACCCCCGTGTGTCGTAGCGATATCCCACATCACCGTACTGGTAAAGGTTGCCAATAATATCGAACGAACCATCCTTACCGTGGATAACCTTACTGTCGGCAAGCGCGGACTCAACCCCCCAACGATGGAACGGATCGCCATGCATGACCTTACCGCCCATAAATTCATAAGACGTAATATGGGTATGGGAATCGATAAAGCCTCTAACTGGATCATTAACGTTACCTTTAAGGGCGTTGCGATCAGCCTGTACGTTTACCGTCATTTCTGTGTAATCGCGACAATCGCTCTGCGCCACCAAGTCGAATTCGGATTCCGTCACAAGACTCTTAGTTTTATACCAGCCCCAAAAATACGATACCGTTTTCCAATAACTGTTCTTAATACGCTGCAGCGTTAATTGATTGCGGATTTGAAAGGCAAACTGGTTCGGCTCAACTTCATCCGCCGTGATCTCCCATTCGCCAGAGAGACTTGGGTTAGACCGCACTGTTTCAACAGCCGGCACGGTGCTAGACAGATACTTTCCATCTTGGTCCGTTAACAAAAAACGGCCCAGACCCGAAGGCTTAAAGAAGAAGTGGGGTGCATTCTCTACAGACGAAGCGTCAAACCGATAGGTCCCTATATCAGATCGACTCAGATATTTTCCTGTCCCAGGGGACTGCACGGCATAACACCCCTGAGCAAGCTGATAGGCAGCATCTTCTGCGGGCGTTGCCCATAATACGGAGGGGACAAAAAGGAGACACAAGGCGAGGCGAACGATCGTGAATAAACAGCGTGGCGTGTCCATACGGCTTCTCTCAGTTATTGTTGTTTTTTTAACCTATTTGTTCTGGACGCTACTAAAGCCTGACTGCGCAGCGAAAGCGGCACCGTTGCCGCAGAGGTAGTTTTACGCCTAGCTAACCCGTTTCTGTATCCGGCATTCAGGTCGTTTTGTCGCCGTTATAAAGTACTAGTGTGCCAATTTAGAGAGAAAACCAAAGATGATTCGGCCAAAGTAGCCGAGAAAACCTAGCGGGGAGCCATGTATCAATAACCGACATCGCTAAATCCGAAGGGCTGTAACAACCCGACATGGTCAACAAGTAGGTCAAATCGACTGGGCTTTAAAGCTCCCAGTAGGAAGAGGGAGTATGGGGGAGGCAAGAATACCTTTGTGCTATTTAGCCCCTTATTATTGATTTAACATATATGCACACCAATATGTGTAAATAATGTTATAAAACAGCAAGTTACAAGATTTGTTATGTCCATTTAGATTGTCCAACATTCCAGCCGCTGCATGACACCGCCTCGCTCATAAACGAGCGGCAAGAAGATTATCTCCACTTGAAAGCGACTCATGCCGCAAAATGTACGCCTAATAGGCACACATCTTGCGGCATGAGTCGCTGTGTGCCACAATGGCACCAAGGGCTAACGGACGCTTTAAGTGACAACTTGGGAGAGTGGAATATTATGGCTATGCATTCAGAACGCAAAGAAACTCGCTTGGTGGCGCGTGCATCCACCGAAGTGCAAGAGATCATACAGCGAGCAGCTGATTATTCGGGTGCAACCCTCTCCCAGTTTCTGATTCAGGCTGCGATGGAGAAGGCTAGGAACGTGATTGAGCGAACTCAAACATTACACCTATCAATGGCCGGGGCTGATGCGTTGTTTTCTGCTTTGGAGAACCCGCCGAAGGCCAATAAGAAATTGCTTAAAGCTGCGATGCATTACAAGGATAGTGTGAATGTCCCTAAGAATAGAAGAAATAACGCCGCAACATAATCGTAAAGCGTTTGATTGTGGCGTTACTGAGCTTAATGATTTCTTGCAAAAACAAGCTAGGCAGAAAGCCGCAAAGAATATTTGCAAAACATTTGTGGCTTGCCAAGTCTCTGCGCCGGAGACGATTATTGGATACCACACGCTAACAGGATACTCGGTGACAACCCCTCCAACACACCGAGATTATAAAAAATACCCACACCCTCTCAACGCTGTAAAGTTGGCACGGCTGGCTGTGGATCAATCGCAACAAGGGCAACGGTTAGGCGAACGCCTATTGATTAACGCGATTTGTCGAACTGTTATGGCTGCACAACAAGTCTCGGCCATAGGGCTTTTTGTCGATCCGATGACCCCAGAAGTCGTTCCCTTCTACGAGCAGTATGGATTTCTTCCGGCCAAACCTGACGATCCTTCAAACCTTGAAATGTGGCTTCCTATTAAAACCTGCGTTGAAATCTCTAAGACTGTGGAATGTTGAACCCTGTTCTAGCTGATCGCACTGAGACTAAGTAAAAAGATCTATCCCATAATCTTTTGCGTAGCACTGCGTCGAAGGATTAATCAAGGAAAAAGCATGGTCAATGAACATTTCTATTGGCATAAAATAACTGAGTAACTCAGCCGTTATATGAAACGACTATTCCAGGCGGATTACAGTCAATGAGCATAGCAGGAATCCAATCAAATCGTGGCGACACCTATCAAACCTTAGTTGCATTTGATTGGGCTCTTCTTGTCATTTCCAGTGATGAATATGAATGGATAGAAATTGATTCAATCACCTATCCGGTAGATGACGTGGTTATTGGCCTAGCTAACGGGAATATAATTTGTTGTCAGTGCAAGAAGAATGAGCCCAATAACAAGAACTGGACGGTAGCCAGCCTAGGGGGAGAGCTAAAAAAGGCTGCAGAACTACTATCCAATCACAGCAATGCATTTGTGAGGTTTTACTCTCGAACTGCCTTTGGGGACTTGGCTTCACTTGGAGAGTATGCAAGCAGCTACTCAAGTGAAGAGGAATTTATTGATAATATTCCCCAAAAACATGCAGTCACCCGCGAGCACATTGCAGGAATTCTTGATGACGTGTACGGAGGGCTCTCCGTATTTCAATTTATTAAGCGAGTGGAATTCATCTGTACCGACTCACAAGATTCCATGGAGCAAAAGCTCAAGGAGAGATTGAAATTCCTCGTGGTGAACGCGACAAGCGCATTTCAAGGCCTATGGCGAAAACTTGATGTTTTGGGGGGGCGCACCGGTAACGCTCCTGCAGAAGCTCCTGAATACAGGTTAAGCAAGCAAAACTTGGTGCAAACACTTCGTGATGCGGGCGCGCCTCTAGCTCCAGTCATCGACATTCAGAAGGTCAAGGCTTCGTTCCGTGACACATCGTGCATAGGGAGGGATTGGGCTAGAAAGATCTCTGGCCATGTGCTACCAACATCTACCGTACCAGATATTCTTTCAGCTATAGACGATGGCGCACGGTCCATTCTGATAACAGGACTTCCTGGCGCAGGAAAGACCTGTGTAGCTCTTTCTATTCAGGAGGCGTTAGAAGCCCGTTCAAATTCAGCCTGCGACATTGAATCAATTTTCATACAAGCTCGGGAGTTTGCCGACTTTTCAACATCTCAGGAAAGGGAGTCTCAGGGGTTATCCGCGCAATGGGTTGAGGAAGCAGGGCGTTTAGCCGATGAAATACGGCTAGTAGTCATTATTGATTCTTTGGATGTTCTATCCATCGCTAGGGAACATAAAGCTCTCACCTATTTTATTGCGCAAATTCAGCGCTTGTTACTCCTCCCCAATATTACGGTAATCACCACCTGCAGAGACTTTGATCGCCGATATGATCGTCGTATTGCAGAAATGGAGTGGGGCTACGAGTTCCGCATTCCAGCGCTAAGCTGGGATGTA
This sequence comes from Gammaproteobacteria bacterium, assembly GCA_018067045.1. Lineage (GTDB taxonomy): Bacteria > Pseudomonadota > Gammaproteobacteria > Pseudomonadales > Alcanivoracaceae > JARGPN01. The sequence continues at coordinate 37,722 of JAGPVL010000013.1, forward strand.
GATATTGCTCCTTTGCTCGGCAAGCTAGGAATTCCTACGGCCTCCATCGATGATGTAACACGCAGCCTCCTTAAAAATCCTCGTGAGCTTGCTCTATATGTTGAGCTAGCCCAGAGCGCAGGGAATTTTAGCGTTGTCACCAGCCAAGATCTTGCGCAGAAATTTATTGATATGGTGATAATCAAGGACAGCGCTATTGGTCCATCGGGACTTCAAGCAGTTGAGACAATTGCCAATGAAATGCTTCTCTCGCGTAGCTTGTCCGTCCCCAAACAGCGTTTTATGGCAGGAAATGAGTCGCTAAGAGCACTTTGCAGTCACAATGTCTTCCAATATACCCATAGCGGGGATCTGACTCTTGGACATCAAACTCTTTTTGATGTCTTCGTAATAAGTAGTGCGTTACGCCAAGGTATTACTTTAAATGATTTTATCTCTAGATTACCCCAGGTGCCTTTCGTTCGCCCAAGCATACGAAGCTTTGTTATGCACCTTGCTTCGGGCAGAAAATCCACACTAAGAAGACAAATACGGTCTGTTCTAGTTGGTGATTCAGCCTTTCATATACGTAGACTTGTAGTCGAAACATTTTCTGGCCTGCATCCAGAAGATGAAGATTGGCCTCTAGTTCGCGACCTGAGAAATAATTATAAGGATATGTTTCAGGCGATCTATACCCACGCATCCTCTCCAGAATGGCATTTCTTTTTCTTGAAGCATCTCGTTCCAATACTGATCGAAAAGCATGATGCCGATGGCTTAATGACCCACGTACATATGGTCTCGAAATGGCTAAACATTGACCCTAGGGGGGTAGTAAACTTTTGGGCAACAGCCCTGACTCTTGACTGCTTGAAAAATAGAAACTTAGCTATTCAGATAGGGCATCACATAGATTCCATGGCCCCTGAAAATCTTCATATAGTATCCCCAATATTAAATGATCTCATCCTTTGCAATGATGAAAGCTATAACGGTGTCGGCGCAGTTATAGCGCGCTGTCTTGAGGTCGGCGTAGTGGATGACCAGATTTTATGGGCGTACATAGTAGCGCGTCTCAAAGAAAGCGATATATTGGAATACAGGCTGGGAGATAAGCTGCGTTGTGGGCCGTATGAGTTTGGAGATAAAGAGGGCAGCTTTCTTATCCAAAGAATGCAGGAATCAGAATCCCTTCTTAATAACGCAATCGCTGCGATAGAAAGCTGGAGTGCCGCAGTTGCATCACGCTATATGGAAAGCGATAGCGAGTATTACAACCATTTCCTTGACGATACCTCATACGGGGCAGCCCACCGACAAGGTGACAGTATGCACGGAGACTCTATTAAAAATTTGATGACGGCTGTCGAAGACTCCATAAAAGCACACGCTAGCCGCCATTCGGGTTGGTGGGAAGCTAATAGAAATGGCCTAGCTGTTAGCAAAGAGCTTGCATTGAGATATTTTTGTGTTTCTGCATGCACTAATAACCCTGAAAACAACGTTTTAGTGGCGCAGTCGATGCTGCGTAATAGTTCTTTGCTAGGATCTAGTCTAACTTTTGAGATGGGATCCTTGATTAAGTCCGTGTTCAATCACCTCTCAAGCGACGAGCAGGATTTTCTAATAGAGAGCGTGCTCAAGTTGTGGCAAGAAGACGAATATGACGATCGCTATCGAGGCCGTATATTACGCCAGCGTGCTGAATTGCTGACAACTATTCCATGCCATATGCGTCCTCATAATGCTCAGAGTATCATTGATTCGCTGCGTTCAAGAGATGGCGACCTGACCAGAGAGCCGCGCATAATGTCTCGCGGCGGAGTAGTCGCCGCCCCATTTCCTTTTGACGTTTTTATCCAATCAAGTGACTCGCATGTGATTCAGCTATTACATCACTACGATGGGCATCAAAGCGATTTTGAGGATTTCTTGGTCGGAGGCGAAGATCAGGTGGCCTGGCAATTACGCGAGGCAGCCTCTAGGCAGCCAATGAGGTTTATTAGCCTTTTGGGCCGTCAATGGAGAAACATTCCCAAGGCTTTCCGATCAAGTATTATGGAGGGTGCATCCTCCTATATTAAATATACCGATGGAAACTGGAGCTATAACAACGAGCCTAAAGTATACGAGGACGTAGACACTCTAGTTCTGGCCGGACTGCTAATAGACGAGCTTGACCGACATTCATTTGTATGGAGAAATACTCAACCTGGAGCAGACGTGATTCAGGCGTGCTCTTACGTTGTTAAGAATACGGATCTAGCTAAGCGACTTGTATATCATGCGTGGTCTTTTATATATACCCATGACGAGAGAGGCGACGAAACCTTAGAAAACGACACTCATGATCTAATTTCAAAAGCTATCAACATGCCGGCAGGCAAGGTTTCTGAAGCACTGCTGACACTTTCCAGCGGGCTGGATCGCGCAGGTGAAGAGCAGCCAGAGCTACTTATTCCTGCACTGCACTATTTTTCAAGTTTTGGCTCTAGACCTATACAAGCCTTAATGCTCCATCGCCTGCCAAAAGTTCAAGCCAAACGACCTGAATTTGGATGGGATCTTTTCGAGAGAATAATGTCAGCGGAAGATCCTCTGTGGAGCTCGGCAGAGCAATGTTTGTATCATTCTTACAATACCAATTTTGATCGCGTTAATCGGCTACTGGATAGAATCAAGGCAGGAGGGAAGCCGGAAGACCTTGGGACGTGGGGGCGAATCATGGCACTTTCCGCATTGTCACGCCATATAGACGCGTCAGATTTACTAGCCCAGTTTTCCTCATTAGATTCCGACAAAGCCTGGGAAGGCGGCGCCACCGTTTGGTCCCACCCTAGCAATCTTATCGCTCATCGCAACATATGCCTTTTAGGCATTGAAGCAGGCCTAAATTCAAAACATGCTATAGTCGTAGCCCAATGTGTAACGAACATCTTTCTACATCGCTCTCCGATTATTCTACTTCCTTCAGAAATTACAAAGACCTTTTTTATGCGCCTTATGAAAGAGACACCATCCAAGCGGATCAGCGTCCATTCGTTTGGCGAATGGCTAAGTGCTGCATCTGAAGAAGATACTGACACTGCATTAGATGCAACTGAGGCCTATATGCGGTATATGAGTCACAGTGGAGAGCATGGCTTATATGACCACAAAGGTAGCTTGTCTCAATTATTAACTCGATTATTTGCGGAGGCAGAGGAGAGGGAAGAATCTGATGGCGGGCAATTCTTGCGGCGAGTCATCGCTATCCAAGATAAATTCTTAGGGCTTGGCGTAACCGGTATTTCTGACTGGTTACGAGAGGCTGAAAGACAAGGTTAAAATATCAAGAGTGGTGGCCACAGCTTTAAGTTGGAGGCATGAAGAGCAAAAAGACATATTCATAACATACTCTAACCTCTGAAGAATGCGCATCTTGAGATGCGCCCTCGATCCATCTACGCCCGCATCTTATATGACATTTATACTATGTAACGGATAACATCACATAGAAGACATAAAGCGCCAAACACTTCGGGCCCCAAATTAGAACCCTGTTAAGGAGAGACTTCCCGTGACCAAGCCAGCGCAATCAGAGACGTACTCAAGCGTGTGGGATGCGATTTGCGACACCCCCGAGGAGGCCGATCTCCTTAAGCTTCGCAGCGACCTCATGATAAGAATCCAAGAAAATATCAAGGAAGACGAGCGGCATGGAGTTTCGCGTAATAAGTCGTTAGGCCTCACGCAGGCAAGAACAGCAGAACTCACTGCAGGAATGGTTGGTGGATTTGATCTGGAGTCTCTAGTTGCAATAGCAACAAGGCTAGGCATGAAGGTGTCGTTTAAAGTGACATGAAAACGTAGTTTTGTCCGTAGAAATCTCGACCTCATTCACTACTCAGCGTGAAAAGTTATGGCTAAAAAAGATATAACGATGAGTTGGGAAAAATTCATCAAACAACAAAAGAAAGAAGACGTTCCCGATGATTTTCTCTCGCCAAAGGATCGCAATCAAGGATCACATGATCGTGACCCTTTCGAAGACCTAGATTCGCCTGAGGGCGATCGTCATGAGGAAGACTGAGTGCGTGCTTGAATCCAGTTTTGCCTGAAGTGCTCCGCATTCCCTCGCTCTTTCTCTAAGGACTGTTTCAGTCTGGCATTTTCGTGACGAACAACTCCGAGCTCTTTCTTTAAGCGTTCAATTTTGTTCCGAAGCAACGCCTCAACGTGACGCGACTCCTCCGGTGTTCGCGCAGGTACCGTTACGCCGTCAATCTGGGCAGCGGCCGATCTATCATCTTCTCGGATACTCGATATGGCATCCTTGAAGTTGTTATAAAGATACTGACGACTTACCCCTGCTAAAGTCGCTATTGCTTTGAAGGTAATGGTTTCGTTGCGCTCCTTAAGGCTATGAATTGCATTTTCGACATCTCTGCGCTTCTTGAGACTGCGCTGCTCCCTAGCATGCCTAACCCCGTCTAAGTTATCATCGCTCATGAATCTATCCCGAGAGAAAGCTGTTTGC